>JAFVWN010000038.1 GCA_017501645.1 Clostridia bacterium | reverse complement strand
TTAAGCGTTTTTAGGTGGTCGCCTAGCGCCCTCCGGAGTATGATTATAAATCACACTCGGCTTTGTCTAAAAACTCACCACTGGTGAGTTTTCTTAACGAGTCGCCCCACCAGCACCAACTAGAAGAACGATTGTGACGGTATACAATCGTTTTTTTCTTTATTTAAATTAAGCGTTTTTAGGTGGTCGCCTAGCGCCCTCCGGAGTATGATTATAAATCACACTCGGCTTTGTCTAAAAACTCACCACTGGTGAGTTTTCTTAACGAGTCGCCCCACCAGCACCATATTGAGACTAAATCGAACCCCGATTTAGTCTTTTTTATTTATAAATTATATATCAAAATATAAAAAACAAACCAATAATTTTAAAGGCTTGTTTTTTTATTTATATTAGCATATACAATTTTACTATTTTTATTTACACTTACGATATCTAAAATTGATGAAATATTTGTACATGAATTTTCACAACAAGAGATAAAGTTTAAAGTTTTAGAATTAAAATTTTTAAATATCAAGTTGGCTAACTGATAAGTATCTATTTTTTTACTATTGATTTGTAAAATAACTATATATGGATTACTATGACTTTTTAATTTTTCTAGCAACTTGGCGTTTTCTGTTAAATTATAAATAATTTCTCCACCATAATTATTTAAACAATCGAAAATAAAACTTTTGTTATGGCTATTATATGATATGTCATAATAACCGGTTACATAAAAGATTTTATTAGCCCTATCTTGTTCTTGATTTAATAGATTTTTTTTGATTAAAAAATTTTTTTCTTTTAAACTGATATATTTATTGTTGTATAACAAATCAATTTTTTTTGTTATAGTTTCTTTATCGAAACATCTTAGACCATTTTCTCTTATGTCATTAACTTCATATTTTGTTAGTCTTGTAGCATGATAACAAATAAGTGTAAAATGGGTATTTTTTACAATATTATGAAACTCATTAAAATATTCTTCATACTTAACATGGTATTTATTCATTTTTAGAAAAGGGTCTGCATATCCTGTTGTTTGTTTTAACTTTTCATATTTATTAAAATTAAAAGTTTCCACATATCTATATTTTTTCAAAAACTTTTTTTTAGAATTTAAATAATCTATCCAAGATTTAGGATATGAATCTTTTTTATGAATAATTATTGTATCATCGTTTAAATACTTGTCTATATATACATTCATACTAATTTGCATTTAGATTAACAAAAATATTTTCACCAACTCTTAATTGATAATTACAAGAACTAGTTGGTTGTGAAACCTCAAAAACAATGCTATACGAACCAGAAAAGGTTGGATTCAATTCTGCTCTTACAATATTATTTGGATATAAATAAGTGTATCCTGGGTAGTAAGAAATTACTTGTTCGGTTTCTTTTATCACAATAGAAAAAGTGGAAGTCCTAACATCGAATGCGTTTTTACCATTATTTTTCATCCAAATATCAATAAATATAAAGTAGTTTTCTGTTGTTTCTGTTGAACCTGTTGTCGTTGTAAAACTTTGTCCCTCTCTTAAATTTGTGATTTTAAATTCTACATCGTTATAAGTAAATGATTGATTCATATCATAATATTTTTTGCTTTCACCAAACAAACTACAACCACTTAAAAAGGAAAACGGAACTATAAGTAATAATAAAATATAAATTATTTTTTTCATAATCAAATACCTCTTATGTTTATTGAAAATATTATAACATAAACAATAATAATTTGTCTTGATTATTTAACAAATTTAGTAATTTTTATTTTTTTGGCACCAACGCGTGTGCTTGTCTTGATACAAGTGTTGGCTCTTCACTCCTACGCATATCCACACATCAACAAATGAATAAATTAAATCAAACACTATATTTAACATTCGATTTAGACTCAATATTATAAACCTAAAAAATCCAAACCAATTTATTGGAATGGATTTTTATTTTGTGTTTTTTAATTCTATTTGAAAAACTGCAATAAATTTCATATTGAAAAAATAACAATTATATGTTATATTAACTACTGTAATAACTAACAGAGGCAATTATGGATAATAAAGAACAACTTATTTCTCTTGCTGAGTCTACTAAAAAGCTCGCTAAAATCCTTGAAAGAACAAACGCAAATATTCGCAATCTTTCAAGTGAGCAAACAAAAAAAGAATACTCTAGTTACACAAACCAAGACGGAAGAAACTTTTTTATAAAAAGAGCACTTAGACACGCAACCGAGGAACTTATTTCTTTTGATGATAAAAACATTGAACACCTACATTTGGTGCTCTCTCTTTTATGCTTCTCTCAAGATTGGGACACCGTTTTATCCTCTATTCAAGAAATTCCCGACACCTTCAATATGACAGATGTAAATGTTGAATCTTGGGGTCACATCTATCAAAATTTTGATGTAAACTTTTTGAAACAACTCCGCAACGCAATAGCACACTCTAAATTTTCTTATGACTTTGAAAACAAACAACTCAGCATTAATTCATACAACGGAACATTCAAAGTTTCTTTTCCCCTTAACTTTTTATGCAGTATCCCCTGGTCTTTATGGAACTTGAGTGAAAGCTACACTTCCCCTGAAGCTATGGTGAATTGCAATATCTTGAACCTTGAAACAAGAAACCCAAAATTCTACAATATAAATGTTAGAAATGATGTTTTTGACCTTTCTTCTCTAAGTAAGTACCCAACAATACAACCAATTGAACACTTACTTCAAGATTTAAAAGATGAAGAATCTATTAACGGCGTTCCACTTATCAATAAATCAAACCTTTTTAAAATTGTAATCAACAGCAAGCTCAACACAACTGGAGTGCTTGAACTTGAAGATATTCAAGACATTGCAAGGCTTTGCGGTCTGGTTGCCCAAGATGTTAACAAACTTGAAGCTAATGATGTTTTATTCAAAGGAAATTTCTTCTTGAAAGAATTTTTTAATGCTCAAAACATTCTCTTTGACGAAAACAAACAACACCGCCTTTCTTATATTATCTCTTCAATTATCGACCAAAGAAATGAAAACTTTTTCCCTTCTGTTCAAATTGGCGAGTTGTTATTCACAATAAACTCAAATGATACAAAAGCACAAAAGTTCAATTATTTCAACGACTCCCTCTTACCTCTTTCTATAGATTCTTTACAAAATTATACAGAAAGAGCATATTTCAATTTTGTATTCAACTATATTTACGAAAGAACAACACCCAACGCAACAACTCTTGACACAGAGCTTCAATCAACTTTTAATAAAGTTGCACCAAACATAAACGGAGCTTCTTCTATGAGCGAACTTATCGTTCACCTAAGAAACTGCATAGTTCACCCTAACAGATTTACAAAAAACAACAATCAATACAACCTTTGCGATTTTGACAGAAGACACAATCAAACCTTTTCAGCAACTCTTTCATCCGCAGAACTTATGGAAATTGCAGACTCTTTTCTTGAATCTTTGAAAGACAAAAAACAAGAAAGTATCTCTTCATCTTCTGTTGAACTAGGCAAAGAATAATTGTAAAAGCCCTTAGTGGCTTTTATTTTTTTTGCAAAATAAAAACTTGAAGAACACCCCTCAAGTTTTTTAATAATTTTATAAAGATACAAAATTTATGTTTTCTCTGCATACTTTTATGTTTTTTATTTACTCTCAAATGAATATCAAATCATTTTACAGAAAGTCATTATTACTCCCATCTATGAACATAATAAGGCTTACATTCATCCACACACCAACATCCAAGTACTCCTGTTAAGTAACTTCCAGTGTCTAAATGAATCTTGTGATAATCGCTCATTTTGTCGCCTTTTGCACCCTCTTTTTTATAAGCAATTATCTCAGGGTCGCCACCTAAATATATTGTAGGCGTATGCCCAAACACAACACATTTACTATTCATTGGCAATATTAGTGGGGCTTTAAAACTTCTGTCATAGATAAGCTCTTCAATCTCTGCTTCTTCCAAATTTTTTATCACATCATTTTCATCAAGAGGCACACCTGCGTGAACACAAATATAATCTTCTTTTTCTATAAAATACGGAAGCACCTCAAGATTTTTTATAAACTCAATAGAAAAACCATCTTCAATGTCTGCATAATCATTACAATGTTGAACAATTTGGTCTTCTGTGTATATATCTACTTCCTGAAGTTTATTGTAATACTTTAAAAAATTATGTTCATGATTTCCCATTACACATTCAAAATTATTTCTATATTCACCAAAAAACAGTTCCAAAAGTTTAACTGACTTTTTGCCTTTATCAAGCATATCTCCAACAACAATCATTTTGTCCTCTTTTGAAAAGTTGATTTTTTTCAAAAGTTTAACAAATAAGTCATAATCACCGTGAATATCGCTAATCAAATATACCATAAATTTTCCTCTTGCATATTATGTTACATTTACCTTTTTAAGTCAAGCAAAACAAAAAAAGAGTCACAAAACTAAGGCGAAAGCATTTTCACCCCAGTTTTGACTCTTCTACTATTTTTTAATTAAATATTTTTTTGTTTAATTTTAATCTAAGAAATTGTGATGCAGTTTTTCAATTGCTCAAGTTGTTCAGGAGTAAAGTCTACTGAACCATCTCCATTTTTAAAAGCAACCAAAACATACCTTGTGTTTGTTGATGTTGTATGATTTCCTGACAACCAAGCTCTTGCGGTTGCATTTTTCGAAGCTGTATCGCTTGCAGATGCTGAATATGTTAATGTTGTTGGTGATAAATCCGCTCCTATAAACTCTGTAACAGCAAAGGTTACAGTTGTTCCATCAACTGCTTGTACAAGGTTAAGAGTTTCTCCACCTTCAATTCTTAGTACTGCTGTCTTACAAACCGCACGACCAGCAGTGTTGCCAAATCCGTCACCTGCTGAACCCTCATCTGCACCGCCAGCTGGAGCCCCAACAACAAATGTCATTTCGCTTACACTGTCAACAATATCGAGTGTGTTACCATAATATGTTGCAGTTGTTGCTACTGGAGCAGATTCAAAGCTTACACAAGTGTTTAGAATTGCTAAATCTTCAGTTGAAAAGTTTGCTGAAGTATTTGACTCATTCTTGAAAAGAATCATAACAAATTTTGTTGCAGATGATAAAGTATGAGGTTCAGTTGTCCAAGTTCCTGCAGTTAATTCTAAAAAGCTAGTCGAATCTAAAGGCAAAGTTGTGAACTCATAAACTGTAAATGAAAGATTTACACTAGCGTTCTGTAATAATGTTAGTTTGCTCATATTTTCACCAATCTTCAATACTTGAGATTGTGAAACTGCTCTACCTGCGGTAGCGGTATATCTTAAGCCTGCGCCATTAATTGACATTCCGTTAGTATATGTGATTTGGTCTAATGAATCAACAATTGCCAAAGTTGTTCCGTCAAAAGTTGTAGTAGTTGCTGTATCTACATCAATTGGTGGAACCTCTGGGTCTTCTGTTTCTCCTTGGTCTGGAGTTTCAGTACCAGAACCACCACCTTCTCCGCCACCAGGGGTTGTAGTTGCTTCACCAAGAACTAAACAATTTGGTAGTTTTGCTAGTTGTTCAGTTGTAAAAGCAACACTGCCATCACCATTTTTGAATGCGAGTATCACATATCTAGTATTACTTTGTAATGTATGGGCTTCAGTGAGCCAAGCGTATGCACAAGCTGCTTTTTGTTCTGTTGTAGCAGTACCAGAAGTAACATTTGGGAATGACATAGTATCTCTAGACAATGGTGCAGATGCAAATTCTATCAGTGCAAAAGATAAGTTTGTTGAGCCAAATATTTCAGCCAAATTAGAAGCAAAAGATATTGTCTCTCCACCACTTACAGCCAATACTTCTGTAATACATGTAGCTCTTCCAACAACTGTTCCTGCTGAAAAATCGGCTGTTGCACCTCCTGGAGGAGCATAATTTCCATCAAACACCATTTCGCTAATGCTGTCAACAACGGTCATTGTTGTATCATAGTAATTAACCTGTTCAACATTTGGGTCTTGGTCTCCAGAACCACTATCATCTTCTGTTCCACCACCACTTCCAGAATTGTCTCCAGAACCTGAGTCAGGAATTACCACTGTGTTTTCTGGATAAACATCATATATTGTTGGTGAGAATGCTTTGTTTTGAGAGAAATCAAAATTAATATTAAAGTCTTTTGCAAACTTACAAGCATCTTCATAATATTCTTTACCAGTATCTGTAATACTTGAACCATTATAAATTTGCCACTCGTGACCAAACAAAATGTATGAACTAATAGAGTTTGCAAAATCAATAGTTGTGTATCTGTAAACTAATTCATCATAAACATTATCTTTGATTGGCGCTCTATAAGTGTTTTGAGTTGAAAAACTACTCATAAACCAATCTGTTCTAAGGTCTGTTGTAACAAATGTTAAACCATTTACATGGTCTGTAAAGTGGTCATTTGAATACATATAAGTTGTTTGTTCATCATCAAAATAATATGATTTTCTATCATCATCAGCAGACAAGAAACCAAGAGCACCATAGTTTGCATCTCTCATACCCTCTAAGGCCTCTTTAGAACCCGCAAAGGTGTGAAGTCTTGGCATTCTATCGACACTTAAATATGAACCAGTGATTCTTATTACATTATCAACAAAAGAGTTCCAAGCACTCTTACCTTGCTCATAAGTTGAAGAACCATAGTTTGAAGAACCATTTGACGCGTGAAGACCAATTTTTAACCAATCTTTCGCTTCAAAAAATTCTTCTTTATATGTGTCAGGAACACTACCAAGAGAGTTATTATACACATATAAACTAATCTTTGCTCCATAATTATCGTGCAATGATTTTAACCAAGCAAAGAATGGTTCATCATACATACTATCATAGCCTTTAGCTGTCAAATTTGAGAAACAAGTTTGAACATCATCAAACGAAATATGCATATAATTAGAACTATCTAAAGTTCCAACATCTACACCATCTTTACCTGCCTCACCAATTTCACCTTTGATGTTGCCAATTAAAGTCCACGCATCACTCACCTTTTTATAAAGGTCAAATGTATTTGTGTTCAAATAAACATCATTATTATTACCTAAAGTATTTGAAGGCGTTCCCTCACCTGTTAAGAATGAAGTTCCAGCCTCTCCTTTAGGCCCCTCTGGACCGGTCTCACCTGTTTCGCCTTGAGCTTTAGTTGTTGTTGGCACTCCGTCAATTACCCAATAACCTTCACTATTGATTGTAATCTCTGGCATTTCACCAGTTTCGCCGTTTTTACCCTCAGCCAATACTCCAGTGTTGTCTCCATTAATAACCCAGTAACCCTCGTCATTTATTTCAACCGTTGGTGTTACACCCGGTACACCTTGAGGTCCTTCAGGACCAGTCTCGCCTGTTTCGCCCTGTGGACCTTCTGGACCAACGGCACCCTCGTCACCTTGAGCGCCTTTAATGTTAGATATAATTACCCAACCCATTTGCGTTTTTGTATAAATATTATAGTCGTCAGTATCAAAGTAAAAATCGCCTACTTTTCCTGTAGACTCAAACGGAGAATCCTGGCCACTAAACCAAGTAGCACCATTCTTTCCGTCTTCTCCACCAGAACAACCAACCAAACCAACTGACGCAACTGCCATAATGCCAGCGGTTAAAGTAAGAGCTAGTCCCTTTTTGAAAAAGCCTTTCTTTTTCGTGTTCTTTTCTTTTTTCATACTTTTCTCCATTGTATAAATTTTTGTTTCAAGCAAAAATATGTCCGCATCAATACATACCTTTACTTAATTACAATTTAACAATTCTAGTCTACCCCCCCCCCGACAAAATGTCAAATGATTTTAAGGGGTATTTTAAATTTTTTTACAGTTTTTAGTATTTGTTAAAATTTGTAATTTTATGCAATAAAAAAGGAGGGCTTTGCCCTCCTTACATTATTAATCATCAATCTTATGGAAGTTATTGACAGTTTTTATTTTTTTTCTACAATCCTTACAGATTGTTGGTTTATAAAAACCCTTTTCCTTATAAAACTCTTGGTCTCTTACTGTCCAAACAAAATCTTGTTCGCACTTTTTACACTTGATTGTTATATCTTTTAAAACTTTTTCTTCAGGTTCTACTTTCTTTTCTTCTACTTCTTCAACTTGTTCTATGACAACTTCTTCCTCATCATCTTCCATCTTATCAAAGCCATCACCGAACTCTGCAAGAAGTTCAGCCATTGTATATTTCTTCTCGTCCATAATAATCTCCTTATATTTTATCGCACAAAAAATAATGCTTTCTTATTATAAATGAATTACTCAAATAACACAAACAAATTAACAAGATTTTCACAAGTTTTTTTGTTCTTTCATAAGATAAAGCAGATACCAACTTGTATCAATATTTTTAAGGAGAAAATTAATGGCAACCATTATCAGCAACCAAGCTAGCGCCACCTATACTTTTGATGGCTCAACTCAAATTTTAACAACCTCTTCAAACATTGCTAACACAACTCTTCTTGATGATTACAGCATAGACATTTCTACTATAACATACCAAACATCATTTAGCCCAGGAGAAAACATCACATATTCTCTACTTATAAAAAACACTGGAACTAAAGAAATCAACAATCTCAATGTCTCTATTGATTTAGGAAATTATGTTTCATACCTTGACAGCTCTTCAAGATTGTTTATCAACGACTCAGTGGTTCAAATAACACCAACAAACCAAGAGCCTTTAACTTACAATATCACAAACACAATCCTCCCAAACGGAAGCATTTTACTTACATATATAGCAAAGGTTGACGAAAACATCCCTATGACTTTTAATAATGTTATAAACAGAACAACTTTTACTATTAATGATGGTTCAACCTACACCAGTGAAACAAATATACCCAGATTATTATCTGCAAACATAACAATTAATAAAGATGTTAGCAAAAGTCAAATCACTTCAACAGACAACTACAGCTATACTTTATTAGTAACAAACACCGGACTTGCAGACGCTAAAAATTTAGTTATCACTGACAATCTTCCAACTGGTTTTTCTGTAAATTCAATAACAATAAATGACCAATACGGAACAAGAAGTTTTGATGCAACAGACTACTCAATTTATCAAAATGTATTAACACTTCCAGTTAATCCAGCCGTGCTAGACATACCAGCACAAAGTCAATCTTTGATTACAATAAACGGTTCATTTTTGGCAGAATAAACACAATAAAAACTCTTCCATTTTTTCTAATGAAAGAGTTTTTTTATTATGAATATTTTATTCTTTTTCTATTGGAGTAATTTCTATTTCATCATCATCTTGATTTTTATTAGAAGTTGTTTTGATAAATAATTCACACATTGCATCTTTTTTATCACACTTCTTCGCTCTCGCCAATTTTGCTCTTTTTAATGAATATAACACGCTTTTTGCATTGTTTATACCTGCAATTTGCGTTTTTTCGTGTTTTTCAACATATTTTTTATTATCTTCTAAAATAACATCAAATGCCATCGCAGTTGTTTCAATATCTTCATGAGAAGCAATCACTTTGTTCCCCATTTCAAACTCTACCCTTCCTGCGATTTTATTAATCATAAGTCTTGCAACATCTCCGTTAACTTGAAAGATTTTACTAAAATCCCTCCCGACAATATGATAATCATCATCTTTCCTAAAAAGAATAAATCCTCTCCACTTATCCATAAAAAACCAGTCTGCTTCTGTTACAAAAGAGCAGTCTCCATCTACTAAATGGTAACCACCGTCAGCAAGTTTTAACACAGCCCCGCTTTTACCCAAGCAAGAAACAGACTCTACTGCACGCTCATATTCTTTTCCGTTTTGATCATAAAGAAAATGCACAATTGAACCATCTTTACTACGAAGTAAAAACATTTCACCCAAAAAACCAATGTCTATTTCTTTCATTTCAAAACAAAGACGACTAAGGAGTTTATGTTTTTTGTCCCATAACACTTGTCTTTTTTCATGTCGCTTGGTAAACATTGTTACAACAGATATTCCGTATTTATTTTGATTGCCTTCATCCTCAAATCTTGCAGAGGTTTGATTCCCCTCTTTATCTAGATAATATTTCTCTCCTGTTCTTTCTGCCGTAACCCTTTTTTCTCTACCAAAATACTCAACTTTTTCAAAAGGCTCTGTAATTTTTCTTTTCTTTGGATAAATAAATATTTGTTGAGGAGTTACAATATGACCCGTTGCATAATTTTTTAAGCAAATCTCACTTTCACTATATCTTTCAGCTTCATATCCTGATATATTCAAATAATCTTTGCCTGTCAAAAGTCCGTTTGGTGTCAACTCCTCTCCAAACCAACTATAAAGGAACAAAACCCCATTTTGCATTGCATAAAAAAATTCTCTATTTTCCCCAACATCTTTAGTTCTAAGGTTCATAGAAACAAAATCTAAATCTTCTTTTATTATCTTATCATTTTTCATAAGACTGTACTTTCCGTCTTTCTGTTTTCCAACACTAAATATGAATTCATCATCTACATACTCAACGGCATCAAATTTTCTTTTATTCTTCAGTCTATTAATAATACCCATTTGCACCTCCGTGTTTTAGAGCATTGGTATTATACTCTTTTATAAAAAATCTGTCAAGAAAGCAAATAAAAAGCACCTCACCTTTGTTGGTTTGGTGCTTCTTTGTTATATTTTTTTATCGCTTACAACAATACCATTTTTCGCAAGTTCATCACGAATATAATCACTTAATACATAATTCTTTTCACTTCTAAGTTTAGTTCTTATATCAGCAATAATGTTTGCTAAAATCTCTTCATTGCCGTTGTCTTTCTTATCTTCTTTCTTAAAATCTAATCCAAGAACAAAACCGATTTTATCCATAACAGATAAAAGTTCTTTTGCTTCAGCACTGTTCTTTACCAAAGAAGCAAGTTTATTAATTTTTAACATTTCAGCAATTGCAACTGGGGTATTAAAGTCCTCATCCATAGCACAAACAAAACCTTTAAGTAGGTTTACAGCCTCTGCAGTTTTTGGTTCAACCCTTTCTCCTCCAGCAAGTTCTTCTAGTTTTGCATAACTATCTCTAATTTTTTCAAATTGCACACCGGCATCTTCAATAGCTTTCATTGTAAAGTCGACAGGTGTTCTATAGTTAAACTGTAAAATGAAATATCTTACATACATTGGGTCAAACTTTGCAAACAACTCATCTAAAGTAATAAAGTTTCCAAGAGATTTACCCATCTTTGTTCCATTCACTGTCACTAAATTGTTGTGAACAAAGTAGTTGACAAACTTAACTCCATTTGCAACTTCACTTTGAGCACATTCACATTCGTGATGTGGGAAAATATTGTCAATTCCGCCACCGTGAATGTCAAAAGTTTTACCTAAAAATTTCCTACTTAAAGTTGAACACTCTAAGTGCCAACCAGGATAACCTTCACCCCAAGGAGATTTCCACTTCATTAAGTGACCACCCTCTGCTTTTTTCCACAAAGCAAAGTCCTCTGGAGCTCTTTTATCATCAGCGATATCAATTCTTTCACCAGAAACATTATTGTCTAGTTTTCTATTGGAAAGTTGACCATACTTAGAGAATTTTCTAACATCAAAATAAATGTTTCCTCTTTCAGTTATATAGCCATATCCTTTAGCAACGATATCTTCAACCATTTCAATCATTTCAGGAATAAATGCAGTTGCTCTCGCACTGATGCTTGGCTTCATAATATTTAATTTTGCCATTGCATCAAAATACATTGTTTCATACTTATAAGCAATTTGATATGGGTCAACTTGTTCAGCTCTTGCTTGTTTTAAAATTTTATCCTCTCCATCATCACCATCACCAACAAGATGCCCTACATCTGTAATGTTTTGAACATACTTAACTTTATATCCCAAAAATTGAAAATATCTAAAAATAACATCAAAATTAGTGTAGCTTCTGGCGTGACCTAAGTGTGGAGGCCCATAAACTGTAGGCCCACACACATACATACCAACCATTCCCTCGTGAATTGGTTTAAACACTTCTTTTTGTTTAGTAAATGAATTATAAATTTTTAAAGCCATAATAATCCTCGTAAATTTTCTTTAGCTAAATATTTTTTGCAACATTGAACGCAGACTTAACTGCGGTAAACACCTTTCCACAAGCATTGCTATCACCAACATTATAAATAACTGGTGCAGCAACTATTTCTTGAAGTTTCTTATAAAGTTCATTATTTGAAACTGTTCCCGCAGCAAGAACAACCAAATCCGCCTCAACACTCACAGCCTTTGGAATGCTTTTAATCTTTTTCGCAAGCGGATTATGAATATTATCCGGAAGCACTGGCGTCCATGTATCATAAGGAGAAGGCACTGTTTTGCTTGAGTTTGTCATAATCTCGACAGTATCTGTACCAATCTCACTCACTGTAGAGCAGTTATAACACTTTACGCCAGCTTTGTCAAGATAGTGAAGAATATGTCCTCTATTTGCAGTGCAAGAATTTGTCATAAGAGTTGGAGCTATTTCTACAATTGTTACATTCTTATCCATCTCGTACTTAAGCATATAAGCAAGTTCACAACCCGAATCTCCACCACCAACAATCACAATATTCTTGGCATTTTTAAGTTTTTCAACATCTTTAAGAGCTTCAACTGCTGAGCATACATGCTTTTGCACCGCACCCTTTATTGGAAGACCAACTTGAGAAGAACCTGTCGCAGTTATAATTGCATCATATTTTTCTTCTTTTAATTCTTCCGCTGTTACTTTCTTTCCAAATACAACTTTGAAGTTCTTTTCTTTCTTCATATCGTCAACAAGTTTTGTCAAGTACTTAACATAGTTTTTAAGCTCATACTTAATCTTTGGAACACTTGCAACATTTAGCGTTCCGCCAACAACATCTTCTTTTTCATATAAAGTTACATCATACCCACGCAAAACAAGAGTCTTCGAAGCAACAACACCTGCAGGACCAGCACCAATAACTGCAACCTTTTTCTTTGTTTCTGCTTTTTTAATTCCGTCAAGCATACCAGTCTCAAAAGCTGTAGTTGGACAAACCGCACATTGTGGATGACCTCCATCAACAAACTCTTTGATACAAGCTTCGTGACATCCAATACAAGGTCTAATATCTTGAGTCTTGCCTGCATATGCCTTATTTGCCCACTCTGGGTCTGCAAGAAGAGGTCTTGCAAGCATTACCATATCGCACTTATCGTCCCTTAAAGCTTGTTCTGCTAAATCAGGATAACCAAGTTTACCAACAGCAACAACAGGAACTTCAAGTCCGGCATTGCTCTTAATATTCTTTTCTTTGAAATAATCTTTAACAATTTGAGAAATCTCTAAGTAACAACCTGAAGGCATACTTGATGGTGGATGTGGCAACCACCAGTTGTCATAACTTCCAAGGTCAACATCAAAAATGTCAACACCTGCTTTTACGAGGTTCTCCATATATTCTAAAGTTTCAATCACTAGTCTTTCATCTCTAAACTTTTTAAGGCTCTTGATTTTCTTTAGATTTTCACCATAAGTAGCATTAAGCATCAACGACAAATCAATTCTATACATAATTGGATACTTAGCACCACATCTTTCACGAATTTTAGCAACCATATCCAAACCAAATTGTTGCCAATTTGAATATCTTCCAAGCAATCTCCTGTTGTATGCAGTGTTTGTCATTTGCTCTAAAAGATACCCTTCGTGACCGTGCAAATAAACACCATCAATATTGCAAGCTTTTGCATCGGCGGCAGCCTGAGCTGTTTTCTTAATAATCTTCTTACAAGCACCCGTTGACAACTTCTTACAAGGAATTGCTGGAATATAAAAGTTTGGATTCATTGATGCAGAAACTGGCAATTTAAGTTTACTTAGCAAACACTCTGGATTACCAACCCTACCAAGCCCCGGTGTTAATTGGATAAAAATCTTTGATCCATAGTTATGCACCGCATAAGCTAAATTTCTCCAGCCGACTAAATTTGTTCTACTTCTATCAATACGAGGGAAATATGAAAGATTGTCTTTTTCTGTAACTGTTGGGTCTATTCCGTGAGATGTTGGAACAAGCCCTGTTGTTATCAATCCAACCCCACCTTTTGCTCTTGCTTCAAAATAGGCAATCATTTTTTCACTCGGTCTACCATCTTCATCAGCAATGTTAATATTTCCCATTGGACCCATAACTATCCTATTTTTTACTTCAAGCCTATTAATCTTAATTGGCTCAAAAATTTTAGTGTACGGATAAAGGTTGCTAGTCATACTAGGAGATTCCATTTTTCCATTAAACCAATCACCAAAAGTGTTTTCTAGCCTTGCTAAAACCTTTTCATACTCTGTGGCTTTTTCGATATCGTACTTCTCTGCCATAAAATTCCCTCCAAGGACAATTTTTAACTTAAATACATAATAACATACTTAAAACTTATTGAGCAACTTATTTTGAATTTATTCAAAAAAATTATAATTCTTTCTTTTTACATTAAAAAAGGAAGAGCGTTTCACTCCTCCTATTTTACTTTTCTTTTTTGTTTATTTTCCGGATATACTTTATCAAACATTGGGTCTTTACTTACTTTTAAAACTCCACTAATTGTACTAGATGCAGTTCTTGGAGCAAGCCTATTAAGACCACTCATAAAATGTGCGTCAATACCAAGCACAATTCTTCTCTTTTTTCTTGCCAGCCTCCTAATAATCTTCTTCGCCATTTTCTCAGCAGGCATACAAACACTCTTTACAAGCTTACTCATACCCTCTTCGTTTCTAAACAAATCAGTACTTGTAAACCCAGGGCAAACATATGCGATATAAAGTTGTTTTTTATGCTCAATTGAGATTGCCTCTGTAAAACTTTTATCGGCTGACTTACTAGCTCCATATACAGCCTCACCCGCAACTGGACAGAGGGCTGAGGAACTTGAGATGTTTATAATCGCACCCTTTACCCTTTTCAAGTCTTCTAAAAAAACTTTATAAGAATAAATATGTGCAAAGAAATTTGTCTCAAAAACCTTTTTAACATCTTCAGGCGTTTGATTTTCAAACCTATCAAATGGAAGCATTATCCCAGCATTATTAATTAAGATATCAACAGAAAAATCTCTTTCACCTAATATTTTTTTAATATCCTGCCAACTTTCAAAAGAAGAAATATCTTTGCTTAAATACTCAAAACTACCCCTCTTTGAAAGTTTGCCTTTTTTTGTTTTAGAAAATTTTTCTATCTCTTCATCTATTACTTTTTTTGCGTTTTCAAGTTTCTCTATATTTCGTCCAACACCAAAAACATTGCAAGAATATTTGCTCGCAAACATCTTTGCCATATAAAAACCAATACCACTTGAAACACCTGTCAAAAGTATATTTTTTCCGTAAAACCAGTGTTTTTTAGCCATTTTTCACCATTTATGCATTTATTTTTGCGTTTTTAATAAGAAAAGTCATATTGAACAAATCCAGAACAACTTGCCATTACACCAAAGTACATTACATTGTAAGATTCGTCATATCTTAAATATGTTAACTTCAAATCACTATCAATAATTGCTGTTACATATATGCTTTTAAAGTTTGGATAATCAGGAAGTCCTGCCATATGCTTCATTTGTTTAATATAGTTAATTACTGAAGCATCTGTTTTAAGTTGGAATGTTAATTGATAAGTTCCGTCTTTTAATTTTGTAACCTTATCAGTTCCCTCTAAATATGTTTTGTTTGAAACAATATATGGAACACAAGGAGAATCCGGAGCGGTTCCGTATTCATCTCTGTATTCATCCAAATCCATAACCCAAGTTGGGTCACTTGGATACTCTGCTTTATTGGTTGCAATCTTGCTTGCTTTATAAATATTAGCTGTTTGAGTGCTTACATCCCAAGTGTATCTTTCAGCTACAGAAACCATACCTTTAGAAACTTGTTCACAATCATAGATATTGTCTTGCTTACTCTTATAACCCCAAATAACCTGAGTACTACCAATACTTGGTTGAATAGAACCCTCTATATCCGCATAGTAATTTACTTGTGTGCCGAGCATATACTCTGCACCAACAAAAAGTTCAACAGCACTAAACTGGTCAATAGCCCTTCCTGATGTCTTAATTGTGTTATACATTAATTGTCCGTCTTGCCTTAACTCAGCCTCTTTAAACGCACCATAGTCTACTTTGTTAAGAACATTTGCTATATAGAAGTTTCCTGCCATATATCCAAAAACAACAGCAACAATACCAACCAAAAAGAAACTTATAACATTTAGCACTTTTCTTTTTAGTGTTACAGGCCCGCCCTTTTCAACTCTTCTTACTATTAGGATTTTTTCTTGAGCAGAATTTTTCACTTCAACCCCATCACTTACAGCCTCATTATTTATACCTTCTTTTAAAAAGCCCTCGTCTGCATCATTTTGAGAGATTGTTGTTGATTCAACAGTAACTTGAGTCTTTTTGAACTTTCTGTCCATCTTTTCAATCTTTTTATCTAAGATTTTTTGTTCTTTTCTATCCTCTTTAGCTCTTTCTTTATGCTCTTTTTTTATTCTTCTAACACTCTTATGTTTTATCTTTTCACCTGTAACCACAGAACGCTTGCCCGGTTTGTAAACAGCATCCTCAATTTGTTCAATATTATCTTTCATAAAATCCTCTTTTATTTATTATTATGGTTATTATATCATAAACATTTCTGCAAGTAAAACAAAATGAGCAACCTTAAAAAACATTATTTATTTTTTGAAATCTATTGACATTTTTTGACGAAAAATTTATATTAATTCAGTTAATATATTAGGCATTTTCTTAAAAATGTGGTATATTATATAAGAGGTACAAAAATGCATTTTATTTTACACGCACTAAAACACTCAGCCATACTTCTTCCTTGGCTACTTTTGTCTTACATCTTGATTGAAGTAATCGAGTATTTTTCTGCACGCAAAATGCAACACTCTAAGTTATTATCCGGAAAGTGGGCTACTCTTTTTGGTGCGGGATTTGGACTTGTACCGCAATGCGGGTTCTCAGTTGTTGCAACAGACCTTTTTGCATCAAGGAAAATCAAGATTGGTACACTTCTTGCAGTCTATATTGCAACAAGTGATGAAGCTATTCCTCTTTTGATTGTAAACCCAGATAAAGCACTTTCATTAATACCTTTGCTTTTAATAAAATTTTTCGTGGCTATACTTGTAGGTTACTTAGTTGATTTGATTTTTAAAAAAGCAAATGAAAAACACCTTTCGCTAGAAGATTATCATAAAAAGACAGACAAAAAACAAAATGAAACTTCTCAAGAACTTAAATCAAACGAAGAACAACTTACTCAAACACAAGAACACAGCGAAGAACATAATCACGAACACAACGAAACCGAACCCCATCATAATCACGAAGAAGAACACAATCACGATAACCAAGAAACTGACGAACACAATAAATCTCATCACACTGGATGTTGTGGACACGATATTGAAGATGATTCCAAAAAAGCAAAAGCAAAAAGATTTCTTCTTCATCCACTTATACATACACTTAAAATTTTTGCATTCATTTTAATTATTAACATAATTTTTGAGGGACTTGTAGAACTTGTTGGCGAGGACAGTATCAAAAACTTCCTACTCAGCAGTAAAGCTTTCGCACCTCTCCTCTCAGCAGTTGTTGGACTTATACCTAACTGTGCAAGCTCCGTACTTATAACTGAACTTTATACTATTGGAGGCATTGGATTTGGTGCATATGTTGCAGGTCTTATAGTCAATGCAGGTATTGGTTTTGTAGTACTATTCAAACAAAATAAAAATATCAAGCAGAACTTTGCTTTACTTGGAGCAATGCTCGCCATTGGTATAACCATTGGTTACATAATCCAACTAATAGGATTTTAATATAATAATTTAAAATTAATATACAATCCTGTTTTTTTCACTAAAGCTAACCTATATTTACCAACTATAAACAACAAAAAAAAACAAGCCATATTCGGTTTGTTTTTTTGTTTTCCTATTTGATAAATACATCCATTAATAACAGAGTTTATATCCTAAAAAACGAATTTGTGTTAACTTTTTTTACAACATTAATTTTTTAGAAGAATATCTGTTTTTCTTTATGTATCTGTTATTCAATATTGTTATAAAAACACAAAAAAAAGACAGCAATACCAATGCAAACCCTAAAGTTCACTTTTTTTGCTGTCTTTTTATTATTTTTAAATTAACCTACTAAAATCGCATCAATTTCAGCTTTTGTCATTGCCACTCTAAAGATATAGTTACCTTTGATTAACATTTGTGGTTCAGGAGTGATTTCTGTTGTGCCATTCCATAACTTCCAAGCAATCTTACCTTCGCCTGTACCATAAGCAAACTTTTGCTCAAGGTCTAATACCATATCGTGTTTTACAGTTGCAACACCATTATATAAGATAACAGTTGTTCCTTGAGTGATTGTTTGGTTATATGTAACATACACACCAGTGTTACCATCTTCAAGACATTGGAAAGTAACAAATCTATCAATAGCTTCAAATACTACTTTTATCTTGTGGTCTGCTTTAATATCATCAATATACAACTCGTGGTATTCTGGAGTAAATGTCTCAGTATATTCTTCATTATCAATATAGATTTCCCCAATCACATAACCATTTTCTGGCTTAATTGCAATTTCAAACTTGTCACCTTTTTCAACAGTGTTATTACCTACTACATTAACACCCTCTGTTGCGTGAGATAGGATTTGACTTGTTCCACCTCCAACCTTTTCAACAGTTACAGTATAGTTCTTAGAACAACCTGCAAGCATTAATGGACACACCATTAAAATAGCCAAGCATATTAAAGATAAACTTTTAATAAATTTTTTCATTTTTTTAACCTCTTTATTTTAGCATACTCTAAATATATTATCTCAAAAACATAGAAAAGTGTCAAACTAAATCAACTATTTTTTCTATGTTTTTGAAATATTTTATAATTTTATGGAGAAGGGAACTTCAAAGTAAAGAAAACTGGGAATCTACTCAAATACTTAAATGACTCATGATTAACCCCTTTTTCTCTTGGAGAAAGATATGCAACAAAGTAATGTGTCTTTGTGGTTAATGCATTATACGCCTCTTTTTTCCTAGTTGATTCAGTACTTGAGGAACCTTGATAACTTGTTGTTGCGTAATCTTCTTTCACATAAACATCCTTATATCCAGTTACATTTCCTTCCTCATCTTTTATTGCTTCTTGTTTTTTTACCGTTCTCGTCTTTTTTACTACCTTATATGTATAAGTTACTGTATAAGAATATGTATAAGAATCAATATCAATATCTTGACTACCACTTGGAGACGAAACTGTTCGTTGCCTACTGCTTAACGCAGACGAAATGTTTCCAGAACTTGAAGAAGGAATTTCTGCAACATATGTAACATAATCATAGAATCTAACAGGTGAATACTCTCCCGTCCTATTATATTCATACTTGTATAAATCTACAGTTTTAATAGTAACTCTGAAAGTAACTTTTTTCTTATAGTAATAATAATCTTTGACTGTTTTTCCAACATCACTCAAAGTAAAGTTTTTATTACTACTAATTGATGGTGACCCGTTAGAAGTAGCATTTCCTGTCACTGCTTTTACTGATGTAGAATAAGATGGTTCTGTAAATCCTTTGTTATGATAACAAGCATAAACATTTAGTTCTCCGTAAACTTGATACTCACCATCAAAGTTACCTCTTTCTCTATATATAGGAGAACTTGGTTTATATCCTAAAACCTGCCATCCTGAGAAATAGTAAGAGCTTCCACCAGGCCAAGCATCTGTTGATGGACTAGGCATAGCCCCTGAGAACTCCCCACTACCATTGACGGTTTCTATAAGTTCATAATATCCAGCCTCTGGATTCCATATCCAGAATGACACAGAAGCTGAAGCACTTTCATCAACAAAGTGTGCATAATAAGATGTATTGGTAACAATTGTTACAGATGAGTCTAACACTCCATTTCCTGATTTGTCAGTACTCCAATACATAAATGATTTTCCTACTAATGAAGGGTTTGTTATATCACTATCAAAGTTTTTAGAGCCATATGGCACTAGCTTTTGCGTGTATTGTTCCCAACCGCTAGTATTTGGAACCATAAATGTTGCAGTAAACAATAATGGTGTTTCTGTAACCTCAACAGATATGCTTTCCATTACATACTCAAAGCCTAAAACAACCCTAAAAGTTTTTAAGCTATTTGTATACTGACTATATCCGGTATGCATTAGATACATTCCCTCAGCAACAGTTGCATAATCACCATTCAACTTTCCAAATGAGCCAATCCCACTTGAAACACCACCGCTTGCAACATATGAAACTTGTTCTTTTTGGTTGTCAAATGTGAATATTACTGTAATAACACCTGCACCAGTCTCTCCAACATATGATATTGTTAATGAAGAAACAAAATATCCTGTGGCTGGCAAAATATCAACAATTGCATCACAACCATACTCACCAATAACACTATTGCTTCCACTTCCAAATGACGCACCATTTGTTACGGAATAACTACCTACACCATTCACAAGTTTGACAATACTTGCGGTTGAACCTGTAGTTGAAATTTCCATTTCTTTAATACCGTATTGAGCATAAATTGAGAATGTGTATTTACCGCTTTCATATAATGACTTAAGTGCCGTATCTACATTTGAAGAATTTGTATATGTTAAGACTTCAAACAATTCAAAATCTAATGGTGTAGTCTCATTTAATGCACCTACGCCAATATTTTCTTTATCATATGACTTAGATTGATAAAAACCTATTAATGAATAACCTTGCATTGTAATAGTTGGTAATGTTCCAAGCAATGCATCAAATTCAATAGTAATTTCTAAACCGTCTACATAATGGTCTTTTTCTACATAACTTCTACCATCATATACAACAGTAACTTCATCACCATAATTTGCCATTTTTGTGTTGTTTAAGTTGACATACATCTTAAACGCTTTTGGTGTATATGTACAATAAACCATCATACTTTGAGCATTATCAATTTGATTTATTTGGTCATTATCAAACCCGCTTGACACCATAAATTGCCAATTGAAATCTGTTGCACTTAGATAGTCTGCTGATGTTAACGCCTTTGCATCGATGGCATTAGTCATTTCACTTCTTAAACCTTTGTAATCATAACCAACTCTTGTAATTGTTGGATAAACAAATTTTTTAGAGTCATCATCAAATGTTAGCGTTTGACTTAAACTTCCTGACTCACAAACTGCATCAGACGAACCATTACCATTCGCTCTATCATTTAGGATAATTGATATTGTATAACTTTTTGCCGTATATTGAGCATACAATATTACAGATTTATCGTCTTCAGGATTTTTTATCTTATTGAATAATTCAATATCTAAAGTATTACCTTCTTGAACTTTGATTCCCCCCTCTTTAGCTGTAAACCAACCATTGAAAGTATAACCAAATCTCTTTATTACATTAAGTGCCCCAAATTGTTTATCAAATACAACAGTTTTGCTTATCTCGGTAGTTGTCTCCGCTGGTGAAGAACCATTACCCATTGTATTATCATTAGTATTATATATGATGTTATATTCGTTAGCTTTATACACAGCATATAAAATCACTGTTTTATTCGCTGTTGCCTCAGTACCAGTCCATAAATTCTCATTTATGGCAGAACTTTTATTTTTGTCTGCATCATCAACAAAACCCGGCAATAAGAAATAACAATCTGCTTCGGTTAGGTCACTTCCTGTTTTCTTTTCTTTAGAATAACCAATAGCCGTATAACCCTCTTTAATATAAGTTGCATCAGTTCTTACAGTTGAAGGAACATTATACAAATGTTTAGTTTTTTCAACAGTACCCGTTGCTGGATTTGTATCTCCCGCACTATTTGCACTATCATAAACTACTTCATATTCAATTGGCTTTTGGAAGATTCTTAACTCATATTGTGAGTTTTTAAGTTTTGGTATTGTTATAGTTATATTCACTCGTGAACCAGATGATGAAACCTCAACAGCATCTGGTAAAATTGTGTAAATTTTTGTTGCCTCACCAACACCACCAGTACCAGCTTCTACAATATAAAGTTCAACAATTATTGAAGACAACATATAGCCCTCAATTTCGTGAACACTTAATGTTATTGTTCCACCAGTAAATGAAACATTAATATATGCGTTGTCATACTGTTTGTTTGCATATTCTGCAGTCGTTGGGTCACAATATGTAGCCATAATTGTAGAGAACGGACCTTGCTTGCCACCAAACACAAAAGCGTTTGAGTCAAGAGTGTAAATATGTCCAACCTCTGTATCATTTTTTGGAACAATCCCTGAATCAATGATACTGTCAAGTTTCTTAGTGCCTCTACCAAGATAGCTATTTACCAAAAATCCTGCAGTATCTACAGCTAGTTCAACAGCAGCTTTATGACCATTTTGAGAAGTGTTTGTTGTATCATATTGAGCAAAACCATCTTCGTCTACTCTAATTACATCATTCATTCCAGAAGGAATTACACTTCTTACTTTATAAGCAATCTTACCTGAAATATCAGGCTTAACAGTAATAGTATCTAACCCGTCTTGCTTGCCGGCAATAACCCAGTTACAATAAGTAATCGTTTCTTGACTTGTACCAACAACACCCGTTTCTTTATAGTAATATACCCCAGCAGGGATAGCAACATTTGTAGGGAAATTATTTCCTTTAGCACTCGCTAATTCCTGATTGATTTCAAAAGTTGTATCATTTGAACCCGGAGTTTGAACTTGGAATAACTTATATTCAAGCATTGTTAATGATATTGCCACTTTGTGTCTAATTTGATTAATTGTTACGGCAAAACCTCTACCGCTCAACCAAGACACACTTATATTTGTTGACTTAAACAATACTGTATTTTCATTTCTTAACAACGGACTTGACGCACCATAAATTTCAAAGCCTGCCGTTTGAGAAATGTTAATACTTCCACCATCATTATTTATTGCTATTGTTGGGAATGCAATAATATATCTTTCGCTTCCGTTATAAGAAATAGATATACTACTAATAAAGTAATTCTCTGTTGGTAATATATTATATCTTATATATTGTGTTGGAGAAATTGTATCTTCTCCTTGAGTGTAATAACCATTATAGTTATTTGTTCCCTCTGCAACAGTTATTGTTGCTCTTTTTTGAATACTTGCAGTATCTTCGTTTGGAATTAAGCCATTGTCTTCAGTTGAATAATCCACATCATAAAGTTTAAATTCAACTATAGACCTTACATCTTCATAACAAACATCTACTAAATGGTCTTTTTTACTCTTTATTTTTAACTCGTAAACATAGTAGTTTAGGCTTGTGTCGGCCTTAACATAATAATAAATTGACTTCAATGTAAATATTAAAGTTCCTGTTTCTGTCTCAAAAGCAAGCTCATAAGTATCTGTCTTATAAGTAGTTCCATCACCCTCTTTTTTCCACTCGGATGATTTTGGAGAAACATTTGCAGACATAATATGATAGAACACTGGAGTTGTTGAAATAATTGACGGAACACTTTCATATCCATACTCGTATTCAAAAGTAATAAGTGTCACATCATCTAAAGTAACGCTTTTTAAATATGAATTTGCAACATTCGAACTTGTACTAGATGCTCCTGACATTGTTTTATATGTATTGGTGTATCCATATATAATGTTCTCTTGTTTTGTTATAATTTCACCATTTTCATTTGTTACTCTACCATCACCCGCAACAACAGGAGGTTCTTGTCCCTCTTTAACCTCTCCTTTATAAACGCCTGAAACATTAAACTCATTAGTAAATTTCATAGACGAGAATTGAATTTCAACATCTATACAAAGAGGATTTACATCTGTATGGTTTGCTATTGAAGCATAGAACTCTTCCATCATTACCTGAATATTAAAACCAGAAGAGTAACATTCTATATTACCAACACCAGAACCTATTTCCCCTTCTAATTCTTCAGCAAATTCAAATTGGTCTTGCGTTTCTGCCTCCCAAAGACCTCTCATCACTGCCTCATATTGTCCACCTCGGTAATCAGGCAATTTGAATACAACTGCTGAAACATAATAACCTTCACCAACAAAGGCATTTATTTTTACTTGTTCACCTTGAACCATATAGAATGTGTAAGTTGGATCTATCGCATCTTGTAAAGACCACTTATTACAATCCTGTCCTTCATAAGAAGAACCTTTATTATAAGATTCATATTTAGAATCTGTAGAATATAGAGCTTTAACACCTTTTGCAGTAGAGCCCTCAACTGTATACTTTAATGCGAATGGCAACTCCTTATTGTCATCACCTAAAGCCATTGAATCAACAGTAGAGGTTAATGTATAAGAATAAACAATTCTTCTATAATGTGCATAAATAGTTAGTTTTCTTTCCTCCGTTTCCGCATCTACAATTGGAGGAATAATGTTAACCAATGAACCACTTGTCAAGTTAACTATTGGATTTCCATTAGTATCTTCGCCTGTAATTAGTGATTCATAACTATCATTTACAGCATTCAAATCTTTATGTAAATACCAGCCAAGGAATACATATTCTTCAATTCCACTATTAGGTTGAACAGACCTTCCTTCTAGTGCTGGAAGAGAACCATACATACCAGCATATGTTATCTGTTTAACAATAGGTTGATCTTGATCAAATTCCGATCCTGCTGTAATATTTACATTCAATGTTGGATCTTCGTCATTATAGTAATCAAAATCTTTTGTAAAATAAGCAGAATCTATATTATAAGGATATCCACCAACAGTTATATCTTGATATGCCCCATTTTCACCCACATTCGCATCAAATTCTAAGGTGTAAACTTGAGCCTCCCACTTAGCATAAACTCTAAGATTTCCAACAGTTGTATAAATATCTCCAATTTCAAGTTCTACTTCTTCTTCGTTTTCTGCATCCCAATAGAACCAACCTTGGAAATCAAAACCTCTATAAATACAACTTTCTGCCATTGGAACAGGATTATTATCAAGGTTATAATCATCTGTTGTTATATCGTGAAGTTCAGTAATATAATCAAAATACTTAATTTCTGTTAAAATTTGTTTTCTTGTTAAATTATCGTTTGAATCCCACAATTCATTTCTTCCCAAATCATAGTTGTGCTTATCCATATAATAGTTAATAGTATATGTTTTAGCTTCGTATATTGCCTCTAAGAAATAAGCACTTAACCCTGATGTTGGCAACAAGTAATTATCTGCATAATACTTTTCTTCTCCAGCAACCGCATCTGTTCCTGGAATTATAGTAAGATTACCTTCTTTGTTAATAATTTCTACGACTTGCGTACGCACATTTTTCTCTTCTATATTAACAAGTGTATAACTCTTAAATGTATAACCATCTTTTTCTGGTATTTCTACACTTGTTCTTTTCTTAAAGTCTAAAAATCCTATTTGCGCAGGATTTCTTTCAGTTCTTACATCTGAGCCATATCCATAATAGAAATAAAGCATTCCCAATTCTTCATACTCTTCAAGCTCATAAACCTCAAGAATTGGTTCTTCGTCTTCCTCATCCATCACGACATTTCCGCTTGCATCTAATTTCTCCCTTATATCCTTATTATATCTAATAAGATTAAGATGTGAGAAACTTTCAACTATAGTAACTCCTGTAAGTTGAATATAACTTGCGTACGGAACAGTAAATGTTGCCGAAGAAATTATATTTACACTTGACCCTATTAAAGAGCCCGATGTAAGATTTGTATATAAAGCATCAGTTGCGTTTCCAACATTAATATCAAAATATGTTAAGAAGTAACCTGGTTTTACATTAACAGATAATGTTGAACCGCTATAAGAAAGTGTATATCTTCCGCAATCTTTAGTTTCCCCATTGCCAACAACTTTTGATTTTTGATTAGTCGCTTCATAAGTGTTTCTTATTGTAAATTGAATGCTCATTGCACTAGCTTCTGTTGAAGTAAATATAAGTCCACCATCAAAGCCTGCATATTCCAAATCGACCTGTCTTGGAGTTATTGTAATATTATCCTGTCCACTAGGTTTATATGGCGTTTGATTTGGCAACCCGCCTTCCTGCCACATTGTCGCAACTAACTTGGTTTTCATCTCTGCATAAGACAACGCTAAAGTATCATTTCCGCTAAGAACATCAACTTCTCTAATAACACCAACTCTATAATCATAGAACAGCATATTTGTTGTTGCTCCTGATTTATTTGCTGTTTCTGCTTGAACCTTAGACAAGTACGAATCTCTAACCGCTAAAGTAACCATATAATAAAAAGTACCATTCTCGTTAAGCCTCATAAGAGCAAGAGAATAATAAGAATCCTCATCACCAACAAAGTAAGCACCTTCAAACACATATGTATGCTCCTTTCCGTCACCAGCATTTGGAGCATCAACCTTATATGTATATTGCCCTGTCGCCCCCTGGTTAAACCCAGGTATCATACTTGCTTCTTTTGTGTTAAGGGAAGCATACGGCTTAAATGTCAACGCATCCAAATTACTAAAACCTATATTGTACGAAATTTGAGCAACACCACCAACATTTTGGTCTTCAGTTTTTGTAAGATAGTTTACTGTTCTATCTATACGGATAGACTCGCTTGCATCTGCAGTTTTTGCCGGAGCAAAATTTCTTTCTTGTTGGAAAGTATTAAAATACTCAATCAAGTTTTTAGAAGAGAAAACATCTTCGGTTGGAGTAATTTCTATTACCTTACTTACACTATCACTTTGCACAACCATTATAACTTTGTGAGCGTTTAGATTATATTCAAGAGAGACATTAACATCATCGTATACAATTTCACCTGTGTGATCACAGACTTTATACGCACCCTCTTCACCAACAAAGAAATATCCAATACCCATAAAAACATATTGCGAGAACTCTTCGGCAAAGCCATTAATCATTCTTGTAAGACCTGAATTTGAAACCAAATAGTATTGGTCTCCATATAATGCAACAGCTCCACCGTCTACAAATGGTGAAATTTGTGTAAATAATTTTCCTACAAGAAGATTACCTTTATTGTCATAAAGTTTCTTTTCACCTTGTACAGATGAAACAACCACAACATCATTGTATGTACTTTGAGTTATCTTTGAGTTTTCAACTTCAAGAGCTTTGAAATCCTCCTTTTCTCCATCAAAACCAATATAAGCAGAATTTGATGTACCAGTTGTAAATAAACCTTTTCCGTTATAACCTATAACTTGTCCAAACTTTGAATAATCGTATTCAACAAGTTGAACGAGTTTATATCCTTTCTTTGTTTTCACTATTTGATAGTAAGTTATCAACTTGTTTTCACTATCTAAAGCTGTCTTTTGGTTAATTGGCACTCTAACTAATGCAAAATAGTTTCTTGAAATATCAACATCTAAGGCCTCAAGAATCATTCCGTTATTGTCAATATCAAATTGAACATTTTTTGACAAGTCCCAAACATAATAACTGTTTTTATAATTTCTATGCTCACCATTAGATAGTAGACCTGTAATATCATACTCTGCACTAGAAACCACATAAGACTTTTCTATAAGCACAAGGTTATTATGAATTGCAAACACTCTGTAATAACTTGACATATAATAAGCCTTGTTTGTGATTAAACTTGTAACATTTGTCCCTTCTTGTATTTCATTTTTATTTTCAAAACTCTTTTTCAAAACTAAAGAGTTTGATAATTTATAAACCTCAGTACGAGAAGGATAAGATGCAACCAACATACCATAAGACATTGTCACATTAATAATATCATCACTGCCCTTAGCCTCAAAAACAACCTCGCCACTCTCAACATTTAATAATGCAACATATGTATCAACCAAAGCAACTGAATCTTGATAAACAGTTATTGGGTTTTTATTATTAGATGTCAATAGTAAGAATCCGCTATCATAAATAATATTCACATTCAAAAGATTGGCAACAACTTCTAAAGATGTAAGATTAAATAAGGTAATGTGTGAACCATAAGATAAAACAACTAAAGAACCATATATTGCATCAACCTTATTAAAGTTTACTTTTGACCCAATATCAACATAAGAAGAAGTTTCTTTGTCGTACACAACATAGATTGAAGAATTTGTTTTGATTACAAAATATCTATCTGATGCCATAACAACATTTTTAGCTTCAACACCAGATGGAAGGTTTGACAAATCTATTTCTGCCTGCTCAGGAACAACCACAGCAGAATTAACAGTCCGCCCAAAGACAGCCTGTCTCTTTGCTAGAGTCATTGAGTTATTGTCTCTTACTAAGAAGAAGACTCCGAGCCCCACCCCCACAAAAACTATAGCAATTAATGTTATCAACATTGATAATAAAAATATTCTTTTTTTCTTTGTTGTTGCAAACATATCTCTTTCCTTTATTGCCACTATCTTTAGTATGTACCACCTGTGACAAAATATATATTATATATATTTATAGTTTATCAAATATTTTTAAAAACTCCAAACGAATTAAGGGGTTATTTTATATTTTTTTTACTTTTTTAAATCTACAAAAAAACACCCTAACTTATATGCTTTTTATCTCATAATTGAAAGCACAAAGACAAAAACACCAAAACTAAAAAAACGCACAATATTTTTATATTTTGTTGTTTTGATATTGTTTTTCACTTGTTTTTCTTTATTTTTGCGTTTTTTATTATATTTATAATTAAACACACACCCATCTTCAACGGTTTTACACAAGAACAAAACACAAAACAACACACTACTGCCATATATATTTAAAACACATAGAATACCCACCTATTTTATCTTACAAAACACCACTTTAGAGCCGTATTTTAACACATATTTATGTCATTTGCAGTTTTTATTTTTATGACTTTTATTTATAAATGTATATATAACATTTTCTGGCATTCAAAAAAAACATAAACAATTCACATAAAAGAAATTTGAAAAAAAAACTTGATAAACTAAAAAGAACTATTTTCTTAAAAAACACAAAAAAAAGAGATGGCTTTTTTTAGCAATCTCTTCTTTTTGTATTATAATTTATAAATCATTTTTCCACAATTTTCACATTCAATAATTCCAGTTTTTACAAGTTCAACTAATTTACCTGCTGGTATTTGCATTCTACAACTTGGACACATTCCCTTATTTTCTTGAACCAAAACAGGAAACATTTTCCCCTCAACCTTTGTTTTATATTTCGTTAAAAGTGTTGGTTTTACTTTTTCGCCTTGTTTTGCTAGTTCAAGTTTTAATCTTTGAATTTCTGGCTCGCAAGTTGCTTTTTCTTTCAAGAAGACTGCTTTGTATTCATCATACTTTCCTCTCGCAATTGTTGCCTTTTTCATCATCTCATTATGCTTTTTGTTTGCAGCCTCAATCTTCTTTTGAAGCATCTCGATATTGCTTTCCAAAACTTCAGCATTTTTTGTAACACTCTTTACAGTCTCCTGCAAAGCACCCAAATTTTCATCCCCTAAAGAAGCAATATCTTTTTCTAACTTCTCAAGTTTTTTTACAAATTCATTATATAAAACTGTAGCTTGTTCATATTTCTCAACAAGCATATTTGCAACTGAATCAAGCTTACCAATTTCCTCTTGACAAGATTTAACAATTGCCTGCATACTTCCAGCATTTTTTCGATTTTCACTTTCATTTATTTTTGTTTCAAGTTTTCTAATTCTTGCATCAATATCTTGATATCTTAATAATTCTTGCATAATAACTCCTTTACAATTACTACCTTAACCATACAACAAAAGTCAAAGTAAGTCAAATATATAATTGGTTTACAATATTAATCTTCTAAGAAATCTTTAAGTCTTTTACTTCTTGAAGGATGTCTCAATTTCTTAAGAGCTTTAGCTTCAATTTGTCTAATGCGTTCACGAGTAACATTAAACTCTCTACCAACTTCTTCAAGAGTTCTTGGGTGTCCATCATCAACACCATATCGCAACATAATTACTTTTTGTTCACGAGGGGTTAATGTGTTAAGAACATCAAGAAGTTGTTCTTTTAACATCATTGCTGTTGCTGACTCAGCAGGGTTCGCAGCTGACTCATCTTGTAAGAATGTTCCAAGATTACTATCTTCTTCTTCACCAACCGGAGTATCTAAAGAAACTGTTTCTTGAGCAATTTTTTGAACCTCTCTAACCTTTTCTTCAGTAATCCCCATTTCTTTTGCAATTTCTTCAGTAGTTGGTTCTCTTCCTAGCGTTTGAAGCAAACCTCTTGCAACCCTTAATTGTTTATTAATTGTTTCAACCATATGAACAGGAATTCTAATTGTTCTCGCCTGATCTGCAATAGCTCTTGTGATTGATTGACGAATCCACCAAGTTGCATAGGTTGAAAATCTATAACCCTTTGTATAATCAAACTTTTCAACAGCTTTCATTAATCCAAAATTTCCTTCTTGAATTAAATCAAGGAATAAAAGTCCTCTTCCAACATATCTCTTAGCAATACTAACAACAAGCCTAAGGTTAGACTCTGAAAGCCTTCTTTTTGCAGTCTCGTCACCTTCCAACATTCTTACAGCAAGTTCCACTTCACCTTCAGGTGTAAGTAAAGGAACTTTACCAATATCCTTAAGATACATTTTTACAGGGTCATCAATGCTGGCCTTGTTCATTAATTCTTCAATTTCATCATCACTTTGAATTACTGTGTTTTCAATTAATTTAATTCCACTCTCTTGAATTTTTGATAAAATTTCATCAATTTCATCAGCTCCAAGTTTTGCAAATTTTTCGGAAACATCTTCAATATTAATACTTCCAGTTCTTTTGCCAGCCTCAATTATTTTATTAACTTCAGCTTCAACTTTTGACTTCATAGCCATTACAAATCCACCTTTTTATTTTTATTTGCCGTCAATTCTCCAATTTCTTTAAGAATTTCAGCTCTTTTATCTTTTTCAATTTCTTTTACATATTGTTCATTAAGTTTTTGTATACGCCTTTCAGCATAACCCTTATAAAGATGCTGAACACAATCTTTGAAATAACTCAAGTCATTTTCATCACTAACATTTTTTAATATATAGTTAATAATTTCAATTGCCTTTTCTGCCGTTTCGTTTTTTGCTTTATCTTGAGAGGTTTCTTCAGCTTCATCATTATGAATTCCAGCATACTTTTCAAAAAAAAGTTTTGGTAAATCCTTTTCGTTTGCTATATTTGAAAGTTCCATAATCGTCTTATAAAAATCCTCTCTGCCATCTGTAAAATATTCTGTCAAATCTGTTTTGAAATGTGCATAAGGCTTTCTATGTAACATTGCAGACAAAATAAATTTTTCTGCTTGCACAACTTTTTTATCTAGCGGTGCCTTTTCTCTAAACTCCGTTTGTTCAACTTTAACAGCACCCACAGAAGATAATTTATTTTGAACATTTTTTGTTTCACCGGTACTTGAAACCAACTGTCTCTTAATAAAGTCTTTCATTATACCAGATGTTTCACTAACCTTTGAAATATAAACCTCTTTTTCAACATCTGTTAAAGAATTTAGTACTTCAATAGCATCATTGAGATATTTGGTTTTTCCCTCTGATGATTTAACATCATAAAGTTTCTTAAGAAATTCTAATTTGAAATCAATAAGCGGCAATGCTTGTTCCATAATCTTTCTGTAACCGGCTTGACCATATTTATTGATAACATCATCAGGATCTAATCCTTCAGGCAAACTCATTACATAAACATCAAGACCGTTATCTTTTAATATATCAAGACCTCGAAGCGTTGCTTTTTTACCAGCAGTATCACCATCATAACAAATATAAACTTTATCAACAAATCTCTTTATAAGTTTTGCCTGCTCAGTCGTTAGCGCTGTTCCCATACTTGCAACTGCCGTATTGAAACCAGCTTTGTGCAAACTTATAACATCCATATAACCTTCAACAACTATAAGAGAATCAAACTTGATTGATTTTGTCTTCATCTTTTTTATAAGGTTAATTGCATATAAATTTTTAGACTTGTTAAAAAGCAATGTCTCAGCGGTGTTTAAGTACTTTGCAAAATCCGGATGAGGATCTAAAGTTCTTCCGCCAAACGCAACAACATTTGAATTCACATCAATGATCGGAAAGATAACTCTTCCACCTAATGCATCATAAGGTCTTCCATCTTTAACTTTTACAACTCCAGATAAAACCATCTCTTCTTGAGTATAACCTTTAGAAGCTAAAAATTTTGGCATATCATTGAAATCAAGAGCAAAACCTAAACCAAAAGCTCTCCCAATTTGACCATCAATTGCCCTTTTGTGCATATACTCAACTCCAGCTTTTGCCCTTGGAGAACTTAAGTTTTCAACATAATGCATTGCTGCATCTTTCATAAGTGCAACTAGCCTATCTTTTTGTTCTTTTCTTTTTTTGATATTTTGCTCTTCACTTGATGAAGTATATCTGGCTGGAACTTCCAAATGAGCTTGTTCTGCCAAAATATGAATAGCCCCCATATAATCAACAGACTCTATTTCTTTTACAAACTTAATAACATCTCCGCCAACACCACAACCAAAACAATGATAAAACTGGTCATAATCGTTGACAGCAAAAGAAGGCGTCTTTTCCGCGTGAAAAGGACACCTGCCCCAAAACAAACGACCTTTCCTTTCAAGTTGGACATATCTTGAAATTACTCCAACAAAGTCGGTCTTTGTTTTTAGTTCTTCAATAAATTTGGACCAGATTTCATTATCTACCAAAGCTATATTCCCTTTAAAAACATTGAAATATTTCAAATGTAAATGCATAATGAAAATTTATGGTACTTAAATCAAGTGTAAAACAACAGTTTTAGACCTCATTTAAGTATTAACAAAAAATTGTTAAAATGTATAATTTTCAATAAGACTATTGCATATACAATAGATATATTCGACAAACTTTCAAAAATGTCTTTTTTTTCTTTCAATATTTTTTTGAAAATTTTAATATTTTTCTTTGCCAAACCAAAAAATTACGGTCATAACTGTTTTTTTATTTTAAATTTTAAACAGTTTTATTACAAAAACAGCATTAAAATGTCAATAACTTTATACATTTTTTTGTTTAAAATTTTTATTATAAAATCACTATCTTTATAAACAAAAAACTTACAAAATATAATTGAAACCTCATTTACAAAAACAATAGCGCTACACTAAAAATTTGAATATTCGTATATTATAAAAAAACAAAATACACATCAAAAAAATGATGTGTATTCATATTATGCAATCCCTTCTACCTTTATTATATGTATTATTATAACACCTTTTGGAGTTGCTGTTTCATTATTAAAAAACTCATTACAAACATCAAAATAATGCCCACTAGTATAATAATTCGCTTTACCTGTCAACCTTAATCCAGCCCATTTATCATTAAAAGATGTTAATACTACATTTCCATTTGCCATTACATTATCTGGCGTATGAATCATTTCATTGTTAGAAATTAGAATTGTTGTATCATCTAAGACCTTTATATCCGTTGCAACAGACAAATTGGGCGTGTTATTTTTGCTAACAGTAGCAATATGACAAGGGTTGTTTTCAATCAAACTTACATACTGAGAAAGCTTTACTTCATCTAAAATGCTTGTTTTATTATCTGGATTTACCATATTTTTCTCCTATCAAACATACCAAAAAAGCATCAAGTTAACAACACTTAGTTTTTAGCTTTATTACTCACAGATATAACTATTACATATGACTTAATGCATACTCAATACATTCATTAACAACTTTATTGAATGAAATTTCATTACCATTGCTAAGTTCCATTAGCTTATCAAAAGTTTCTTGCTTAATTCTTATAGTTCTGTTAATAGTTTTTGCGTTTACTTTATTTTTATCAATTTTAAATTTTGCCATATATTTTCACCTCGTATTATTATTACAACTATGATACAAAATATAAGTTATTATGTCAACTAATTTTTAATACTTTTTGTAATATATTTGTAATTACTTTTTGTTGAAATTTATAAATTTTTCAAAATCCCCCACCACCTTTTTGTGTGTTAAAAAATTTTAATTTATTTTTGATTATGAATAAGAAAAATTTTTCAGCCCAAACAAAACTTAAAGTTATTTGTTTTTTTTACAAAGCCAATTTAAACAAACTTAAAGTTATTTAGTTTTTTTTACAAGGCTAATCTAAACAAACTTAAAGTTATTTAGCTTTTTTAACAAAGCCAATTTAGTTTTTTTCATAAAAAAAGAAAGCCGAGAAATCTCGACTTTCTAAATTTTATTAAACTAAGAACGAGGGTTCTTAATGTTTGCTTGAGCAGCAGCTAAGCGAGCAATAGGAACTCTAAATGGAGAACATGAAACATAAGTTAAACCAACATTATGACAGAACTCGATTGTTGCAGGGTCACCACCGTGCTCACCACAGATACCAAGCTTAAGGTCTTTTCTTGTTTCTCTTCCAAGTTTAGAAGCCATAGCAACAAGTTTACCAACACCATTTTCGTCAATTCTTGCGAATGGGTCTTGTTCAAAGATTTTCTTAGCATAGTAATCTTTTAAGAACTTACCAGCATCATCACGGCTGAAGCCATAAGTCATTTGAGTAAGGTCATTTGTACCAAAGCTGAAGAATTCTGCAGTTTCAGCAATCTTGTCTGCAGTTAGAGCAGCTCTTGGGATTTCAATCATTGTACCAACTTTGTAAGTCATTTCAATGCCTGATTCAGCGATAACAGCATCAGCAGTTTTAACAATGAAGTCTCTTACATAGTCAAGTTCGTTCTTTTCGCCAACAAGTGGAACCATAATTTCTGGAACAATGTTGTAGCCATTTTCTTTCTTAACAGCAACAGCAGCTTCCATAATAGCACGAGTTTGCATCTCTGCAATTTCAGGATATGTAACGCAAAGACGACAACCTCTGTGACCAAGCATTGGGTTGAACTCGTGAAGAGATTCAACAGTTGCCTTAAGGTCTTCGAATGTTAAGCCCATTTCTTTTGCAAGTTCAGCGATTTCAACATCTGTGTGTGGAAGGAACTCGTGTAGAGGTGGGTCAAGAAGACGAACTGTTACAGGGTTACCCTTCATTTCTTTGTAGATGCCTTCGAAATCTTTTCTTTGCATTGGAAGAATCTTAGCAAGAGCTTTCTTTCTTTCCTCTACAGATTTAGAAACAATCATTTCACGAACGGCTTTAATTCTGTCTGCTTCGAAGAACATATGCTCAGTTCTACACAAACCAACACCTTCAGCACCAAATTCGTAAGCTTGTCTAGCATCTCTTGGGTTATCAGCGTTTGTTCTAACGCTTAAAGCACGATACTTATCAGCCCAAGCCATAATCTTTCCAAAGTCACCAGAAAGTGAAGCTGGAACTGTAGCGATTTGCTCGCCATAAACATTACCAGTTACACCATCAATTGAGATGTAATCGTTAGCAGTGTATGTCTTACCAGCAACAGTCATTGTCTTAGTTTCTTCATCTACAGCAATTGCAGAACAACCAGAAACGCAACAAGTACCCATACCACGAGCAACTACGGCTGCGTGAGATGTCATACCACCACGAACTGTTAAGATACCTTGGCTCTTTTCCATACCTTCGATATCTTCTGGAGAAGTTTCAAGTCTAACAAGAACAACTTTTTCGCCGTTGTTAGCTCTTTCAATAGCTTCAGCACTAGTGAAGCAAACTTTACCAGTTGCAGCACCTGGAGATGCAGGTAAACCTTGAGCAACAGGAGTAGCTTTCTTTAATGCAGCAGCTTCAAATGTTGGGTGAAGAAGACTGTCAAGTTGTTTTGGCTCAATCTTAAGAAGAGCTTCTTGTTCAGTCCACATACCAGCTTTAACCATATCAACCGCAATCTTAAGAGCAGCTTTAGCAGTTCTCTTACCGTTACGAGTTTGAAGCATATAAAGCTTACCATGCTCGATAGTGAATTCCATATCTTGCATATCTTTGTAGTGATTCTCAAGAGTTTGAGAAATCTTTTCGAATTGCTCATAAACAGCCTTGTTTTGCTTTTTAAGTTCAGCAATTGGGCTTGGTGTACGGATACCAGCAACGACATCCTCACCTTGTGCGTTCATTAGGTATTCACCATAAAGAACATTTTCACCAGTAGCAGGGTTACGAGTGAATGCAACACCTGTACCAGAATCTTCACCAGCGTTACCAAATACCATTGATTGAACATTAACTGCAGTACCCCAGCTTGATGGGATATCGTTCATTCTGCGGTATACGATAGCTCTTGGGTTTTCCCAGCTTCTAAATACAGCTTCAACTGCAAGAATAAGTTGAGTTTTAACATCTTCAGGGAAATCCTCGCCCTTTTCTTTCTTATAAAGAGCTTTGAACTTCTTAACAATTTCCTTCATATCATCAGCATCAAGGTCAGTGTCAAGAGTTACACCTTTCTTTTCTTTTTCTTCATCAAGAATTGCTTCGAATAATGGCTTTGGAACTTCCATAACTACATCAGCAAACATTTGAATAAATCTTCTGTAGCTGTCATAAGCAAATCTTGGGTTACCAGTAAGAGCAGCTAAACCTTCAACTGTTTCACTATTTAAACCAAGGTTCAAAATAGTATCCATCATACCAGGCATAGAAGCTCTAGCACCTGAACGAACTGAAACAAGCAATGGGTTCTTTTTGTCACCAAAGCCCTTGCCAGTTAACTTTTCAAGGTCTGCAAGATTTGTGAAAATTTCCTTTTGGATAGATTCGTCGATTTTTCTGCCATCATCATAATACTTAATACATGCTTCTGTTGTTACAGTGAAACCTTGAGGAACAGGAAGACCAATGTTAGTCATTTCTGCAAGGTTAGCACCCTTACCACCAAGAAGTTCACGCATATCAGCTTTACCTTCGGCAAACTTGTAAACAAATTTCTTAGTCATAAAATGCATTTTCTCCTTATGTTTTATATATTGTTTAACACAATTTCAATTATACACCACAGCAAAAGCAAAATCAATCATTATCTAAAATTTCTCAAACTTTTTATGTCGCAAAAGAAAAGAACCATAAAATATGGTTCTTTTACATTATTCTATTTTTATTACACCATCCTCATCATTTAAAAACGCTGTTTCTTTTTTTATGAATATTGTTGTTTCTGGATAATAAATCGTATTATCACACTCAAATTCTTTACAAACACAATTGCCTGTAGGTGCGAAATTTATTGCAGTAGTATATCCGCACAATGAACACACAGATCTACCAAGTTCATCTATGACTAACATATGTACTGCAGTTGTTGAACAACGAGAACACTTATGCTTTGCAGCCGATACAGAAATTGTATAATTATGCCCTAATGCCGCAATAGTTTGTGTTGAATTATAACTTGAACAACCCGTTCTATTACAATAATATCGTTTTGTTCCTGTTGTTGTACAAGTTGCGGCTGTTGTTGTTTTCCAATAACCATAACTGTGACTTGAATATGAATAAGAACTAAGTATTGTGTCACAATCTGTACAAACATTTTTTAAATATCCTGTAGTTGTACAATCAGTTGTAAGCCCTGACTGTGTGGTTGTATTTACATGGTTGCCTGAGTTTACAGCTAACTGAGATGTTCTATAGCTAGTACATGCACTTCTCGTACAATCAGCCCTTTTAGTTCCTTTTTCTACACATGTTGCTTCCTTGGTTACATAATAATCTCCAAAACTGTGTTCCGAATAACTACTAGTACTTACTGTTTTGTTACACCCATAACAATATTCTTGAATATATCCAGTAATTACACAACTTGACAACAAACCTTCCGATCTTGATATATCCGAATGGTTTGAACTGTTTATTGCTGTATAATTTTTGTAAACATAATCTGTACACCATTGACATTCATATTTATCATAACCTTGCGATGAACATGTTGCAGCCGTTGTTGAAACATAGTCATTATAATTATGACTCGCCTTACTTAGCGTCTGTGTTTCCGTATGTGAACTGCTTCTTGAACATACTCTCGTTTGAACTTCTGCCCTTTGGCAAGTCGCGGTTGTTGTTGTTGACCAACTTCCCCAGCTGTGATTAGTACTATCTATCGGTATAGTTGATGTTGAAATTCTAGCACCACACCCAGAGCAATATGTTCCAGAAGATCCTGTTGCTGTACATGTCGCTGCTGTTATAACACTTGTGTAAGTATCCCAAGCAGCACCACCTAATGATTGGTAGTGATATCCTGTATCGTATGATGACCTCGCAACTGAAACTTGACCTGTACAACCGTTTCCTTTTCTTGAACAATAATATTTATCATATCCCTTATAAGTACAAGTAGCATCATTTGTAAAATATGTTCCTTGTGCGTGTGAAGAATAACTTGTATTACTTATAAGTGCATCACAACAAGGATAATAATTTTTAATAAATCCTGTTGTCGTACAACTTGTATATCCATTACCATAACTCGTTGTTGCAGACTCTTCGTGATTTGAACTGTTAACCGCAATTGATTCAGTATAATCGTGTGAAGAACTATTTGCACAAGAGTAACTTCTAACCCCTTCTGCTTTACAAGTTGCGGCTTTTGTCACTGAACTTGTGTATGAATGAGGACCATAATATCCTCCACCCGCAATAGTTTGCGTACTACTACATCTCGAACATGTTTGATTTGTGCTTCCTTGTGTTACACAATTTACACCTGTATTGTATGATGTTGTTTGCCAGTTATGTCCTGTCGCTGCAGTGTAATTTTTGTAAATATAATTCGTACACCACTGACATTCATACTTGTCATAACCTTGATCCACACATGTAGGATTTGTTGTTGAAATATAGTCATTATAATTATGATTCGCCCTACTTAGCGTCTGTGTTTCCGTATGAGAACTATCTCTTGAACATACTCTCGTTTGAACTTCCGCCCTATAACAAGTTGCAGTTGTTGTAGTTGCCCAGTTTCCATAACTGTGCCCTAGAGCATTAATTGAAGAAGTTGTTTTTAACGCATTACAACAATCATAATAATGCCCCGTTGTTCCGTTTGTTGTACAAGTTGCCGCAGTTATTGTTTCTGTATGAGTTGTTGTTTTTGTATGATTGTTAGCATCTATTGCTATTTCTGTTGTGTTCTTCAATGCATTACAACAATCATAATAATGACCCATTGTTCCTGTTGCTATACAAGTTGCCGCAGTGATTGTTCCAGTATGAGTTGTTGTTTTTGTATGATTATTAGCATCTATCGCAATTTCTGTTGTATTCTTCAATGCATTACAACAATCATAATAATGACCCATTGTTCCTTTTGCTATACAAGTTGCCAAAGTGATTGTGCTGGTATGGGTTGTTGTTTTTGTATGATTATTTGCATTAATTGCTATATCTGCAGTGCTCATAAGTTGATCACACTTCGTACAGTATGTACCCATTGTTCCTTTTGCAACACAAGTTGCAACAGTAATAGTTCCCGTGTATGTTCCTGCATATCCATGTGCTTGTTTTGCTATTGTGGATGTAGATTTCAATGCTTTACAACAATCATAATATGTCCCCATTGTTCCTGTTGCTGTACAGGTTGAAGCTGTAATTGTTGAATTATAAGTTGTAGTCTTTGTGTGATTGTTGGCATCAATTGCTATATCTGTTATATTCTTCAATGCATTACAACAATCATAATAATGCCCCATTGTTCCTGTTGCTATACAAGTTGCTGCAGTGATTGTTCCTGTATGAGTTGTTGTTTTTGTATGATTGTTTGCATCAATTGCTATATCAGTTGTATTCTTCAATGCATTACAACAATCATAATAATGACCCATTGTTCCTTTTGCAATACAAGTTGCAAAAGTGATTGTGCTGGTATGGGTTGTTGTTTTTTCGTGATTGCTTCCATCTATAGCAATTTCACTTGTAGACTTTAAAACCTTACAACCAGAACAATATGTTCCTTTTGTTCCGGTTTTTAAACAAGTTGCCGCAGTGATTGTTCCTGTATATGTACCCCAAGTGCCGTGATTTGAAGCGTCTATTTGAAGGGTTTGAGATTGAACATCACTACATATTGTACAAGTCTTATTTTGCAATCCTGTTGCTGTACAAGTAGCAACAGTTGTTGTAACCCAGTTTCCATAATTATGGCTTGGGAAATATATTTTCAATTCGTTTGTTTCTGCATATGTGCCAACCAAAGTGTTTGTCGATACTTTATTTTTATATGTAGATTCTTGATACCAACCACAACCTGTTTGACTTGGAAGACCTATTGCCCCGAGGTTAACATTTGAAAAAGTTTTAATTGCTGTTTTTTCAACGCCATTCACATAAGGAGTAACTAACACTGGTCTTTTTACATTCGTAGCATCAACAGCTCTAATAGACTCGGTGTAATCCGTACCGCTACTAGTTATGACGAATCCCTCACCCATTTCAAGGTATCCGCCGTCTTCAACATAGACAGCATTGCCTCCTCCAGAAGCATTACAATTTTGTATAGTTCCTGTATTGAGGTAAGCTTTTCCTCCACTAGCAACATAAATAGCTCCACCAAACTCTGCAGAACCTCCAGAAAGCGTACCACCATTCATTATAAATGTGCCACCATCTGCAACATAAATAAATCCACCAAATCTTGCCAATTTATTTGAAATTGAACCACCACCCATTGTGTAAGTAGCTCCACTTTTTATGTAAACAGAACCACCTTCTTCAATGGCGTATGCACTTTGAGACTGTACCCTTTCTTTATTTACTATAACCCCACACACAAGAAAAGATAGGCACACCATTATTATGCCTATTATCACAGAAATCTTCCTTTCTTGTCTTTTGTTATTCATACATTATAATTGTATAGCAATGCGTAACATTATGTCAAATAAATTAAGGTTAAAAACAAAAAAACACAGTTTTTAGGTAAAAATTAATTTATAAAAAAAACAGGGCCGGCATTTTTGCCAGCCTTGTTTTTGACATCTATTTTTTTGTTTATGTGTTATTGTTTTTCTTACTGATTTTAATCATCTGTAACAGTTTTGATTTCTTCAATTAAGTCATCATCTTGACTGATTAAAACTTGCTCTTGAGATTTAATAATAAAATCAATTTCTTCACTCACAAAACTTTCTTCTTCAGCAAATCCCTTAATTTCTATTTCTAAATCTTCGCCTCCTGAAGCTATAAATCCGTGCGTTGACCTTGTTGCACCACAAGAAGTACATTCTTCAGTTTCATCATCCAAGTAATCCCAGTTGTGTCCAGTTGCTGGGCGTCCTGGCTCGGTATAGCTTTCACTACAATATTTACAAGAATATGTATAATATCCGTCCTCTTCACAAGTTGGTCCTGTATAATCACTATCATAATCGTGACCGCCATAACCACCCCATGTTGTGTACGAATCACCACAATATGAACACTCATATTCCTCCCATTCTTGGTCTTGACAGTTTGAACCGCCACCCTCATCAACTAATTCGTAACTGTGTCCAGTTGCACTAGCCCCTGAGGTTTCGTATGAGTCCCCACAATTACTACATGTGTGAGTATAATATCCATCCTCTTCACAAGTTGGCCCCGTATAATCACTATCATAATCGTGACCTGTTGCTTCTATTGTCTCAGTATATGAATCTCCACAATTACTACATTCGTATTCATCATAGCCATCACTTTCGCAACTTGGAGATGATGAACCAGATAAACGGTAATTGTGTCCT
>JAFVWN010000037.1 GCA_017501645.1 Clostridia bacterium | reverse complement strand
TTATTGCCGTCATAACAATATAATTTTCCATTTCCATTTGATTGGCTAGGATAATCATTTGTATATGAAATTGCTGTTTGAATAAAGTATATTTTATTATTCACTGCAATCAATCCATCTGCACAGTTTTCACTTAACTTTTTTGAAGTGCCTGTTGATATGTTTAACTTATAGAAACCTTTTGTTGATGATTTTGTTGAAGAATAATATAAATAGCCATTACAGTAAACTTATTAGCATTTTAACATACTATCATCATGAGAAAGACAAATATGAATTACCATCTTGTTATGACGGCTCCATTCTACCTGAAATAGAAGAATTGCATTACAAACAAAAAATAGTAAAGCGCAACAAATGGATTATTGATAACTGTGATATTCTTGTCTGCCATATAGAAGAAACCTATAAGAGTGGAGCTTATCGCACTCTCAAATACGCTCAAAAGCAAAACAAACCAATCATTTATATATAGAAAAAGCACTAATTTGAGTTAGTGCTTTTATTTCTAATATCTTCAATAAGTTTTTTTGTATTAAATGCAGGTTGATAATTATTTATAATTGGAATATTTAAAGCGATTTTTTCAATTAAATTATTTTCTGCTTTTATAACATCTTCCAAATCTAACATCTGTTCCCATGCTTTATCTGAAATTTTTGGATTTAGATTTAACACAAAACCTAATGGGTAAGTCTTTAAACTTGCAAAAGTTATAACACTTCCATCTGTTTTAAAAGCAGATATTACACCCGTTTTCTCAATCATATAATCAAAATTCATATAACAATATAATTTAAATTTTGAAGTATCTATTTTAAAGTTTTCTTTTTCTAGTAAATATTTATCAATTCCTAAATCTGATACTCGATTGTATTGTAAAGAACTTGCAAACATTGCAAAGATTTCTTTAACAATGTTTCCCATTCGAATATTATCTGCTTCTAATGTTAAAAATGTTGCATTCTCTGGCATATCGTTACAGAAAGAATGAACCGACCTTATAAAATTAACATAGTCTTCTGCATACCATTTTCCTGTATGATTATTACACTCTGCACAAAGAGTATAGTCGTAGGAACCGCTTTGGTTTAACTTGATTTTATATTTTTTATTTTGTAGTGCATTTATAAAATTATCACCTGTTAACCCCTGTGATTTGAAATTATTAAATGCTTTATGTGGCGGAACATGTTCTTTTGTTAATTGACAAGTTTTACCGCATATACAACACTGTCCAATATGATTATATTTCATTGCATCTTCCTTAAATCTATTGTGTTATAGTTCCGTCTTTGATATGATATTGCTTATTGTTTAATTTGCAAAAATCTATAACAATATTCGCCATATCGTTAAAAAATTGTTTGTAATTTTTATATTGTGATACTTTTGCATTGTAATTCAATCTACCAAATATTATTTTATCTACAAAACTTAATTCTTTCAATATATCTGATAAATCCTGTTCTATGAAATTTGGAGTAGGATAAGGTTCAATACTAACCCAAGTTTTACAACCCTTATTATGTAAATATTTTAATCTTTCAATTCTATCTTTATAAGGTGCAGAACCCGGCTCCATTTCTTTTCTAAAATCTTCATTTAATGAAATTAATGTAATCCCGTATTCATTGTTTTTTGATAAATTTTCTAATTCTTGTGGTAACAATCCTTTCGTTAGAGCAGTACAAGGAATCCCATAAGAATTAATTTTTTTAATACAGTTTAAACTCAAATTGCTTATTTCAGGATAATTATACATGAATGGGTCTGTTGTAAAACACAATTGAATTGATTTAATATTTTCCTTCATTTTTGGCAATTCTTTATCTAATAATTCCAACGCATTAGAAACAATTTTGGGTTCACACCAATCTTCATAAGTCTTGGCCTTACCAAAGCGTTTTGCCATCATCATTGCATAACAAGGATATTTACATCCATGAGAACAACCTTCAGCTATATTAATGGTATAATCTCCATATTCTACACCTGTTTTATATATTAAACTTTTTCTTTCGATTGATTTCATATTTTTTTCCTTTTAATTTTTATAGTATGCTTTTTTATATCCATACTTTTTGAGATTTTACCTTTTTCTGTTGTTCTTGGATATCTATATATAATAATTTTATCTTGTTTTTCTAGTTTCTTTAAAGTATTATTAATATCTGAAGTTAAATAAACAAATCCATAATGATTGTAAACCTTATCATATAAATCCTTAATATTAATTAACGCGTTATCTAAAATATTAAGTAAATCTCTTTCTATATTCATTAGTGAGTAGTTATAATCAAAAATCCAAGCTTGACCATTATTTATTTCTTCCTGAATCTCATTGTTGCACTTAATCATATTGTCAGCCATTAACATTGCGCCATCTTTATGGTTAGTAGCGAAAATCATTTGATATTTAGATAGTCTCCCTTTAGATTTTTTAATAGGTATTGAATAAACATAATTGAAAACTTTATGTAGTTCTTCCTTATATCTTAACAATAATCTATTTTCTGCTTCAAAGATATCATAATCTCCATTGTGATATCCTTTTATAATTGAAATCCAATAATCCCCATTGGCTATTTTATTCATATTTTCAATTGTGTTTTTAGTTGTATCGGATTCATATTGTTGTTCTGGCAAATCATCATCAAAATCTTCTTGTTTACATTTTAATAATCTACATCCTTCTCTAATAAAACCAAAAGAGTTTAAATTCAATAGCAATTCAATACTATTATAATCTTCAGGTTTTAAATTTTTAAATATTTCGAAATCTAGATATTTGATTCCAAATGGGTCAACATATAAAAAAATATTTTTACCCTTATTCTCTGATAAGATTTTGGGAGCTTCTTTTCTATAATCTCCCGATATTACAATAGCATTTTTATCAGATAAATTTTTCCTTAAAACTTCTGCGTGCTCATATTCAATAAAATAAGGAAATATTTTTGTTTGAGATTTTGAAATGGATTTTGCTTTATAAATTCCATCTTTTATAATTAACGGAGAACCAAGCGTTCCATCTTCAAATTTTCCTTTACCTGCAAAACCATCAATTGTGATTATATCAACTTTAGTTGTCATAACTTTTACAAGATACGGAACTATATATCTATTCAAGAGAGTGTCTTTATGTTTCGACCAATCGTTTTTCTCATCAAAAAAATTTTTTGTATAGCTCATAAATACTCCTTTATTTTACTTAAACTTTCTCCAACACTTTTCTTTTAAGAAATTTTTAATAGTGTTGGTATCTTTATCTTCGTAATAGTCTACCAAAAGTCTTTTAAATGCAGGAACTTCTTTCTCTGGAATAACAATCAAACCTTCACCTTGTGCAATCATAAAGTGGTTTGTAAATATTACAGAAGCTCTTTTGTTTCCGTCATTAAAAATTTGAGTTTTCATACAATACAAACACAATTCTATTGCTTTATCAATATTTGAAAGATTGCTTGAAATTATGTTTAGTATTGATTCTTTAACATCAACTTCGTTTGGAATTGGGGGAACATAGTTAGAACCACCAATAGCAACAGGCACACCTCTAACTCTTCCACCCTCTTCATAAAATCCTTCGTTTACAAGTTTTGCAATATATGAAAGGACATAAAAGTCTGTTTGAGCTTGGATAACATCTTTATCCATAATAAACTCCCAAGCATGTTTTAGGTTTAAAATTTTTTGAACATCGCTTGGTCTCATACCTGTAACTTTACCATTTTCAATAATTGTTTCTGTTTGTGGAAAAGTCGTTGCAACACCTTCTAAAATCGCTTGGTCGTAAATATTTGCTTTCATATTTGCTCTTGCGAAATCTAAGTTTAGTTCAACTTCTGCAGATAAGTTGCTTGAAACATAATTAAGTAGTGCAAGTTCTTTTTCAATTTGTCTAATTGCTTTTTGTAATTCTCTTGCTTCTTTTGAATATCTTAAAAGAGTTTGATATAACTCATCTGAAAATTTGTCTACATATTGAGATGTTAATTTGCCAAATTCTCTTTTGCGAATATACAAATACTTACCACTCTTGTTTTCTTTGATTTCAGGAGTGCCTGTGTAAGGAATTAAACATAATCTTGTTTGTAAATCGGCTTTTTTTCTTAATAGCTCTTGAATATTATTGAAATTGCTCATTTTATAGCTCCTTTTTATTTTAGGGAATATTTTTATTTATATTATAATCATTTGTTCCCTAAAAGTCAACAATGTATGCCATATTTTATTAAACTAATCCCATTTATTACCAATAGTATTTCAAAATACTTGTTAAACCTAGTTTTTTAAGAGCATTTTGGTAGTAATCTTTTAAACAGAAACAAAAAGTTTAATATAGTTTTAGACAGTTTTAGACCACTAAAAGTAGTTAAAAATATGCTTGTAGGTGTCAATAGGTGTAAAGTTTTGTAGTTGAAATGTATCTAATGAAAAAATACTAGCGATTTTGCTAGTATCTATAAGGGATTTTTGAATATAGGGCACGAGTTTTGCTTACGAGAGTTCTATCTTGGTAAGGCAGAGGTCACGGGTTCAAGTCCCGTCATCAGCTCCAATCATAAACCTTTGAAAAACCCTGTAAAATCAGGCACTTTCAAAGGTTTTTTTGTTTTTCAATAAATACTTAAAGTGTAAGATTGATAACTGTTGTGGTACTGATGGTGACTTTCCTTAGTTAAACAAAAAAAGTTGTTTATTTTTCAAAAGGAGAAGAGTAGGGAAAAGACTGGCAGTTTGCGGGCAGAGGAGAGTTAAAGAGAAAGCCCTTGAGTATGCTTATGTTGGGCGAGCTCAAGGGCTGGGTTTGTTGGTTGTTGAGATTTTATTGACAAAAAGGGTTGAAAATGTCAACAACTAAAATTTCTTTTGTGGGTAAAGTCATTGCTGAGGGCTAATTGACTGAAAGAGAGGGGGATTTTGAAAGAAAGAGGGTTTTGCAAAATTTGTTCATAATCTCGATTTTGTATGACAACAGCGAGTGGGCATATCTCTGCAGTGTCACCATTGGGTTTTTGTGTCCTAAAAGCTCCGCAACGGTTTTTACATCTATGCCAAATTCTAAAGCTCGTGTTGCAAAAGTGTGGCGAAGTGCGTGAAAGTTTTTATATGGAATATTTAGGTTCTTTAATATTCGTTCGAATGTTTTTTGGTATGACCTTGTTCCTACCATTTTGTTCTCTTTTGTGGTGATGATGTATTGTGAAGTAGATTTTTTCTTTGCATTTTTTAAGAGTTGCAACAAAGGCCTTGGGATAGGGATGATTCTGCAAGAATTTTTTGTTTTGGGCGTATCTATAACTATTTTGAATTTGCCGTCAATTAAAGTTTGATGCAAAGTCTTGTTGATGTTCATATATCCGTTTTTAAAATCTATGTCTTCCCAAGTAAGAGCAAGAAGCTCTCCTATGCGAATACCCGTGTATAGACAAACAATTATGCCTATGTAGTTTGCCTTTTTGTGATTTATGCAAAAACTCTCAATTTTTTCCTGTTCCGATTTTTCAAAAGCTGTAACTTTTGTCGCTTCTTGAGGTGGCAACTTTATGCTTTTTGTGTAATCTGTTTTTGTGATTTCAAGTATATTAGCTTCGTGTATGGCTTGTTTTAAGACATTAACAATACTCGCAACAGTATTGTTAGAAAGCGGAGTGTTTGTTTTTGCGTTGCCGTTTTCTAGCAAATGAAGAACAAAGCCCTGCAAAATTTTAGGAGAAAGCTCATCAAGTTCATAATACCCCAGTTGTGGTTTTATGTGGTATTTAATATGCCCCATATAAGTGTCCATACTTTTTAGTTTTAAATTGTGTTTAAGATACCCATTAATCCAAGTATCTAACCATTCGTTAAGTTTCATAATTATTACCTCCAAGACCATTTTAGCCGATTTTGAGAGCGAAAGGAATAGATATTGCAAAACAAAATCAAAAAGACCGCTTGTTTTTATGTTGTTTGCCTTATTTGTGGAATTAATGATAGAATGAAAAGTTTTTAAGGAAAACAAGTTTAGTTTAATATAAAATAAAAACTCGGCAGATAAGAATCCTGTCGAGTTTTTTGTTTGTGTAAAGGTTAATAAATGGGTAAAAAAAGGTCACCTATTTTCTTAATAGGAGTACTTTTTATTGGTGAAAAAAATACTTTTTAGTAAAATTGTGTATAATTTTTAAAAATTTTATAATAATTTTAATATAAGGGCTTGATTTTATTTTACTTTTTACAATCAATTTGTTAAAATAAAATCATCTATTAAGAAAATAGGTGTACTTTTTTAGAGGAGAGAAATATGGAAAAAAATAAAATTCTCAGTGATGAGAAAAAAGAAAAAATTTCCAAAAGAAATTTTTCAAAAAAAGGCATTGCATCTTTAGCGCTTGCTGGTGTAATGATTACTTCTCCACTTGTGTTTGCGGGTTGTAGTGCAGGGAAAGATGGTGCTGATGGGACTGTTTGGAAATCTGGTTTAAGCTATACAGAGTTTGCGGATGCAAAAACCGGTGACTTTTTTATTGATACAGATGACTATACTCTTTACCAAAAATCTGGTGATAAGTGGACAGTAGTTATGACAAATTACGGAAAGCAAGGTTCGGTTGGTCCAGAAGGTCCTCAAGGTGAAACTGGTACTGCCGGTGCTACTTGGTTAACCGGCACTATTATTACTGGAAAAGGTGCGGGAATTTCTGCAACTATTGCAAATTCAAAAGTTGGAGATTTATATTTTAATACAACAACCTGTGATGTTTACCAATGCGTTGAGTCAAATGTTTGGAATTGGATTTCTAATGTGAATCAAGAAGTCGTAAAAGCAAAACCTGTTATTTTTGACACAGATTTCTGGACAGATGTTGATGATGCTGTGGCTATAAGAGTATTGCTTTGGGCTGAACAACACGGAATGTGCGATATTGTTGGATTAATTGTTGATGCGGTCAATAGTAAATCAGCAATGGCATTAAGTAGATTCCTCGATTATGAGGGGCGTGGAGACTTACCATTTGCACTAGAAAAAGATGCAACAACATATAGTGGAACACCATCTTATTTTGATACAGTTATCAATAGTTGGAGTACAGGAATGTATTCTTCAAATGATGAATGTATAGATGAAAACAATGGTGAATATTATGTAGAACTTTTGAAAAGTGTTCCGGAAGGAGAAAAATGTAATATTATCTGTGTTGGATACGGAAGTGCTTTAGCTGGTCTTATGAATAGGGCAGAAGCAGATGAAGATATTATGAAACTAGTCAAGACTAAAGTTGACAAAATTTATATGATGGCTGGTAAATATCCAAGTGGATCAGAAAACAACTTTACAAGAGCTCCAAAATCTAGACAAGCAGGTTATGATATTTGTGCTAAGACACCTAGCGAAATTCCTATTATATTCTTAGGTTATGAAGCTGGCGAAAGTGTTATTTCTGGCGGAACAGTAGATGATGTTTTAGGTTCAAGTGATTTATTAGCAAAAATGCTTAGCGCTCATGGAAGCGGAAACGGAAGGTCTAGTTGGGACCCAATGACAACATTGCTTGCCATATATGACAATCCAACAGCTGCAGGCTATGACCTTGTTCAAGGTACAAACAGCGTAAATGCTTCTACCGGCGCTAATACATTTACTAAAAATTCAACAGGACATCACTACTATGTAACAAAAAGATATAGTGACAAATATTATGTTCAAGCAATTAACTCTATCGTAGAGAAAAATGCTTGGGAACACAGAGAGGTAGGAAGGGTTCAATATAATCCAAATGTTGAAGAGTACATATTACAAAGTATTTCTATAGACAAACAACCTACAAAAACAACATATATTACTGGCGAAAGCTTTTCTCCTACAGGTATGGTTGTAAAAGCAACAGTTCAAGGCAAGACTAGTGGAGAAATTAAAGAGATGACTGTTACAAACTTTACATACTCTACTAATGTGTTTACAACTGTGGGAACACAACCATTAATTATATATTACACACTCAATGGTGTTACAAAGTCTACATCAATCAATATTGTTGTTAATGCTCCGGCAGAATACTCAGTTACTGTTAATATTTCAAACGGAACATCAACAGGTGCGACAACAATATTACAAAAAGGCTCAGCAACAGTAACAATTAGTGCTAATGCTGACTATACATTACCAGCAAGTATAACAGTAACTGGTTCTGCTTACAATTACAACTCAACAACTGGTGTTGTAACTTTATCTAATCCAAGCGGAAATGTTCAAATTACTGCATCTTGTATCGAAATACAAAAATACACAATTACAACTAATTTGACAAATGGTACATATTCTGGAGCTACAGAGATTAGAACTGGAGAAACAAAAACTATAACTTTATCTCCGGACGAAAATTACTTATTGCCAGAAAGTATAACTGTAACTGGTGCCACATACGATTATAATTCAGCGGATGGAGTAATTACATTATCTAATCCAACCGGTGATGTAGTAATTAGTGCTTCATGTATAGAAATTCAAACATATACAATTTCGACAAATGTTGCAAACGGCACAATTGTTGGGGAAACAGAAATTAAAACTGGAGAAACAAAAACAGTAACATTATCTCCTAACACAGATTATATGTTGCCAGAAAACATAACAGTAACTGGTGCTACATATGAATATGATTCATCTACAGGAGCAATCACTTTATCTAACCCAACAGATAATGTTGTAATTGTTGCTTCTTGTGCAGAGGTTCAAACATTTACAATTACAACCAATGTAACAGATGGTACATATACTGGTGATACAGAAATTAAAACAAATGGGGTTGCAACTATAACAATTACTCCAAGAACAGATTATTCTTTGCCAACAAGTGTAACTGTTGTAGGTGCAGAATACAGCTACGATTCTGCAACAGGCGTTATTACACTATCTAATGCAACGGCCAATGTTGAGATTTCTGCTGTTTGTATGAATGGTGAATATATACAAATTGTGCTTGATGGTGACGAAAATTGGCAATTTAACACAAGCGCTGAACCAAACACTCACGGATTTTATAACTGTTATTTGATTGATAGCAACATAGTTCCTGAGGCAACATTAGTTAAGTTGGGATCTATTTCTACAGCAAAGTATGGGGCAGATGTTTATTGTAGTGATGCTAGATTTGTAATGGTTAATGAGACTCGCCAAGACACAAACAAGTTGGGGGTGGGATATTATGCTCAAGACCCATCAATCTATTTTAGATTTGATAGTTCAATAGCGACAAGTGTGGAAACATTTAAGGCTTGGCTTGCAGCAAATCCAATAACAATCTATATTAAAAAAGCTTAAGATAAAAAAGAGTGGAAAGTATATATATTTATTCTTCTTAGAATAAAAAACACCTGCAGAAATGCTGGTGTTTTTTGTTTGTGAGTTTTGCTTTATTGTTTTTAAGTTTTTACTTTTCAAGAGCGTCTGGGACTTGAAGAGATTTTGGTAAGTTTGGATTTTTGATGGAAATCAACTCGTTGTGAGTGAGTGCAGCATCTTTTCCAGACTCAAAAAAAGCTTCAAGTGTTGGATATGTTGTAGAAATATTTTTATCTAGTTTTAAGTGTAAGAAACTGTCGATATCATTTGGCACATATTCTACATCAATGCCTGTAAATTGTTGGTCAAGCCTCACAAGATTCATTAAGAATCTGTTTGTTGCGCTAAATTGAATGCGGTCATCAGTTTCTGCGTCTTTAGAATCCCAGAAATCGCCCCATCTTCTTATAATAAAGTCAGGAGCTTTTACTTTTTCTATTCCTTTTGCGTGAAGCATACCCATAAAGCACGCTAGCATATGAATCATACTTGGAGAAGCATTTCTGTTTTCTTTTATGCTTGCATTTGCTCGAGAAAACATCTTGTCTGCTCTTTTTTCGTCTTCACTTTTTGGAAACTCTCTTCTTTGAACTGCATAAATATATGCGGTTTTGCCGTTTTCTGTTTCTTCAATGCCATATCTTATGAATGGAAGCATAAAAGATTGATCGTTTGCTTCAGCCCAAAACAGCATAAGATAAGGCGTTTCAAGACCTGCTTCATATTCGGCGGCGTTGACACAATAAAAACTAATGTCGTCATAATTGAACAAAAATGCAGGGGCGTTAAGGTTTGCAAAGGTTCTATCTAGAGTAAAGTCTGTATATCTTTTTACATAAGAAACAACATCTTCGCTATCGCTATTTGTTAAGTTTTTAACAAGCCAGTGCAAAAAGTATTCGCCAGGATTGCTTTTTGCAGCATCTTGTTCATATTTTGTTTTAACATACGAGAAAAAATCTTTTTTAGAGTAGGTGGCTATTAAAAAGTCTTCAAGAGCTTTGCTTAATTTTGCCATATCTCTTTCAGGGACAATAACTGGAGGGCGATAAGCTCGTTTATTGACAAGTTCTTTACTAATTTCTTCGACCCATGCAACAGAGTCTTCACCCTCAAGTTCTTCAGCAAAGTATTCAACAAACTCAGTTTGTTTTCTTGCTTTACGAGAGACTTTGTCATTATTAGCTTTTTCTAAAAAGATATCCGCAAGCCAAGTGTCGCTGTCTTTTATTGGAAGACCTTTGAATGCTCCATCTGTATAAATTTCTTTATTTTTCATAAAATTATCCTATTATTCTTTTTCTGGTTCTTCTTTTTGTTGTTTTGCAAATTGTTGATATAAAGAATAGAATCTGCGTCCAACTTGGTGGAAAGTTTCTTGTGATGATGAACTTTTGAGTGTTTTAAACCCGAAATATTGAGCTGTTGCAAGATTTTCGTCAGTATCATCAATAAACAAAGTATCAATAGGTTTTAAACTATATTTTTCGGCAGTGTATTCAAAAATACTTTCGTCTGGCTTTAAAAGTCCAAGTTCAGTTGATAATACCAATCCGTCAAAATGTTGGCGAAGATTATTTTCTTCAATAATTCTTTCAGTTTCAGGGGTTGAGTTTGAAAGCATATAAACTTTAAAATCATCTTTTCTTAACTGGTCAATTAAAGAAATTACATCTTCATTAACCTGTAGATTGCTTTCTATTGATTTAGATAGTTTGGTTACTAAACCTTTATATGAAGGTTTTGAGCGTTGAAGAAGCAAATCAAACTCAGCAGTAGAGATTTCTCCGGCTTGGTAAGCGTCAAAAAGTTCTTTTACTGCTTTACCTCTTTTGTGTGATACAACAAGTCTTAGAGTTTTAATCTTTTCCGCAAAGGTTAAATCTTTTAAAACTTTTTTATGGTCAACATCAGCAATTACGCCGACAAAATCAAATATTAAATTTCTTATCATAAATACTCCTTTTAATAAAGCCTAAGTATTTTACCACAGTTTATTAATTTTGTCTAGTCCTAGCAAGTTTTAAACGGCTATAAGAACTTAAAAGTGGGTATTGAAAAAGTAATAAATATATGATAAAATACATGCATAAAGGGGATAAAAAGATGAATAACCAACAACGAGCAAGTATGATAATTCTACTTTCAATGATTTCTAAGAAGATTGATTTGACTAAATATACAGTTCCAAAACTTGCAAATACTAGTTTTTATCAGGTGAAAAACGCAGAAGAAGGTATTGATTTTTACATAAGTGATTTCAAAGACCAAGAGCTTACAAAAGAGTTAAAAACTGTTTTTCATACTGTGTGGCAAGAGTATATGGGTGAGTATATTCCTAATGAGAGTTTACTTAACAATGAGAGTTTTATTATAGATAAAATTGGTAAGATTATGCTCAAATATGGCAAAACGCATTCTGCTAATGACCTTGTAGATGCTTTTGATATATATGATGACGGATTAAATATTATCAATGATGAATTTACTGTTATGCAACTTGCAGCAAGTTTTGGCAATGCTTGTATTGGTGATGGCGAAAATATGAAGATGCAAGGATATGCAGAGGCTCTTTTAAGGGCTATGAGTAGGGTTGTTGACGAAGAAGTTGAAGATGTTTTTAAAGAAAATAAATGGGCAAAAAGAAGTGATGATATTTCTGTTAAAAACAGTTCAAGAACAAAAGCAAAACTTTTAACCTATGTGCTTTTAAACGAGGCTGTTGGTTGTGCTTATTATGCGCATAAGCTTCTTGGAAATGCATTTTGTATCGCTCTTCTTGATGAAGAAGGGAAACAACACACAACCATACTTCACACCAAAAAACATAAAGAATTAATCAATCAAGAATTTGCAAACAAGTTCTATGATATGTACTTAAAACAAATTGGTGCAGGCGTTCCAAAGGATGCAACTATTTCTCAAAAGGAAGAATTATATGTGAGTCATCTTGCTGGAAGATGCTCTCCAAACAATGCTTGCAGATATATTATGGCTTTTGTTGATAAGATTTATCAAGATGTTAATTTCGGTGAAGACCAAGTTGTTGCAACTGCTGTAGCTCTTAATATGGCAAGTTATCTCGAAGACGAAAACGGTGAGCTTACTAACAAAAATATAGGGTTTAGAGGTAAAACAAAAGAAGATTTGGAAGAAATTTTTAATAAGAATTTTGACCAAGTTCAACATAATCCTAAAGAGGCTTTTAGAAGAATTGCAAGAGTCTATAAGGCGGCTTCTAAAGCTGATAAAGAGGCTGAAAACCTAACAAATATGGTTAAAGGTATTATGGAGTCTCTATTTGGAATGGGAGACGAAGATCCAGAAAAAGAATAATGAAACAAAATTAGGCTTAAGTCATATACTTTAATATGAAGTATGATTTGAGTCTTTTTTTATTGCGTGGTTGCCAAAAACAAGGTGTGTGTTTATGAAAATTGCCATTGATTTAGATGGCACTATCTTTTCTTGCGACAGTTTTCTTTATAAGGTTGCAAACAAGATTGATGTTGGAAATTCTTTGCAAAAGTTAAAATATCTTGAGATTGATAAAACAGAAGAAAGAGAACAGGGTGTTTTATCTAAAACATTGAAAATTTTTAATCATAATTATTATAAAGAAATAGAAGATGCAACAACTATTATTAAAAAGTGGAATGAGCTTAAATATGATATTATAATTTTGTCTAGTAGGCCAAGTTGGAAGGTATTGAGAAGCTCTGTATTAAACTGGCTTGAGTCTTTTGATGTTAAATTCACAATGCTAGTTGTTGCTTGTAACAATAAGGCAGAATTTTGCAAAAGATATGGTGTTGATATCTTGGTCGATGACAAATTCTCTGTGTGTAAAGAGGTTGCGTTATGTGGAACGAAAGCTATTTATCTTAATCGAAATAGAGAGCAGAAAGATAGGTACAACATATATAAGGCAACAGATTGGAGAGATGTTGACATTTTAGTACAAGATATTGAAACAAATAAAATCTCTAAGGCAATTGAAGAGCTGGAAAAAGAATAAAAAGATTGCAAAGAGAAAAACTGTTTTGTTCTTCCAAAAAAACTTGCTAAAATTTCAAAATAAAGTTTAAAATTATTTTTATTTTTTTGTACTTTTGTGGTATCCTATAAAAAAGGAGTACTTTTGTGGAAAATTTATTTGATATTATTGTAATTGGTGGCGGGCCTGCGGGGATTTCTGCGGGTATTTATGCGCATAGGGCAGGGATGAATGTTTTAGTTATTGATGGCAGAGATTCAACACTGAAACAGGCGAAAAAAATTGATAATTATTATGGTGTTTTTAACATTTCTGGTGAAGAACTTATTCAAAAAGGCATAGACCAATATGTTGAACTTGGTGGGGCATATAAAGAAGCAAAAGTAGTGAGTGTAAAGCAAAATTTTGAGTCAAAAACTTTTACTGTCAAAGCCACTTGTGGTGAATATTGTTCAAAAGCTGTAATTTTATGTACAGGAACAAGTAAGAAAAAGACCCTTCCTCAACTTGAAAAATATGAAGGTACAAATGTAAGTTATTGTGCCGTTTGTGATGGCTTTTTCTATCGAGGGCTTAAAGTTGCTGTTATTGGTGATGGTGATTTTGCTTTTAATGAGTGCGAAGAACTTTCGTCAGTTGCAAATCAAATTTATTTGATAACAGAAAACAAAAATGTTCCAAATATTAAAAATGTTCAAGTTGTGCAAAAGAAAGTTGCAGATTTTGTTGGAGAAAACAAGGTTGAGGGTGTTGTTTTTGAAGACTCAAGTCGTCTTAATGTTGATGGGGTTTTTGTGGCACTTGGAACAATGTCTTCTTTTGATATTGCTAAAAGACTTGGCATTTTAATGAAAAATAATTTTGTTTTAGTTGATAAAAATTATATGACTAATATTGCAGGTGTATTTGCTGGCGGTGATGCGATTGGTGGACTTTTGCAAGTCTCAAAGGCTGTAAGTGATGGGGCAAATGCAGGGCTTGAAGCAACAAGATATATAAAGGTTATGGAGCATTATGGAAGAGAAGGAAATTAAAGAAAACAGCAAAAAGAAATTATCTAAAAAGGCAAAAATAACAATTGCTTTATCTAGTGTTTTTGGTGCTTTTTTGATTATATTTATTTGCGCATATTTTATTGTTGGAAATTTCTTTTTTAAGTTTGCACTTGAGGCAAATTTAGATATGACAGCCTCTTCTGTTGGTGACTCTTTTGTTGAGGGAATAGAAGATATGCCACTTCCAAAACTTATGGACGAGTGGTTTATTGAAGTTCCAAAGACAACAAAAGATATTAAAAGTGGTGGGTATACTCTTAAAGCTTATGATATTAGGGCTGAGGAAGAGACTCATAACTGGGTGATTATTATTCACGGTTACAGAAGCTGTGCAAGAGATATGTCTCTTTATGCATATAAATTCTATGAGCAAGGATTTAATATTCTTATGCCAGACTTAAAAGCTCACGGTCAAAGTGAGGGCAAGTATATTGGAATGGGGTACAGTGATAGTAAGGATATTTTGAAATGGATTAATGTTATTGTTGATGCAGACCCAGATGCAAAAATTGTGCTTCACGGAGTATCTATGGGTGCTGCAACTGTTATGTTTACAACAGGTTTAGATGTTCCTAATAATGTTGTTTGTGCAATTGAAGATTGTGGATACACAAGCGTTTATGAGCAGTTTAAATTTGTTGCTAATGATGTTATGGGTCTGCCAGTTTCTAACCTGCTTCTTAGTGCAGCAAATGTGTTTGTAAAGACAAGAATGGGGGTAAGTATGCAAGAAATGAACACTGTAAAAGCACTCAAAAAGTCAACAACCCCAACAATGTTTATTCACGGTGATAAAGATGATTTTGTTCCGTTTAGTATGCTTGATAAAGTTTATAGTGCAAACAAAAATATTGAAAAAGAAAAGCTTGTTATAGAGGGTGCTTCTCACGGTTATAGTGCAACAAAAGATGAGATGTTGTATTTCAATTCTGTATTCACATTTGTAAATAAGTATATAAATTAATTAGTTTTTTACAAATGAAAAATTAAAAATGAGGTTTTTATGATAGAAATAAAAACAAAAAAAGAAAGTTTATTGTTGATTGAAAAGCTTGGTCTTAATAAACTTCCAGAGGTGTATTTAAAAGTTTTTGACAAAGAAAAGGTGAGTGCTTTTTTAAAAAAGTATCCTGCAAAATTTTATGCTGTAAGAAGCAAAAGTCAGGCGGGTTCAAAAATTTTTAATTTTAAAGTGAAACAAGAAGATGTGATAAGTTATGTTGAAAACCTAACAGAATTTACAATAAATGTCAGTTCTTTTGGCTTTTCTAATTGGCAACTTTGCACTGGAGAAGTCAAGATTGAAAAAGATATGAAGATTAGTGTTTGCGTGTCTAATAATCCTGAGTTTTCTGCAAGAGATGCGGGGCTTATGCCTGACTATAATTTTGTGTCGACACTTGAAGACCCTAAAGTTAAAAGCATAAAGGGGCTAAAAGAGGTTGTTGACTATATTTTTAAGTATGAACTTTTTGGAATTATTGTAGAATTTGCATCTTTTGATAGATTTGTAGGTATAAAAGATGAAAAAGTAGTGATTTTTGAGCTTAGAACAGCATATTAAAAAGGCATTTACAAAAATGCCTTTTTTTATATTGTTATTTAATTAGTCAATATCTGTAATATCATCAGGAATAAATATATCAGTTGCGGAAGAGATTTCGCTAGTGTTGGTGATTTGCTCTAGCGGAAGTTTCATATATGTTGCGTTAGCTTGAGCTAAAACATTGCCTTCGCTATCAAGGATTTTTCCAGAACCCAAGAATGTTCTTGAGGTTTGGTTGTCTATTCTTCCAACGGCTTTAAGTTCTGTGTCATAAGGCACAGGCTTTCTAAACTTTACGCTTAGGTTCATAGTAACTCCCCACATATTAGGGTCATATACCCAAATAGCTCTTCCAACAAGCTCGTCAAGAAGGGCACTTATCATTCCTCCGTGTACTCTTCCTGGGTATGATTGATGCTCTTTTTTGAAACACACTTTTGCAACAACTGTGTTATCTTCCATTTCGTAAAATTGTGCGTTTAGACCAGCAGGATTATTAACTCCGCAAATCAAACAGTAATCGCTATTATTTTGTTTTTTATTAACTTTCATTATTGTTCTCCTATGAGAGTAGTATATCACAACTGGCTTTAAAAAGACAAACTTTTGAAATAACAAAAATTGTTTTATACTATTTTCTTGACAAAAATGAAAAGTGGATATATAATAACAAGGCTTAAATATGTACCCATAGCTCAGCTGGATAGAGCGTTGGTCTACGGAACCAAAGGCCGGGAGTTCGAATCTCTCTGGGTACACCATAAAAAAAGACAAGCGTTGGCTTGTCTTTTTTTTGTTTCTAAGAATTTAAACTTTGTTTTTTAAGAGAAGTAATAGAGTGAAAAAGCATAGCAGTGCATTCTAAAGAAAAAATAGGGGTGTATGAAATTTTTTTATTGCTTTTTAACTAAAATAATGTGTCATAAAATTAAAAATAGGTGTTAAAATCGTTTGACAAAAAATCGGGGGGGGGGGTAGAATAGTGTTAAGAAGGGTGTAAGACAAGAAGCCGAATGGTTTTGCAATGAAGAATGATAAATGATGAATTGTAGATAATTATTAAATAAATGTAAAAACTAATTTCAATTACATTGAGTTATCAAAAGGGGGTAATAATGAAGAAAAGATTTAAGATATTATTAGCAATAATATTGCCAATAATGTGCATAACTAGTTTATGTATGTCTTTTCTTATGATTTCAAACGATAATAAAACTGAAAAAGTAGAAGAAGAAAAGGTTTCAGTCAATAAAACAAGGTATGAGGCAAATTATTTTGCAATGGCAGATGAAACATCTCCAGCACAAGGACAAAACATAAGTTATAAAGGTGGAGCAGTATTTCTCGAACCTGACTCAACATTTATAATGATTGGAGGAACAATACAAAACCATACAAACACATATGGAGGAGCAGTGTTTATAAGTGAAGGAGCAACCTTTACAATGACTGGTGGAACAATAACAGGTTGCAGTTCAACATATGGTGGAGCGATATATGTTTCTGCCGGTGGTACATGTAATATTAATGCAGGAACCATTACTAGCAACACTGCAAATTATGGTCCATCAATTTATGCGGAAGAGGGAGCAATAGTAAATATAAGTGCAGATACGGTAATAGACGAAAACAGTGTAGAACTTAATAAAAAAGTTTCAATATCAACAGATACAATACCGGTGGGACATTTATCAGCAAATGTTAATATGCATTATGTGGATTTTGGAAGTTATCCACAATGGTATGTCGGAAACGACATGAACGCAACCTTAGAGAGTTGGCATAACAGTAATAGTCCAACCGCAGTAAATACATATGTAGTAAGGCAAAGGACATGGGAAGCCTATGAATATACAGATGGAAATATATATGCAAGAGGATTAAGTTTGCCATATAGTACGAGTTTTACATATTTAAATGGTGAAACAGTAATAGCAAGCGGAAGTGCAGTATGGTTTAAAGTAGAGCCAATAAGATGGATAATTTTAAACTATGATGAATATGTTAATGGAAGTACAGATAATATAGAAGTTGTAAGTAATTTAGCTCTTACAGCAGATATTTATTTTCATGACACCCAAACTTTTAATTTATTATGGGATGTTTCGTTTGTGAGGGAATGGTTAAACAACATTTTTTATAACTCAGCTTTTACCGAAGAAGAAAAAGAAATTATAGCAGAATCTACAACATCTTTGGGAACTCAAGATAATATTTATTTATTGACACATGATAGATACAATTCTTTAGGAAGAGCGTTGTGTAGTCCAACAGATTTTGCTTTATCAAACAATTCCAGCGAGACAATATATTATCCTACAGGAACCCATTCAAATGGTGGGACTTGCGATTACTTCACAATAGATGTTATGTATTACATGACAGCACATGATGGTTTGTATGAGATAAATCATTACGGAGTGAACGACGGAAGTATTTGTGTTCGTCCAGCGTTGCAACTTGCACTGTAAAATTAAAATGATATGGAATGGGTTTAATAATATTACAAACTTTTATAATAATAAAAAAACAGGCTTTGCTCTTAAATCCTGTTTTTTTATTGTTGTTTTATTTAATCAAAAATTTTTAGCTTATTGTTAGTACAAATTAACAATATTTTTTATAATATTAGGGAGTTGTCGTGCGTCTGTTATGTGATATGCGTTAAGACCAAGTTTTTTAGCTGGTGCAATGTCGCTAGATAAACTATCTCCAAAAACATATGCATCATATGGCTTACAGTCTTCTTTTGATAAAATGTCTTTGAAATAGTGCTTTTTTGTTGGGTCTTTCGCCAAAAATTGGTTGCTTATGATGTCTTTAAACCAAGATGCCTCAATGTTTAAATCTTTCATATAATGCTTAACATGGATAATGTCTGAGTTGCTGACAATATACACAGGGTACTCTTGGCATAACTTCTTTAAAAAAACAGGGTCTACTGTTTGATTTTTGTCAATTAATACGGGCTCTATTACATTAAGTTCCCATTTTCTGTAAGCCTTAATTGAAATGTCATATGTAGGATATTTTTTTATAAACATATAAATATGGTTCGAGATTTGTTCACCAGAATAAGCATCTTCCCAAGATGGATTTTCTTTGACAATTTTTGCATATTGTTGGTCGTTTACATTAGGAAGAAAAGACCTTTTATACTTGGAAATAAATGCGTGTATATTGTCAAAAATATGCTCTCCTGAATACAGAGTTCCGTCAAAATCAAATATAAAAACTTTACCCATAAAAAACTCCTTTTGGTAAATGTATCACAAAAAAAATTAAAAGTCTAATGATTTTAGATTTCAAACAAAATAAAAACAAGCAAATTTTGATTGCTTGTTTTTGTTTTTATTGTTCTCGCTCTGTTTGTTGTGCTTGTGCTTTCTTTTCTGCAAGTATTTTTGAAGCAGATTCGTTTGTCACTTCATAAAGTTTATTGAAAGCGTTTCTTCTTGCAGTTGCTCTTTCTTCGGCTTTATCTTCAGCAATAAGACCGCCTTCGTAAAGTTGGGTTGAAAAATCATCAACAATGTCCTCATAAAGGTCAATTTTTGTGTGATAAATAGAGTCCACAAACTCGCCATTTCTAACCCTTTCCGCTGTTGATGGTCCGCCATTCAAATAAGCAGTGGTTATTATTGCTTTTTGTTCTTCGTCAGTGCATCCTCTTTCATTGATTGCGTCTTTGAGGTATCTGTTGTAGTTTTGAACATAAATATACATAGAAACTTTATTGCCGTATAATGGGTTTTCAAGGTCTTTAATATCTTCTGGAAGTGTGGTTCCTAGTTTGTTGGCAAGTAATTGCGCTTCTTCAAAAGCCATAGCTCCTATTTGATAACATCCATAGTGGTTTGGGTTTGTAGGACTTTTTGTTTTAAGTGAATTTTCTTGAATTGCAATTGCTGCAAAAAATTCAGGGGAGAACAGGTCTGTATCAAATTCAATTTGTTTATTTTCAGGAGCGGTTTTGTTGTATTCGGCAATTTCTTTTACAAGCTGAGCGTGGTTATACTTAGAAATTTCAATAATACTGTCAAGAGAAACAAACTCAACTCCATTATCAATATAAGTTACAGGTTCTGGTGGGGTATCGGGAACAACATAACCAGATTCAGGTGCTGTAGATTCTTGTGTTTGCCATAAATCTTGGCTTTCTTGAGATGGCATACTTCCGGTTTCGTGATAAGCTGGAGGGGTGCTAGAAGAATCATTTGTGTCGTCAAGCTCTCCTAAAAGGGCATAAGAAACGCCAGCAACGACAGTTGCTCCTGCAAGGAATGTTGCAATTGTAAGAAGAGTTTTGTCACTCATACTTTTTTGTTTCTTTTGAGATGATATAGGTAGGTCATAATAAGTTGTGAACTTATACAAAAGTTTTTCAGGAAGATTCATTCTTCTTGAATAAGTATACTCTCTTTTAGGCATTCCGTGTTCATCTTTTACAACATTATAAAATCTTTTGACGAGGATTCCGTTATGGGTTCTGGATATAACAAAATTTCTTTTCTTTTTCATAATTTGCTCCCTCCTATCAATTTTAATTTATACTATTATACAACAAACATCCATATATGTCAATTTGTGTACATTTTACATAATATTATAATTTTATTAAAAATTTGTGCTAGTCATTTTGATTATAAGAAAAAATGTGTTATTATATAAAAGGAAAGGTGGGATTATGATACTAAAAAAAGAACATATTAAGAAATTAAAAGAGATTTATGGCGAAGATTCTAAAAAAGTAATTAAAGCTGTAAAGTATGCAGATAAAAAACACAAGGGTATAAAAAGAGATGATGGAACTCCTTACATTTTGCATCCATTAAGAGTTGCTGGACTTGTTGAAAAATACAAGGTTTCAAAAAATGCAAGTATGCTTTTTATGGCTTCTGTTCTTCACGATACAATTGAAGACACTTATACTTCATACAGAGAACTATGCGATTTGTTTGGTGAAGAAACAGCAAGTATTGTTATGGAACTTTCAACAGCAAAGTTTGCTCCGCTTTGGATTGGAAAAGGGGGGAAAGCTGAGTATTTATCCAAAAAAATGGAGAATATGACAAACTATGCCTTACTTATTAAACTTTGCGATAGGCTAGACAATGTTAGTACTCTTCACGGTTGTACAGAAAAGAAGATTAAAAAGACAATTGATGATACTTATATTATCCTTGACCACTTAAAGAAAGTTAGGGGATTTACTGCTTCGCAACAGAGAGTTGTTGATGAAATTGAAAGGAAACTGAAAGAATATAAAATTGAGGGTTAATGCTATGGTAATGGAACAAGAATTTAGAGAAGAAATAGCAAGCCTCTATGGAAAAGAAGGGGCTTTGCTCATAGAAAAGGCCTTTGAGTTTGCTAAAACTAAACACGCAGGGCAAAAAAGAGACACTGGTGAAGATTATATAATTCACCCATATAATGTTGCAAAAATTTTGGTGGGGTTTAGGGCAGATTTGCCATCTGTTGTAAGTGGACTTTTGCACGATTGCTTGGAAGATACTGACTGTACTGAAAAAGAAATTAAAGACAACTTTGGCTCTGTTATTTTCAACATTTGTCTTGGGGCGTCTAAGATAGAGCCTATCAAGCATTCAAGAAGACAACACTTAGAAGAAAATGAAAATCTTCGTAAGATGTTCCTTACTATGAGCAAAGATGCAAGAGTTGCTTTCGTTAAGCTTGCAGACAGACTTCATAATATGAGAACGCTTGATATTAAGTCTCGTGAAAATCAATTAAAAATAGCAAAAGAAACAATGGATATTTATGTTCCTCTTGCTGAAAGACTTGGAATGAACCAACTTAAACATACTCTTGAAGATTTGAGTTTTAAATACATTTTCCCTGAGGATTTTGAGGAGACTTCTAAGTACCTTGAAGAAAGATACAGGGAAAGTGTAAGCATTGTTGAACAAATAAAGGCAAAAATTAAAGAAATTGCAAAAGAACACGGCATTGATGCAAGATTGCAAAGCAGAGTAAAAAGTACTTTTGGTGTTTACAAAAAGACAAACACTAAGGGTAGGGAAAACATCTTTGATATTATTGCAAATCGTATCATTGTTAAAGAAATTAAAGACTGTTACACAATGCTTGGGGCTGTCCATAATATTTGGAAGCCTGTTGACGGAAGAATAAAGGACTATATTGCTCAGCCAAAGAAGAATTTATATAGGTCTTTGCACACAACTGTTTTATACCCAACTCCAGAAGGGGCAATTCCTTTTGAAATTCAAATTAGAACAGAAGAAATGCATATTTTTTGTGAGTATGGTATGGCGGCTCACTGGATGTATAAAGAAAGTGGCTCAAAAGCAACAAAGCAAGTTGGAAACAGCGCTCTTTTCAATATGAAAAGTCAAGAGTCTGCTTCATCAAATAGTGTTGCTCAAGAAACAGAGGTTGATGAATTTTTACAAATTGTAAAAACTGGATTTTATGCTGGTAAAATCTTTGTGTTTACTCCAACTCTAAATGTAGTAGAACTTCCGGTTGGTTCTATTCCATTGGATTTTGCTTATAACATTCACACAAATCTTGGTAATAAGTGTGTTGGAGCAAAAGTAAACGACAAGATGGTTCCAATCACAACAGAACTTCAAACTGGTGATGTTGTTGAGATTATGACATCTTCTTCAAGATGCCCATCAAGAGACTGGCTAAAGATTGTAAAAAGTAAAGAGGCAACAAACAAAATAAGGGCGTTCTTCAAAAAGGAAAGAAAAGAAGAAAACATCAAGATTGGTAAAGATATGCTTGAAGATTATGCAAAAAGAAATGGATTCACTCTTGCCAAACTTTTTGAAGACAAAGAAAGCATTGTTGAAATGCAAGAAAAGTATCATCTTAACAGCGTTGAAGAAATTTATGCAATGGTTGGTTACGGTGGGTTAACTTCTGCGCAAGCCTTAAGTAAATTTATTGCAAAAATAAAATCAAAAGCTCAAAAAGAAAGAAAAACTTATGCGGATAAAGTTAACAAGCCTCACGAAGGTGTAATAATTGGCGGACATAGTGATTTGCTTAAAAAGTTTGCAAAGTGCTGTAACCCAATTCCTGGTGATGAGATTGTTGGTTATGTTTCAAGAGGAAAAGGTGTAACAGTACACAGAAAAGATTGCTCATATCTTGATTTCTTAGAAGCTGACAGAATAATAAAAACTGAATGGAATGAAGAAAGCTCTAACGAGTTTTATAATGCAACATTTAAAGTTGTTGCAAAAAACACGCTCGGGGTGCTTAACACTATTTCTAATAAAATTGCAGAAAACAAAATTGACATAACATTCTTATCTCTTGATAAAAATCACAAGGGAGAAGATGCATTTATTGACATTGGTGTTCGTATTAAGTCAAGAAAGGAACTTAATGAAATTCTTAATAAAATTAGGTCTATGAACGAAGTTTATGATGTTTATAGGTAGGAGTTTATATGTTTGAAAATTACAAAGAAAACCTTAGATTTGCGAAAGCAAATGTTTCAAAAGCTAGGTTTGTTTATAACTATATAGTTTTGCCAAGTATGGGGGCTTTTGCAGTGCTAGGCTTCTTGCTTGCGGTGTTATTCTTAGGATTAAAAGGACTGGGATTCTTTATTGCAGGAATGATTTTGATTGGTTTGTTGGTGGCGGGTGCAATAACTGTTGTGTGTTTGCTTCCATATGTTGCAAAAAAAGATGTGGAACACAACCTTGCAAAAATGAAAAAATTCTTTGAAACTGATCTTTTGAAAAATCCAGAGCTTGAGTATGTTCTTCCTCGTGGAGATGAATTGGGCGTTGTGGATATGACATTTACTGAAAAGGGTTTTGTTATTGATAAACTTGAGTATTCTTATGATGCTTTTGAGTGTGCACTTTACACAAGCAATTATATGTATTCAGTAAGTCTAATTGTTGTTTTTAAAAGAACAGATATTGGCAATCAAGAAGATGGAGAAAATAAAGGTGTTGTTGAGTTTTCTCTTCCGCTTGACCTTAACCTTATGACAATAATGGAAAAATATGGCTTAAAAATAGTTAACCCTGATGTTTTGAGCTTTATTAGAGAAAACACAGAAACAGCAGTTAAGCAAATTTTAAAATATGGAAAAATACAAAGTAATTTTTACGAAGTGAAATAACAAAAAAATCATAGCAAATTTCTGCTATGATTTTTATTTTACTTGTTTTTTAATTCAAGAGTGTATTGTAAAATACAGTGGTTGTTGATAAACTCTGTGAAAAGTTTACCGTTTTTAAAACGGAGTTCTTTTAATACAAAGTCGCCTTTTGACTTATCTGTAGTTGCGTTATAAAGAATACCGCCGTATTTTGTTGTTTTTAAAGTGATATTATTTTCTTTAATTTTATATGTTCCATAGTAGTAACCATAAGATGATGTGTCAACAGCGTCTCCAAGTTCAATCTTAAAATTGTCTTCCATAAAAACAATTCTCATATGTTTCTTAGTTGCGGTGGAAGAAATGTTTTGCCCGTCTTTTACAACTTTAGTTACATAATAAGTTCTGTTAACAATAGCTTCTGCTGTATCTTTATTTTTACAACCAGCAAAGCAGAGCATTGGTATTGCTACTAGGATTAAAGCTATGATACAAGCAAATTTCTTCATAGACTCACCTCCCTAAAAAATCACTCGGTTTTTATATTCTATCACGGTTTTTTGTGTTCGTCAATATTGAATTTTTTCAAATTTACAAATTTTGACAAAACAACAATGATTTTGTTAGTAACTATGGGCTTTTTTAGGGGAGGAGGGAAGAAAGAAAAAAGAAATTTTTATTGTAAAAAAATAATATTATGCAACAAAAAAGCAAGTTTACATTTTTATAAACCTGCTTTATTTTCTATAAACTCTCTGGTTCGCTATCTTCAGTAGATTCAGTTTTCTTGTCTTTGCCAAGGTTAATAGTTTTTGGGTCAAGCCTTCCGCTAAGAAGTAAATTTGCAGTGTCAAAACTGTCTTGCATATCGTGTAAAATGTATCTGCAGGTATCAAGTTCCTCTTTTTCATCTTTAGTAAGAGGAGAATACTCTTCTTTTGTTAAACAAGACACAGTGTACGAAAGAGCAGCTTCGTATGTTTGTAAGATTTTTGCATAATCAAGAATTCTTTCGTTTGTTCTAAATTTATCGAAATTGATTCTGTCAAAGTTATCATAATTGCTTCTAATTAAATCTTGGACATAAGAAACATTATTGATTTGTTTTATTGCTCTGTATGGTGTAAATGCTACAACTCTATTGATGTCATTTTGATTATTACATAATTCATAAAGAGTTTCAAGAATTGCAGTTGTTGGATAATCAACATAAGACATAACTTCGTTACTGTGAAGTTTTCCGCTTCTTAGACCATTAATTATGTACTGTTCATCTTTTGGAGATAATTTTTCTTTGTGAGAAATTAAAGTTAATCTAAAACTCATTTGTTTTTACTTCCTTTTATAAGTTGTTTTTACATTTTATTACAAATATTGTTTAAAGTCAATACCCACTTTTTTATAACGAAGGAAAAACAAGTGGGGTGCTCAGGGGAAAAGGGTCGAAAAATATAGAAAAAAGACAAAAAATGACAGCACGAAAGGATGCTGTCTCAAAATTTTTATTAAAAAAGGCAAAATATATGTCAATGTATACTATTTCATAGTCATTTGTCAAATATTTTTAAAAAGTTTTTTTGAAATTATTGACATTGACAAGGGGTAGTGGTATTATATTGTAGTTTACTATGAAGTATTATCGCAAATTATCACTATTTTTTTGGTAAGGGTTTGAGGTAGAGATAAGGTTGGTTAAGATTTTTTAAAGATTTTTTTATAGAGGAACTTGGGTTAAAAATTTTAACTCTGGTTCTTTTTGTGTCTTTAAAAGAAACTATACTTTAATATTTCGCCATACAAAGCCAAATGTCTTTTAAATATTTGATAATTACAATAATCATCATACATATTAATCATAATTATTGCCTTTGGGAGGGGTTATGGGAAACTCTAAAAAGATTAACATAAAAAAAGTAAAATATGGTAAGCAAGAAAGATATAAGTTCGGTAAGATTGAGGAAGTTTTAGACATTCCTTATCTTGTTGAGGTTCAAAAAGACTCTTTCAACAACTTCTTAACTAAAGGTATTAGAGATGTTTTGAGAGACTTTTCTCCAATTTCTGATACTGATAACTTAAACCGTGGTGATGGAAGAGAAGAGAATAAGGATTCAAGAGTTGAACTTCATTTCCTCGATCACTCAGTTTCTGGTGAAGCTAAGTATAGCCAAGAAGAGTGTAAGAGTAGAGACGCAACTTATGCGCTTCCATTAAAAGTAAAAGTAAGACTTGTTTATAAAGAAACAGGTGAAGTAGTAGACCAAGAAGTATTTATGGGTGATATTCCTATGATGACTGATAATGGTTCTTTCATTATCAATGGTGCTGAAAGAGCTGTCGTAAGTCAGCTTGTAAGAAGTCCTGGTGTTTACTGCAAACAAGGTCTTAACAAAGCGGGAGCATTTGTAACAACAACTTCAATTATGCCACACCGTGGTGCTTGGATTGATTTTGAAGAAGATACAAATGGTATTTTATGGGTGCATGTTGACCGTAACCGTAAGATGATTGGTACTATTTTCCTTAGAGCTCTTGGTCTTGGAACAGACGAGGCCCTTCTTGAAGCATTTGAAAATAACCCAACTATTCAAAAGACTATTGAGAAAGACTACACTAAGAGTGAAGATGAAGCTTTAGTTGAAATGTCTAAAAGACTTCGTCCAGGTGAAGTTCTTAACCTCAAAGCTATTAAGAAGAACTTGGAAAAAATGTTCTACTCTACAAGAAGATATGATGTTTCTATCGTAGGTAGATATAAATATAACCAAAAACTTTCAATTGCAAACAGAATCAAAAACAGAACTCTTGCTGAAGATGTTGTTTTAGATGGCAATGTACTTGCTGTTGCTGGTGAAGTTGTAAGTGAAGAGCTTGCTTGGAAGATTCAAAATGCTGGTATCAACAGAGTTGTTGTTGAAGGAAGCAAAGGTCCATTTGCTCTTCTTGGTAACAACAGAGTTGACCTTAAAGCTTATCTTGGAATTAATCCACCAGAAGCTGAAATTGATGACTTAGTTCACCTTCCAACACTTCTTGAAATTATCAAAGATTGCAAAACTAAAGATGCTAAAGCTCAAGCCATTATTGCTAACCGTGATATCCTTTGCGGAAGAAATATGGTGTTTGATGACATCATTTCTTCAGTTAACTATCACTTATCTATTGCTGAGGGTCTTGGTGGACTTGATGATGTTGACCACCTTGGCAACCGTAGAATTAAGACAGTTGGTGAACTTCTAACTGCTCAATTCTTTATTGGTATGGCAAGACTTGAAAGAGTTATTAGTGAAAGAATGCAAGTTCAAAATGTTAGTGAAGTTAGCCCAAGTTCACTTATTAATGTAAGACCTGTATCTGCAGCAATTCGTGAATTCTTTGGTTCTTCACAAATGTCTCAATTTATGGAACAAACAAACCCTATCGCTTCTCTTACTCACAAGAGAAAAGTTTCATCTATTGGACCTGGTGCTCTTACTCGTGAAAGAGCCGGATTTGAAGTGCGTGATGTACACAACACTCACTATGGCCGTCTCTGTCCTAACGAAACTCCTGAAGGACAAAACATTGGTCTTATCAACTCTCTTGCAACTTATGCAAAAGTTAACAAATATGGTTTCCTTGAAGCTCCTTACAGAAAGGTTGACAAGGCAACAGGAAAGGTTACTGATAAGATTGAATATATGACAGCTAACACTGAAGAAAATTATGTAGTAGCTCAAGCTAACGAACCATTAACTCCAGAAGGAACATTCGTTAACGAAAAAGTTACTTGTAGAAAAGTCGGCGAAATCGAAGAGCTTCCAAGAGAGCAAGTTGACTATATGGATGTATCTCCAAAGGAACTTGTATCTATTGCGACAACTCTTATTCCATTTATTGAAAACGATAATGCAACTCGTGCGATGCTTGCGTCAAACATGCAGAGACAGGCTGTTCCACTTCTTAAGACTGAAAGTCCTATCGTTGCTACTGGTGTTGAGCATAAGATTGCTGTTGATAGTGGTGTTATGCAAGTTGCTAAGAGTGATGGTGTTGTTAAGTATGTGAGTGGTGACAAGGTTGTTCTTGAAACCGAAAATGGTGATGAAGAATACAAACTTACAAAGTTTGTTCGTTCAAACAACGGTACTTGTATGAGACAAAGACCTATCGTATCTCACGGTGAAAAGATTAAGAAGGGTGATGTCCTTGCTGACGGCCCTGCAACTAAGAATGGTGAGCTTTCTATCGGTAAGAACATTCTTGTTGCGTTTATGCCTTGGGAAGGTTACAATTTTGAAGACGCTATCCTTATCAGTGAAGAGCTTGTAAGAGATGATGTTCTTACATCTGTTCACATTGAAGAATATGAAATTGATGCTCGTGATACAAAACTCGGGCCAGAAGATATTACAAGAGATATTCCAAACCTTGGAGACGAGGCTCTTCACGACCTTGACGAAAACGGTATTATCCGTATTGGTGCAGAGGTTGTTCCTGGCGATATCCTTGTAGGTAAAGTTACACCTAAGGGTGAAACAGAGCTTACTCCTGAAGAAAGACTTCTTCGTGCTATCTTTGGTGAAAAAGCTAGAGAAGTAAGAGACACATCTCTTCGTGTTCAACACGGTGAGGGTGGTGTCGTTGTTGATGTTAAAGTGTTCTCTCGTGAAAACAAAGACGAGCTTGGCACTGGTGTTAACAAAGTTGTTCGTGTTTATATAGCTCAAAAGAGAAAGATGAGTGTCGGTGACAAGATGTCAGGTCGTCACGGAAACAAGGGTGTTGTATCAAGAATTCTCCCAGTAGAAGATATGCCATTCCTTCCAGACGGTACTCCTGTTCAAATCATTCTTAACCCACTAGGCGTTCCATCTCGTATGAACATTGGTCAGTTATTTGAAACTCACCTTGGTATGGTTGCTAAACTTCTTGATTGGAAGGTTGCAACTCCTGTATTTGACGGTGCTAAGGAAGAGGAAATCCAACAATTATTTGAAGAAAATGGTTTACCTACTGATGGTAAGATGCAACTTTATGATGGAAGAACAGGTATGCCATTTGAAAACAGAGCTACTGTTGGTTATATGTATATGCTTAAACTTCACCATCTTGTTGACGATAAGATGCACGCTCGTTCAACAGGACCATACTCATTAGTTACTCAACAACCTCTTGGTGGTAAAGCTCAATTTGGTGGTCAAAGATTTGGTGAAATGGAAGTGTGGGCACTTGAAGCTTATGGTGCTGCATCTACACTTCAAGAAATGCTTACTGTTAAGTCAGACGATATCGTTGGTAGACTTAAAACTTATGAATCTATTGTTAAAAATGAGAATGTTGCAGAACCAGGTATTCCTGAATCATTCAAGGTTCTTATTAAAGAACTTCAAGGCTTGGCTCTTGATATCAAGGTTCTCACTGAAGACAAGCAAGAAATCGGCTTGAAAGACATTGTTGAAGATGACAGAGATGTTCTAGACTTCAAGACAGCGAAGAAGAAAGAGCAAGAAGAAATTGATGTTGACCTTGATGAAATCACTGCTGAAGACCTTGGCGAAACAGTTTATGACCCAGAAAATGACTTTGTCAGCGATTCTGGAAGCATCTTCGACTTTGATGATGACTTATAATAGATGGCTTTTAACAAAAAAATAAATTAAGTGCAGTAAAGCACAAATGTAGAGGGAAATAATATGTTTGAATTAAACAATTTTGATTCTATGCAAATTGGCCTTGCTAGTCCAGAAAAAATTCGTGAATGGTCTTATGGTGAAGTAACAAAGCCAGAAACTATTAACTATAGAACTCAAAAACCTGAAAGAGATGGTTTGTTCTGTGAAAGAATTTTTGGACCTACTAAGGACTGGGAATGTCATTGCGGAAAGTATAAGAGAATTAGATATAAAGGTGTCATCTGTGATAAGTGTGGTGTAGAAGTCACAAGAGCCAAAGTTAGAAGAGAGAGAATGGGTCATATTGAACTCGTTTCTCCTGTTTCTCACATTTGGTACTTCAAGGGTGTTCCTTCAAGAATTGGTACTATTCTTGATATGCCTTTAAAGAGCTTAGAGCAAGTTCTTTACTTCACATCTTTTGTCGTTGTTGACCCTGGTACAACTGACCTTGAATACAAACAAATCTTAAACGATAGAGAGTACAGAGAGGCTGTTGATAAATACGGCCCTAAGGCTTTTAGAGCTGGTATGGGTGCTGAAGTTGTTAAAGAACTTCTTTCAAAAATTGATATTGAAGCTGAAGCTAAAGCTGTAAGAGAAATTGTTAACAATTCTAAAGGTCAAAAGAAACTAAATGCTTCTAAGAAACTTAGACTTCTTGAAGCATTTAGAAAGAGTGACTTTAAGCCTGAGTGGATGATTTTGGATGTTATTCCAGTTATTCCACCAGAGCTTAGACCTATGGTTCCACTTGATGGCGGAAGATTTGCTACAAGTGACCTTAATGACCTTTATAGAAGAGTTATCAACAGAAATAACCGTCTTAAAAAACTAATTGAGCTTGGTGCTCCTGACATTATCATTAGAAACGAAAAAAGAATGCTTCAAGAAGCTGTTGATGCTTTGATTGATAATGGTAGAAGAGGTAAGGCTATTTCTGGTGCTGGAAACAGAGAGCTTAAGTCTCTTTCTGGTCTTCTTCGTGGTAAGCAAGGCCGTTTCCGTCAAAACCTTCTTGGTAAGCGTGTTGACTACTCTGGTCGTTCAGTTATTGTCGTTGGTCCAAATCTTAAAATTTATCAATGTGGTCTTCCAAAAGAAATGGCTCTTGAACTATTCAAGCCATTTGTAATGAAGAGACTTGTTGACTTGAACCAATCTCATAACATTAAAAGTGCTAAGCGTGTTGTAGAAAGAGCAAGACCTGTAGTTTGGGATGTTCTTGAAGATGTTATTAAGGACCATCCAGTTCTTCTTAACCGTGCTCCATCTCTTCACAGACTTTCTATTCAAGCGTTTGAGCCTATCTTAGTAGACGGAAGAGCTATGAAACTTCACCCACTTGCTTGTCCTGCGTTTGCTGCGGACTTTGACGGTGACCAAATGGCTGTCCATGTTCCTCTTTCTATTGATGCTCAAGCAGAAGCAAGATTCTTAATGCTTGCATCTAACAACATTTTAAAACTATCTGATGGTGAGCCTATCACAGTTCCATCTCAAGATATGATTATCGGTAACTTCTACTTAACTTCTTCTTATGACGGAGAAAAGGGTGAGGGAATGGTATTCACTTGTCCTGATGAAGCTATTATGGCTTATGAAAACGGTCTTATTACTCTTCACTCTAAGATTATTGTTAGAGTTGAAAAGGAAATTGACGGCGTTGTTCATAAAGGAAGAATCCCAACAACTGTTGGTAAACTTATCTTCAACAAGATTTTACCTGAAGGCATTGGCTTAATCAAGAGAGAAACTCCTGAAGATATGCTTAAACTTGAAGTTGATTACCCTGTAGGTAAAAAACAAATCAAGGCTATTATCAAGGCTTGTTATGACAACCTTGGTTCAACTGAGTGTGCTAAGCTTCTTGATAGACTTAAGGACACAGGCTTCAAATACTCAACTGTTGCTTGTATTACTGCAAACTTGTTTGATGTACGAGTTTCTGACAACAGAGCTGAAGTTATTGAAGAGGCTAACAAACTTGCAACTGTAGCTAAGAACCAATACAGAAGAGGTCTTATCACTGCTGAAGAAAAGAGTGTTAAGATTACTGAAATTTGGAATAACGCTGTTAAGAAAATTGAAGGTGCAACTATGGGTGTTTATGAAAGCAAGAACCCTCTTAAGATGATGGTTGACTCTGCTGCCCGTGGTAACGCAGGTAATATGTGTCAGCTTGCTGGTACAATTGGACTAATGGTGTCTACTTCTGGTAAAGTCATAGAAGTTCCTATTCGTTCTTCTTATAAAGATGGTCTTTCAGTTATCGAGTACTTCATTCAAACTCGTGGTGGCCGTAAGGGAATGGTCGATAAGGGTCTTAAAACTGCGGATGCTGGTTACTTAACAAGAAGACTTGTTGATGTAGCGCAAGAAGTTGTTGTTGAAGAAGATGACTGTTATGCTAATCTTGGTGAGAAACCTAAGGGAATGAAAGTTTCTGCTATTTATGACGGAACTTCTAAGGTTGAATCACTTAAAGAAAGAATTTATGGTCGTGTTGCTGTTAATGATATTGTTCATCCAGAAACTGGTGAGATTATCACTAAAGCTAATGAAATGATTACTAGCGAACAAGCTACAGCTATTGAAAACGCTGGTATTGAAGAAGTCGAAATTAGAACTGTATTTACTTGTAAATGTAAGTATGGTACTTGTGCTAAGTGTTACGGAAGAAATATGGCTTCTCGTGATATGGTTGAAGTTGGTGAAGCTGTTGGTATTATTGCAGCTCAATCTATTGGTGAACCTGGTACACAGTTGTCAATGAAGGTCTTCCAAGCCGGTGGTACTGCGTCTGCGGACGATATTACAAGAGGGCTTCCTAGAGTTGAAGAAATCTTCGAAGCAAAGAAGCCAAAGGGTGTTGCTGTCATTAGTGAAGTTAATGGTACTATTTCTAACATTGATGAAGCTAAGCAAGTTGTTACTATTGCAACTGCTGACGGTGGCGAAATCCAATACCCAACACCATATGGTGCAAAATTCAAAGTTATTGTTGGTGACAAGGTTGAGCCTGGTAGCCAACTCACTGAAGGTCCACTTAACCCTCACGACATCTTAAAGACTAAGGGTGTTAAGGGTGTTCAAGACTATATGATGAGAGAAGTTCTTAAAGTGTATAAGAATAACTCCGTTGATGTTAACGATAAGCATATGGAAATTATTATTCGTCAAATGCTTAGAAAAGTTAAGGTTGAAGAGTCTGGAGATACAGACATTCTACCTGGCGAAATTGTTGATATCTTTAAGTATGAAGAAGAAAACGAAAGAGTTCTTGCAAATGGCGGAGAACCTGCTTATGCTAAGCGTGTTCTTCTTTCAATCACAAAAGCATCTCTTGAAACCGACAGCTTCTTATCAGCTGCGTCATTCCAAGAGACAGTAAGAGTTCTTACTGATGCTGCTATTCGTGGTAAAGTTGACCCACTTGTAGGATTAAAGGGCAATGTTATCATTGGTAAGTTAATTCCTGCAGGTACTGGACTTAAGAAATATCGTGAAATGACTCCAGTAAATAAATAAGGTCGAATTTCACGCATCTAACTGCGTTAAAAGAAAAACTCCAAACAGTCATTTATTTCATATAAACTCCGGCTTGGAGTTTTTCTTTTGCCTTGTTATATACGCAAACTTCGACCTTATTACTTATAACAAGCTGACATTAGTTGGCTTGTTTTTTTGCTCACATTCGTTTATGACTAATAAAGTCAAGCGAGCCAGAACCTGACGAGCCTTGCGGAACCGTTAAATCTTACCTTTATTACTATAACAAGTTGGCGTGATGCCGACTTGTTTTTTTTGTTTAAAAAATTTTAATTGACCTCAAAATCGTTTGGAGTTTTTGAAAATATTATATATAATAATATGTGTAAAATTATAAACTAAAGAAAAGGGTGGAGGAAAAGTGAAAAAACTAAAAGCAATTTTAAGTTTTGTATTTGCACTGGGTATAATGTGCCTAGGCTTTTCTTTTGCTTCAAATAATTATGGAAAAGTTAATGCGTTTGCGTATTCAAGCCAAATAGTGCTTGAAAACTCAACATTTGATATGGCAGGCGGAACAATCTCTAATGCAATTGGAGATAATGGCGGAGCTGTTTATGTTGGAGATGGTGCAACTTTTACAATGACTGGCGGAAAGATTAAAAACTGCAGTGCAACAAATGGCGGTGCTGTTTATGTTGCAAATGGAGGAACATTCAATTTTGACGGTGGAACAATAGAAAACTGCTTTGCAGATTTGGGTGGTGCTGTTTATGTTGCAAGTGGTGGAACTTTCAATTACGAAAACAACGCAGATGGTTTTAGTGGTTGTGGTGAAGACCAAGACTTACATATTTACGCAGAAGAGGGGGCCACAGTAATAGCTCCGGGAACACCAATTAATATATATGTTGATGGTGGATTATCTAAAACAATAACAGCTCCTGCGGGAGCAACAACATATCCTCTTCAAGAAAGTGATATGCCACTTGATTATGAAAATTGTTGTGGGTATTTCTATGATGCAAAATTAAGTCAATGTACAAATGGTGTTATTGATTTGACAAGAGTAGAAAGTGCCTCTACATTTAATAAAAGAACTGCAAATGCAGAAATTCCTGTTATTAATATTTATACAAGAACAGCAAATCCAAACAACTTTACATTTATTGAAAATATGACAAAAGGAACATATGACATAAAGGCAAAAAATACATCAATAAGTGGAAATATAGTACTTCCAAAAGAATATAATAATGTACAAACCAGTATAGCGATAGGAACAACTTATGGCACTGGTGCATTTTATAATTGTACATCTATGACTGGTATTACATTTCAAGACGGATTAACAGAGGTTGCCGATTATACATTTGCTAATCTTACAGAACTAAAAGGTGAATTAATAATTCCTGACAGTGTTATAAGTATAGGAGAGGCGTGTTTTTCAGGTTGTGGTTTCACGGGAAGTTTGATAATTCCGGATAGTGTAGTAAGTATAGGTGATTCTGCGTTTGCCGACAGTAAATACTTTTCAGGCTATTTAATCATAGGTGATGGGGTTGAATCAATAGGTGATTTTGCGTTTTATGATAATTCTTACGAACTAGAATTAATTCTTGGAAACAATATAAAAAACATTGGAGAAAGTGCTTTTCAAGACAATTACTATATTACAGGTAATTTGAACTTTACAGAAGGGTTAACTAGCTTAGGGTATTGTGCATTTGCTGGTTGTCCAGGTTTGACTGGAGATTTAACAATCCCTAGTACTTTAGTAAATATGGCGGATCATGTTTTTGATGAATGTTCAGGGCTTAATGGAACTTTAACAATAGAAAACGGAATTTCTAATATAGGAAATTCTGCATTCTATAGATGCAGTGGATTAACCGGAAGTTTGACAATTCCAGATAGTGTAACAAGTATAGGAGATTCTGCATTCTATAGTTGCAGTGGATTAACAAGTGTAACAATACCAGATAGTGTAACAAGTATTGGAGTGCGTGCATTCACTGATTGCAGTGGATTAACAGAAGTAAAAGTGACTAGTGGTAATACAACATATGAAGACAGAGGAAAGAATGCAATAATAGAGAAAAGTACAAATACAATAATACAAGGATTTAATTGTACAGATTTAAGCGTGCTAGAAGAAGTGACAAGTATAGGTAATTATGCATTCTATAGTTGCAGTGGATTAACAAGTGTAATAATCCCAGATAGTGTAACAAGTATAGGACAACAAGCATTCTATTCTTGCAGTGGATTAACAAGTGTATATATTCCAAGCAGTGTAACAACGATATCTGCTCCATATTATTACAATGCACCATTTTATCGATGTTCAAGTAGTTTAGTAATTTATACTGATGCCTCAAATGCTTCTAGCAAACCAAGCGGTTGGGGAACATATTGGAATTATTATTCAAGTAGCGGAACACTAACAGTCAATTATAGTTATACTCTCGAACAGTATAAATCTGCGGTTGGGCTGACTTTTGCTCCAGGTGTAGTAAAAGCAAGTGGTATAGAAGTTGGGAAAGTGGTTAATTCTTATCAAATAGACAATACTTGTTTACAAGATATTATACTTAAAGAAAAACAAGAATACATTATTTTACCAAAAAAGACAGTGGAATAAATCTGCTGTCTTTTTATCTTTCATTTTGACTAGACTTTTGGAAAAGGCTTGCAGTTTGGGGGCTTGTGGGGTATAATTAAGGCATAAGGGAAAAAAGGATAAAATTATGTTAGATATTGAAACAAATAAAGAGGAATTTTTGCGTATCGCAAGAGAAAATATTAAAAGAGAAGGATTAGAAGGTTTGCTTGGCTTCTTGGAAAGCACAGACTTTTTTACCGCACCCTGCTCAACTAGGTTTCATTTGGCAGAAAAAGGCGGGCTTTGTCAACATTCACTAAATGTTTATGACAGACTTTTAAGGCTTGCGGTAGACGAGTATGGCGAGGACAATCTTAATCTTGAAACAATAACTATTTGTGCATTATTTCACGATGTGTGTAAGTGTTGTTATTATAAAGAAAGCACAAGAAATGTAAAAGAGAATGGTGTTTGGGTTGAAAAGCCATATTATACTGTTGAAGATGCTCTTCCATATGGACACGGCGAAAAAAGTGTGTATATAATCAATGGCTATATGAGGCTAACAAGAGAAGAAGCCATTGCTATTAACTGGCATATGGGTGGTTTTGACGCTCGTGCGCAAGGTTCTAGCAGTACTTATAGTGATGCATATAGCAAATATCCGCTAGCTGTGTTTATGCATATGGCAGATGTTATGGCGACTTATATTGATGAACAAAGAGGAGAAAATGATGACTAATTATCAAAAAATAGCTGAACTTTTATATCCAAATAACAAGTTTACAGTTGAAGAAATTTTAAGCAAGTATCCAAAAAGAAATCTAGACAAAAATCAAGTGGTTTCTCGTTATGCACCAAGCCCAACAGGGTATATGCATCTTGGAAATTTCTTTCAAATGTTCATTTCTTACAACTTAACAAGAGTAACAGATGGTGTGTTTTTCTTGAGAATAGAAGACACAGACTCTAAAAGAGAAAAGAAAGATGCTACTCAAGTTATTTATGAGATTTTAGACAATTTTGGAATTAAAGCAAATGAATATCAAACTTTAGATGGTGAAGATATTGGAGCTTATGGGCCATATGTTCAAAGCCAAAGAGTTGAAATATATAAAGCTTTTGCAAAAAAACTAGTTGCAGAAGGAAAAGCATTCCCTTGTTTTTGTAAAAAAACTGAGGGCAAAGAAGATGTTTTGAAACTTCGTGAACACAAGTTTGAAAATGATGATGCTAAAGAATACGACCCTTGTAGAGATTTGTCTTATGAAGAGGTTGAAGCCAATATCAAAGAAGGCAAGCCTTTTGCTATAAGACTAAAAACCAAAAATACAGGAACAGAAAGAGTTAAGTTCTACGACTTAATTAAAGGCGAAATAGACACAAAAGCAAACGCAAAAGATATAATCCTTGTTAAGAGTGATGGAGTGCCTCCATATGCATTTGCACACGCAATTGATGACACTTTAATGGGTACAACAATTGTTGTTCGTGGTGAGGAATACATTAGCTCAACTCCTGCACATATGGAAATTTTTGATGCTTTAGGCTTTGATTATGTTACATATTGTCACAATCCATTAATTTGTAAAATTGGTGATGAGGGTAACAGAAGAAAAATTTCTAAGAGATATGACCCAGAAGCTGATATGCGTTACTATTTTGAAGAGGGGTATCCAATTGAAAGCGTATTAGAGTATTTGCTTAACTTAATTAATTCTGGTTTTGAAAGCTGGAGAAGAGAAAATCCAACCTTGGATTGGAAAGAGTTTAAGTTTGGTGTTAACGATATTACTGCAGTTGCTCCAATTTTTGACCTTGTTAAACTTAACGATATTAGCAAAAACTTAATTTCAAGAATGAACAAAGTTGATGTATATAATGGTGCTTTAGTTTGGGCAGAAAAGTATGATACAGAGTTTGCTAAGCTTCTAAAAGAGCATAAAAATATGGCAATTAATATGCTTAATATTGATAGAGAAATTGAAAGACCAAGAAAAGATATTGCTAAGTTTAAAGATGTTAAAGCTTTATATTCATATTTCTTCAATGAGATTTTTGACAGGGCAGAACTTCTTAATTTTGATGAAAAATATGCAAAAGAAAACATTGTTCGTTTCTTGACTGCATACAAAAATGTTGTTGATGTAACTGTTCAAAAAGATGAGTGGTTTGCTGGTGTTAAAGAAGTTGCGGGAAGTTGTGGTTTTGCGACAGACAACAAAGCTTATAAAGCAAATCCAACTGCTTATGCGGGAAATGTTGCAGACGCTTGTACAATCCTTAGAGTTGCAATTACTGGAAGAACTCAAACTCCTGACCTTTACAGCATTATGCAAACATTAGGAAAAGATGAAGTAATGTCAAGAATTGATTATGTTTTACAAAATCTAAAATAGAAATGTAAAAAATAACGCAAAATATTTAATTTTATACAAATAACCGTTTGGTTTTTATAACCAAGCGGTTTTTTATTGTTTTATAATTTAATTGCAAACAATGCTGAAAATGTTGTACAATATAAAAAAGGAGTAAGTATGAAAAAAGAGTTTGGTGTTTTGTGTCATATATCTTCATTAGTTAGTAATTACGGAGTGGGGGATTTTGGAAGGTCTAGTTTTGAGTTTATTGATTTTTTAGCAAAGCAAAAAATTGACATTTGGCAAGTGCTTCCACTTACTGAAACAAATGAATATAATTGTCCTTATGGTTCTATGTGTTATTTTGCTTTTGATACAATGTTTATTGACCCTGAAGACTTAGTTGAAAGAGGTCTTATTTCAAGATTAGATGAGGTTCGTGCAAGATGTGAACTTTCGCCAAAAGTTGACTATGCAAAGGTAAAGAAGATAAAACTGGAACTATTAGATATTGCCTATAAGAACATAACAAAAGATTACAAAAAGAAATTGGCTTCTTTTCAAAGAAAGAATATAGAAATTCTTGATTATGCTCTTTATAAAGGAGTAATGGAATTTAATCAACAAAGAACTGACATTGATGTTAATAACTTGACTTTAGGCAATGCGATAATAAATTTTGATTATGTTATTGAAAACCCAGATATTATTACCAAAACGGTGTTTTTTCAATATTTACTAAGCGAACAGTGGGCAAAAGTTAAGGCTTATGCAAAAAAGAAAGGTGTTAAGATATTGGGTGATATGCCAATTTATCCAAGTCCAAAATCTTTTGATGTTTTTAACAATGCAATTTGTTTTAAGCTTGACAAAAAGGGAAATCCTTTAGTATATGGAGGAGTCCCTGCAGACGATTTTTGTGATAATGGGCAAAACTGGGGCTCTTGTATTTATGATTGGGATTATCTAAAGAAGAATAATTACAATTTTATTGTTCAAAAAGTAAAAAAATTGTTAAAAAACTATGATATTTTGCGTTTAGACCATTATTTAGGCTATGTTGAACATTATGAGATTGACGCTAAAAATCCAAAAGTAGGAACTTGGGTTCAAGAGGGAGGAGAAGACTTTTTTAGCACATTAAAGAAAAATATTTCACTTAAAAAAGTTGTAATTGAAGACTTAGGAATCTGTAGAAGCGAGCCTGAAAGGGTGAAAAAATTATTCAATCTTAAAGGGATGAGGGTCCTTCAGTTTGCTTGGCATAATGAAAGTGAACATTTGCCTAAAAATATTGATAAAAACTGCATTTTTTATTTAGGAACGCACGATAATAATACATTTATTGGCTTTTTAGAGTCTTTATCAAAAGAAAAAAGAGCAGAGTTTTTGAAACTTATGGAGATAGAAGACGCTTCTAATCAAGAGGTTTTAGTAAGTTGTGTTCAAAAGATGATCGAAAGCAGAAGCGACACTGTTGTTTTGCAAATTCAAGACCTATTAATGCAAGATGCTTCCGCAAGAATGAATGTTCCGGGGAGAGCAGAGGGTTGTTGGGATTATAGGCTTCCTAAAGATTATCAAGAAAGAGTGAATCAAAACTTAAAATTAATGATGAATAAGAAATAAAAAATTTAAAAACAATTGAAAAAAGGTAATAGGTGTGATATTATAATCACGCCTATTGAACTTGTAGCCGTAGCTCAGCTGGATAGAGCGGCCGCCTCCTAAGCGGCAGGTCGGATGTTCGAATCATCTCGGTTACACCAATTTTTAATGAAAAAAGACGGCTTTTTTAGTCGTCTTTTTCGTTTTATTCACAATACATAAATCCAGCAAAAGAAACATCTTTCCAAATATCTTTTAATAATTTGCCATTTATATTCGCATTATTTTCGAATTCTTGTCTTGTTTTATATTCTTGTTGCATATCTTTGGAGCAAAACATTATGGTATAGTCTTGTTTTAAAAACACCTCATACATTATATTGTTATATGTAAAAAGCATTTCACTATAGAAGAATAGACCATTTATAAATTCTGTAAAAGTTGCTTTGAATGGCAATCCTTTTTTATATTGTTCTCGAGCAGTCTTCGGCGTAACTAACATAGGATAACTTATACCCATTTTTTGTTCAAAAATTTCTTCGTCCTTAGAAAATTTCCAGCCACAATTTTTGCATTCTCCATTTCCATACTGGTCTTGTAGTGCTACTGATCCACAAATTGAACATTTTGTCATTTGGTCTTTTACATAGGGATCCTCATAATCAAAAAATTTAAAGTCCTTAGTTTTTAATCCTGAGACATTTTTATTTTGTTTTTCCCACTTAAATTGAATCAAATCTTTCCAGTTTAAATCTTTTGTCCATTCATAGGTGGTAGGCAAGAATTCTTTTATATTACCTATCATTGATTTAAATGGTTCGTCGTAACATATGATTACGCTTGGTTTGATTCTCTTTAACATTTCATTATATCCAAGCATAAATTCTTCTTCGCAGTTTTCCCTATAATATGTACAAACAGCTACTATTGAGCCTTCTTCAATCCCATCAAAACAAAAATCAAAAGAACGCTCATCTCCCCAACTTACTGTAGGAATAACTTTTAATCCCTTGCTTTGCCAATATGCTCCACACCAGCGGTTTTTAAAAACACTTTCAATTTGCAATGCTAAAGGCATATTTGTAAAAATACTAAAATCTGGGCTTAGTAAACAATAATACTGACTTAGTTTCTTGATTTCATCGTCCGCATTATCATATACTTTTTCAAATTTCCAATCATAAGTAAAGAAATGTATCGTTTTATTTTTATTTTCATTATCTTCTTTTTTTGTATTAACATAACTCAAAAATTCAATTTTACTAATGTCTATGTTTTGTTTTCGAATTAAAGGCATGTTGTACTGACCCACAGAATTGCCATTATATAAAAACTCGTTTCTAACTAGTTGTTGTTTCTTATTTTGTTTATCTATTTCATATTCACTTAATTTTTTTGTCATTTTTATCTCCTTTTAATAGAACATTTCGTAGTTAGGAACTAGATTCTCTGGATTTCTCTCAGGAAATCCTTTGTCCCAACTCCAATTGTGATCGTGCGGAAACTCATGGTTATTGTGTGCATCTTGATGATTAAAATCTCTATTTCTTACAACATTACCTTTTGAGTCAAACCATCTACTTTGAACTTTTTGACCATTCACATATAAATCATAACGAGAGTTAGGTTTAGCTCCGCTTGTAGGCAAATCTCCACGTTTTCCATCAACTACTTCTATAGTTCTATTAGGCACTCCACCTGCTCCCATTATAGCACCTCCATATAAATTTTGTTTTGTTTTTATTTAAATTTTTCATTTTATCCTCCTAAAAATGCAAAAGGTTGGAGAAATAATTACATTTCTTCAACCTTTTCTTGAATTGTATCACAGCTTTTTCCAAAGTCAATACTTGTATGACACAGCTTTTTAATTTTATTCAAAAATTTTATTTAATATTTCACTCGCGTGTATATCAGAGTTCTTTATAAAGTGACTGTAGAAGTCACTTGTGGTTGATGCTTTTGAGTGTCCTGCACGGGCAGATACTGTTTTCATATCAACTCCTGCTATTAGTTGTAAAGTTATATTTGTATGTCTTACCGAATGAAGTGTTACTTTTTGCAAGTTTGCCCTTGCCAATATTTTTTGCAACCATACTCTGAATAGTTCAGGGCATATGTCAGTGCCATTTTCTGTACAGAATAATCTATCAGTATCTCCGAGTCTATTTCCAAGATATTTCTTTTGATTTAGCCACCATTCTTCATATTCTTTTAAGTAATCAATTAGTTTATCTGGCATGGTTATTGTTCTTTTTGAGTTTTCAGTTTTAGGTTCTTTGGTTATTAGTCCAAAACCTATAATATCTTGAACAGATCTTGCTATTGTCATTGTCTTGTTTTCGTAGTCAATATCTTTCCATTCTAGACCTGCAAGTTCGCCACGCCTTAACCCCATAAATAATACTGTAAGTAAAGCAATCTTCCATCTAGGGTTTGGTTCTGTGTGTAAGTAATTTGCTAGTATCTTATCCTCTTTATCGTTAAGTATCTTAACTGCTTTTTTATAGCCTTGCACCTCTGTAGTGAAGTAATCATCATACTTTAATCCTAGTGCATTACATATCTTTTCGGCGTTTTATTTCTCTATACTTCTATTATACGAGGTTGGTCACGCTTTTTGTATTCATTTCATTTCCTTTTGTTTCATTTTGTGCCCACTTTATAAAATTTGCTAATATTTTAATACAAAAAGGCTGGGAAACAATAAAATGAAGGTTGTTTTTTCGAGGTATAACTACTATAAAAAGCTGTTTTTGATCATAAGGTGTCACACGTATCACAGGTATCATTTTGTGATACTAGTGATAAACAACACCAAAATCCTTTTTACCTTTTTCATTTTTTTGCATTTTTAGGAGTGATACCTTAGTGACACCCTGGTAACACAAGGTATCACTGGTTGAAACCCTTATTTTTAGGCACTTTTTCAGTTTTTAGTGATACCAGTGATACGTGTGATACCTTGATGTTATATTTGCAATAAAAAAGAACGGAAGCCTTTCCGTTCTATTTATTGTTTATCCAATTTATAAATTCTTGAATATTTCTACTTTTTATATTATTCAAATCAGAATCATATTCCGTGTTGCTCACGCCATCGGGTTGTCTTGTTTTAAATCTTGGAACATCTCCAGCTTTATAAATTGCAATGTTTTTATCAGTATACAACTTGTTGAATTTAATAGTTTTTAAATCTTCAATAGAATAATTTAATAATAAATTTTCTACATGAGCAAACACTTTTAAATTGTGTGAACATTCATTCTTTATTAAATTAGCCAAATCGAACAAAGATAAACCCTGATCATCTTTTCTGAGCAATACTGAAATAATATAAACATCAAAGATATCTGTCACTAATTGTTCGTGTCTAAATTTATGAATTCTGTTTTCTCCTTTTGTAGATTTAACTTCTATTTTTTTGATTTCGCTAACAGAAAAATCAAACTTCATTTTATCAATGGATTGCCATAAACTAAAAAGATCGACACCATGTTGATACATATAGTGCATAATATAAAGTTCTGCATATATTCCTTGTAATTCTTTACTAGAAATTTTATGTTTGTTTGTAAATAAGTCTTTTAAACATATAAAGTAGTCTGTAATTGTAAGACTTGTCTCATTTTTTACAAATAAATTAGTCAACTCTATAAATGCTTTTATATGTTCTTGGTTTTGAGATAAGCATGTAAGAACATCAAATCGGCCTGTTTCTAAACGATCTCCAACTTTTAATTTACAGTCAATATTTTTTGTTAAAACTAATTGTTTTGTTTGTTGTATTGATGTGGATTGTTTATTTTGTGAGGAAGTAATAAAAACCACATTTTTTTCAGAATCCAATCCATAAAAATGACAGCCAGTTTTAAAACACTGATAACCGCTATCATTGTTTATTTGTAATAATTGTAAATTATTTAATATTTCTTGAATCATTACTTTTCCTCCATACGTTTTACATATTTTGAAACTTCTTCAGATAGTTCAGGTGGTAAATAGAAAGCAAAACAAGGTGAAAAATAATTAATGTCTAAATTATTTGGTTTTATCATGTGTACTTGTAATTGCATAACATTAGGCTTTTGATCTGGAATTTTTCGATCACCAATGTAGTTTGTGCTATAACCAATCATTAATCCAGTTTCAATATTTCCGTTAGCGTCAACAGCACGATTACCAACACTGAAATCATTATGTCTCATAAAAACAATATCTATTAACGGATTGATCTTGCTCATTTCAAAGGCCTGAAGTATCCCTTCAAAGAATTTATTACTAAAATTACACGTGCTTGGAAATTTAAATTTAGATAAAACAGCCTTAACTAAATCTCTATAAAAAACATTCTCAACATATAAGTGATTATATGAACCAAAATGTTTTAATACACAAGAATTGCTATTTTCATCCCTTAACTTTTCTAAAAGTTTTAAATTGTCTAATTCTACACTTTCGTTTAGGATGAATGAATTTTGCTGTCTGATTTGTCCATACTCTAATCTTTCTTCTTTTGCGACATTAGGCCTTGTTAACCTTAATAAATTACTATTATTCATAAAAATTCTAGGGATATCTTTAAACTCTTTGCCAGCGTTAAGATTTTTTTGGATAGTATCCCAAAGCGCCTCATCATGTTCATAAATATTGTGAAAATCTTTTTTTATTTGTATTGTAGTGAATACTCTACAAACATCTAAATATTTACGCTTATATCCAAACCATCTAGCTCTTTGTTCGGTGTTGTCAATATTACTTTTTCCTTTGGCTCGTCTTATAAGATAAGTTATTGCCAATCCTTTTATTGTCAATCCTCTTTCTACCATATTTCCACCAACGAAAATATTTGTCTTATAGTGTTTTGAATTTTCACTAGCGTCCGTATTACTATTGCACACCATTATGCTAGAGCATGCTTTAATTGAATCTATAATAAAGGGTTCAAGTTCATTATAATCTGGAATGGTTATACCATCACATTTATATATATTGTATGCAGAAATAAGAACTGCTCGCAATCTTTCAAATGCCATATCATTAGGAATTTCTGCTCTTTGTTGCCAAGAATCAAGTAACGATTGAACTCTGGACCTAACTAATTCATGCCCAGTCATTTGAACGCTTGGATGAAAAAGCATAGCATGATTTCCATAATCTCCTCTATATTTTCTTATACCATTTGATACAAAGAACATAGCCATTGCCGTAATATAACTTTCTGGCAACCCAGAGATCTCAAATATACTTGGTTCTTGATCAGGTATAACTTTAACATATTTGTCTTCATTAGTTGCACTATGAAAGTCTGATAATCCACAATAATCTGGACTCGGTTCAACAAGGCAGCCAAAATCGGGTGATAACACGTCAAAACTATCTATAAGCATATTTGCCTGTGGGGTAGCTGTAACTGACACGAAAGTGTGATTATTGAGTTTCTTTCTTAAATTATTTACCGAGTTATAAATTGCACTTGGAAATGCTGATGTCTTGGAATATTTTTTAGTATTTAGTGTTGCCTGATCTCCTTCGTCATCAATAATTAATGTTGTTTGGTTTTGAAGAAAAGAGGAAGTAAAAACATCAGAAATCTTGTCGATATGCTTATGATGCTTTAACCCTACAACAATTACTTTTACACCTCTTTTTACAAATCTTTCAATTTCTCTTTCAGCAATAATATCAGAATTAGAATTAGTATCTAGCACAACTAACTTATCAGAATCTACATTAAAAGATTCTTTTATTCTTTGTTTGTTTTGATCAAGAAGAATATTTTTATTTCCACCCAAAACGATGGCTATATTATATCCATTGTCAAAAGCCATAGCGGTTAAAGCTATAAAATTTGACGTTTTACCACTTTGAACTTTACCAATAATTATACCAGTGTTAGTAGTTTGATTTTTTGCAACTTTAACACAATGAGAGAAAATTTCTACACTGTTTTGTACTATATTATTAATAGAAGTTAAAGGAAAATCATTTTTTTCCATATAATCAGATACTGTTTGAATAAATACACCATCTGAAATTATAGGTGTTGCTTGTTTTATTGGTGTTATTTGAATTGTCTCTAACATGCTTATCTCCTTACTTTATTTACAGTATTCTTCAAGCAATTTATTCATCTTCAATCTAATAGTGTCAACTTCAACTTTTCCATCTTGAGTAGAAGTTATACTAGCTTCGACTTCGGCAATAACCATACATAATACAAAACGTGTCATTACATCAATAAAGTCTTTACTGGCAGTAAGATTGCTAAAGAATGGATGTGTCATATTTAGTTTGACATAGAAAATATTAGAATTGTCATCATTGCTTCTTGAAATGCTTAGCCATTGAGAAAGATTATCGTTATACTCTAAATCCAAATTATATTTATTATTTCCTCTAGTAATAGAAATGTGTGAAATCGCTTTTTCATTTAATATAATAGATGTGTTACCCTTTTTTATAGAAACTAAATTTTCATCTTCTGTGTTATTATTTTCGGTTGAATTATTTGTATTAGTGGTAATATCAGTAAATTCTATTGATGAATCATCTATAATACCAAAGGATTTTAAATTTTCTACAGCATCAACAACGACTTGTTTTTGGCTTGCACTTTTTCGAACCCTAATGTCATCAGCTTTATCTTTAACAGGTTTAATCAACGGCTTTAAGGCCTCAATAAACTTTTCTTCTAACGCTTCATCATTCCAATCAAAGTTATCTTTAGCTTGTGTTACCGGCCAATTATCCATATGCAGTTCACCAAAGACTCTTTGATATGCAAAAGAGTTTGAATCACCAAATAAATCTTTCGGCCTGTAATTTTCTTCAGCACCGCCTATAATAACTCTACCTCTACGCAATAAAGTTAAACCAGCACCAGACACGCTGGCTTTTTTTCTTATGGCAATAAAGCCTTTTGTTTTTAATTCTTTTCCCTTATGATTAATATTAAATTCTATTTCACGCTTCCATTGATGTTGATCTTCATCAATATAAATTTCAGGATCTTGAAAAGTAAGTAACTCACCGTTATAGTAGATATCAACTTCTTTATTTCTTATATCTTGTCTATATATACTACTTAAAAAGGTTTTCACTTTACCTATTGTTCTTGATCCAATAATCTTCTTATTTAAATCGCGTATTTCAATAATAGTATAATGTAGGTCTTTAGGTACTTCGTTTATATCTTGTTCTATAGAATCTTCTTTAGTCTTACTTAATTCGTCAACGTCAACACTTGCTCGATATTCATATTCTGAACCATAACGTGATGAAATTACTGTCCAATAAGAGCCGAACCAACAAGCAGCGGTTTTCAAACCCATACCAAATTCATTTCGTCCAGTTGTATTAACTGGTGGTTTATCTAAAACAATTGCGCGATAGAAATCTTCTGATTCCATACCATAAGCGTTATCCTTTATTGTTAATATATCCTGTCCATTATCGTCTACAGAATAATTAATTTCTACAATCAATTTATTAAAATCATCTAAATTGTTTAATTCTTGTTTGTGATCGAAGTAACTTTGTGTTGAGTTATCAATAAATTCGGCCAGAGCTGTCCATGGTTCATATCTAAGATTCTTATAAGTTGCATAAACACCAGTTGTTGGTCTAATGTTAATTCTTTCCTGTCTCATTATTACATATCCTCCCAATTGTCTTTTGCAAACCAAATTAGTTTTTGTGCTAATTTTTTGATAATTTTTACATTTACAGCATTTCCTAATTGTTTGTATGTTTTTTCGTCTGATTGCCCAAATATAAACGATTTTCTAAAACTTTGAAGATTTGCAGCTTCTCGTGGAGTTATCTTTCTGTATCTTTTTTTATTTTCATCCCAAATTATAGGAGTATTGTTTATTGCTACTAATGTAGGGAAGTATGTCGGTCTTTTGGCTCTTATTCCTGAATGCCTAAACTGTATTATTGTCTCTTTTAAATATTTGCAATCAGTTCCACAATTCCATTCAAATTTTTTATATATCGAATTTTTTGACAACATATCATATTTATTGATCCAATAATCAATAAATTTTTTATTATCTAAATAGAATTGTCTATTTTTATCCACAAATCGTTTTTTCCAATCTGGTAAATCTCGATAAAGAACTTTTTGATAATCTGGAGTATTTCTAAAAGTGTCCTCATCTTTATTAAAACCGAAATATTCTAGCCAAATTGGAACACCTATGGTTTTATAGTTTGTCCCAGCTCTAAATTCATCCCAAATATCAAGAATTTTAGTTTGTTCCTCACTTAAATAGTATTTTTCATCTATTTCTTGGTTGGACTCTAATACTTTCCAAGCATCGCCTATTTTTAAGCAATCTATTGGCCTTTTTAACTTATCAACACCTAAGTCTTCCTTATGAATATAATGATTTTTTAATTTTGTGTCATCTTTTATATCTGTTCTAATGCCCATTATATAAACTCTTTCTCTAATTTGGGGAATTCCAAATTGACATGGAGATAAAACTATTGGCTCATCTGTTACATAAAAATTAAGTTTTTGTAATTCTTCTTGAATTTTATTCCACCATTCTTTTGTTTTTCCTGTTGTAAGATTACTAACATTTTCTAATAAAAGGAATTTACATTCTGGATGATTTTGCAAAATTTCAATTATTTTATAGAACAGGTTCCCTCGATCCTCATCATCAAATCCCTTTTGTTTTCCAGCCTTACTAAAAGGTTGGCAAGGGAATCCTCCGCAAAGCATATCAAATTTAGGCAATTCTTTCCAATACTTATTAATATCACCAATTTGTGGAGTTTTAGAAAAATTGTTTTTGTAGACTTCTTTGCAATCCAAATCTATCTCTGACGCCATTACACATGTGCCACCTAATGATTCTAAAGCCTGATGAAAACCGCCAATCCCAGCAAACAAATCGACGAATGTAAAACTTTTATTATTTTTCATTTTTTTTCTCCCTTATCAATTTTCTAATTTCAATAATTATTTTTTCATTTTTAGAATAGTAAGTTAAAACATCTGCTGGAAATTCTTTTCTTTCTCGAGCTGCTAAATCATAATATTCATTTCTATCTTTTTCAGATATTTTTCCTTTTGTTTCAATTATTTCCAAAAACTTTGATTGTCGTTCTGGAGGTGGAGGTATTTGAGATCCATTTTCAATTGCGCTTAAATATACTTTTGAAATTTTGGCGGTTTTCCAAAATTCGTTGAAACCAAAATTGTTATTAATTCGCAAGGTTCGTAATTTATCGCCAAACGTTTTAGCCATTTAGGTGCCTCCTTAGTAAATTAGTTACTTAACTAGTTTACCTAATTAATAATAAAAAAGCAACTTATTTAACAAATTTTCTAGAAATGACTTGCAAAAGAATTGAAAGTACGGTAAAAGACAAACACCTATAAGGAGGTGTTTATGAGACAACTAATTAATTTAGTAAATAAGTCTTTTGTGTGTTCTGAAAAACTTAAAACTCAAAGAGAAAAAGTTATTGTTAAGAAGATAAAATTTGTTTTTTGATTTAACTGATGGGTAATGTGTTAAGTTTTTAGAGTTTTGGGTAGAAGTCGAAGATATGATTAAAAAGCAAACAGAAGAATATATCAATCATACTCACAAGATATGCAAAGATGTATTTAAGTTGAGGTAGATATGAAAACTAGGTTTATATGTAATATTTCTAATGCGAGATTGCTCAGAAATAGGATTGATACAGGCGAGGGTTTTGAGGCTGAGTATGTGGTTGAGCGAGTTGTTTATCTTTCAAAGCGAGAGTTTATACCTTTTCGTGAAAGGTTGTTAGAAGATGAGCCAAATATTGCCAAGTATCAAGAAGACATGTTTATTGATGAAAATGGTGTTTTTCATGTGCTTATGTATTGCTGTATTCAATGTGATGTAATGATACTCGTTTATAGTGATGGTGAAAATTATCCTAAGTATTGTTCAATAAAATCTAATGGAGGTGTGAAAGTTGAACCACGTTTTACAACTAGTCAGAGATATTCTCGAAAGTGAAAAAATGTCAGCAGAAATGCAATTGCAATTAAATAAAATTTGTGAACTTGAAGATGCTTTTGTTAAAGGATTTTCAAAAGAAAAATGGAAAGAATATTTTAATTTAGACATAGAAAAAGGTCAACTTCATAACCTTGAAATTGACCATGTTATTGAGATTACCTACAAAGTTTGTAAAGAATTATTTGGTAGATGAGTTTTTGTTATTTAATACTTCTTCTTTCTTCCTCTTTGTTGGTTTTGTAGAACTACTATTGTGTATAATATCTTCAATGATTGTTTCGTGCTCTAAATCATTTTTTAATTCAGCATTAGCGATGTGATAAAACTCTCTTATGTAAATAATCAAAAATAAAATTTCTTTGTTGATTACTTCATTATATCTGACATTGTCGTTACTTTCTTTTTGTTTCATGCTTTTTATATTATCTTGAATATCACGCAAAATAAATAAAACATTATTAGGTACATTCATAAAAATATAACTGAGATCATCTTTGAAAATCTTATACGCATAATTTCCTCTTTTTAATTCAATAAGGTATTGCATTATTATATAAAGGGAATTATCATAACGATCTTTTTCTTCATCTCGACGTTTTTTATTGGTATTGTAAATCACACCAATCATACTAAGAGCCCCAACAATTAACGTAATTATTCCTCCTGTATTGCTTGGAGATTCAATAAACCAAGAAATCAACAATGCAACAAAAAACAAAGCAATACTAATTAATAGTAAACATCCCAGTATTATTCCCAACCATGCCAAAGAGGCCAAAGTTGTAATACCCAGTGTATCAAAATTTTTCTCTATTATAAGTTTATCATTTTTAGTCTTTCTGAAATTTTTAATTCTTTTTTTGAAAACCCAAGTTTTAATGTTAGAAATAAGTGAGTGGTATAGTGTAAACATAATTTCTCCTTTGTTGTTTACATTATAACATAAAAATTGTAAAATTGAATAGTAGTAGCAAAGATTGTTAAAATTAGTTAATTTTATCAAACTGCACCCAAATGGTGAAATTGGTCAAAAGTTCACCAAATCGTCACCGCGATTTGGGGGTGGGTTTTATTAAAAGTTAGAAAAGATAGTCAATTTGGTTGAGATTTTGGACTAAATTGACTATAATTTTAATGATAATTGATAAAATGAGTGATAGAAAAGTTAACTTAATGATTTTCTATTGCTCCTAAGCGGCAGGTCGGATGTTCGAATCATCTCGGTTACACCAATAAAAAATAACCACCAGTTTATGAGGTTTCCTAAAATATGGATTCTTCATTGACTGGTGTTTTTTTAATTGTTAAAAAGTGTATTAAGATTTATTAATTTTTAAAATAAAAACATTATTTATTTTCATTTACATTATAACACGCAAGTTGTATCAAAAAGGAGACAGGCGTATGAATTGTCAAAAGGATGGAGATTGACTAAACAAAAAGAGGGAAAGTTAAAATATTTTAGTAGATTAAAAAAAGTTGAAATTTGGTTGGGTTGCACGAAGATTGACAAGATTTTTATTTGGGCGGTTTTTGTTTTACAAATTTTTGTGGGTGTGGTATGTTTGTCTTTAAGGGGGATTACAAAAGATGGATAACAAGTCTTGTGCAAAAATTATTGGGCAAACAGAAAATGGAGTTAGAGTTTGCTCGGCAGCTGCTAGAATTTCAACAACAGAGGGGACTGCTTTTAGTGTTTTTAACAAGTCTCAAGAAAGTGATGAGGCAAATGTTAATCTTATTTCAAAGGTGCTTAATTCTGGGCATAAAACAATAATTGAACATCACAATTTCAATATTGCGTTCAATGATGTTTCGGTCATTGTTGAACAATTTTTAATTGAGTTTAGGCTCACTTCTTTTACAATTAAGTCAAGAAGATATGTTGATTTTAGTGATGCAGGTTACTATATGCCAGAAATTGAAAATCCAGATGACAAAAAAGAATTTGAAAAAGCAACCACTGATTTGTTTGATGCATATAGAGAACTTATTGCAAAAGGGATTATTAAAGAAGATGCCCGTTTCTTGTTGCCTTATAATTTTAAGAGTAATATCATTTGTTCGTGCAATGCAAGAGAACTTTTGCATATTATTTGCACAATGATTTACGGTAGGGGAAGAAGATACAAAGAGCTTGTGGACCTTGGTACAGAGTTGAAAAATCAGTTCGAAGAGATTTATCCAAATATTGTAGAAAAAGAAAGGTTTAAGTATGAAAAATATGAAGAAAAGGACACATCTATTGATTTGAAACCTGTGTCTTTTGTGGAAAGTGAAGTAGAGCTTATAACAGAAACTAACGATATTGAAAGAGTAATTAGAGAGGCGTTAGAATTTGAGGGGCTTGATAAATTTGACTTAAAAACACTTATAACTGATGGAAAATATTCGAGGGTTTTAGAGCAAATCAATTTTACCTTTAAAATTAAAAATATAACACTTGCAAGTTTAACACACTTTACAAGACACAGAATGCATTCACACATCATCCCTAATCTTGATACTATTATTAATCAAAATAAATTTAAAATTGCGCCTACAATAAAGGCAAATGCAGAGTGTGAAACACTTTATAAGAATGCTGTTAATAACACTTCAAAAGTTATTGAAAAATTACAGCATCTTGGAGCACCTACACTTTCATATCTCTATGCAAGTGGAAGAACAATAGATGTTATGACAACAATGAATGCAAGAGAACTTATGTGGTTCTTTAAACTTAGAACTTGTGATAGGGCTCAATGGGAGATTAGAGAAATTGCAATTGCGATGCTTAAACTATTAAAGAAAAAACACAAAGATATTTTTGAGTTCTTTGGTCCAAGCTGTGTTGTTGACGGAAGATGTCCTGAAGGTAGACTTACTTGCGGAAAGATGAAAAAAGCTGAAGATTTTGAATAAAAACAATAAAAATTACACATAAAAAGCCTCAAATTGCACTTTTTGAGGTTTTTTTGCTTTATGTTTGTGTAAAAATGTGCAAAACGAGAAAAAGGGCTATAGATAAAAGAAAAACGCCTAGGATAATCCTAGGCGATATTTTTAATTAAAATAACCAGTTATGGTAATTAGTGAAGTCTCTCCGCTTGGGACAGAAACTACTGGACCGCTCGCAGATGGTATTCTTAGAGTGTTTGAAGCGTCAAGTATGTAGTCTGTTGAAGAAAGTGGAATTGTTGGTCCGTTTCCTATTTTTAAACTTACAGATGTTACCTCGAAGTTACTGGGCAATTGGTCTACAGTTTCAATAGCCGTTGCAGAAGTAGAGCTGTTATTTGCAAGACTTATAGTATAGCTCATTATTTGATTTGGGTAAACTGTTGAGTCACTTGCTGTTTTTGTCGCAGTGAAGTTTCCGGGAGTGCCGGTTCTTGAAATGGTTTCAAGGTCAAAACCGTTGATTGTTCCAGTACTTGTGAACCCTATGCCTCGAACAGAGTTTGTGATTTCATTTACACTAGGTGGTAAGTTGAAAATTACTTGAGCCCTGTAAGTTAGAGTCATAGTTTGGTTAACATTTAACTCTTGAAGAGCAAAAGTTAAAGGCGAAGTCGCTACAGGTGTTACAGGATAAGATGTTCCGCTTGCGGTTAGATTTGCACTACCAACAACATATGCTAAGTTGCCATTTGCTAAATCGTCAATAATTCTCACACCTGTTAAGAAACTAGAACTTGAGTTTGTGATAGTTACGGAGTAGGTAATAATGCTTCCAGCAACAAAAGTTGTTGGGTTTGCAGTTTTTGTTATAACTAAGTTTTGAGTGTCTTCAAGCGTAATTTCATTGACATTTGAATCAGTAGTTAAAATGTCTCCAGAACCTGAAAATTGATAGGTTGTTTGAGACTGATTTGTTATAGTTGTTGCCATATTTCCTCCTTTGATTTATTGATGGCTGTTGCCACCTATTACATATTATGCAAAGGAGATTTTTAGTGTTAAAAAAAGACCTACAAAAGTAAGTCTTATTGCTCTTTTCCTCCAATATATCCAAGAGCTAAATCCATTTTATATATTTGATAGTTTCCCGAAAACTCTAGTTTTCCGTGAAGTTCCTTTAGTTCTTCGGCAACCTCTTCTTGTTCTTCTGGGGTTATTAAAACAGATGATGCATTTTCCACATTCTCAATAGCATTTTTTAGTGTTTTAGTGAAACCAATGGTCATTGACCTTATGTCTGTTTCGAGGTCAACTTCGTCTTTATGGTTTTTGATAAGAGACACTCTGTCTTCCAACAAAATGTTTTGAAGTCTTAAAATATGGTCACAAATTTCTTGCATTTCATTTAAAGAAGTTTCAAATTCATAAAGAGATGGAAGATATTCTATGAAATCGCTAGCCCTTTCACTTAAAAGAGTATCGCAATATTTCAAAAATTCAGTTGTGATGAGGATTCTTTCTTGTGTATCTGCGGCTTTTTCAATATTGAACAATTGCCAGTCAAAAGTAAGGTCTGCAGTGTTGTGAATTGAAGCTTTTGAGTGCTGTGTAAAAGTGCAAGTGGTTTCAGTAAAGTCAACGACTTTAACCATTGCATAATCGTCATCATCAACAACAACTCTATAAAGAGGATAGACACCTCTTGATGGTTCAAGTGAACAACTTTTGATGTCATAACCTAAATTTTTTGTAAAGTATTCTTGAACTTTGCTATATAAATCTGTCATAGTTTAATTCCTTATAAAAAAAGGATAACACAACTTGTCAAATAATTCAAGACTTTTAAAAACTTACAAAATTTTTACAAAAAACAAGCCTTTAATTATTGACATTTATATTTATAATTATTATCTTATTAATAATTAAAATAATGGCGGAACTATTATGGAAGAAAAAGATTACTTTGAGTATGACAAACAAATAATATTTGCAAAAAAAGACAAGGTTGAAGAAATAAAGGGGCACTATAGTTCTTTTGGTTGGAAAGTAGAAAAAGTTGAAGACAATACAAGATATGAAGATATTGTTGACATAACATTTTTTAGGCCTCATAAGATAAAAAGTAAAGACGAGTTGCAACTTCTTCAAGTGCATATGGAAGAGAGGGTTAATGAGGTTGCAAAATACGAAAAACACAAAACCCGAAAGTCAACAGTTTTAGGTCTAAGTTTGGGGTTTGCAATTGTTTTGTGCTTATTGTTTACGGTTCTAAATATAACAAAAGACTTGGCTGTTCCTTTGTGGGTACAAATTGTGCTGGCTATCATTTTTGTTTCTTTAATTGTAATAGAAGTTGTATTTTTGCCAAAAATTTACAATTATGAATTAAAAAAGAGTAAAACAGAAATAAAAAGACTGAATGACGAAATTACAAATATCTTAGAAAAAGTCGAAAAGATAACAGGTGAAAGAAATGAAAAATAGCATTAATTTAAGGGGGAGAATAAAGCAGAGTGACCACATATATGCTTTAAAAATCAAGACGGAGTCCAATGGTCTTGGGGTTCTTAAAACAATAATAGTAATGTTGCTTATTGCTCTTCAACTTGCATTTTTGGTGGTCTCATATTTATATTTGGCTCTTGCCTTTCAAACTTATTTATTGATTTCTGTTTTTTTGAGTTTGATAGCTTGTATTCATGTTTTGTCCACAGACTATCACGGGCAAGCAAAAGCAACTTGGGTGTTCTTTTTGCTTATTAGCTTTGGTTTTGGATACATAATGTATTTTCTGTCTGGTAAAAAAATAATGTTTGCCAAATCTAAGAAAAAAATCAATAAATATATAAATAAAAATGATACTTTGAAAGTTCAAGAGATAAAAATTGCAGGCGATATAAAAAACCTTTCAAATTATTTATATAATGCCGGAAAATTTGTAACATACAACAACTCTAAAACAACTTATTTTTCAAGCGGTGCAAGTTTTTTTGATGACATTATTGAAGAGATGAAAAAGGCGAAAGAGTTTATATTTTTAGAATTTTTTATTATTTCAAATGGTGTTTTGTTGACCAGAATACTAGATGTTTTAACTCAAAAAGCAAATGAAGGGGTTGATGTTAGGATAATCTATGATGATATGGGAAGTCATAGAACACTTAAAAGAAAAACAAAAAATTTTATTTTAAAAAATGGCATAAAACTTCAATCGTTCAACAGGTTAGTCCCAATTTTTAACATAGCACTTAATTTAAGAGACCACAGAAAAATTGTTGTAATAGACGGCAAAGTTTCTTACACTGGTGGTGCGAATTTGGCAGATGAATATATTAATGAGAAGCGTATGCACGGATACTGGAAAGACGAGGGGATAAAAATTGAAGGGAAGGCAACAGATAATTTAACGATAGCATTTTTATCACAATGGGAGTTTTTGACAGGAAATCAGGTGGATTGTTCAAAATATATTAATAAAGCACAAGAAAATAAGTCTCAAGGGATAGTTGTTCCTTTTGTAAGTGGTCCAAACTACGCTTATTCAATAGCTCAAAATTCATACCTTGAATTGATAAGCAGTGCAAAAGAAAAGTTGTATATAATGACCCCATATTTTATTCCAGACGAAACAATTCTTAACGCTATTGTCAATAAGGCAAAAGCGGGTGTTGATGTAAGACTAGTGCTTCCGTCAATTGCTGATAAGAAGTTTGTGTACATTGTGACTAGAAACAACGCAGAGAAAATTATGGATTCTGGTGTAAAGGTTTACACAATGGATAATAGTTTTGTTCATAGCAAAGTTGTAGTGACTGAAAGTATGGCGATTGTTGGTTCAATTAATATGGATTTAAGAAGTTTTAATCAACAATTTGAAAGTGCAGTTTTGACAAATGAAAAATCAACAGTTTCAGCTGTTCAAAAAGACTTTGATTTTGCTTTCAAATACAGTAAAAAAATTGAAGAAAAAGACAAAAAAAGGAACAAGGTTGCCTATAGGTCATTAGCTGGGTTATTTAACATTATTTCTCCATTTATGTAGAAAAAAGTACAAAATAACAAATTTTTTCATAAAATATATTGTTGATAAGGCAGGTATTAAAAATATCTGTCTTTTTTTGCCAAAAAAAACATAAATTAGGGGTTGACGAAATAGGTGATTATTGTTATTATGAAAATTAAGCAAAAACAAAGTTTTTTGCTTCAAAAATAATAGAAAAGGGGGATTTGTTATGTACAAAGAGATTTTAGAACTAATCAAAGAAAATAAATTCAAAGAATTAAAAGCAAAACTACTTGAAATGCATGTGCAAGACATAGCGGATTTGCTTGAACAAACAGAATCCCCGAGAGAGTTATTAAAGGTTTTTAAAGTTTTACCAAAGGATATTGGTGCAGAAGTTTTCAGCTATGTTGATAGTGATGTTCAAGAAAAACTTGTTGTTTTTTTGACTGATAAAGAATTGAAATATATTCTTGAAGAAATGTATATTGATGATGCGGTTGACTTTATTGAAGAAATGCCGGCAAACATTGTTGAAAGGGCCTTGAAAACCGCAACAAAAGAAACTAGACAACAAATTAATCAGTTCCTTGGTTATGAAGACCACACCGCTGGCTCTATTATGACTCCCGAGTTTATTGACTTGCAGGAGGGTAAAGCTGTAAAAAGTTGTTTAAAAAGAATTAAAAGACTTGGCAAAGATGTTGAAACAATCAATGTTTTGTATGTTACCAATGAAGCAAGAGTTTTAAAGGGTGTTTTGTCTATTAGAGATTTGCTTTTGTGTGATGAAGACACTAAGGTGGGCGAGATAATGAATGAAAACATTATCTACGCCGAAACAACAACAGACCAAGAAGAAGTTGCAAGACTTTTCAAACAGTATAATTTCCCCGCACTTCCAATTGTTGACAAGGAAAAAAGACTTGTTGGTATTGTTACATTTGATGATGTTATAGAGGTTATTGAAGAGGAGTCTACTGAAGATATTTCAAAAATGGCTGCGACAACTCCAAGTGAGAAGCCGTATCTTAAAACTAGCCCATTTAAACTCTGGTGGAATAGAGCTCCTTGGCTATTGCTTCTTATGATTTCTGCAACTTTTACAGGGCTTGTAATTAGTAAAAACGAGGCACTATTAAGCAGTGGAATTTATGGTATTTTGCTTACTGCGTGTATTCCTATGATTATGGGAACAGGGGGTAATGCGGGCGGTCAATCTTCTGCAACAATCATAAGAGGAATTGCACTTAATGAAATAGAATTTAAAGACCTTTTTAAGGTTATGCTTAAAGAGTTTTTTGTTGGTGTTTTGCTTGGGTTGACCGTTTCAGTGGCTTGTTTTGGGAAAATAATGCTTATTGACGGACTCCCTTTTAAAACTCAAGGCGTAGATGCAATGTCTGCTCTTATTATTTCACTTGCAATGTTTATAACTATTGTTATGGCAAAACTTGTGGGTTGTGCACTTCCTATTTTAGCAAAAAAATGTAAGCTTGACCCTGCGGTTATGGCAAGTCCATTTATAACAACAATTTTAGACACTCTATCTCTTTTGGTGTATTGTGGTCTAGCACTTGCTTTTTTGATTTAAAAATTATAAAATAATTGCGGAGGAATTTTATGGAATATACTTATAGAACAACAGGTGTTTGTGCCAGAGAAATTTCTTTTAATATAGATAATGGTGTAATTTCTTCTGTTAGGTTTATGGGTGGTTGTAATGGAAATTTGAAAGCTATCTCAAAACTTGTTGAGGGGAAAGATGCAAAAGAAATTGCTGGTATTTTAAAGGGGAATACTTGCGGAATGAAGCAAACCTCTTGTGCCGACCAGTTAGCAATAGCAATTGAAAAGGCTTTATCTAATCAAAATTAAGAAAGGTTTTTTGCCTTTCTTTTTTTGTAAAATTTCAAATTTGTCAGTTTTGTTTTGTATATGTTTGAAATCTTGAGAAATGTTTGGTATAATGAAGAAGTTGAACAACTAGAAAAATTATAGGAAGTGAATTATGGATATTATTAATGTTTTAGCAAAAGAGTTCAATATTAGGGAAGAATATTCTAAGAACCTTGTTAATCTTCTTGATGAAGATGCAACAATTCCTTTTATTGCTCGATATAGAAAGGAAATGCACGGAAGCTTAGATGACCAAGTTATTCGTTCTTTTGCGGACAGACTTACTTATTTAAGAAATTTTGAAGACAGAAAGCAAACCATCATCAAATCTATTGATGAACAAGGCAAGCTTACTGATGAAATTATAAAAAAGTTAGATGGGGCAAAAACTCTTACAGAGCTTGAAGACATCTATAGACCTTACAAACCAAAGAGAAAGACAAGGGCTACTGAGGCTATTGCTAAGGGATTAGAACCTCTTGCCGACATCATAATGAAGCAAGATAAAGATGTGAAATCTCTTGAGGAAGTTGCAACTCCTTTTATTGATGAAGAAAAGGGTGTTAAGACTGTTGAAGAGGCTATCCAAGGTGCTAAAGATATTATTGCTGAAAGAATTAGTGATGATAGTGAAACAAGAAAAGACCTTCGTGAGTTCTTGCAAAAATCTGCATTCATTACTTCTGTGATGAAGAAAGAAAAAGAAAAGAAAACTAAAAAAGACGAAGTTAAAGTTGTTAACAATGCTGACAAGTATGCTGACAAAGAAGGAAATGATAAGGCGTCTTCTGCAGACACTTATCAAATGTATGACGGTTTCAAACAAGAAGTTGTCAAGATTCCATCACACAGAGTTCTTGCCATTAACAGAGGCGAGAATGAGGGCTTCTTGAAGGTTGCGTTAGAATATAACAAAGAAAAATGTCTTGAGATTATTGAAAGACACTTCAAAATTAAGGCAGATACTGTATTTACTGATGCACTATTTGCAACTCAAGAAGATTCTCTTGACCGACTTATCTCTCCAAGTATTGAAAGAGAAGTAAGGGCAGAACTTACTGACAAAGCTAATGAACAAGCTATTCATAACTTTGAACTTAACTTAAAACCTCTTCTTATGGAAGCTCCACTTAAAGGTAAAACCATTCTCGGTTTTGACCCTGGTTACAGAATGGGTTGTAAGCTTGCAGTTATTGACGAAAATGGTAAAGTTCTTGACACTAGTGTTATTTATCCAACAGAGCCATTTAAAAAGATAGAAGAATCTAAGAGAATAATGTCAATGCTTATTTCAAAACATAAAGTTGATGTTGTTTCTATTGGTAATGGTACAGCAAGCAAGGAAAGTGAAATTTTTGTTGCTGATTTAATCAAGATTTTAGACAGAAAAGTTAACTATGCAGTAGTATCAGAGGCTGGAGCTTCTGTTTATTCAGCTTCTAAGATTGGTGCCGAAGAATTTCCAGACTATAATGTTAACTTAAGAAGTGCAATCTCTATCGCAAGAAGACTTCAAGACCCTCTTGCAGAACTTATTAAAATAGATGTTAAGTCTATTGGTGTTGGTCAATATCAACACGATATGCCACAAAAAAGACTTACAGAAGTGCTTGATGGTGTTGTTGAAGACTGCGTAAACGCTGTTGGTGCAGATATTAATACTGCAAGTCCTAGCCTTCTTAAAAGAGTTGCTGGTCTTAATGACGGCATTGCAAAAAATATTGTTGCATACAGAGAAAAGAATGGTGCTTTTAAGTCTAGAAAAGAGTTTACTAAAGTTCCAAAACTTGGAGAAAAAGCATTTGAACAATGTGCTGGTTTCTTAAGAATTTTAGACGGTAAAGAGATTTTAGACAACACTTCTGTTCACCCTGAAAGTTATGATAGTGCAAGAAAGATGCTTAAAACTTTTGGTATGACTGAAGAAGATGTGAAAAATGGCAATGTTTCAAGACTTCCTGAACTTGTTGCTGATTATGGTGAAGAAAAACTTGCAAAAGAGGTTGGAATTGGTGTTCCTACAATGCTTGATATTGTAAATGAACTTATTAAACCGGGTAGAGATATTCGTGAAGAAGCCGAACACCTTGAGCTTCGTGCAGATGTTCTTGGAATTGAGGATTTGAAAGAGGGAATGACTCTTAAGGGCACTGTAAGAAATGTTATTGACTTTGGTGCTTTTGTAGATATTGGTGTTCACCAAGATGGGCTTGTACATATTAGTGAAATTAGTGATAAATACCTCAAACACCCAAGCGAAGAATTGACTGTTGGTCAAATCGTTAAGGTTAAAGTTATTTCTCTTGATATTGCTAAAAAGAGAATTGGTTTATCAATTAAAAAGGCGACTGACGAAGAGTAAAAAATAAAAGGCTAAACTAGTGGTTTAGTCTTTTTTTTGTGCCTGTTAAAATTTGGGGCTTGAAAACAAGTAGGGCAGAGTGTATAATAAAAATATGTTAGTATATAGAATTATGAATGAAAAAGAGTTTGAATTGTTAACCGCAGGGAAAAAGGAGTGTCTTGGGGGTTGTTTTTATGGCTTGACTCTTCCAAACAATCATAGATATAAAAAGGGTGTAAAATATCTTCATTTTTTTAAAAATCAAACGGCAATAAATAGGTATCTTCGCTCAATATCTTTCACGGAAGAGGGGCAGTACTTTGTTGGAACATTCAATATTCCGTTTAGAAAACTTTTTACGCATTGTTCATATGGAAGATATATGCCGTCTGGCTATGATGTTGATTATGAAGTTGAAAAAGAATATGCGTTGCCTGTCAACAAGTTTGAAACTAAATATTTGGTAGACATCAAAAAACTTCAAGATATTGAAGAATTTGAAAGATAAAAAAAAGACTGTTGTTAACAGTCTTTTAATATTTTTTATACATTTTTGTGATAATGTCCTTAATTTTTTGACGAGTGCTATCAGGAGAGATGACTTCAACGGACTCCCCATATTGTAAAGTCCAGTAAACAAGAGCCATTTCGTTAGTTTTTACATCTGCAAATATAGTAGAGTTCTTTTCGTACACTCTTGCATTTTTACCAAACCATTCATAAACATAAGAAACAGCTTTTTCATTTTCGATTTTTAGCAATGCCTCTATGTGTTCTCCTCCAAACATATAGATGTTTTCGTTTACATATTTGGCAATGTCAATACCTTTATCATAGCCTTTTATTTCTGTAATTGGTTTGATATCACTGTCTATAATTTCAATTTCTGTAATAAGTTCAATGCGATAGTTTGCCAAATCGTCAAAATGGTCATAGTTGCAAACAAGGTAGTATTTGCCTTGGCTGTTTACCATAAAATATGGGTTTACGGTGTAGAACTTACCGTTTGCTCGCTCTTGAATTTGATTGTTTTGTATGTATTTGTTGTACTTAAACTTGATTTTTTTACCTTTTTCAATAGCTTGATTGATTATGTCTATTGTATAGAAAACTTGTTTGTTGTCGCTTCTAGAAATCTCATCAGCTTTGTATATGTACTTAAATTTTTTTGCATCATAAATACTAAGTTTTGAAGATACTTTTTCGGCTAGTTTTCTTGCTTGTGAACTAGGTATTACTTTGCTTGAAAAGATGGCATCAATTAAGTATGAAACTTCACTGTTTTCAAAAGCTCGCTCACCTAAAAAACAGCCTTTTCTTGGGACTCTTACAATGTCATAACCAAGCTCTTCAAGGCTGTCTAAGCTTGCACCAATAGACTTTCTTTCGCATTCCATTCCGTATGTTGAATAGATTTTTTGAACAATGTCTTCTTGTGTTAAAAGGTGATTTTCGTCACTATATTTTTCTAATATTCTTAGAACATATAATATTGATAATTTTTTGTTACTACTACTTGCCATTTTTTACCTCTTTTGTTAATTATATCATAGAAAAATTACAATGTCTAAGATTTATTAAGATTATCTAAGTCTAAATATTTTACACTCTTGTTTGTGAAAGACAACTGACTATTGTTATTTGTTACAAATATTTGATTGCCTAGTTTTTGAAGATATTCGCACACATAAAATACATATTCATTGCTTACCATTAAAAAAACATCATCAATAAACAAAGGTAAGACATTTTTTTGTGCGGTTGAGTTTTGTAAAAGCTCTTCAATAAACTTTACAGCTATAATTTTTGCTGTTGTCATTCGCAAAACATTGTCTCCTGAAGAGTAATAGCCTCCTGAAAGTTTGTGTGAGTTAATATAAATATCGCAATCCAAATTTCCAGAAAACACAAGGCGTCTTCCGGGGATAGGGAAGCCAAGTCTTTGAGCAAAATTGTTGATTTGTTTTATATTTTCGTGAGAAAGTGTTAGGCCTATTCCTTTTTTAGTTCCATAGTAAAGCGAGTCAATAAAATTCATATAAAAATATGGGTTTTTGATAAAGGTTTCTTCAATAAAATTTGAGTAATCGTTGAATTTAACTTCTGTTTTTGTGTTGTTTTTTGTGATAAAAAAATGCATAAAAGTTTTGTCGTTTTCACAAAATTTAGTTGTTTCAAGTTCATAAATTTGATTGTCTTTTTCTATTTTTAAGCGGACGGTTGTTTCTTTTGCATTTAATGTTGTTCTTATTCTTGGAACAGAACATAAACACCACTCTATTGCAGAAATAAAGCTTGTTTTTCCTGCACCATTTGAACCTTTTACAACTATAATCTTTGCGTCAGTGTCTACTTCAAGTTCGCTTATTCCTTGAAAATTTTTGATATATACGCTTAATATTTTCATATTATTACCTCTAGAAAGGGAGAGAGTTTTCGCCATCATTTATACAAATGTCACTTATGTAATAATCGTTTATTTCTTCACCGCTAAAGCCTGAGTATTTGTACATTTTGTACATATAGATTTTTTCTTTATTTTGTTTGTTCCAAAGAAGTTTTATGATTATACAAAGTAGGCACAAACATTCTGCTTCTTGGTCTTTTTTGTATGTTGGATAAATTTTAATATATGAAGACACCTGCCCGTTTTTATTTACGCAAATTCGTTCGTCATAGTCTAGTCCGTGCATAAATTTTGAGTCATCTTCAAGCATTTTTGAGTTAAGATTAAAAAGATTGAAAATCTGTTTTTTATTTGCGTCATAGAAGGCGAGAATTTTATCTTTTTCTATATTAAAAACAGTGTGTTTTTCAAGAAGAGTTCTAAGGTCTGGCACTAATGTTAATGAATAATTGCCCTTTTTCTTGAAATATTTATTACGGTTATTAAGTCTTTGAATATAAAAATCACTTGCTTTCATAGATTCTTCAATTTCATTAGGTCTGCTGTTGATATAAATATCTTCTGGTGCAAGAGTGTTGAAGTGGGTTGCAAGGGCGGTAATATATTTATCAAAAGCAATAACAAAATATCTGCCGTTGCTTTCAGTAACTGCATCATTTTCTATTAGATAATCCATAAGTTCTTTAGCAGTAGGGAACCCAATTCCAAGAACCCGTTGAAAACCTGTGATGCTTATTTGAATTGGTTTGTTTAAGCTTCCAAAGTTTTGGTTTTCTTCGCTTTCAGGGTTGTCAAAGTCAAAAATATTTTTGTTAAGTGCTAGATTTATTAATTTTTCTACTTTTTCTAAATTTTCCATAGTTGTGTACCTCTAATGACATAGTACAAGATTAAATGCACAAAAAAGCGGACAAATAGAAAGAATATTATCAAAAAATATAAAGAAAATAAAATTTATAAAAAATATTCAAAAAAATTATTGACAAAAAGCAAGTGTTTTGGTATTATATAAAAGCGTTTTACGAGGAAAGTCTATGGGGGTATAGCTCAGTTGGCTAGAGCACCTGCCTTGCAAGCAGGGGGTCAGCGGTTCAAATCCGCTTACCTCCACCACTCAAAACAAGTAAGAAATTATTTGTTGTCCGCACCGTAAAGTGCAATCGCAAGCTTCATCAACAATTTGGGTAAATCCCAAATTTGTTGAAAGAAAGCATTTTTTATTTAATTCATTTTGAATATAGGACTGTAGCTCAGCTGGTTAGAGCACCACCCTGATAAGGTGGGGGTCGGTGGTTCGAGTCCACTCAGTCCTACCATAACAAAACAAAATCGAACCTAAAAGGGTTCGATTTTTGTTTTTGTTCTAGATAGGCCCTGGTCTTAAACCGCCAACCCCCAACCGTGCAAGGGGTATAATTTGCTAGAGCAAATTTACCCCTGCAACATTGCGAACCTCTTGGTTTGCAAATAAGGTGGGGAATAGTAAAGCGTAAATATATAGATGATTAAAATAATGATAAATGATAGTAAGTCCACTCAGTCCTACCAATAAAAACGCCACGGATTTTATCCGTGGTTTTTTTATTGGTAAAACTAAGAGTATGCAAACCTCCGCCCCTCGAGTGTGCAAGGGGTATAATTTGCTAGAGCAAATTTACCCATGCACCGAAGGTTGCCGAACTTGTTTCGGCATAAGGGAAGGTGGTGTCGGTGTGTGTTATTTTTTAGACACTGGTTTTTAAGTTTTTCTTTATGATATATTTTTAGAGATGAAAAAACCTACTAGATTTTTCTAGTAGGTTTATAATTTATTTATTTCATAACTGAATAAAGCAAGACGACACTGATGGTTTGTTCAGCACCAAAAACTTCATCAAGTCTTTTTTGTATTGTATCACCAGAGCCGTCAGTAGCAGTTAAGGTTACTTGAGTTTCACAATCGCCATCTAAATTAAAATCAAGCCATTCCGTTATAAAGCGAGTGCTCAAATTTGGATTACCTTGATAAGAAATTGTAAACTCTTTGTGGTCGCTATTTAATGCACAAAGTCTAACAATTTCCTCGCCATTTGCTTTTAGTATATATTGTCCACTATGTGTATCAACGCATTCAACATCATAAAGTCCGGAACTGTTTCCATTTGCTAAATCTTCAGCAGAATAAAATATATTAGCATAAGTTAAATCATTTGAAAATTGAATATAAGGATTTACAGATGCAGTGCAAAACATATCTTTTAATTTTTGTTCAAATAACTCTTTTGCTTCAACAAGTGTGGTTGGTGCTTCATTGTTTTGATAGCTAAAAGCATCTGTTCCTAGTGTCATTTCTAATAGTTCGCTATAAGTAACATATTTGTTATAGTATTTCCCTTCAGGGCCTTCATCATAGCTTAAATACAAACCATTATTAAAGTTAAAATCATCATAAAAACCTGAACAACTAACAGTTTTTCCAGCTAGGGTTTTAGGCTCGTCATCTCCATTATTGCAAGCAGATAATGCAAATGTACAAGGCAAAATTAAAAATATTGCTAAAATAAAACTTAAAATTTTCTTTTTCATAAAACCTCCTAATTTTCACAAATATTTTATTGATATTTTTAGTATAGCATATTATTTTGAATTATGTATTAAAATTTATGCTAAATGTGAAATTTTTTTGGAAAAATAAAAATTACAGTTGACAAAATATGCTTTTGTTTGTATTATATTACGATTTGGTATGAACCAAAGGGTGGCTTGGGGAACTAGAGGTTTTTTATGAGAGAATTTATATATGTGACCAGAAAGGAGAGAAAACAAGCAAAATTAGAACTGATAGCTCTTATAAACGCAGTCCAAGATGAAGTAAGGGAGTATTTTACTTTTAGGTTTGATTTTGTTGGTAGTGATCCGTTGAATATGGTAACAAGAGATTTAAAATCTAATGTGGGTTATGATTTTGATGTTAATATTGAAGTTAATGACAAAGATCAAGATTATTCTGCAGAAGAAATAAGAAAAATTTTAAAAAATGCATTTGATAAATATAATCATTATTTTGATTATGACTATTGTGAAGACAGTTCACGAGTGTTAACAATAAAAGTTAAAGACAGAGAAAATTCAAGAATTATTCATAGTTGTGATTTTGCAATTGTATATAACTTAGATGATGGAAGACAGCGATACATTAGACTAAATAAGAAAACAAATCAATATGTATGGGAGTGGCAACCTAAAGGATACTATAATCAAAAGAAAAAAATTGAAGAAATTAAGAAAAATCATTTGTGGGAAGTTGTTTTAGATAAATATTTAGACAAGAAAAACAATAATGTTGAAAACAAAAAATCTCGAAGTCTTAGAGCTGAAGCGATTAACGAGACCTATCAATTATTATATTAAGGCTCAAACATATTTTATATAAAAAGTCTAAATCAAAAGATTTAGGCTTTTTTGCTTTAGAATGATTTGTAAACCTTAATAAATCCTTAGACTTTAGAGGCGGAAGTGTGGTATAATTTGAAAAAGGAGAGGATTATGGATAAACTTAAAGAACTTAGAATTGTGGATAACTTCTATCAAACTTCGGCATTCTATCCAATGCCAACTATTTTGATTGGGACTGTCAGTGAGTCAGGAAAAACAAATCTTGGAGCATACTCTCTATGCTTTCCTTATTATATCGCAGGTAAAGATTATTACGCTATGATTCTTGAGTGCAGAAACAGCTCTAATACAGCTCAAAATATTTTGAGAACAAAGAAGTGTACGCTTAACTTTATTCCTGATGACAGAAAGTATTTTAAAGAGGCTGTTCGTTTGGGATTTCCAGGTGAAACTACTGAAGAAAAAATGAAGGACTGTTTATTTACTCTTATTGATAGTGAACTTGGTGAGGATAGACCCCAAATGGTGGCGGAGAGTTTTCAAGTGTTTGAATGTACTTGGGATGATTCTTTAGAAAATGCATTTGAAGACAAGGCAGGAAATCTAGAGGGCTATGAGCCTCCATATAGAAACTTTAACGGAATAACAAGTAAGTTTGGGGCACACTTTATTTTGAAGATTGATAAGATTTTAATGAAAGAAAAGTATCATAACTCAATAGTAAATGGTGTGAAGTCTAACAACTTTCCAAGAGTCCCTGTAGATTATGGTTATAGGGATAGCACAAATTTTTGGTACACAAAATTTAGTAAACCAATCAGTGAAAAAATTCCTGCAAAAGACGGAGATGTCAAGTCAGTAATCTATGCGGCTGAGAGAATTGACCCTGATGTAAAATTTACAGAAGAGGCTTGTGCAAAGCTTGTAAAGATACCAAGAGTATTCTTAAAAATGGCACTTACACAAATGGTAAACATAGCAAAAGAGGAAAACATTACAGTAATAGATGAAGCTGCCCTTGAAATCATCAACGACAAACGCCGAAAAGAAAAAAAGAAGAGTTAATTGGCGGATGATTATAATGTTATTTACTTAATGTACATATTCGACAATTTGCTACAATATATTTGAAAAAACTTTTAATATTATCAATTTGGTACTATAATTAAAATAACACAAAGGAGGACTTATGGATTTTAAAGAAATTTGGCAAAGTATAAAAAACTTTTTTACTAATAATATTTGGGGGATTGTAACATTTTTTGCTGTTTTGGTTATTGGTTTCGTTGTGGTGAAAATTTTAATAAATGTGACCAGAAAAATCCTCGGCAAAACAAAAATGGAAAAAATCACCCAACAATTTTTGATTACAACTTTTAAATTGATTTTATATTTAGTATTCGTACTTATTCTTCTAAGCACAATTGGAATTGAAATATCGGGCATTATTACAGCTCTTAGTGCTGCGGTTCTTGCCATTGGTATGGCACTTCAAACAATTATATCAAATGTTGCTAATGGTATTGTTATTGTTGCGACTCATATGTTTAAAAAAGGCGATTTTATTACTGTTGGATCAGATAGTGGTTCAATTGTAGATATTAATTTCTTGTTTACAACAATTATAACTACAGATAATAAGAAAATTACTATACCTAATAGCGCAATTGTTAATAGTAATGTTATAAATGCTGGTGCAAATCCAAAAAGAAGAGTTGATTTTACATTCTCTGTTGCTTATGAAACAGATGTTGAAACAGTTAAAAGAATTGTGACAGAAGTTATGACCAGTAATGGTAAAATAGATTTAGACCCAAAACCATTTTGTAGGTTAAAAGTTTTAAATTCTAGCAGTATAGATTTCTTTGCTAATTGTTGGTGCGATTCTGAGGATTATTGGGATGTATATTACTATGTAATTGAAAATGTATATAATGAGTTTAAAAAGAATAAAATATCAATTCCATACAATCAACTTGAGATAAGAAATAGAGTGGATGATGTCGAGATGCCATACAATCCTGAGAAATTGCCAGAAAGAGTTGAAAAAGAAAGAAATGAGAAAAAGGCATTCGATTTAGAAACCGCAAATTTGGCTGATATTTTTCATAAAAAAAGCAAGAAAAAATCAGGCGAAAAAAAGGCAAAAGAAAAAAAGAATAAAGACAAAAATATTGGTAAGTAAATGCTTAACAAAAAGCAAATGCTAATACAAACTGACTATAGTAACTTATACCATACCAAAACACTTTAGGTTACTAAAATAATGGTAGGGTTTATCCCTGTCCAGTAAGAGATCGCTAGAAATAGCGGTCTTTTTTATGCAAATTTTGACGAAGTTGAAATAAATAATCAAGAAGATTGAAATTGACAGGAGGGGTGGTTTGTAGTACAATGTTGGTAAGAGGGATGTATGAATAATAGATTTGAACATTATTTTAAGGATTTGAAGGCTGTTGGCGTGGATAAACTCGCCAGCAAACTTTCTTGTGGGCAAAAAGTTCAAAGAGTTCATATTGATGGGGCTTCTTATTATGTTAAAAGAGTTGCAAATAAGCAAATGATTCCAGCTATTGCATCAAGCAGGATGTATCAAGAAATTGGCATTCTTACTCCACCTATGTATATGCTTAAAAGCAAAGAAAAGGGCTACACAAAAACAATTGAGCAAGAGGTTAAAAGTATTGACGGTTTACTTTGTGAGCTTGCAAACTCAAATGTTGAATTTACAAAAATAGAAACTCGTGCTTTTGGTAAAGACAAATGGGCTTTATTCTATGATGAAGATTTGGTCTACACTTTATGTAAGTATATGTATCCAGAGTGCATAGAGGGGCTTAAAGACTTGTTTTTGTGTGATGAGCTAAGAACAGATGTGGACAGACATTCAAAAAACTATTTTATGTATAAATTCGAGGGGGATAAAAAGTACAGGGGAGTTGTTGCAATTGACCTTGAACAAATGGTTGTTTTCAAATATTGTGGAGCTTCTAAAAAAGATTTTGAAAGCTTTATATACTATCCATACCAAAGTGCAACACCACAACAAGTATCTGATGAGCTTTGCTACTTGCAAAGGGTAAGGAACATTCGTGAATTAATAGAAGAGGGGGTTCTTTCTGGGCAGAATATAAACGCTCTAAAAAAGGAACTATCTTATGATTTGCCAAAGGAAATAAAAAAAGTTGCAAGCGAAAGAGGTCTTCACGGCATAGAAAAAAGATGTTTAGTTTCGCCAATTGAAAGACTTTGGGAATATAACCAAAAAACCATTGGTAAAGACCTTGGGTTATAATAAATTAAAGTAAAAAAAGAAAGCGGTTTTGCTTTCTTTTTTTATTGCTTGTTTTTTTATAACCTAAAACAAAATCAATTAGTATTGATTATAAAGCGATTTGCTTGAGTAAATAGGCTCGCTTGTAATGTTTATGCCAAGAGACAAAAGAGTGCTTTGGTCTGACGAATTTAGCATAGAAGATGAGTGCGCTTCTAAACCTTTAAGTTTATCTAGTTGCTTAAGAATATGCTCTGCTGTTGGGTTGGTTACAGAGTTGATTGAAAGAAGCATCAAAACATCTTTAAGGGACAACTTGCCTTTTTTATTTCCAAGTTTATCTCTTTTCAAGTCTAGCACCGGCTCAAGTAGGTTCTTAGGAATAAGGTTGATAGAATCGTCAATATGTGCAAAATGTTTAAGAGCATTTAGCACGCAAGCGCAAGCACTTGTCATAAGTTCTTTGCTTCTGCCTGTTATAATTTTTCCAGAAGCTAGCTCTAGAGCCATAACTTGGGTTTGAGTTTCTTCTTGTTTTTGTTTTGCAACACTTACAACTTTTCTAGAATTTGGGTCGATTTTCCATTCGCCCATAAGGATTTTAATTCTATTAACAGTGTTGATTGAAGTTGTGCCTTTTTTGAACTCGCATTTTGCTTTATAGTAGCGTCTTACAATCTCGTCAATGCTGGCTTTTCTTACAATCTCATCATTAGAAATTGCAAATCCTACCATATTTACGCCCATATCAGTAGGGGATTGGTAAATTTTGTCGTTGCCTGTGATTTTATGCAAGATATTTCTAACCACTGGAAAAACCTGCAAATCTCGGTTATAGTTAACAGCTGTTTCTTTGTATGCTGACAAGTGGAAGCTGTCAATCATATTCATATCATTAAGGTCTGCGGTTGCCGCTTCATAAGCAATATTTACAGGGTGGTTGAGAGGCAAGTTCCAAACAGGGAAAGTCTCAAATTTTGCATACCCAGCCTTTACGCCTCGTTTATATTCGTGGTAAAGCTGAGATAGGCAAGTTGCCATTTTTCCGCTTCCAGGGCCGGGTGCTGTAACAATAACTAATGGCTTAGTTGTTTCAATGTATGGGTTTGCACCATAACCCTCGTCACTAACAATTGTTTCAATGTCTGTAGGGTAACCTTTTGTGAATCTGTGGAAATATACTTTTTCGTTTCTGTTGATTAAGCGGTTGGCAAAAGTTTTAGCTGATGGCTGTTCATTAAAAAGGGTGATAACAACACCGCTTACGGTAAGACCTTCTTCCCTTAAGCAGTCAATCTGGCGAAGCACATCCATATCATAAGATATTGAAAAATCCGCACGAATTTTATTTCTTTCAATATCTGCGGCGCTTATGACAAAGATAATTTCGCTCTTATTTTTAAGTTTTTTGAGGATTTGAACCTTTGCATCAGGCTCAAAACCCGGGAGAACTCTAGATGCGTGCAAGTCATCAAAAAGTTTTCCTCCAAATTCAATGTAGAGCTTATTGTCAAACTGTTCAATGCGTTTAAGAATATTCTCAGTTTGAAGCTTCAAATACTTTTTATTATCAAAACCCTTTTTCATAATGACCTCTTTTGTATGTATTATAAATTAATCATATCACTTTTTCATTATAAAACAAAATTTACAGCAATGTAAAATAATTTTTGGCAAATTTGACAAAAAAAAGTCCTGAAACAAAATTCAGGATTTTTTTGGCTCCCCGAGTGGGAATTACTCAAGGTCGAGCCTATCCCCCTCGTGAAGAAAAAAAAGAAAGCAAAAATGCTTTCTTTCTATGGCTCCCCGAGTGGGTGATTACTCAAGGTCGAGCCTATCCCCCTCGTGAAGAAAAAAAAGAAAGCCAAAACGCTTTCTTTCTATGGCTCCCCGAGTGGGTGATTACTCAAAGTCGAGCCTATCCCCTCGTGAAGAAAAAAAAGAAAGCCAAAACGCTTTCTTTCTATGGCTCCCCGAGTGGGATTCGAACCTACGGCCTATCGATTAACAGTCGAGTGCTCCACCGCTGAGCTATCGGGGAATATTAAGTTCCTTGTGAACACAAGTAAATGTATTATAGTATATAAAAATCGATTTTGCAAGTGTTTTTGTAAAAAAAATTATAATTATTTTTTGGTTTTTGCTTTTTATTCGTAGATTTTATTTGTAATATTTGTTTTAATTTGTTAAAAAGAATGTTTTTATAATGCCGGAAAGATAATGATGTTTTGTTTATGCAGTATAAAATTTATAAATTATATAAAATTATTTGATTATAAAATTGTTTTTATGTTATCCTGTTTTTATGGAAATATAAATACGGATTGTAATCAATTTGAAAAAAATATAAGCATAATATATAATTGATAAAGGGGTTTAATTATGAATATTTTTAAGAAAATGTACTGCAGAACATATCAAGGCGTTTTTAAAATGATGCTCCCAGTTCTTCCTTACAGAGAGCCTGAGATTTTAAAAACAGATGGCGAAGTTGTTGAAGTGTTAGAAAACATAAAGAATGTTCTTTTGGTAACAGATAAGGGGATTCGTGGGCTTGGTCTTACAAAAAGCCTTGAAGAAACTTTAGTAAATGGCGGTTTTAATCTTTTTGTTTATGATGGGACTGTTCCAAACCCAACAACAGAAAATGTTGCTGAAGCCCTTAAAATGTATAAGGACAATAATTGTAATGCTCTTATCGCATTTGGTGGTGGTTCTGTAATGGACTGTGCAAAAGCAGTAGGGGCAAGGGTTGCAAGACCTAAAAAGACACTAAAACAAATGAAGGGCGTTCTTAAAGTTGGAAGAAAACTTCCGCTTTTAATTGCTGTGCCAACAACTGCAGGAACAGGAAGTGAAACAACTCTTGCTGCAGTTATTACTGATAGTGAAACAAGACACAAATATGCAATTAACGATTTCCCATTAATTCCTAAGTATGCGTTATTAAAACCAGAACTAACAGTTGGGCTTCCAAAACACATTACTTCAACAACAGGTATGGATGCACTTACTCACGCAGTGGAAGCATATATTGGAAGAAGTACAACAAAAAAGACAAGAGCTTGTGCACTTTCAGCAACCAAAGCCATTTTTGAAAACCTTGTTGAAGCATATAACAATCCTACAAATATGGATGCAAGAGAAAAACTTTTGAAAGCCGCTTATGAAGCTGGTGTTGCGTTTACAAAGTCATATGTTGGATATGTTCACGCTATTGCGCACTCACTTGGTGGAAAATATAATTTTCCTCACGGACTTGCAAATGCTATAATTTTACCATATGTACTAAAAGTTTATGGCAAAAAGATTTACAAAAAGTTATGGAAGATGGGTGTTTATGCTGGACTCTTTGATAAAACTGTTTCTTATGAAGAGGGAGCAAAACTATTTATTACTAAAATTGAAGAAATGAACAAAACAATGAATATTGGAACTAAAATTCCTGAAATTGTAGAGAGTGACATTCCTGAACTTGCAAAAACAGCAGAAAAAGAGGCAAATCCTCTCTATCCAGTGCCAGTGTTACTCACAAGTAAAGAACTTGAAGAAATTTATCATAATATTGCAAAGTAGGTAGGTTATGGAAGCTGAAGAAATTAAAAGAATAGTAGACAAACAACACGATTACTTTTTAACAGGGGAAACTTTATCTGTAAAATTTCGCCTTGAAATGTTGAAAAAATTACAAAATATCATCAAAAAGTATGAAGACGAAATTGCTGAAGCTCTTAAAAAAGACCTTGGCAAGAGTCATTATGAGTCATATATGTGTGAAATAGGTCTAGCTCTTGCAGAGATTAGATATATGATTAAGCACACAAAAAAGTTTGCTAAAGAAAAGAGGGTTCACACACCGCTTGCTCAGTTTGCGTCAAAAAGTTATCAAAAGCCAACTCCTTATGGAAATGTGCTTATTATGAGTCCTTGGAACTATCCATTTTTGTTGTCAATTGACCCACTTGCAAACGCCATTTCTGCGGGAAACACAATCGTTTTAAAACCAAGTGCATATTCTCCAGAGACAAGTTTTATTGTTGAAAAGATAATCAAAGAATGTTTTAGTGAAGAGTATGTTGCAGTTGTGACAGGCGGAAGAAAAGAAAATGCAAGCCTTTTAGAGAATAAATTTGATTTTATTTTCTTTACGGGAAGTCAAAATGTAGGAAAAGAGGTGCTTGTGAAAGCATCTGCTCACCTTACTCCTGTAATTTTGGAGCTTGGGGGAAAGAGTCCTTGTATTGTTGACTCTTCCGCAAAAATTAAGCTTACGGCAAAAAGAATTGTGTTTGGTAAATTCTTAAACTGCGGGCAAACTTGTGTTGCTCCTGACTATATTTTGTGCCATAAATCAGTGAAAGATGAGCTTGTTAAAGAAATTATTGCTCAAATTAAGCTTCAATATGGCGAAGATGTTTTAAGTAATGAAAACTATGGAAAAATTATCAATCAAAAACATTTTGACAGAATCAATGGTCTTATCAACAAAGATAAAGTTGTTTATGGTGGAAATTCTAACCCTGAAACTCTTCAAATTGCACCAACAGTTATGAACAATGTTACAGAAGAAGATGCTGTAATGGGAGAGGAGATATTTGGACCAATACTTCCAATTCTTGAGTTTGAAAAAATTGAAGATGTTATTGACAATTTATCAAGAAAACCTAAGCCTCTTGCCCTTTATGTTTTTGCACAAGATAAGAAAGTTGTTGACTTTATCACTGAAAGATGTAGATATGGTGGTGGGTGTATTAATGATACAATTATTCACCTTGCTACTAGTGAAATGGGTTTTGGTGGTGTTGGAGAAAGTGGAATGGGTGCATACCACGGTAAAGTTGGTTTTGATGCATTCTCTCACTATAAAAGTATTGTAGATAAAAAGACTTGGATTGATTTGCCAATGAGGTATCAACCATACACAAGCAAAAGAAATCAAAAGCTTGTTCGCTTCTTTTTGAAATAAAAACCGCAAAATTAAGCAAAAAAATACGCAAAAAAAATAAAAAATTAATCATTTTAATATAAATAGTTCAAAAAAAAATTTTTACACAAAAGAAAACTAATAAATGAGGTCTGTTATGAATAACTTAGTTAACCTGCTTGGTAATTTTGACAGTTTTGATAGAACTTTTGATATGTTTAGTTCTATGTCAATTATAATAACAATAATTTCTGCAATTGTGGGAATTGTGATTTTTGCTGTGGTTGTAACGGTAATTGTGAGAGCGGTTAAAAGTTCTAAGCAGATTGGCAAAGCTCAGCAGTCGGTTTTTGATTCTATTCAAGAAGTGATTGATGGGGAAGATTCACAGTTTACTAAGTGTGAGTACTGCGGACTAAATAATGATAAAAGTTCTAAAACTTGCTCAGGGTGTGGGGCAAATTTAAATCACGAAAATAAAAAGTAGACGCCGGTCTACTTTTTTTGTTTGCAAAATTTTTTATGTTGACAATTTTTGTTTTATTTGTTAATAATCTGTTTTAAAGTCAGTGATTATTGAGGTTATGCCAAGGTTTTTATGGGTGAGGCGGTCAAGTAAAAAGTGAAGAGTGAAAATTAAAGTCCCTAAGCTATGAAAAATAATGTCAAACATTGCATCATTAACAGGGGTTACTCCATTTGTTGGAATGCCTTGCATTGTTTGGTTTAAAAGGTTGTCGCTTGCAAACTCTATTACTTCCCAAATACCAGCCGTTGCAAGAGAGACACCTAAAAATAAAAGCACAATTGTTGAGGTTTTTATATTGTCAATTTCTTTTGTTTTACAAAGATAATATATTCCTATAAAGCAAGAAATGTAGCCCCAAGAAAAATGTTGAATTTTATCCATAAATGTTACTATATAGTTAAGATATAAACAGCTTCCGCAAAAAGCCGAAAGTGTTATAAAGGCTAAGTATATTGATACAAGTGTTGGGCAAAATCTTATTTTAAATATCAGCTCAATTAAGATTGGCAATACATAACAACACAAGGTGGCAATGCACGCAACAAGCCTGTTTGTTGGGTCGCCCAAGGTTAATATGGCAATTATAAACCCTATTAATGTAAGAGAAAAAACAGCAATAATTATGTTATTAATAATAATGTTTATCATTTTCCCTTTTGAGAGGGAAGAAAATTCTTTTTTCATAATGCACCTCTAATTTATTATAGTATTATAACAATAATTATTACAAACAATAAATAAAAATATGTAAACTATTTCTAATCTTTTGACAAAATTTATGTAAAAATGTTACCATATTCAAAGAGGTGGTGCTATGAAAAAGTTTTATCAAGAATCTATAGATGAAGTTTTTGAAAGTGTTGCTTCTTCAAGTGAGGGGTTATCTTCTACTGAGGCAAAGGAAAGGCTTGAAAGAAGTGGCAAAAATGTTTTGAAAGAGAAAAACAAAAAAAGTGCCTTCAAAATCTTTTTAAGTCAGTTTAATAATATGATGACATTGCTTCTTATTTTAGTAGGCATTGTTTCTCTTGTTTACTCAATTATAACAAAAGAAAGTTTGGTTGAGTCAATAGTGGTGTTTGCGTGTGTGCTTGTAAATACTCTTATGGGCTTCTTCCAAGAAATGAAAGCGGAAAACGCCATTGAAGCACTTAAGACTTTTACTCAGTCTAAAGCTCAAGTTAAAAGAGACGGTGCTTGGATTGAAATAGACACAGCAGAGCTTGTGGTGGGGGATATTATTGCTCTTGAATCTGGTGACAAAATCCCTGCAGATGCAAGAATTTTAGTTGCCGTCAATGCAAAAGTAGATGAATCTATCTTGACAGGTGAAAGCATCTCTGTTGATAAGCAAGAATGCGTTATTAAAGGTGATAAGCTTATTCAAGAACAGACAAATATTGTGTTTTCTGGGACAAGTCTTGTTAATGGAAGAATTGAGGCTGTTGTAATCAAGACGGGTATGGATACTGAGCTTGGAAGAATCGCAGGAAACTTAGACTCTGCAAAAGAAGAACTTACACCGCTTCAAGTTAAAGTTAAAAAAGTCAGTGGGTTTATTACTGTTATTGCCTGCATATTAATTGCGTTGACTCTTTGCTATGGATTAATCACTAAGCAAAGTGTGATTGCGGTGATAATGCTTTGTATTTCTATGGTGCTTGCGGCAGTGCCTGAAGTGTTGCCAGTGTCAATAACCGCCACCTTAACTATTGGTGTTAGCCAAATGGCAAAAAAGAAAACTGTTGTTAAGCAAATGGCAGCGATTGAAACACTTGGTGCAACTCAAGTGATTTGCAGTGATAAAACAGGTACTATTACGACAAACCAAATGACATTGATTGAAGTGTTTGCGAACGATAAGACTTATCTTAATGTAAAGCAAGATAATCAAGAGTTGCAAATGTTAGATAATATACTTGCTCTTTGTAATGATACTCAGCCAGACAAGAACAACAACGGCGAATTTTTAGGAGATCCTGTTGAGATTGCGCTTAGTAAATATCTAGTGAATCTTGGCAAAACTCTTGAAGGCTATAGAAATGAGCATAAGAGAGTGGGCGAGCTTCCTTTTGACTCTACAAGGAAAATGATGAGTACAGTCAACGAATTTGGCGACAAAAAATTAATGCTCACTAAAGGAAGTTTGGGTGATATTCTTGCTAGATGCGTGGGATACTACAAAAACGGAAAGGTTGTAAAAATTACAAAACACATAGCTTCTAAGTTTTTAGCAAAAGAAAAGGCTATGAGTAAAAAAGCATATAAGGTTTTAGCCTTTGCATACAGGGATGTGACAGCCCTTAAAGAAGTTACTTTGCAAGAAGAGAAAGACCTTATTCTAGTTGGAATTACAGGGCTTGTTGACCCACCAAAAGATGGTGTTAAAGAAGCTGTTAAAAAATGTAAAGAGGCACATATGTTGCCAATTATGATTACTGGTGATAGCCTCACTACTGCAATGGCGGTGGCGGTTGAGGTTGGAATTGCTAAAACTCAAGCTCAAGGTGTTGAGGGTAAAGCTATTGATGGACTTACTGATGATGAACTTAGGAGTTTTGTTAAAAATTATACGGTCTTTGCAAGGGTTACCCCAGACCATAAAGTTAGAATTGTAAGAGCGTTCCAAGCTTTAGGAAAAGTTGTAGCAATGACTGGTGATGGTGTTAATGATGCTCCTGCTCTTAAGCTTGCTCATGTTGGTATTGGTATGGGTAAGGCAGGAAGTGATGTTACAAAAAATGTTGCTGACATTATTTTAATGGATGACAGTTTTGCAACTATTGTAACAGCGGTTGAGGAAGGCAGAAGAATTTATAATAATGTGCTTAGAACTATACTTTATAATCTTTCAAGTAACTTTGCGGAAATCTTTTTGATTTTGTTTGGTATGATTGTTGGGTTTAATATTATTTCTCCGCTTCATATTCTTTATATTGATATTGTTGCGGATACGCTTCCGTCAATTGCTCTTGCGTTTGAAAAAGATAGCAAAGACAGTATGAGAAGACAGCCAAACGGTCTTGATAAAAAGATATTCACTCCGTTTATGATAAGCTCAATTATTATGTCTGCGGTTGTAGAAGTTGCTATGTCGCTTGCAGTGTTCTTTATTTCAAAAGATATGTTTGGTTACGAGGTTGCTCAAACCCTTACACTTCTTTGTTGTGTGTTCAATGAGTTTGTGTTTGCATATAACTGTAAAGAACTTAAAGGCTTTAGCTTCAAGAAAGGCTTGTTCTCAAATATGACAATGAATATTATCACTATTGCATTGATAATTGTTCAAGCGGTTGTGTTCTTTACGCCAATTGGCTCAGTGTTTGGGCTTGTTCCTATAACAGCTGTTCAATTTGCGGTGATTTTTGCAGTGAATATTTTGGCTTTCATTATTATTGAACTTCTAAAGCCACTAATGGCTAAAATTTTTAAAGATAAATAAAAATAAGTCCTACACTATGTAGGGCTTTTTTTACTAAATAAAGTTTTTGACAATTTCCATAATTTGAATGGCGTTTGTTGATGCTCCTTTGCGTAAGTTGTCCGCCACCACCCAAAATGAAAGAGCTTTTTCGTTGTCTAAATCTTGTCGTAGTCTTCCAATATATACTTGGTCTGTGTTATTTGCTGAAATTGGCATAGGATATATGGCTTTTTCAAGATTGTCTTGAAGGGTTATCCCGTTTGCTTTTAGAAGTATAGCTTTTGCTTTCTCTTTAGAAAGAGGTTTTTCAAACTCGACATAAACACTTGCTCCGTGGCAGTTTTTGACAGGGACTCTAATAGCTGTTGCAACAACTGAAATATTACATTCTAATATTTTTTTAAGTTCAAAACGCATTTTGTCTTCTTCGAGAGTGTAACCATTTTCAAGAGCAATGTCTATTTGTGGTATAAGATTGTCTGTGAGAGGGTGAGGAAATTTTACGGCCGTTCCGTTTTCTAAGTCAAGTAACCCCTTTTTGCCCGCACCGCTTGACGCTTGGTAGGTGCTTATTATTACTTTTTTGATTTTTGCCTGCTTGTTTAGGTAAAATAACGGCAGAGCGATTTGAATTGTTGAACAGTTTGGGTTTGCTATTATTTTAGTGTTATTGTTAATTGTGTGTGGGTTGATTTCGGGGACAACAAGAGGGACAGAAGTTTCTCTTCTAAAGGCGTTGGAATTGTCAATAACAAAAGCTCCAAGTTTTGAGAACTTTTTAGCCCAAAGTTTACTTACTGTGCTTCCCGCAGAAAAAAGAGCAATGTCTACTTTTTGCAGTGTTTTGTCATTAAGTTCAATAAGTTTTAATCCGTTAAGTGTTTGCCCTGCAGACTTGTTTGAGCAGTATAAAACCAGTTCGTGACTACTCTTATTAAGTGTTTCAACCATTTTTCTGCCAACAAGACCACTTGCTCCAACTATTGCTATTTTCATAAATTTCACCTCTTTTTATAGTATGTTTTGGGCTGTATTTTGTGCTATTTATACGAAAAAAAATAAAAAAAGTGCTTAAAAATATTTTGAGTTTGATAAAAAAATTGATAAAATAGTACTACCAACAAACAAAAGGAGGGTGTTTTTATGAAAAAACTATTTAAACTTTTTGCTACTTGTTTTGTTGCTTTGTGCTTAATGGTAACAGGTGGCTTGCTTGCTGGTTGTAAAAAAGATAATGCAGATGCAATGTTGAAAAGGGTTAAAGATATGTATGGCTTTGCCTCAATGACTTCAGCAGTGCTTCTTAGTGAATATCAAAATGAACCAGTAAGCTCATTTAATGTGAATACTGATTTAACTTACGAAAAGATAGTTGACGCAGTTGATGGTCACATTAAAGTTTTTGAGGGAATTATTGGAGGAAAGAAACCTGTTTCTTCAAAAATGGTAGAAAGTGATAACGGAAATTATGCTTCTAAGATGGTGATAGAATATAGTGATATCACTGGTGAAGAATCAACTTTCTTATTCTATTTTGAGGAGAACTCATTAGGTGCTGAACCAGACCATATTTTTGACCCAGATGACTATGAGTATTCAACAACTATTACTGGAGTTATCAAAAAGCAAGGCGATAGCAACTTTGAAGAAATCACTGTAAATGGAGAAAAAATCGTTGAAGAAGATGAGATGGAAATTCTTTTAAGCTTTATGGTGGGGGATTATAAAGTTGAGTACGCTCAGGAAAGTGAAGATGATGAGCAAGAGTTCAGCTATGTTATTTACCAAGGTTCAACACTAATCAAAAATTTCTCATTTGGAATGGAAGTTGAAAGAAACGAAATAGAAGTTGAATACTTTTTAGAGTATGGCGATAATATCTATGCTTTTGAAGTAGAACAAGTTAAGCGTTTTGGTAAAGATGTTCTTGAAATCAGTGGAACTGTTGGTGATGGTACATTCTATGACATTATTGTTTTAGTAGAGCAAGAGGAAGGAGTTGTAACCAACACATACATATTCCCAGACGGAACAAGAGTTAAAAAAGTTCGTTCATAACAAAAAGCCACTCATTACGAGTGGTTTTTTGTTGGTTATTTTAAAAAATGGGCTTATTTTGTTTTACATACTTTGTTTTTTTATGTTATTATAGTTATATAAGTGTGTGCCATTTGGCTTGGAGGCTTATCTATGGAAGAAAAAATCATTGTTGAAAAAACTAAACTTTTGAAAGATGACGGAACTTTAAATGTTGTTGGCTATGCAACAACTCCTCTTGTTGAGTACAACAAAGAAGTTATCAAAAAAAGAAATCGCATTAAAGAGTGGGATTATTATTATATCGCAGATGATAGATTTGGTTTGTGCTTGACTATTTCTAACTTAAGTTACGCAACTGCTATTTCAGTAAGCGTTATTGAGTTTTATACAAGAGGTCAATTCAACAAAACTTCGGTTGCTCTTTTTCCTAAGAATAAGCCAATTCTTGCAGAGACTTCAACAGCCGGTGTTTCTATGGCGAAAACAAAAGATGCTGATTTTAGGTTTGAAACAAAAGACGGCAAAAGATATTTAACTGGTATTTATAAAAACTATTATCCAGAAAACGGTCTTAATAGGGATTTAGAGTTTGAAATTGAACTTTCAAACGAGCCTGAAGAAAGTATGGTTAAGGTTACTCCGTTTGCTAAAAAGCATCAATTTTACTATAACCAAAAAATCAATTGTATGACTGCTTCAGGTAAGTTTACTTATAAAGGTAAAACTTATGTGTTTGATGAAAGGTATTCTCTTGCAACTCTCGACTGGGGAAGAGGAGTTCTTCCATACTCTTCACTTTGGTACTGGGCAAGTATGCAGGCTAAAACTCACGAAGGAAACTATATTGGCTTTAACTTAGGTAAAGCCTTTGGGGACAATACTGACGCAACAGAGAATATGATTTTTGTTAACGGCAAAGCTCATAAAGTAGGGGAAGTAAAAATCAATATCCGCAGAGAAAAGCGTAAGCGTGATTATATGGGTACTTGGACTTTCTATAGTGATGACGGAAAAGTGGAGCTTATGTTTGAACCAATACTTGATAGATATGCTCCGTTTAATGCACTTGTGCTAGCATTCTTGCCACATCAAGTGTTTGGTAAGTACAGCGGAAAACTTATTCTTGATGACGGAAGTTCTTTAGAAATTGATAATATACCAGGATTTGCAGAAAGAGTTGTAAATAGATGGTAGAAAAAAGCAGACTATATGTCTGCTTTTGTTATAAGGAGGGCAAATGGAAGGTCTTGTTTGGGTTCATAATAACCTGCATTCAAGCGGTTTTGTAAATAGTCTAATGAAGTTCATCACTTTTCTTGGAGAATGGGGTGTTTTATGGATTTTTATTGGCATTTGCCTTTTGTTTTTCAAAAAGACAAGAACAAGTGCAATTGTGATGTTTGTTTCACTTGCCGTTGGTTTTGTTTTTAATGATTTTGTTTTAAAAAATATTTTTGGAAGACCAAGACCTTTTGAAGAATACTCTGCATTTGCTGAGTTTATTAAAAGTATAGGAATGGATTTGCCGTCTGGAAATTCATTTCCGTCAGGGCATTCATATTCTGCGTTTAACTGTGCGGTTGTATTGACAATTTTTCATAAAAAGGCAGGGTATGTACTTATTCCAACAGCCTTTATGATAGCAATTTCAAGAGTGTTTTTGTGTGTGCATTATCCAACAGATATTTTGGCGGGAATGATTCTTGGGATTTTGACGGCGGTTATGTCATTTACTGTGTATAAACTCATTCTTAAAAAGATTGATGCAAGAAAAAGAAATAAGATTAGGACTATAAATAATGTTTAAAATTTGTGAAGTTGCAGTTGCTTTAGAGCATTATAATAACTTGGAAAAACTGAAAGAAATTCTTTGCGAAGAACTTAATATACGCAAGGATTTTTTGACATTTTTCAAGATTTTAAAACGCTCTATAGATGCGAGGAAAAAAGATAATATTCATTATAAATTCAACTTTGCGTTTGATGTAAAAAAAGAGGCTTTAGTATATGTTCAAAACGGCAAAAAAGTCTTGCCTCACAGCGAAGAAAAGATGCCTATTAAAAAGGTAAACAAACAAAAAGTTGTTTTGGTGGTGGGTAGTGGGCCTGCTGGTCTTTTCTGTGCGTTGACTTTAGCAAAAGCAAATGTGAAAGTTGTTTTGCTTGAAAGGGGTGAATGTGTTGAAAAGCGTGTAAAAACTGTTGATAAGCTTTTAACAAATGGTGAATTTAATAATAAAAGCAACATACAATTTGGTGAGGGCGGAGCTGGCACTTTCAGTGATGGCAAACTTAATACAGGAATAAAAAGTCCGCTTATAAGTGAGGTACTTGAAACTTTTTATCAAAACGGTGCACCTGAAGAAATCTTGTATGATGCTAAACCACATATTGGGACAGATAAGTTAAGAGATGTCGTTGTTTCTATGCGTGAAAGCATTAAAAGTCTTGGTGGAAAAGTGCTTTTTAATGCGACATTTTTGAGGTTTGAACAAACTGCTAAAAACTTTATTGCCATTTATGATTATCAAGGCAAAGAAGTAAGAATGTTTGCAGACGATATTGTTTTTGCGGTTGGTTATTCAGCAAGGGACACTCTAAGAAATCTGTTTGAACAGGGTGTAGAGTTTAAGCAAAAGGCTTTTTCTGTGGGCTATAGAATTGAACATTTGCAGGAAGATATTAACAAGGCTCAATATGGTAAAATGTGGGATAACAAGTTTTTGCCACCTGCAGACTACAAACTTTTTGCACATCTTGAAAACGGAAGAACGGTTTATACATTCTGTATGTGTCCGGGGGGAGTTGTAGTTCCCGCAATAAGTGATAACGGACAGATTGTTACAAATGGTATGAGTTACCACTCAAGAAACGGAAAGAATGCAAACAGTGCTGTTTTAGTGAGTGTTAGTGAGGCTGATTATGGCTCAAATCATCCGCTTGCAGGTATGGATTTTCAAGAAAATTTAGAAAGACAAGCCTTTGAAAAGGGTAATGGCGTTTTTGTTTGTAGTAAAGTTGGGGATTTTTTGAAAGGAAAAGCAACAACTAAGCTTGAAACAGTTGTCCCAACGATAAAACCGTGTTATACTTTAGGTAATGTAAGCGAACTGCTTCCAAAAGAGTTAAGTGACAGCATAAAACAAGGGATTGTGCTTCTTGGCAGAAAACTTAAAGGGTTTGACAAAAGTGATGCGGTGCTTACTGGTATTGAAACTCGTTCAAGTGCTCCGTTTATGATTTCAAGGAATGAAAATCTTGAAACTAGCATAAAGAACACCTATGCTGTAGGTGAGGGGGCTGGAATGGCTGGAGGTATTGTTTCTTCGGCTGTTGACGGAATGAAAATTGCACTTAAAATTATTGATAAATACCTAGAGGAATAAAAATGAATCTTATTAAAATAACAAATGGTAGGCTTTCGCAAAACTGCTATATTTTGGCAAATGAAAATAAAGCTTTTATCATAGACCCCGGGCTTGATACAGAGAAAATTCTTGGGGTATTAAATCAAAAAAAACTTGAGCCTGTTGCGGTTTTATTGACTCACGGGCATTTTGACCATATTTTTTCATCTGCAAAACTTAAAAGTCTAGGGGCAAAGATTTATATAAGTGAGGTTGACGCTCCAAAACTTTTTGACAATGAACTTAATATGGGGTTTATTCATAATATTGACACTGAAAAAGTTGTTCCAGACGGCTTCTTGGTGGAAGGCGAAAACGAAATCGAGGGTGAAAAGTTTGAAATCTTGTTTACTCCCGGGCACACTTCTGGAAGTGTTGTAATTATTAAAGGTGACCAGATTTTTACTGGCGATACTTATTTTGAAGAGGGTATATACGGCAGAACAGACCTTCTTGACGGACATCAAGATTTGCTTGTTGAAAGTTTGAAAAAATTGAAGCCGTACTTGAAAGGAAAAAAGATAAGGGCAGGGCACGAATGATGCAAAATTTAATGGCGTTTAGTTTTTATGATTGGTTGATTGAAACTGGAGATTTAGGGGTTGGACCCGGACTTTGGTGTCCTCTCCATATTATTTTAATGGTGTGCTTGGCGGGTTGGCTTGTGGCTTGCTGGTTTATTTTTAAAAAGCACAAAGAGTTTGGCTTGAAGTTTACAAAAGTTGTCTGCTACTTGATGATTATCTTTAGAATTGCAAGAATGTTGCTTCTTATGATTACTGGCAAAGAAACTGTTGTTCAGGCTTTACCTTGGCATTTATGTCATATTATGGCAATAGTGTTCCCTTTGTTCTTCTTGACAAAAACAAAAAAGTTCTTCCTTCCAATAGTTTGTGTTACTTTATTTGGTGGAATTTTGACTTTTGTGTTTGGTGATTACTATAAGTATGCAGTGCTTTCTTTCTTGCAATATGAAAGTTTATTCTTGCATTTTTGTATGCCTACTGCGGTTGTTGGTGTTGTTGCGACAGGATATTTCAAGATTGAACTTAAAGACTTTTGGCAAATCCCTATCTTTTTGTTGATGCTTGCTTGTTATGCCGAACTTGGAAACACTTTAACACCTGGCTCAAACTTCTTGTTCCTAAGACAAAATGGCTTGCCATTTAACTTGTTTGGTGATGCTCATTTCTATTTGACTTATGCTGTGTTGATTTTGGTTATAGGCATACTTTTTACTGCTCCAATTATCATTGGTTTGGTGGTAAAACGAAATAAATCTAAAAAATTTAGACAAACTGTTAGACAAAAAGTTGAATTTTAGTGTATGTTTGTGCTAAACTATACATATAAGGAGATTTTCTTATGAAGTGGTTAGAAATTATTTTATATGCTGTTCTTGGCATTGTTATTGTTTTGACAGCAACTCTTACAATTGTTAAAATGGTGAGAAAGAACAAAGCCAAAAAGGCTAGTGAAGCTAAACAGGCTGAGGGCGTTGTTGAAAAAGGTAATGTGAGATATACTCCAGATGCAGAAATCGTTGGGGATAATGGCGAACTTAATGTTTCTTATGTTAAGCAAGATATTATTTTGCAACCAAGAAAAATGGTTGTTGTTGATAAAAAGGGTGCTATTAAGCCGGGCAAATATACAGTGCTTTCTGCTTATGAGAATGAAGACACTTTCAATATCCGTATTGGTCTTTATGTTAAAGAGTATAAGCACGGTCAAGAAATTGTTCTTGCAGAGGGTGAGGAAATCTGCCCAACAAGTTCAACAATTATTTTAAGATAAAAAGCTGTGTGACATATTAAGAAATAAGTCCCAACAAGGAAAACCTTGAGGGGCTTTTTATTTCTCAATTTTATTTTTTAGAGAAAAAATATTGGTAGGTGGTAAGTCTTAAAAAATAGAGAAAAAGTAAAATTGAGGTCAAAATCATTTGACAAAATTCGGGGGGGGGGGGTAGAATTATATCAAGAAGAGAGTGAGTAAAAATTTGACAATTTTTCAATGATGAATCACAAGGCAAAACCAAAGGTTTTGTAATGATGAATTATGAATGAAGAATGATAAATTAAGGACTATCAATTATATAGGTAAAAACCAACACCAATAAACCTTGGTCTCTCCGGACAGGGAGAAGGTGGTGCTTACACCAAAAGGGGAGAATAAACAAAACCAATAGGTTTTGCGATGATGAATGAAGAATGATAAATTGCGGATATTTATTACAATAGTGTAAAAACTAAAGAAAAAGGCGGAAAAAAGGAATGAAAAAACTAAAATCAATTTTAAGTTTTGTGTTCACGCTAGGCATTATATGTCTAGGGTTTTCTTTTGTCTCTTTTAATGGAAAAACAGACACTGCGTTTGCATATTCTAGTCAAATAGTGCTTGAAAACTCAACTTTTGATATGGGTGGAGGAACAATTTCTAATAGTGTTGGAGACAACGGCGGAGCTGTCTATGTTGGAGAGGGGGCAACCTTTACAATGACTGGCGGAAAGATTAAAAACAGCACAGCAACAAATGGTGGTGCTGTTTATATTGCAAATGGAGGAACATTTAATTTTGCTGGTGGAACAATAGAAAACTGCTCTGCAGATTTAGGATATGCCATTTATGTCCAAGCAGGCGGAACTCTCAATTACGAAAACAACGCAGATGGTTTTAGTGGTTGTGGAGAAGATGAGGACTTACATATTTACGCAGAAGAAGGAGCTACAGTAATAGCTCCAGGAGTGAATATTAATATTTATGTAGATGATGCAACAACTCCTGCAAAAACAATGAAAAAGACAGGCGATACATATATTATTGATGAAGCAGAAATGCCTCTTGATTATGAGCATTGTTGTGGATATTTTTTAGATAGTGAACTTAGAACAACAATAAAGAATGATACAATAGATTTAACTTCTGCAGGAGAAGAGATAAACTTTGCTCCAAGAACAGCAAGTGCAAGTAGTGAGGGTGTTAATATTTATACAAGAACAGCAACGGATTCAAGCCACTTTACTTTTGAGAAAAATACAACCACTGGTTTTTATGATATTGTGGGAACAACAATAGAAAGTGGAGATGTTGTTTTACCAAAAGAATATCAAGGAGTTCAGGTG
>JAFVWN010000036.1 GCA_017501645.1 Clostridia bacterium | reverse complement strand
TAATTGATATGGTGTATTATATATTTTGTTGATATGGTTTTTCATTTACAAGTAAATTATATCACAAAAAAGACTACATTCCTACCCTTTAGGGTAAGTTTGTAGTCCTTTTTCTTTTAGGGCTGTTTTTTTACAGCCCCTCATTTTTACCCCTTCACCTTTGGTGGTGAGTAAGTGTGCCTTTCATTTTTCTAACAGTTTAAGTGATATTCTGCCATGCGGCAGAGTGATATTATTGTCTTCGGCAATAGTGATATTGAAACTTTCAGTTTCAGCGATATTTTATTCGCAAATAACTGACCGAAGGTCAATAACACTACGCGAAGCGTAATATAACTGCATAACAATACAACTCGTCGTAAGGCGAATAAAACTGAAAAAAGCACCGCTATTGCGATGCCTTTTTTCTGGTACGAGTATTGATAACGGATTCAATTTAAAATAATAATCAACCGACAGTCAAACACATATTCTTACTTGTATCAGAGGATTTTATAGTTTCTTCAATAAATCAAAACGACACATTTATTAAGAATATGAAAGGATAATGCAATTATGAAAAACATAACATACAGACAAGTCAATGATTATATGATACCCAATCTCACACTCCCACCCGAAGAAGCAAGTGTCAGGCTTGGTAAATGGGGAATGTTACATAAGGATTACCTGCTCAAACACAAGAAAGTGTTATTTACAACACTGCTTACTCAAGGTAAACTCTATCAGCACTGTGCTGAGGTTGAAGCACAAGCACGAGATATGTTTAATACAATCGTAGAGCAGATGAAAGAAGCGGAAGGTGTCACAGAACGACTGAAAGAAGAGAATCAGATGGAATGGGTATGCCGTATGCAGAATATTGAGGCAAGGGCAAGAAAGGTTGTTATAAAAGAACAAATATACAACTAAACAATCTATGATATGACAATTAGCAAAAAAAGCAGTCAGCATTTCTGTTGGCTACTTTTTTGCTAGGGAGCATATTCTAACGTCAGAAAAAGTGTTTGATTATAAATTAAAGCTTAAAGCTATTGCTCCTGCATTATGGCCTGATAATTTAGCAAACTGGAAAGATGAGCAAGTGCAGAAAGAATTTATGATAAGATATGAGAATTTTATCAAATAAATGTTGACATATTTATCCAAATAATATATACTTGTCTTAGATGTTCATATATGAACAACACGAAGGCGGTTTTGCTAATATATGAACAAAACAAGCTGAATGTCTGGAGGAATTTAGTTATGATGGAAATAGTAACAATTACAGGCCAATCATTAGAAGATTTTTTTCGACCCAAAGTACCTCAGGGATTAGTGAAACCTCTTGTTAATAAATTGAAAGTTTTAAAAACTTATGGGCGTGAATGTATCGGTGCATTTGTTTTTCCGAGTGACAATATATTTCATTTTGAAGTTACGGACCCTGATATCCCAGAAGGTGCGGATGTGTACATATCATTTATAGACATTGGCAATCTTATACTTATCGTTGAAGTTTTAACATTTCAACTAAACAATAATAAGTAAGGAGGTAAGTGAAATGAAAACCATTGATAGCTTAATAATGCCCAAAGACATAGGTGGAGTAGGCAGAGGTGACTCTACTCACTTAATATTACAACTTATGAAATTACGTAACAGAAACGGGATGACTCAGAATCAGCTTGCAAAGCAGATTGATGTTTCACACACAACAATTGCAAGAATAGAAAACTTTTCAATGCAACCTACGTTGAAAATGTTAACTCAAATTTTGGATGTGTATGGGATGACTTTAGAAATTGTACCGAAAAAAAATGAAGTAGTGCCATCGTTTGAAAATAATACAAAAGAAATTATAGAAAGTAAAAACAATCTTTCATCTCAAAAACTTATAGAAATAATGTCGAATTTCTATAAGAGAACGACTTTACATACTAATAGCAAAAAAGATTATACTAGTTTTATAGAAAAGCTTCTCACGGATTATATTCAAACACTAATATTATTTAATGTGGATGAACATATTTTAAACAGAGTCAATAGATTCAATAAATATATTAATATCATACTGAGTGAGTATTGTTGTGGAAGACATAATTTAGCTTACGAAATTTTCAAAGAAGCTTTATTGGCATGCATAGATATTGAGGTGTTTATAAAAGATATGTCCAATAACAGCGTATTATATCGGGGTAGGAAAAAGAAAAATAAAAATAAGAAATATAGCAAAGAAGAAATGTTTCATATTCCGTTTGAAAGCCGATATATCGTTTCTACCCAAAGATATAGTTTTCCAGGACTTCCATGCTTGTATTTAGGTAGTTCATCAGACATTTGTGCGATTGAATTGAATGAAAATATAACTAATTTAGCAATAGCAAGATTAATTTATCATGAAAATCTAGGAAAACACAAAATATTGGATTTAACGAGTTTGTTTTTTGATTATTTTGCTGGTATATATGAAACTTGCAGCGAAAAAATTTTGATTAATTTACCCTTAGTGTTGGTTTGTTCTACTTATATAGAGTATGAAAAAGAAGATGAGGCAAAATTCAAGAAAGAATATATTCTTCCACAATTATTACTTGAATACATAATCAATGAATCTATATTGAAAGAAAATAAAGTAATTGGAATAAAATACTTTTCCGTTAAAGAAAACTTTTTGGAATACTTTGAAAAGGGTGATTTTTATAAGATGCAAAAAATGTGCAATTATGTTTTTCCAACAATGGACGCAAAAAATAGTGAAGGATATTGCACTCAATTAAACAAATTATTTGAAGTTGTTGAAATTATTGAATAAACATGAAGGCAAATATATGATAAAAACATTTTTTAAAATCTTGAAAATCGTTTACAATACTAAACAACTGTAGTATGCACAAAAATTATATCTAACTGAAAGTTTTAGATTAAAGCTATAATATGATTTAGTCTGAATGATTAGATTATAAAATTACCTAAATTTTCATTAAGTATTATTTGTTGGTAAAGGCGTATGTTACCAAAAATAAAATGAGTAATACTAATTAGAGGTTACAATAATTGAAAAGCAGCCATCCACATATTGCACAGGTCCGTAAAAAACGCACAATGAAAAAAACAGCCTCCTATGGTAGAATAAAAGAAACTACCATAGGAGGAAATTTTATGCCCAGAAAATACAGACATATACAAGATCAAGAAAAGGAAATAATTGAGTTAATAAGGCAAGGAAATACGTTGCGAGAAATAGGGAATAAGTTAGGTTTTACATATGAACAAATGAGGAACTTCAAAACACGATATAATAAAAAACAACGAATGATAGAAGCAGGAAAAACTATTCACAAGAAAGGAAGACCATGTAAAAAGGAAGGTGGAATACCGCCGTCCATACAAAAATTAGATAAGCTTACTGTTTTGGGGTAGTCTGCCCTCTGTCAGATGTATCGGCATTATGTCCGTAAAGTCAGACGGTATGCCTGCTATATACAGATACGGCTTGTACTCATTTGAAGAGCCGATTTCAGCATAGCCTATCTCCTGAACAAAGGTATATTTTTCTACTCTTTCGTCCTCGCTGATTGTTGAAATGTCATCGTACTCAACATCATAAAAGCCTACATGGTATTTGCCGTTATACATTTCGGCATAGTTTATAAGGTAATCCTGAACGGTTACAAAAGCCTCTATTGTGGCAGTAAACATTGCGACGGAAAGGATAATGCCGATTATTGTAACAAGAGTTCTTGTTTTGTTCTCTTTAAGTGAGCGTTTGGTAAACTGTTTAAAGATATTCATTGAGGTCACCTCACTTAACGAGAAGTCTGTCACTCGCAATTTTACCGTCGTTTATGGTGATAATTCTGTCTGCCTGCAAAGCAATCGAATCATCGTGAGTGATAACGATAAGTGTCTGACCGTATTTTTTGTTAGAGAGTTTAAGAAGTTCAACGATTTCGTGGCTGTTTTTCGAGTCAAGGTTACCCGTCGGCTCGTCGGCAAGCATAACGGCAGGATTGTTGATAAGTGCTCTGCCGATAGAAACTCTCTGTTGCTGACCACCTGAAAGCTCGTTGGGAAGATGCTTTTCTCTTCCGGTGAGAGAAAGAAGGTCAATAAGCTCACGAAGGTAATTTTTGTCTACCTTTTTGCCGTCCATAAGTACGGGTAAAGAAATGTTTTCCGTTACATTGAGAACAGGGATGAGGTTATAAAACTGATAAATAAGACCTACCTGCCTGCGACGGAATATGGCGAGCTGGTCTTCGTTTTGTGCGTAAACATCCTGCCCGTCAAGGTAAACCTTGCCATTTGTGGGCTTATCAACACCGCCGAGAATATGCAGAAGTGTACTTTTTCCCGAGCCTGACGGACCGATGATAGCCACAAACTGACCTTTAGGTACGCTGAAGCTTACATTATCGAGAGCTTTAACCTGATTTTCACCCTCACCGTAAATTTTTGAAAGGTTTTCAATTTTTAAAATATCCATATTGAATTGCTCCTTTTCTTTTTGTTGCAGCTTCATTTTACCAATCAAAAATTACACTTCGGTGACTCTATTATTACAAAAACGTCACACAACCTGCTTGTAAAATCTTATTGTAAATTTCGCACCGCCGTACTGACCATTTTCGGCTTTTATTGTTCCGTTGTGACCCGAAATAATCATTTTGGCAAGATTAAGGCCTACACCAAAGCTTTCTTTTGATGAGTTTTTACCTTTATAAAAGCGTTCAAAGATATGAGGCAAGTCCTCTTCCCCAATGCCACTGCCTGTGTCAGTAATGATAATCTCTGTGAAAATCGGTGTATCTTCAGCAGTTACTGTTATCTCTCCGTTTTCAGGTGTATGCTCAGCACAGTTTTTCAATATGTTTCCGAAGGCTTCAATGCACCATGCAGAATCACAATCGAAATAAATATTTTCCACATTTATATTTAGCTTTTGATTTTTAATATCCATAGGTATCAACAGAGGTTCTGCAGATTTTTCAAGAATCGAAGACAGGTCGGTGGTCTTCTTTTCAAACTGTACAGTTCCGGCATCGAGTTTTGAAATTTTAAGAAGAACAGAAACAAGATATTCTGTTTTGGTAATAAGTGACGAAAGCTCTCTTAAAAGTTCTTCTCTTCTTTCCTCTGATATGTCAGGTGACTCAATAAGAGACAGAATAAGATTAATACTTGTAAGCGGAGTTCTTAACTGATGAGAAATGTCAGCAATTGAGTCTGCAAGAAAAGTTCTTTTCTTTTCTAAAATATCCTTTTGGTCACGAAGGCGTACAAGCATTTTTTGCACATCACTTTCTAAAATTGAAAGCTCGCCCTCATCAAAGCCTTTAATGTTTATTGTGTCGTTTCCGTGAAGAATCTTATTTATATTTTCACATAGATTATTAATTCTGTTATATCTTTTCTTTGTAAACGCAAGAAAGCTGCATATCAAAAATGTACTTAAAATCAAAATACATACAGCAGTAAATTTAGAATAAAAAGCTGCAATAAAGCATAGTAACAGTGAGGGTATCACTGTTACTGCTAAAAATTTTTTTATTTCGGGATTATTTGAAATTTTCATTTTATTCACCTAATTTATATCCCAAACCTCTTACGGTAAGAATGATTTTTGGGTTCTGTATATCATCTTCCACTTTTTCTCTGAGCCTTTTTATATACACTGTAAGAGTATTGTCGTTGACAAAGTCACCTGCAATATCCCATATCTCGGAAAGAAGTTTGTTTCTCGTGAGAGTAACACCCGGATTATTAAGAAAAACAAGAAACAATCTGTATTCCAAAGCCGAAAGAAAAACATCCTTACCATTCTTTGTTACGATTCCTTTGTCCATATCAACACTTACATTGCCGAGGGTGAGCATACTCTGACTTTTACCTGTTCTGCGAAGAACAGATTTAATGCGGGATATAAGTTCTCTAGGACGGTAAGGCTTTTCAATATAATCATCAGCACCTATATCAAGACCCGTAACAACACTGAACTCATCCGCTGAAGCAGTAAGGAAAATTACAGGACAATCGGTCACACTTTTGATTCTGTTACAAAGAGAAAATCCGTTTCCGTCAGGCAGAAGCACATCTAATAGAACAAGGTCAAACTGTGCAATTTCAATTTTAGTCTCTGCTTCTTTACAGTTCAGTGCACTATCAGTTTCAAAGCCTTCCTGACGAAGAAGCTCACTTAAATTTTTGACGATAGTAACATCGTCTTCTATGATAAGTATTTTAATCATAATATCACTCTTTTCAGTGGTTATGCGATAATTATATATAAAAAGGTAGATTAAATCAACATTTGTGACGGATGAGTAATAAAATAAATAGCAATGCGTATAAATCGATACACTTTTTCAAGTGATTTTGTCTACTGTATAGAAAAGTGCAACCATATATGATATGATTGTATATGAACACTTGAAAGGAGAACAAAATTTAATGAAGGATGAACAATTAGAATCATTGCTGAAAAAAACAGATTTAAGTGAATGTATGCCACTAATATATAACTATATTTATTATTGCAAAAAACCTATTAAAACTCGTGTCAGCCGAGGAGACGGAACGTATCGATACTCTGTTGATGATTATGAATTTTTGATTATAACTAATGGCGAGGAAAAACAAGGCATTATTTTACGGTGTGGCACAGTTGATTTGCATTGGTTTGTATTGAACAAATGGCGAAATCAACATGTTTTGAGCAACGCTTTGCGGACAGGGATTGTTAATGATGTTTGGCCAGAAAATAAAACTATATCTTGTTGCTACAGTTGGCGAGATAAAGTCATTGATAGACCTAAAAAATATGCAATGACTGAGTATTTAGCAGGCATTGCAGGATTAAAAATGAAAGACTAAGCTGATAAGTGTTGTGAATTTTGTGAGTCAACAACCATTATGTAGGGGTTGTAAAATCTTATAAATTATGATATCATAATTATGGATAGTTATGTACAAAGGAAGGAGGAGGCTATTGTGAGTGCTAAAGATTCAATTTTGACACGTGTTTTTACACAGAGTATGTTAAAAGATTTAATGTATGAACAGAGTAGTATTTCCCTCCTTGATAAAATTGTTAAAAGATATGAGATTTCTTTTGATGGAGAGGTTAAAAATGAAAATGTAATTTCTGAAATCTATCAATATCTAGGAAACTCATATCGAAATGAATATTTTTATAAAAACACTTTGTTAAACAAGTTAATTATAAGTGTTCATCGTTTAAAAACTACCACTGCTTTAACTGAAGTTCCAGTAGCTAAATCAAAAGCTGATTTTATTATGATTAATGGCAAAGCGGTTGTTTATGAAATAAAAACCGAATTAGATACTTTCGAAAGATTAGAAAACCAACTTCGCGATTATTATAAAGCTTTTGACCATGTATGCGTTGTGACAAGCGAAACACAAGCAAAAGATTTATTGGCTAAATTAAATGATTCTCCGACAGGAATTTATGTGTTAACTAATAAAAACACAATAAAACGCCTGAAAGAGCCTGTACAGTATATGGAAAACTTAGAAAAAGAACAAATTTTTAAGATTCTTAATAAACCTGAATATGAGAATTTAATAAAAAATGCAAAGAAAGAGTTGCCAAGTGTCACACCTGTAAATTATTATCGAGAATGCAAGCGTATCGCTTGTGAGCTTCCTCTCGAAGAATTATATGATTTATTTCTAAAAGAGTTGAAAAAAAGAAATCGCATTGATATGATTGATTTTAGTCAAATTCCATATGCTTTAAGATTTTTAGTTTATTTTTCAAAATTTCAAAAACCTCAACTTGAAATACTCGATGAGTATTTAAATAAACCATTTAAAGGAGTGAGATGATTGTATTATCCTATATTAAGAGGCAGACAAAATGAATTGCTCGCAATAAAGGAATTATTAAATGCATCTTTATTGAGTGATAAAATAATTCCAATTATAGAACCAGTTAAACTTTCTCCAACATTAGTTAATACAATAAAAGCTTTTTCAGAGTCAAATAGAGATATTATTTTGATAAGAAATCCTAAGGTCGGTTCATTTGAAGTTGATGCCAAAAACACCAAAAACGCTAAGTATAAAGAAGCATTAATAACAATTTTAAGTGAGAATAAAATTTTGCGTGGCTTAATTGTTGACAAAGAAACCCCAACAAGAGTGGAAAAAATGCATCAAAGAGGTGCTACTGATGAAGAGATTGTTTCACTTTGCACAAATCCCGATGCAATAAAATTTCATGAGAGTGCTTTTGCTGGGAGTGCGTTGATAAGAACTGTAGTTCCTTACGCTTCGGCTTTTAGAAGAATTCGCAAAAACAGAATTCTTTTAGAGGATAAATTTAATAAAAAGGCCCGTAATCAAGATTATATTAACGACCCAGATGAATTTTTTTCGAACGATCACATTTATTATTCAGACGATGGATATGTTGGCTTTTCAGATTACTCAATTATCGGAGAAGAATATTCTGAATCAGGTTTTGCACCATATGCAGTAGCGATTCACATTGTATATTTTGATGAATCCAAAGAGTTAAGAGTCCATCATTTTGTATCAGAAGATAATGAAGATATAAGTGACCCTGCTGGTAAGTTTTATCAAGCAGTAAGACAGTTGGTTGAGTGGAATAAAACACAAAAACTTGATACAATTGCAATCAAAACATTTGAAAAAATATGCGAAGAACAGTCTTATCCTGGTCTTGGTGTGGTGAAAAAGTTATCTTTAATGCATCATTTGGAACTGGTTGGACGGTATTTGGATGGTAAAATATAATGGTATTTTGTAGTAATTGTTTTCACAATTTAGAGATAAAGTCGATTATTGATGAAAGAGGATTACTTGGCATTTGTCCAGTATGTGGAACTAAAGATGTAAAGATATATGATACTGAACAAGATTCTACCTTGCTAGGAATGTTTGACAATCTGCTTTCTGTTTACACTGCTGAAGATGACCTACCGAGCAACTATCCTCATAGTGAGTGCAGAACCTTAGTTGAAGCTATCAAAAATGAGTGGGATATTTTTTCTGACATATCTGATGAAGATATTTTAAATATACTAAAAAGTTTGTCACCTACTATTTTAGAGGATTATCCTATAGTTTTTGAAAAACTTGTTGGAATTCCAGAAAAATATGATAAGGACTATCTGCTTAAAAACTCAATTCTACATGCTGAGAAGTGGGATGATTTTGTTGAGTCAATCAAACATAAAAATCGATTTCATACAGACCTTATTGACAAAAAACTTTTAAGAAAGTATTGCATAGATATAAGTAAGAAAATTCCTATAAGCAAGCAACGCTTTTACAGAGGTCGTGTTGCTAAAAACGAAGATGGATTTCCCCCTAGTGAGATGGGAGCTCCACCAAAAGAATATGCATCAAACGGTAGAGCAAATTCAGATGGAATCAGCAGACTTTACTTAACAAATGATAGAGAAACAACGCTTCATGAAATTCGTGCTGCGGAATATGATTATGTTTCAATCGGTACATTTAAACAATTGAAAGAGCTTACTGTGGTTGATTTGAAACAAATTCATAAAATAAGTCCTTTTGGTGTTGATGTTGATTGTACTGCACTTGCTATTAATAGAGAACATCTACTTAAAATTAACCAAGAAATGAGTAGACCTATGCGTAGAGGTGATAGCCCCTTGGATTATCTTCCCACACAGTATATTTGTGATTTTATTATGTCTATAAAAAATGAAGACGGAACACCAATGTTTGATGGTATTGAATATCAAAGTGCTATGCATAGCCGTGGCTCAAATCTAGCAATCTTTAATCCTGAAAACTTTAAATGTACATATAGTCGTACATACGAGGTTAAAAAACTTCATTATACCAAGGAACTTATTGGCAGACATAAATCATAATAAAACTACTGTTAATTATGGTGTCGGTGAAAACCGACACCATCTTTTCTTTTTCGAAAAAGTTCTTGACAAGTAAACAAATGTTCTGTATAATAATAAATTGGTAAATAATGTATTTGCCATACAACTGAATATAATCTGAAACACATATTTTTTTCTTATTGGCTTTATGCCATCACATATTATCTGACCGAAGAAAGTATAGTCCGATACTCGGTTAGTAACATACGGACAATCAGAGCTTAAAATTTAAGCCGTTACATAGTTTCAGTGCAAACTGTGCGAGAGGATGAAATGTTCTCCCGCTATTTGTGCTGTCTATGTGACGGCTTTTTTATTGTGCAATTTTAACGAAAATAAAAAAGTTTTAAAAATTGCTTTCATTTTTGCCTTTCTAAATCCTTACCCC
>JAFVWN010000035.1 GCA_017501645.1 Clostridia bacterium | reverse complement strand
CTGCCTTATTGTATATATCCATCGACTCCGGTACATATATATCAGATGCATACCCGACTGCTATACTTAATGCAATAGGACTACCTTTATATTTTTCACATGCAATGTTATTAAAAATATTAAACTTAATAAAAATAATATAAAATTTTATTAAAACATATTTTATTTATTGTTCAACCCAGGACTAACCCAAGTTTACTACAACCGGGTGTAACACACACCCTATATCCCATTTTATTGGGAATACTTTCTTTAATATCTGATATGCACCGTTTAAGTCTGCATTTATCAGCTTATTTTCGTTTGATCTGAATAAACCCCTGTGTATTCTTCTGGATTTATTGTAATTCTCTTTTACCGGTTCTTCATTATCTATAAAACTCGTTCCGCTTGTATAGCTCTCTTCGGTCTCTATGACGGCTACACCATATTCTTCTGCTTTGTAACGAATCATATCTATAAATCTTGTAAAAGGAATCTGCACGAAAGTCTGATTGTTTTTCCTGCCCATATCAGCGTGTTGTTTCCATTCTTTGTTGTTGCCTACAACAATGGTATTGATGTTGTTTTCTCTGCAATAATCAACGATATATCTGCTTGCTTTGTGCAGGTAGTCTTCTATTTTTGAATTACGTTTTACTGTTAGTTTATGCATTCTTAAAGAGTAATCGTTATTGTTCATTCTTTTTGCAACTTCTCGATAATGACTGATTTTTTTATTATAGTATTTGTTCATTGACTTTAACGGCTTACCGTTAATAATAAAAGCATTGTCTGATATGTTATTGCAAACAGTAGCAAGGTTATCCACACCTATATCAATTCCTATATATCTGTTGTTATCGGGCTTTTCTTCTAAAACAGCTACTGTGTACACCACTTCCACGACTATTCTGTTTCTTCTTGGCAAAAAACGAACCTGTTGAAATGATACTGCATTATCGTTTTTAATAAATTCAGGAGTTATTTCAAAACCGCAGAATGTTTTTGGAAACTTGATTTTTCCGTTCTGTAGTTTGCAGTTCTGATTGGTAAGTATAAGGATATATTGACCGTCTTTTTTAAGATATTTCGGTAGTTTGGGTCTGCCGAGATATTTATCTTTGTGTTTTTTCCAGTCTTTTATACTCGTAAAAAACGATTTCCAGTTCTTGCAGAGCAGTCTTAACGTTTGTTGCGCTGTCTGTGCGGTGGGCATGCTTTGATAATCAGGATAGTCATAGTCTTTTTTCAGGATTTTATCAAGTTCTCCGTAACTGACTAAAATATTTTCTTTGGTAAACTTGTTACGAATTATATAGTTTGCATGATTATACAGATTTTTAGACTTATGGCAGAAATCCATCAGCATAGAAAAATAACTGCATGATGATTTGATTACATGTTTTTCTACTCTTGTAGCTGTTATTAATTCACTCATTTTTTACAGATCACCTCTTTTATAAAAATTTCAATAGCCTTGAGCAAAACTCATAAGCCACGTAAAATCGTTGTTTTTTAAACAAAAAAATTTTTTTATCACTATAGAAACAACCAGCTATTTATGTTATAATATAAATAGACAGAATTCACAACAATAAGGAGCTGGTTGTTATCTATCGACAAGAAATAATACAGGACATTTCGCTATTCACTGCTGCACCTAAGGGAAACTTTTATGACAAACTATTCTTAAACCTTGATTTATCAGAGTTTCCAGATTTCACATCTTCCACTGGAAGAAAAGGATACTCAAAAAGGTCTCTACTTTGTGCATTTATTGTTATGAAATGCGAATGTTTTACCCATATTACTGATCTTCTTGATTATCTGCAGAATAATCTTTTAATAGCATATTACTGCGGTTTTAACATCATGGAACCTCTTCCTTCTTACTGGACTCTGGATCGCTTTATTAACAAAATCGATCATTCCATTCTGCAAAAACTAATGCATTCTCAAGTTCTGGATTTAGCATCAAAAGGGATAATCGACACGTCATTTATCAGTCTGGATTCCACTCCTGTAGCTGCTAATACATCTCACAATAATCCTAAATCCTTTAAAAAGAACAAGTTTTCAAAAGACCATCACCCCAAATCTGATAAAGATTGTGGATTAGGGGTACATACCGCATCAAATCAAGTCAATGAAAGAAAATTTGAATACTATTGGGGTTACAAAAATCATGTGCTGGTTGACTGCATTACAGGTTTACCGATCTACGAACTTACTACAACTGCTGATAACGCTGATTGCAGTGTTGCTGTCGATATTTTAAACCAAACCAACGAGTTTATCTCTATTGATGAATGTACTTTTCTTGCTGATAAAGGTTATGATATTAAAGCTATTTACAATACTGTAAAAAACACTTATCACGGTGAATGTGTCATTCCACTTAATTCTCGTAATACTAAGAATCCTAAGAAACTTTCAAGTGGTCATCCTATCTGTGATGCCGGATTTGCCATGCATAAGGATGGAAAATTCAGCGACAATAATAGAACTCGACAGAAATTCTGCTGTCCTTTCAAAAACTCAAAATCAGCTGAATGTCCTTGTAATCATAAGAACTGGAATAACGGAAAGAAAAATCGTGGCTGCACTAAATACACCACTATTCCCGATGATTACAGACTTTCTATTGATCGCAACTGTCTTTCTTTTAAAAAGCTGTACTCTCTTCGAACTGAAGCTGAAAGATACAACTCGAGATTTAAACAGACCGGACAGGAACGTTTATGGGTTCGTAATTTCAATTCTGCTCAGAATCTGAACACGATTGCTCATATTTCTTTGCTTGCAGTTGCTATTGCTACTGTCAATTCAAAGTTAAATTATTCTTACCGTTCACTTAAATCTTTAAAACGACTTGCTTAATCAGCTTCTGTTTTGCTATACATTTTGTTAAACATCAGTGTGATTTGCTATGATGTTAGCTTTGCTATGCCTTAATATCTATCAATTTCTGTTTGAACGCATTCAGGTTTTTCATTTTTCATAAATGCACTGATTTTTTACGGCGTTTTGCTCATCTCTACAGGGCATAAAAAAACAGCTAAGATTTTACTCTTAACTGCTTTTCGTCATAAATTAAAATCAAGATAAAAATGTTATTGCCTAAATTTAAAAATCTACTTCACCTACAACTATTCCTTCACCAACTTTTACACGATCATCAAAAATGATAAATTTAATATTTGTTTTTTTTATATCATATTTAACGTTTGATGATGGTAAAAAAGAAAAGGTACATTCAT
>JAFVWN010000034.1 GCA_017501645.1 Clostridia bacterium | reverse complement strand
TATTGTTGTTACTGTGCTTGGAATATATACACTTGTTAATCCACTGCAACCATAGAATGCTTTCTCTCCTATACTTGTTACACTATCTGGGATTATTACACTTGTTAACCCATCGCAAGAATTGAATGCTCTCTCTCCTATACTTGTTACACTATCGGGGATTGTTACACTTGTTAATCCACTGCAACCAGAGAATGCACTATCTCCTATACTTGTTACATTATCCCCTATTGTTACACTTGTTAATACACTGCAATAAGAGAATGCATCATCTCCTATACTTGTTACACTATTCCCTATTATTACACTTGTTAATCTCCTGCAATAAGTGAATGCATAATTTCCTATACTTGTTACACCATCCCCTATTGTTACACTTGTTAATCCAGTGCAAGAATGGAATGCAGAAGAACTTATACTTGTTACACTATTTGGGATTATTAATCCTCCTGTTAAATTAGCGCATCCTTCAAATGCATTATCTCCTATAATTTCAACTGAATCATGGATATTTATTGTCTCTAAAAATTTAGCAACCGGTTCTCGAAATGAATAATCTCCAATTTCTTTTATTGAATCGGCTAAAACAATTGAGGTTATCTTTGTTTGACCATAAACCCCTATTTTTGCTTTTGTTCCCACAACAGGCAAACCGCCATACTCTTTTGGCAAAACTATATCACTAACAGAACTAACCGTTAATGTTTTTGGAATAAAGGCACCTCCTTCGTTAGGATTTGTTTGAGGAATCTTTACTATATAAGAATCTTGTGTGTCGTTAAGTTCAAAAACAAAATCACTCGAAACAACAGCCGTTCTTGTATAAAGATTTACATCACCATTAGATAAATCTATAGTATTATTTTTAATTGTTGTCATTAACTCACTATCCAAGAAATATCCACAACAAGACTCATAATCAAGTGGCATATCACTTTCTACTACTGTATAACTTGTTCCTCCCGGAATGAATGTTTTTGCCAAACTTCCATCCACATATACATTAATACTTGGAGGCAAAACAATATTCCCTTCACTATCAAGCGAACAACCATAAATAACTTCAAGAGGTTTTGAGGTGCCTACATAGTTCCAGTAAATTCCCCAACCTGTTGGTTTACTTGTTGCACTTGTATATATTTTTGCAGTAGTTGGACAACTCACAAAAGAGCAATTGGAAGTAGTTTCTCCAAAAATAGTCCCTATATCCCCAGCCAAATAAACTTTTTGCAATGCAGTACATCTATCAAAAGCATAAGCATCTATATTACCTGCCCCTTTTATTGTTATTGTTGTTAATCCTGAGCAGTCTCTAAACGAAGCGTTTCCAATAACCGCAGAGCCATCTTCAACTATAACACTAGTAATTTTTTTACAACCACTAAAAGCACTTCCTCCAATATTTTGCAGACTTAAAGGGAAAGTCACTTCTCCAGAGATGTTCGAACAATTTAAAAATGCACTTCCACTTATCGTTGTTAAATTCTTGCCCAGTTTTAATGATGTTAAACCAGAGCAAGCATTGAATGCTCCTACCCCAATAGTCTCAACACTATCAGGTATGACTAATTCTCCACTACAACCGTTTGAATTAAACGCATAACTGCCAATATTTACAACAGAATCAGGTATAACAAGTTCACCTGTTAAACCACTACAGCCATAAAAAACATAGTTAACAATATCTTTTAAACCATCAGGAAAAACAATTTTTGTAATATTTGTCATATTTGCAAAAGCACCATACTGAACATCACTCCCAACCTTTAAGCCTACTGGTTTCCCCTCATACTCTTTTGGCAAAACAACAACATCTCTATTTGAACCATTTTTACCAATCCTATATGTATCAGTTGCACTATCTAATGAGAAGAAGAAATTTGTTGAAGCCGTAGCTGTTCTTGTGTAAAGATTTATAGCATTTTGCGAAGTCGCTGTTTTTGATGTAAATGCAGAAGTTGTTTCTACTCTTGTTAAATCTACAACTCCATTTGTACATTGACTTAGTTTTGAGTCATAAAAATACCCACAACAAGATTCATAATCAAGAGGCATTTCCGCTTCATCAATAGTATATGTATCGCCTGTCTTTTTCATTGTTTTGGCAGGAGTAGTTGCATCATCTACATAAATGTTAATATAAGTCCCTGGGCCAATTACAATTGCACCCTCTTCTGCATAAATATGTAGGTTTTGGTCTTCTCCACAACCGCTAAACCCTGAACCATTATTTTCATAGTTAAAAGTTCCACCACTTGCAACATAAACCGCATAACCTAAATCTGCAGAACAGTTTTCTATTGTTCCACCGTCAAACACAAATGTTCCACCATTTGCAATATAAACAGCACCACCGTTTGTTGCTGTGCAGTTTTTAATCTTTCCGCCAGTCATTGTAAAGGTTGCACCTTCTCCAACATAAACAGCTCCGCCATTATCTCCAATTGCGTTAGAGATTGTTCCTCCACCCATATCAAAAGTTGAGTTTTCAAGCACTATTTGGCTTGAATACGCAAACGCATTAACATTACTAAAATTATTTGAAGCAAAAGAAAAGCCTAGACACATTATGCCTAGCGTGAACACAAAACTCAAAACCAGTTTTATTTTTTTCATTCCTTTCTCCTCTTTTTATCTCTCTACAAAACAAGCACCTTTCTCCAGCAACAAAAAAGTAAAAAATCAATTTTCTTGGTTCCTCTGAAATATTGGGGTCCCCGCAAAGGTTTTTAAAAAAGATTTGTGGGGAGAGGAGCAACCATTCAAAAAGATGAATTTAGATTTTACTCTCCCCTTTTGGTTTGTGCCAAACCACCTTTCCCCCGTCCGGGGGCACCGAGAACAAGTGGAAGCAAATACTATATTAAAATCTAAATCATAAAAAGAATGGGTTGTGACGAGGAAAGGTGGTGCTTGCACCAAAGGGGGAGATTATCAAACCTTTCTGTCCCCTTCTCTTTAGTTTGGATTTATCTGTATATTATTATATACAATATTTTCAAAATCTCCAAACAAAATCAAGCACTATTTTAATTTTTTTTTAATTTTCTCCTCTCTGCAACTTTTCCTAGTATAAAGACATCATATTTGAAAAGCTTTGCTTTTAGTTCCTGCGGAAAGCGAAAACAAGAAAGAATCATCCTTAATTCATTATTCTTCATTCATCACTCATCATTACTATATCCCAAGCGGAGCGTCTGCCCTAATTCATCATTTATCATTTTTCATTCATCATTATAAAAAGACAGGTTTCCCTGCCTTTTTTCTTATTTTTTGCCAACTTCTTTATAAATAAATTCTAGTTCTCTTTTCACTGCATCGAGCCCGTTAAGTGGCGAACCCATTTGCTCTTGCAAAATCATAAAGTACTCAATGGCTTTTTCATAATACAATATTGCATCTTGCTTTCTTTCCCTAGACACCAAAATTCTTGCATAGGAATAAGAAAGATTTCCAACTGCAGACTCAAGATTAAGCGCCTGCCTATTTTTTATAAAATTCTCAAACATTTTTATTGATTCGACAAACATATAATCAATATCTTCATTAAGGAAAAGTCTTTCAATGCCTGAAATATTCATTAAAAAGTCAAACAAATTTTCTGTGTAATTCCCAACATTATCGTTGCATAGTACAAAAAACTTAACAAACGCATCAGCATACATTTCTTTTGCGTTTTTGTAGTCTTCTTGTTTCAAATAGCACTCCGCAAGCTTAACCAAGTTTTGAGCGAACCTAAACATACAGGCAGAATCATTAGTAATTTTATAGCCCTCATCTTCAGCATAAAGAGCCATTTGAAAATACTTTATAGCCTCGTCAATTTTATCCCCATTAAAATTATAGATACCCAAAGAAAAACCGCAATTTGACATAACTTCAAACACAAAACCATCTTTTTCTTCAACTTTTGAGCAGAGATATAAGGCATAATCAAGATTTTTCATAGCCCCGTCAATATCTCCTAAAATCTCTTGGTTTTTCGCATAAGCATAGACAGCTCCTACAAGCCCTGAGGCAAGCCCCTTAATTTCTCTTTTTTGCACCGCCAAATCATCATAAATATTAATAATTTCAAAAAGGCAATCGCTTCTTTTTTCGTAATCTTCTACGCTTTTATAGAATTCCGCAAGCTTAATATACACCTCCGCAAGCTGAACTTCATAACCTGCCCCTGACTCATTAGCCTTAATAAGCAAGTCTATAAACTTTTGATACACCCCCTCAAGTAAAGGTGGGTCTTCGTCAAAAATCCTAATAAAGCAATTTGCATTTCTTATAAGTTCGTTAACATACCTGTCAGGTTCGTGCAAGAATAATACCTGCATATGTTCAAAACACTTGTCAAAACATTCACAAGCATTATCGAAAATCCCAAGAGCTTCATCATTAAGAGCATAAAACCAATAGAATGTAGAGAGTTGTAAAGAATTAGCAACAGACTCTGGAAGAACCGCCCCCTCAAAACACCTTTTTGCCTCATCCATAACTTTTTTAGCATTTGTATAGTCTTTTTGCTCATAGTATAAAAGAGCAAGATTATTCACAGACAAGAGGTAATCTTTAGTGTATGCAATTGGCGACTTATCATACAGTTTTTTCCACTCGTTTAGTCCTTTTTTATCAAACTCAACAGCTTTTTCAAACTCACCAGCCTGCTTATAATTTTCGCCTACATTATCTAGGCTTATGGCATAATCGTACACATATACGCCTTGACTTTTAGTAAGTTTCTCATAGATTTTATTTGCCTCAAGAGATAAATTGATTGCTTTTTTGCGTTCTTTAAAAAAATTGTACGCAGAAGCTAAATTGTCAAGTATCATTGCATAGACATTTTGGTCGTTTTCTTGATAATCATCTTTTACTTTTTCAAAAGTTTCTTTTGCTTTTAAAGATAACTCAAGAGCTTTTTTATAATTTTTGCAAGCAAAATAAAAATCTCCAAATTGCAAAAGGGTTATTGCATAGGTTTTACAAAATTTAGAGTCCTCTTCTGCTCTTTTCTTCCAAAACGCACCAATTTCTTCATAAACCTTTTCCGCATCATCAAAATTATGCATTTTTGTATAGATTACAGCAAGACCGCTTTTTATCGCAAAAGCTGAATCTTCAAACTCTTTTTTTGCTGAGTCTGTCATTTTTTCATAATAACTCAATGCTGTCAATCCGGACTCCACCGCTTCCTTTAGCCTTCCCGCACTCCTATAGCGGTGCATAAGTTCAAAATATTCTTGCAACAAAGTCAAATAATTTGTGTCATTAGCTATATCTTTTATTTTTGAAAGTTCATCAAATGTTTTTTGGTGGAGCGTTACTGATTTCTCACGATAGTAAAGTGCCTTTTCGACATCAAAAGGAACTCTATCACCTAAACTATACATAGTTGCAAGTTTTTGATATGCAGGCGGAAAGTCTTTTTCTGCAGACCTTTCAAGCAACTTTATCGCTTTTTCGCTGTCAAGTTCAACATCAATACCAAGAAGATAAGCAAGAGCTATATAATAAATATGCTCGCCATCATCTGTGTTATTAGTAAGCAATCTCTTCAAATTTTTTATTAAATTTTCACTTAAAATTTCACTATTATTTGCATCAATAATTTCAGGTAAATTTTTATAATTTTCATTAAGCTTTTGCTTATTTGTTTCAACCGCTTCTGCTGGTAAAACCTTTTTGTTAAGCTCAAGAGCCATTGGGTACTCGTGAGTCATAACATAGTTTATTTCATTGACTAGGTTTGGTGTTACTAAAAGCGTAAAAACCTCACTTTTTTGAAGAGCCTCTTTTATTTCTTCATTAAAATCTTCACCCGGTGATAAAAATTCATCATACCAAATCGCAACATCACGAAGTTCTTCATTAGAGTGCACCCTTTTCATAAATTCATTTGCGTATTTTCTGTCTTTTTTTCTGTAGCTCAAAAAGATATACGCATCAAAAGAACTTCTAATTCTCTCAAGAAGAGTGTCATCAACAAGTATATTTTTCAAATAATCATCAAGTTTTTTCTTATAATCAATTGCTGTTAAATCTTTTGTGTGCTTGTCTAAAAACTGCAAATTCCCACAAACCTCATTGAATGTTCTCTCAATTCCCTTAGAGTACAAAAGAGGCAATATTGGAATGTTATTTTCTTTTGCAAATTCAAACTCATTAAATGCAGAACAATCCGCTTTTAAAAAGTTTTCAGTTACAACCAAGACCAACAAACTCATTTGTTTAAGTTCAAAAAACAAATCTTCTTGATTGACTTCCTTTTTATAATCTTCCCTATAATATACCGCACAGTTTTGGCAAGAAAAAACATCTTGAATAACATCATCAAGATACTTTTTGTCTTCTGGATGATAAGCCACAAAAACTCTAGCTTTTCCGTTAGGGCTAGTATTATCCCTTGTGATAACTTTTAAAATATTTTCCATAGTACTCCTTCACTATTAAAAGTTTGTTATTTGGTTGTAGTTTCTGCACTTAGATGCCTGAAATTTGCCTTACAAGAAGAGCGTTCCAAAACTCAAGCCCACACTCATCAATAAAGAAATGAAGGATATCCTTGTATCGCTTGCTATCAGCAACAACAGTCATAAATTCTGCTTTATTATATTTCTTTTCGTGCTCTATAGCAAAGTTAACAATTCTTTTTCCGTGTCCTTTATTTTGATGCTCCTCAAAAACATAAATTTCTTCAAGTTCAAAAAGTTTTGTTCCCTTTTTGGCGTAAGGTCTATCCTCTTCAAGCTCAATAGTTCTGCCATAAGCATAGCCAAGCATCTCTTTATCCCGACCACCTTCAAGACTGCAAAGCACATAGAAATTTCTGTCATAGCCCATATTTTCTCTTTTTCTTTTAAAACCGTTACGCCACTCTTCAAGTTCCATACAGTAGCTTGCGTGAGAAATATCATAATGTTCACCCATATACTCTCGTCTAACTCTATAATTTTCACCGTTTAGAGAATACTCAATTTTATCATCATCAGGATAAACACCATTTACAACTTTTGCTTCTAGTGGATACATCTCAAAAAATTTTTCAATTTCCTCGTCAGTCATCTTTTCAAGCATTTCTTTTTTAGGGTGTTGGTCATCAAATAGTTTACTCATATTGTACTCCTTTTTGTAATCATAATTACACATATAGATTGCAATTACTTTTAAATTACAATTTTTGTTTCAAATTCAAAATTGCTATATCACAAGCTGTTACATATTGCTCAAAAACTTTTGGGTTTGATTTTGCAAGTGTAAGATAAATCACTTTTGCTTTTTCAGTCATCTCAATTGCTTTTTTATTGTCCCCTTTCCCCATATATAAAGTTCCAAGAGCAAGATAACTGTCAGCGTGTTTAGACGCAAAGGCTTTTGGGCATCTTTTAGCAAGTTGTTTTGTTATTTCAAAACACTCTTCACTAAATTTTTCAGCCTCTTTAAAATTTCTATTTATGCTGTGTACCATTGCAAGCTTTTGCAACGCATCAGCCAAATCGCTCAAATAATACTCTGTCTCTTTTGCAAGTTTTTTATAACTTGTTACTGCCTCTGTGTAATATTTGATAGATTTTTCTAAATCTCTTAAAAATTGATAAAGTGAACCAAGCGATTTGTTTACATTTGCCAAACTTTTAAGCGAATTACTATTTTTATAAAGTTCGTTGTACTTTTTGCAAAGCTCCAAGCCTTTTAAAAGATAGTCCTCTGCACCAGTATAATCTTTTCCACTCATCTTACAAATTGCAATATTGTTATACGCTACACAAAGCGAAGATAAATCAACATCACCTTTTTTTGCAAGCTCTTTAGTTATCGCAAAAGATTTTAAAAAGTATTCTTCCGCCTGTTTATAGTTTTGGAAATCTGCATAAAGAGTTCCAAGATGATTGTACGAACGATTAAGTGAATGAATATACTTTTGAGGTTCAACTTTTGCAAGTTTCAAATACATACTTTGTATGTTTTTATATAACTTCTCAACCTCGTTATGGTTTTTGAGACGCCTACAAACATCTGCGTACTCTTCAGCAATTTCAGCAAACTCGCCAAGCTTTTCAAGACTCTTATTTGCATCAAACTCAAAGTTATCGCTGTGGATTTTTATGATACCTTCTTTTACAAGGTCATTAAGTTCTCTTTTAAACAATTCTCGGCAGAGCGTGTACTCTTTTTCTATATTTGGCTTAACAGAGTCCCCAAGCCTATACATTACCGCAAGCTTTCTAAGTGCCTTTTTTTCGCCACCTTCAGCCGACTCTATCAAAAGTTCAAAAGCCTTTTTTCTGTCAACTTCTACATCAATACCAGACTGATAAGCAAGCGCAATATAGTAAGTATGCTCTGGACTTTCATTCTTAGTAAATGCAACATTTTTAAGAGCAGAAATCATTGTGTTTGTTAACACGCTCTTATTTTGTCCGTCTACAACTTCAGGCAACTTCTTATAAAAGACTTTTAGCTCATTTTTGTCAGTCTTTACAACTTCTGCAGGAATAATTGCTTTGTTTTGCTCTAAGGCTAATGGATATTCAACATTCATTACATAGTTGTCGGGCTCGATAATGCTTGGCGTTACCAAAAGAGCAAAAAGCTTACTTTTTTTAAGAGCTTCCTCTATTTCATTATTAAAGTTTTTGCCTGGCGTTAGGAACTCGTCATACCAAATAGCAACATCACGAAGTTCATTGTTTGAATGCACTCTTTTCATAAATTCTTGAGCAAACATTCGATCTTTTTTACGATAACTCAAAAACACATACGCATCAAACGAATTTTTTATTTTTTCAGCAAGTTCGCCGTCAACCAAAATACCGCTTAAAAAATCAAACAGTTTCTTATCAAAACTAATAGCTGTCTTGTCAAGTTGAAACCTGTCTAAATATTGAATTTGCCCACATTTTTCAGCAAACAAACCGTCAAGTCCCGCCTCATAAATTATAGGCAAAACAGGAATTCCATTTTCCTTTGCATACTTAAAAACAACATCATAAGCAATGCTATTTTCTGTTAAAAATTTATAAGTCACAGGAATTACCACAAGGCTCATTTGCGAAAGAGAAAACTTGTATTCATCAATGTGGTCAATTTCCTTGTATGAGTCATCATAAAAAATAGCGACATCAAATTTTTCTAAAATTTCATTTGAGATTTCTTCAAAATACTTGTTGTCATTTTCGTGGCAAGCAAAGAAAACTCTAACCTTATTTCTAAGATTAGGGTTTCCTCTTGTTTTATATTTAAAAACTTCTCTATTTTCCGCCATATCAAACCTTATTTTTTATTTGCGTTTTTTAACTCATTACGCTCTTTTATAATCTCTTTCATTTCTTTTTGGTTTTTTGGTAAAAATTTAATTGAATTTATAATCCTCAAATGTTCTTTTTTTAGTTTCGGCCACTTTGCATTACAATGTTTGCAATAAGCAACTTTATCCCAAACACCAAGCTTATAGCCTTTACTAAAAATCTTATTACAGTTTGGACAAACTTCAGTCATTGCAATACAGTTTTCTATAAGGTTTATCTTATTAAGTTGTTTTTCAGTAAGTTTGATTTGTTTAACTTTTTGAACGGTATCATAACTCTTTTTTAAATCAATTTCAACACCGCACTCGCCAGTCATATAAAGCAATGCAACCGTACATAGACAATCAAAATTATCTTTACCTTCACGAAGCAGTTTATCTATGAGCTGTAAATTGAATTTCTTGTTTTTTGAGCAATAAAGAGCAATTTTAGCAAGACAATAAAGCATATCTCCATCTTCAATTTTTGTTCTTGATTTTAGCCCCTTATTAGCATAGTAAAGTGCTTTTTTATGGTCTTTTTTAACGCCAAATAGACCATAATATGAAGTCTCTGCAAGTAAAGCATAACCCTCTGGAGTATTTTTATGGTTAGCAACTGGCTCAAGGTACTTTACGGCATTTTCTTTTTGGTCAATCTCGTCATAATAAGCAAACATAGCCGAACAAGCATCTATGTTGCCCCTATCTGCTGCTTGCACCATAGCAGTCAAACTCTTTGTTAAGTCTTTTTCACAACCGTTACCTTTTTGATAACAAATCGCCAAGCGGTAAGCACCTGTTGGGCTTCCGTTTGCGTAAGACTTAGCATAATAAGCAAAAGCCTTTTTGTAACTTTCTTTATTTTCGCCCTCATCTCTTATAATTCTATCAGCCAAAATCCACTGAGCCTCTGGGTCTCCAAGTGTTGCAAGTTCTTCAAGCTCATCTTGGAATAATACATCTTTTCTTTGAGAATAAAGAATATCTTTCGCCCTGTTGCCATACTTAATCTTTAGCATTTTAAGTATAAATGCATTTCTGCTTTTTTCTATTGCTTTTGGACTTCTTTTCTTTTTCGCATTTTCCATAGCTTCGGTAACTTCAGCCATATTGTCCATTGTTGCAATCATAATATCTTTAAGTTCTTCTGGACTAGAAACATCTTTTACTTTTTTGAAATTAAGTTCTTCTTTGGCCTTGTTCATTCTTTCTTGCTCAATTTCCGCAAGCCCTTTAATTGCAGATTCATCACCTTGCTCTGCCGCCTGATAATAGTATGATTGAGCCTTTTGAATATCTTGCTTTACGCCAAGACCTTTATGGTAAAGAAGTCCAAGCATACTTTGAGCCATTGCAAAACCACCCTCTGCAGATTTCTCTAAATATGCAAAGCCCTTTTCTACATCTTGAGGCAAGTTGTTTCCTGTAACATAACTGTAACCCAAGTTATAAGATGCAGTCAAATGCCCATTATTTGAGGCTTTTTCATACCATTCGTAAGCCTTTTTAAAATCCTGTTCAACGCCATTACCGTTGTAATAAGCATTACCAACATTAAATTGAGCAATCTTAATAGACGAATAAAGTTGAGGTCTGTCACAGTTTGCAGCAAAATAATAAAGTTCAAAACTTTTCTTTGCATTTTGTTCAACACCGTCTCCGTTTTCATAACAAATCGCAAGATTAAACGCAGCATCAGGGTTTCCTTTCTTGTATGCTTCTTCCCAAACTTTAATACCGCCAACCTTATCACCATTTTTAAATTTTTCAAGCCCAAGAGGTATGGCTTTTGCAATTTCAAGTTCTTCATCAGTTAAGTTATCTTCTTCAATAGCTTGTTTTTTAGGTTCTTCTTTCTTGACCTCTGCCTTTTGGGGTGTTTTTTTCTTTTCTTCAGCCTTTTTAGGCTTTGAGGCTTTTACTTGTGAAGACTTTACACCAACTAGTTCATCAAAACCTTTAACTTCAATTACTTCTTTTGATTTATTAGCCTTAGTCGCCCAAATAATATCATCCGCAACAGCGTCTGCACATTCATCAGATGACGGGAAAGCCTCTCCCATTTCTTCCATATAATTTTTCAAAATCTCTTCACACTGAGCATTATTTCCTTTAACAGAACCAACAGCAAGCCAGTACATTACTTTACAAATGCACTTGTCATCATTATTGTAAGGCTCATTATTAGCATAAAGCATAACAAGTTGTCCGTATGCATTAGGGTTATCTTGAACAGCAGACCTAATATAGTATTTTTCAACAGCATTAAGGTCTTTTTTGAGCCCATACATTTCTTTTTCAATAAAATAACCAAATGTATGTTGTGCTGGTGCAAATCCGTTATCTGCAGCTTTTTTTAACCAGTATAAGCCTTGCTTCTCGTTCACTGCAGAGCCTTGACCTTTTGTGTACATTACACCCAAATTAAACTGAGCAATAATAACATCATTATCCACCTCTTCTTGACTTGCAACATCAAGATAAATCTCTAGTGCCTTTGAATAGTCCTGCGCAACACCTTTTCCTGTAGAGTAAAGACCAGCAAGCATATTCTTGCCTTGATTATGACCGAAGTCTGCAAGCTTTGAATAGCATTCAAAAGCTGTTTTGTAGTCCTCTTTATTGTAAGCTTTTTCTGCCTTTTTGAACTCTGCTTCAATATTAAGAGTCTTATCTTTTTTAGGTGCAGACTTCTTCGGTTTTTCTTTCTTTGGCTCTTCGTCTTCTTCTAAGTATTCACTTTCTTCAAGCATAGAAAGAATTTCGTCTACAGACTCCTTAGAGATTTCTACTTCATCATTCAAAACTTTATCAATCATTTCTGTAACTTCTTCTTTCTTTTCAGCCTTAGACTTTTTATCAAAATTATCACTCTTGACTTTTTTTGTTGCTGTCTTTTTCTTTGGTTCTTCGTCTTCTAAAGCCCCTAAGATATCCGCAAGCTCACTGTCAACATTTTCTACGCCACCATCTGTTTCTTCAAGTCCAGCAAGAAGCTGAGCAAGTTCGTCTTGCTCATTGTTTTCAGGTTTGTTGTTTTCTTTCTTCGCCATAATTTTACCTCACAAAAAAAGTCGCAAAACAAAGTTAAGCCCGCCAAACGCAAGCCTCTTTACCATTGCGACTTTAAATTATAAAATATATTCATATATTTATTATACAATCCTTAGACTTAAAACACAACAAAAACAACAAATTTATAAAATGTTTTACTTGCCTAACATTCACAATTGATAAAACCTGTTTATTATAATAAAAAATTATTCAATATAAAAATAAACATTTCTCTTTTCTTGCTATCCGCCTAAATTTTTTTGCAAAAAAACTTAGCTATTAAAAAAGACAAGGCTTACGCCCTGTCTTTATGCAATTTTCTTTTTGTCTATAATAGAAATTTCTTCTTGTTTGTTCAAGATAACTTCTTCTTGTAAAAACTTATTACAAGCACCTATTTCTAGCGATTCTTTATAATCAACCTCAAGCCCCACTTGGACTGACTCATTATTAGTGATAGAAGCAAAAGTCAACCCTACTTCTGCCTTATATTGTGCTAAACTATAACCATACTTTACTGTTAGCGTTAATCCATCACCATAATAATTCCAATAAGTCCCCCAACCACTTGGTTTACTTGAAGCATTTGCAACATCTGTATAGATTACTAAACTACTTGAACATTGATAAAATGGTACATCGTAATAATCTGGAGCAGATATTGTTGTTACTGTGCTTGGAATATATACACTTGTTAATCCACTGCAAGACTCGAATGCCCAATATCCTATACTTGTTACACTATCTGGAATTATTACACTTGTTAATCCACTGCAAAAAGAGAATACAGAACTCCCTATAATTGTTACACTATCTGGGATTGTTACACTTGTTAATCCACTGCAAAAAGAGAATGCAGAACCACCTATACTTGTTAC
>JAFVWN010000033.1 GCA_017501645.1 Clostridia bacterium | reverse complement strand
GTTATAAATGGTGTGGGGGTTTGTGTAGGTGGGGAACTACCTTAAAACTTCAAGCAATAAAAGAGAATAACAAGAAGTATCAAAATGAGTTTATTTGTGAATATGTCGGAATTGCCCTTGATGAACAAGAAAGACTAGAGCGAGAAAGGGTCAAGAGATGTAATGACAGAATAAAACTCTATCCACTTGCAGAATGGGGAATGACAGAAAAAGACTGTTTAACTTATTGCTATTCTAAGGGTTGGAATTGGATAGAAAACGGAATAGACCTTTATTCAATACTTGATAGGGTTTCTTGTTTTTGTTGCAAAAATAAGAATCTAAAAGAATTAAAAAATATGTTTCTTTTTCTTCCTGAGTATTGGGAAAGATTAAAGGACTTGCAAACAAAAATAGAATTGCCGTTTAAGGAAAACAAAACTATTTTTGATTTAGAAAAGCGGTTCAAATCAGAAATACAACCGACTTTGTTTTAATTGTGTTCTTTATGTGAAATAATGAGCAACAAAGAAAACGACATCTTGAAAAAGGATTGATCCTGAAAATAAAATAAAACTGAAAGGGGGAATAAATGAAAAAATTAAGTAATCAAGAAAGCGGATTGAAAGCCAAAAGGAACGGGCAACAGTTTGAGCAAACACTAGACAAATATTTTTCTTATTTTGCAGAAATGGGGTATTGTAACATTGAAAAAACCCCTGAGCCTTTTAAGTTTATCAAACCTTATACAAGTAATTTGTTTGTGGGTTGTTTTTTGAAATCGGCACAACCTGACTACAAAGGAACACTAAAGGGCGGACGCTCCATTGTGCTAGAGGCTAAAAGTGTTTCAGGCGGAAAAATACAACTTTCTGCATTGACTGAAAACGAACTAAAAGAATTGATAAGACATAGAAATCTAGGGGCTTGCTCAGGAGTTCTAGTCTATGATTCTGAGATGTCAAATATCTATTTATTGCCTATTGTGTTGTTTGAAAAAATGGAAGAAATATTTAACAAAAAACACATCAAACTAAAACAAGTGAAAAAGTTTATTATTACGGAAAAGTATTATAAAGCAGATGAAAATATTTCCGAGGGGTTTGAAAACATTACAAGTTTGACAAAAGATGAAGTTTTATATTTCCTTGACTTGTAGTTGGTTTTCGGTGTATTTTGTAAATTATGGAAAATCTAAATATATTAACAACGGCTATTATTACGGCAATCGGAACATCTTGCGGAGCGTTTATTTTTTCTCTGTTTCAAAAACTCAGTAAAAAAAGAGACGATAAACTAATAGCAAGGCTTGATGTAATGACAGAATGTCAAAATCTTTTAATGAGATATTCTTTACATCAAAGCAATGTTTTATCAACAATACTTGACGCAATTAAAACAAATCACGTCAACGGGAATATTGAAAGAGCGGAAAAAACTCTTGAAATGGCAAATACTGAGTTAAACTCAGGATTACAAAAAGCATTAATCAACAAGGATAATAAACAATGAATCTAGATTTATCTTTTTTAACAAACGCTTTAACAATCGCAATAGAAGTAATTGCGTTGCTAGAGGCAATCAAAGTTTTCTTTAATAAAAAGGCGGTAAAAATCCCGACTTGGATTTATACTGTTATATCTTTTCTTTTCTGTTTTGCTCTGTCCTTAATACAAATTGAATCTTTTACTTGGCTTGAAATAAAAGAGTTTCTTCCAATAGGTTTATTTGCGTTCAGTATTTCACAATTATTCTATGATAGTGTTTGGAAAATGGTACAAAAGAAAATTAAGTCATTATCAGAGGATTAAAAATGTATGAAAAGATTAAGCGTTTTTTTCGTGCTATTGGTGTTTTCTTTGTCGGTTTGTTTTTCGGAATCTTTGGGGGCTTTCTATATAACAGAAAGCGAACTAGAGCAACTAGAGAGCAACAATCAGAAATTGATAGAACAAGCGGAGAAATTGAGCAATCAGTTGCTAACATTGAATCAGGAATTGCAGACGCTCAAAATACAACAAGCGAACTTACAGACATTGCAAAATCAAATGAATCAATATTGCGATCAGTTAGAGAAAGAAAACAAAATAATTAAAGCCGTAGCAATCGGGGGAGCAATCCTTTCTGTTTGTGGCGGTTTTTTTATTGGGTATAAACTAGCAAAGGAATGATGATGTATTAACATTGAAAGAGTTTCAATCGGAAAAATGAATCCGAGCGAATACAACCCAAGAAAAGACTTAAAAGAAAGCGACAAAGAGTATCAGGCGATTAAAAATAGCCTTGAAACCTTTGGACTATTAAGCCCGATTGTTTGGAATAAAAGAACGGGCCATATAATTGGCGGACATCAACGATACAAAATATTAAAATCTCAGGGAGCGACAGAGATTGAATGTGTAGTAGTTGATTTTGACGAGGAAAAAGAAAAAGCGTGTAATATTGCGTTAAACTCTGCAATAGGCGAATGGGATAATGACAAATTAGACGCTTTGCTTTTTGAATTGCAATACTCTGATTTTCTTATGTCGGACTTTGGAATTGATATGAGCGACTTTGAAGAAATCGAGACAGAAGAAAGCCCCGTACAAGAAGAAAAGACAGAATACATCTTGAAAATTACTTTTTCAGATTATCGAGAGTTTGAAAAAGTAGAAAACGATATTAGAAAGTTGCTAGAGTTTACCTCTGCCAAAATATCGGTGCAATAATGGAAATCAGAAAAGCAACTAGAAAACAAACTGTTTACGCTTGTAAATATTTTCATTATGCAAAAAGAGTGCCTCAGGCGGTTTATTCTTATGCAATTTTTAATCAAGGTTTTTTTTGTGGTGTTATTGTCTTTGGGTACGGGGCAAATCCACAAATAGCAAAACCTTTTAATCTTTGGCAAGGGCAAGTGTTAGAACTTGTAAGAGTTGCTCTTAACGGAAAGCAAACTTGTACAAGTCAAGCCTTGTCAATGGCACTAAAAAGATTAAAAAAAGACAATCCACAAATAAAGATAATTGTATCTTATGCAGATAAAGACCAAGATCACAAAGGAATTATTTATCAGGCTACAAATTGGATTTATCAAGGCGAGTTTACAAAAGGGGCTATGAAGTTTTATATCAGAGGAAAAGAAGTCCATAAAAAGACTTTAGCCGATAGGTGTAAAACGGGAAAAGTTGAAGAAATAAAGAAAATATATAAAGATGATATAGAAATAGGACGGGGCAAAGGCAAGTATAGATATATTTTTTGCTTTGATAAAAAAGAGCGGAAAAAGTATCTAAAAAATGCTTTACCATATCCAAAGGAATAGAACTTATGGCTAGAAAAAAAGGCAGACCGAATCTATATGAAACAATCATAAAACCCGCCATAGAAAGCGGACGACTTGAAGAAATGGCAAAAGACCCGAACTTGAACAAAAGAAAAATTGCTCAGTTGTTAGGGGTTTCTTATTCTGTTTTTATGCAAGCACAAAAAGATTTTCCGCAAATCTCGGACATCTTTCAAAAAGCCAAAGTATCGCAAGTAGAAGAACTAGAAAAGGCTATAAAGAAAGAGGCTACGGGCTATTGGATAACAGAAAAGAAAACAACCAAAAGGAAAGACGATTCAGGGAAATGGGTTGCAGTTGTAGAGGAATACGAGAAATGGTGTAGACCAAACGCAACTACACAAATATTCCTGATAACTAATTTAACTCATTCAGAGGGATATAAGGGCGAAACTGTTTATCACCGAGATCCAAGTATGATTGAAATGAAAAAGGCAGAAATGGAACTAAAAAAAGAGATTGCGGAATTAAAGGAGTGGTAAATTGAAATACATACAATCTTTCATAAAGTCAATGGGTGCAAATGGTTGCTACTTTATTTGTCTTTGCAAACTAGGTGAAGAAATCACAAAAAAAGAAGTTGACTATCTGAGAATTGCGGAAAAGTCAATCAACCACGGGTATATTGATTTTAATAAAAAAGATTTCGAGGATAAAAACAATTTCTATGTACGGCAACCTTGGGGAGTACTAGAACTAATCACGGGCGAAAGTTGGAATGTAAGAAAAGAAGTAGGCATTTATGACGCAAAAGAAAACGAGTTTGAAGTTTGGTTTTGGGCTACATCTCAGGCAAATGCAGATAAAGGAATCGGGCATTTTACAACTGTAAATGATAACCTTTTACAAAATAGTAACACTGTTAAAAAAGGCAAGGTATATTCTAAAAGGATATTTACTAGAAAATGAAAGAGTTATCAGACTTCTACCGAGGGCAAGCGTGGAGAAAACTAAGACAGAATCTCATACTAGAAAGACAAGATGAATTAGGGTTTGTTATTTGTGAACACTGCAAAAAGCCTATAACAAATCTTTCTTCTTGTGTTGGACATCATATCGAGCCATTAACTCTAGAGAATGTTAACGATTGGAATATTGCCCTTAATCCTGAGAACGTGGCACTTGTTCATATTCCTTGTCATAACGAGATACACAATAGATTTGGTATCAAATGGGATAGAAAAGTGTATCTTGTCTATGGCTCTGCATTAAGCGGAAAGACAACCTTTGTAAATGACAATAAGACTGACGGGGATTTGATCCTTGATCTAGATAGTATCTATCAAGCATTATCAGGCGACCTCAGATATAAAAAGCCTAATCAGATAAAGCCTATTGTCTTTGCGGTAAGAGATACAATCCTTGATCAAATAAAAATGCGTTCAGGCTCTTGGCGAAATGCTTGGGTTATTGGTACATTTCCATATCAGAGGGATAGAAACAATCTGATAGAAAGACTAGGGGCGGAATCAATCTTGATTGAGGCAACCAAAGAGGAATGTTTACAAAGGCTTTATGATGATGATACAAGGCAATTAGTCCGCAAAGAGTGGACAGAATACATAAACGAATGGTTTGAAGATTATCAAGCAGACTAAGGGGGATTGAATGTTTTACAAAATAAAAAATTGTGAATATCTTATCAAGAAAGGTGATAGGTTTGTTTGTGCTTGTACTGTAAAAAGTTGCAGAACAACTAGAGAACAAGGTTTGTGTAAGTTGGGTTTGATTGAAATTGATTTTTCCAAAACTGATACCGCCCCACTAAAGAAAAACGGGAGAAAACAATTTTTAATTGTGACCCGCCCTTATCTTTCGCACAGACCCCAAAAATGAGATTTTGAAAATCTATGGAAAGTGATCTATGAAAAAGAAAAAGGAAAATATTAAAACTACTAATAAAAGACTGCAAGAACTCATTGAAGTAGTAAAACAAGCAGATGAAAATAAATTGTCTGTTTTAATGCCTACTCTTGAAGATATGGTTTTCTTGGAAAATCAGATTGAAGAAATCAAAACTAAAGAGCATTTTGTTTGCAACCCACGAAACCCGAAACAAATAAAAAAGACTGACGCTCACGGAATGTACTTAAAATTGAAACAGTCTTACAACAATTCTTTGAAAATCGTTTTAATGGCACTTAGAGGAATTGAAACCGAGATAAATGACGGCTTGGACGATTTTATGGAGCAATTCAAAAATCTATGAGTGATTATCTAGCAGAATACACAGAAAAGGTACTCAGTGGCGAAATCATAACGGGCATTGAACTTAAAAGAATGTTAAGACGCTTGAAGAAAGATAGAGAAAGCGACAAATACATTTTTGATGATTCAATGGCGAAAATGCGTATTGCCTTTATGGAAACATTCTGCCGTCAAGGGAAGAAACCTTTTTATAATATCCCTCCAAAACTCTTATTGTGGCAAAAAGCCTTTTTTACTGCCTTATATTCATTCTATCGAAAAGACGAAAACGGAAATAAAAGCGTTCTTAGATTTCAAAAAGCAATGCTTTTAATTGCACGTAAAAATGGCAAGTCTGCAATAGCAAGTTTTGACGGCTTTACAGAGTTGGCCATAGGCTCAGGCGGTGAGGTTATTTGTTGCGGTTCAAATGATGATAAGCAAGCAAAATTGATTTGGGGAGAAATCGGGGGGATTGCTCAGAGGTTTGAAAAAAAGCCCCGTAGATTTCACAAAAACCTTTCAATCGTAAAAAATAATTTTAATGAAAATGAATGTTTCAGAATGTCGTCAAGAACAAGAGACAAAGACGGGCGACAAATCGACAAGGCATATATTGATGAGGTCCATAACGCAAAAGACAACGAATTGTATATGGCTATTTGGCAGTCAATGAGTACAAAAGACGATCCATTGATGATAATTACAACTACTGAGGGATTTGTTAATGGCGGTTTGCTTGATAATGAATTAAAAGAAATCAGGGCAATGCTTAACGGGGAAACCGAGGTTGATGATTATTTGGCTTTTCTTTATACTCAGGATTCAGAAAACGAAATATGGCAAGATGAAAACAGTTGGTATAAAAGCAATCCGAGTTTAGATGTGATCAAGAAAAAATCCTTTTTGCGTTCTAATCTTGATAAAGCAAAAAGAGATAAAGCAACCCGTTTTCACGTACTTTGTAAAGATTTCAATATACATCAAAATAATGCTCTTGCGTGGCTTTCTCCCGAAGATTACGACTACAAGGCAACTTATGACCTAGAGCAATTAAGAGGGGCTTACGCAATATCAGGGGTTGACCTTTCGGCAACTACTGATATGACTTGTTGTAGCGTCTACATAAGAAAACCCGAAGAAAAAACAGTTTATATCATACAAAAATATTGGATTCCTGAAAGAAAATTGCAAGATAGTGACGATAAACAGAGTGGGGCAAAATATGAGGAATGGGCTTTAGAGGGCTTATTAGAAATATGCGAGGGAAACGAAATCGCAGTTGACAGAGTGGCGGATTGGCTCTATTCTTTATATGAAAATTATGGTATTCAATTATATAAATGTGGTTATGACGTAAGGCTTTCAAAAGTTTTTGTAAACAGAATGAAAGAACTGTTTGGAAGTGAGGCTTTAGAAGTTATTCCACAAAGTCCGAAATATCTTTCCGAGCCTATGAAACTATTAGAGGCAGACTTAAAAAGTCAAGTTGTAAATTACAATGAAAATGACATCTTGAAATGGTGTTTATCAAATACGCAAGTTAAGGTAAACGATTTCGGACAGATAATGGCAATCAAGATTAAAGAGCAACCCTCTAGACGTATTGACGGGGCAGTGTCTTTAATAATAGCATACGCTACATACAGAATGTATCGAACAGAGTATTTAGATTTATACTCATAAAGGACGGGGCAAATGGGATTTTTTCAGAAAGTAAAAAGACAAGTTGAAGAAAGAAAATATAAAATGATGTTGCACGGGGATAGACCTATTTTTACTAGTTTTGGAGATAATATCTTTGCTAGTGACGTGGTACAAACTGCAATTAAATGTATTACAGATGAATTGATAAAGTGCCACCCTATGCACATTATACAGAATAACAAGGAAATCATTCCGCAAGATTCTGATATTACAAGAGTATTAGAGCGACCGAATGACTTAATGACTTGCTCTGATTTTATCTGTAAAATCACTTATCTTTATATGACTAATTACAATGTTTTCATTTATCCACAATGGGAATATTACAAAGACCCAAAGACACAAACAACAAAACGAAAACTTGTAGCCCTTTTCCCTCTTAATCCAATAGCAACGCAATTTTACGAAGATGAATCAGGGGCTTTGTTTGTAGAGTTTTCTTTTTCGGACGGCTCAAAGACTGAGTTATTGCCTTATGATTATTTGATACATTGGCGAAAAGATTTTACCGCAAATGATTATATGGGCGGTAATATCAACGGACGGGCAAATGTAGAAAGTTTGCTCAAAATCCTGAGATTAAATAATAGCCTTATGGATTCTTTACCTAATGCAATAAGATCCTCTTATGCAATAAACGGGGTTTTGAAATATGGCTCAATGATTTCAATGGAAAAGCAAAAAGAGAATCTAGAAAAGTTCAATAACCTTGTAGCAAGTTCAGAAAGTGGAATTACCTCAGTAGATATGGGCGGAGAGTTTATTCCAATCAATCGAAATATTAAACTTGTAGACAGTCCGACTTTGCAATTTATTGATGAAAAGATTTTGCGATTTTTTAAGGTGCCTTTAAGTATTTTGAAAGGGGATTTTACCCCTGAGCAACACGAGGCATTTATACAATCGACTATAGAGCCTTTAATTGTTTCAATCGGTCAAGCATTTACAAAGGCTTTATTTTCAAATCGGGCTAGTTTTGGTTTTGGAAATAAAGTAGTATTCTATTTTGACAGAATAGAATCAATGACAATCAGTCAAAAGCAAGTAGTTATTCAGGAACTTGGCGGACGTGGGGCTTTAACAAATAACTATATGCTTTCAATGTTTGGAATCCCACCTTATGAGGACGGGGACAAACGCTATATGTCATTAAACTATGTAGATGTTGAAATCGCAAATCAATATCAAATGAGTAGGGCAAAAGCCGAAAATAAAGGGGGAAAAGATGAGCAAGAAAACGAGCAATAAACTAGGTGAAAAAAGAAACTTTACTTTTGAAATTAGAGCAGAAGAAAACGACAACGGAAAAGCAATCATAACGGGAGAGCCAATCGTTTTTGAACAAAAGACAGATATTTGCGGTTGTTTTTCAGAAACAATCAGAAGTGGGGCTTTGCTAGAAACCGACTTAACAGACGTACCACTTTTGGCAAATCATAATTTCGATATGATACCCGTGGCACGTTCTAGAAGAAACAACGGAAATAGTACAATGACCTTGACAAGCGAGAAAAATCGCTTTACTTTTAAAGCAGAATTAGACATTGAAAATAATTTAACTGCAAGGGAATTATATTCTGCAATCAAACGAGGGGATATTTCGGGAATGTCATTCTGTTTTGACATTGAAGATGAAAAATGGAGTGAAGAAAACTCAGACTATCCACACAGAGATATTTTGAAAATCGGTAAGGTTTACGAAATATCGGCAGTTACATTCCCCGCCTATGGGGGTACTTCTATCAGTGCTAGGGCTATGGACATAGACCAAGCAAAAAACATTTTGGAGAAAATGCGTAAACGAAGTGGAGACTTTGCGACTGATTGTGAAGAACTTAACAAACTTAAATTACAAATTGCAATCCAAAGCGAACTATAGGAGGCTTACTTATGGATAAATTACAAGAATTGAGAAACAAGAAAAATGAACTTGTAGAAAAATCTCAAAGAGCCGATATTTCGGCAGACGAATTAAAAGCAATCCTTGACGACATCAAGGCAATCAATGAAAAAATCAAATTGATTGAAGATATTATCAAGGAAAAAGAAGATGGCAACTCAGACAATGGCGACAGTGGAAACACTGACGGCAACGGGGACGGGGCAAGAAATGATGAATCAGGCGAACAAGAGCCAAAAAGATTCAAGCCCGTTATGTCCAATGAAACAAGAGGGGCAGAAATGGAAAATCTAGAATATCGAAAGGCTTTCCGTAATTTAGTATCAAAAGGAATTGCTATTCCTCAGGAACTAAGAGCGGTTTCTTCTACTTCTGACGTTGGAGACGTTATCCCTCAAAACTTGATTGCACAAATCATTGACAAATCACGTGATTTCGGAATGATTTTCAAAGGTGTAACAAAAACAAGTTTTGCAGTTGGTCAAGAATACCCTATTGCGTCATTCCGTCCGATTGTAAATTATGTAGATGAGGGAAAAGGCTCTGAAAATCAAAAAGCAAGTACAAGCGGTAAGATTTCTTTCAACGGCTATAAGGCAGATTGTCGTATTGCTTGGACAGAAGAAACTGACAGAATGACCCTTGATGTATGGGAAAAATATTTCGTTGAAAAAGTTGTAGAGGCAATCACAATTTGGAAAGAAAATGAAATTATCAACGGAAAAAGCGGTAAAATTACGGGTATTCTTTCAAAAACTCCGACTTTCAACCTTGAAAAAGATACTCTTACATATTCTGACTTGTTAGAATTAGAGGGCAATCTACCAAGCGGAAAAGACAGTGGGGCTAAATGGTATATGTCAAAGAAAACATTCTTTAACACATTTAAGAATATCTTGGACGAACACGGAAACCCCGTTGCAAGTCTTGACCACGGCACAGACAAAAAGATTGTGCCTTACATTTTAGGACGTGAAGTTGTTTATTGTGATGAATATATGCCAAACCACAACGGCTCAGGCACAACCGCAAAACAAGTTACCGCCTTTATGTTTGACATGAAAGATTATGTTTTCAACGAAAACTACAATCTAGGTATGCAAAGACGTGTAAATTGGGACACTGACGACCACGAATTAAAATGCGTTTTCAGATGTGACGGAAAACCACTTGATACAGATTCTTTAATCACTGTTTCACGTGCAACAGATGTAGCGTAAGAAAGGGGATAGTTTACAATGGCAATAATCACAGAAGATGAACTACTTGAAAGAGTAAAAAAAAGTAATCTGATTACTAATAATTTTCTTGATGAACAACTAACAGAAAAAATAAAAGAAGTAAAATCTTTTATGTTTTATTGTGGAGTGCCTCAAGATGTTTTGGATTCTGATATTGTCATTGGAACTATTGCAATCGGTGTAAATGATTTACTTTCCCCACTAGGTACGGGGGGAACACAAAAGTTTTCCCCTTACTTTATGCAAAGGGTTATTCAATTACGATAGGGGGATAAACAATGTTTCCAAAAATGGCTAGCAGAATGTTTACCCCTTGTCATATTGTAAAATGTGAATATGTGAACAAGTTGGGGAAAATTACAAAGACTTATACAGAATTAGAGGAAACTATTTTTATTGCCTTTTCTGACTTTCAGGGAACGGAAGTAAAAAAAGATGATGTTTATTCTGTCTTAGAAACTGCAACTATATGCAGTCCTTTTATTCCTGACTTAACTAGTGGCGATTGTATCAAACTTCTAGAAAATAAAAAGGTTTATCAGATAATAAATAGCCCTGAAAATTGGAATATGCAAAATGCTTTTTTACTTTTCAAAGTTGAAAGATTGCAAGGCGGTGTTTGATTGCGAGCAAATATCAGGATAAATGGTTTTGATGAACTTATAGAAAAACTTGCAAAGCGTGGTGAGGACATAGACCACGTAACAAATAGAACTTTGATAAAATGTAGCGTGAACGCTAACAAAGTGATACATCAAGAGGCACAAAAGCACTCAGTTAGCGGAAAATTACAAAGTGCAATCCAAGAGCCTAAAATAATAAAGGGTGCAAATAGTTACACTTTAGAATTAGGCTTTGATAAAGAGGGAAACCCTGAGGGAACAACTCACGCAATCTTTGTAAACTATGGAACTCCGAGAAGAAAAGAACACGGGAAAATTGAAAAATCCCTTGCCTTTACAAAGGCATTTAAGCGAGCAAAAACGGCTTGCAATAAAGTAGTAAAAGAAGAACTTGCAAAACTAGAGGTATAAAATGACAGTAGCAGAGTTAAGAGACGATTTTTTTAATATATTAAACAAGTTTGAAAAGCCTATATTTCTGCAAGGTTCAATGTCTGAAAATAAAAAATATCCTCATACTTTCATAACTTATTTTATTCCTGAGTTTGACCATACATATTATGGGGATAATGATTGCGAAATAAAAACGGGAATACTTGAAATAGCAATTTACTCCGAAGATGTCTCAGAGATAGACAGACTTTCGGAAGAAATACAAAAGGAAATGAAAATCAACGGATATAATTACGTGATAGGTGGAGACGTTGCCTCAGACGAAAAAACCCACACGGGCTATATGCAAAGATTTTCAAAAATGATGTAAGGGGGCTAAATTATGGCAAAGGCTTTTAAAGGTGTTGACAAGTTTTTTGTTGCAAAAATCACCTCAGACACTGCCGAGGGAATTGTATATGATACTCCGTTTCAAGTGAGTGCAATTCAACACGTAACAAGAGAGGATTCCGAAGAATCCGCAAAAGTATTTGGGGATAACAAGGTTCAAATTGTTGTAAAGGGTGAGGGTACACAATCCGCAACTTTTACAACTTTCTGTCTTGACCCCGTAGACCTCGCCAAACTACTAGGACACAAAACAGTAGGAAAGGCAATGGTAGCAACAAACAGAGCCGAGGACGTGCAATTTGGTATTATGTACCGATTGAAAAACTCAGACGGTACTTATGTTTATGTTGCTCTTGCAAAAGCAAAGTTTCTTGCTCCAAGTGAAGATGTAGAGACAGAAAATGACGGAACAGACGTAACACTTATGGAATTACAAGCCGAATTGTTATCAACTGTTTACGAGTTTGAAATTGACGGCTCAAAATCTGCATACAGATACTTGCAACTTAAAGAAGAAGTAGGGGAAAACTACGAAGATACTTTCTTTGCAGAAATGCAAACTCCTGAAACTTTGAAAACATTGCAAAATCTAGAAGAAGGTGGAGCATAAAAAAGGGGTGGGCTTATTGCCTACCCTTTTTCAAGAGGGGTTTTGAATAATGGTAAATTATCAGGGTTGCGACTTATTACTGTTCGCAGAAGTTTTGGAAGATACTCCACAAACTTTTAGGACATCAAAGCCCCAAAAATTAGGTGCTTTGCGTGGGGTTGTATTACCGCCTACAAGTGCCGTGAACGTAGTAAATAAAGACGGCTTGCCAATAGGCGAATATAAAACAGAGATACAAGGCTTTTCGGTGCAAATTGACACAGAGGGGCTTTCAGATGATTTTATTTCTTACCTTGTGGGAAGTGGGGAAAGTGGCGAGGGATTTTCGATTGATACGGGCGAAAATATCAAGCGTTATTTCTCTTTAGGTTTCAGGTTGTTGAATACTGATAACACACATAAATATATGTGGTTTCAAAAAGGTAGTTTTCAACTTCAAAGCCGTACTATTGCAACAAAGCAAGGAACAGAAACAACGGGAACAAGTCTTTTTTTCTACCCTTTAATGACAGAAAGAAAGTTTAATTACAACGGGAAAAAATCCCGTTCTATAACCATTGATGAAAGAAAGTTTTTCAGAGCCGTTACTACAGAGAATTGGTCAAATGTAGTTTGGACTCCTGATAATCTTATGAATGTAGATAGTCCTATGATTTTGCCATTGTCTGATACTGTCTATGTCGGTGATGTTATCGAAATAAACGAAACCGAGGGAACATCTTTAGAATATGAGGTGATTGAATGATTATTCCTATTGATGAAAGCAAAGTACATAAAACAATCAAGATAAAGGCTAGGTGTTGTAGCGATTGCGGACAGTTTTCTGAATGGCAAAGTAGAAAGTTTTATGTATCTTGCAAAATGTTTGATTTTTCTTTTCTTGCAAACAATAACACTTTGAATAAAAAAGTACATTTGTATTACAAAAAAGAAAAGTGCCAAGATATATACTATACAACGGACGGGGCAGACCCACTAAAAACAAGCCTTGTTTATGACAACGGGATTGACATTTCGCAATCAGAAAAAACATCAAAAAATGTAACAATAAAAGCACGTCTTATATGTAATGATATGGGACAAATGGGCGAAATAAAGCAAGAAACTTATTATGTGCCTAGTGTAAGAGTTCTAGGCAACGAAAATGTTTTATTTGGCTTTAGTGATAAAGTAATAGGATTTATAAAATAGGGGGCAATTATGGGGCAAGTTACAACAGATAACATAGTTACTTTTGCAGATGAAACAATCCCACTTTCTGAAATAAATGATAGTGATTTGGTTTTGCTTGCAGACAGTGAGGGCAATTTTAAGAAAACAACTATAGAGGAAATTGTTTCAAAATGTTACAACGATAATATTTTGGGAAAAGAAAAAGCAAATGTGCCTCTTGAAACCTCTTATGTTCAACTACCGAATATGCCAACTCCCGATACTTTGTATCTAGGAACTTGGGAAGATGTATCGGCAGATTATGACGGGGCTTATTTGCGTGTTCTTGGCACAGACAGTGGCGATTTTGGAACTCTACAAGCCGAGGGATTGCCTAATATTTCAGGAAAAATGGGAACAGTCGTTACGGGTTCAGGGTATGACAGTTTTAATGAGGGGGCTTTCTATTGGGTACGCAATACCACAACAACAGACAGTACGTGGGGAAATTCAGGCGGAAACCGAACAATTTATGGCTTTGACGCAAGCCGTTCTAATGCAATCTATGGAGCAAATGAACACGTTACCCCAAAGGCTCACGCAATCAAGATTTGGAAAAGAACTGCATAAGGAGAAATTATGGAATATTTAATTATTGAAAAAGGAAAAATCAAAAAGCATTGTTGCGGTTCAGAATTGCCAAAAGGGGCAGTAGAAGTAAAAAACTTCTCAGGCTTTGTTGGTGAAAGTGTAGACTTCTATTATTCCGATTGGACTAGAAAAAGTGATTTAGTCCTTATGCAAGAGGGACTAAAAGACATTCCGCAAGGCTATAAATGGAATGATGATAAAACCGAACTTGTGGAAATGACACAAGTTGAAAAAATCGAAAGTGGACTTGAAGAAATGCCAAAGGGTTTCAAGATAGAAAACAATTCACTTGTACCAATGACAGATTCTGAAATGTACAAAGAGGGGCTTTTGTCAAAAGAGGGGTACTCTGCAATCAAGAGAGCCGAAAGGGATAGTTTACTTTCTGCAACTGACAAATATTTATTGCCTGACTTCCCTATTGACGAGGAAAGACTTTCAGAAATAAAATTATATCGGCAAACATTAAGAGATTTGCCAAAACAAAAGGGGTTTCCTGATATTGAAATCCCAAAACTACAATAAAAAGAGGTTTGAAAAATGATTGAATTAAAAATCAAAACAAAAGAGGGCGAAAAAACTTTTACTTGTGATGATGTGCCTTTTGGTGTCGTTGAAGAAGTACTAAAACTAGACGAAGTGAAAACAGACAAAGAGGCAATGAAAATCATTCCTGATATGTTACAACTTCTTTTTCCTGAAATGACAGAAAATGACGTTAAATATGTCGGTTTGAATCAGTTTAGAAATATTGTTCAAAAAGATGTAAAAAAACTTATCAAACCGATTGAAGAAGAACTAAAAAACTAGGCACGGGGTCAAGTGGGGCGGAAACACACTTGACCCTTTACGAATCTTTTTTTGATTTATCTTTGCAAATCTGCAAAGAGTTTCCGCAATTAACCCCGTTTTCACTCAGAAAAGAAAGCGGAAAAGAAGTTTGTATTTTTATTGCTAGATTTATAAGAAAAAACGCAAGAGAAAATACAAATCATCAAGGAATACAACCAAGACAAAACGGAAAGAAAACTATTAAAGTAGGTAATAAGATATATTATGAGGATTCCGAGGGCGATTGGTTGTTTTAGGGGGCCAAAATGTCTGAAAATACTTTCGGTACTAGATTAACTATAGATTATACAGACTTCAAAACGGGTATTGCAGAGGCAAACCGCCTAATTAAATTAAATGAACAACAATTCAAAACCGCCTCAGAGGGAATGGACGATTGGAGCAATACTTCTGAGGGGTTAAAAGCAAAATTACAATCACTTTCCAAAACTATTGAACTACAGAAACAAAATGTTTCTGCAATGGAAAGAGAATACGAAAGTATAAAAAATCAATATGGCGAAAACTCTAGAGAGGCTCAACAATTTGCGTTAAAACTTGAAAAAGAAAAAACCGCCCTTGCAAAATCTGAAAAAGAACAAAGAAAATATTCAATGGCTCTTGAAGATGTAGAGGCAGAAAGCAATGACGCACAAAAAGGGCTTTTAGGCTTTATCAAATCTTTAGGAAAAACAAAAGACGCAACAGAGGACGCAACAGAGGGAACAGAGGGGCTAGGGGCAAGTTTCAAAACCCTTGTTGGTGCTAACCTTGTAAGCGGTGCTATATCAGGGCTTGCAAGTTCACTAGGTGGGCTTGTTTCTTCTTTGTTTCAGGCAAGCGAGGCAACCAAAGAATATAGAATGAATATGGCTAAAGTTGAACAAACCGCCAAAACAATGGGCGAAAGTTTCGACAATGCCAAAGAAAATATGGTCGAAATGGCTAGTGTCTCAGGAGACATAGAGGCAACGGGCGAGGCAATCAATAACCTTTTAGCAAGTGGAATTAAAGGCGACAATCTAGACAAAATCTCAAAACAATTAACGGGTGCAAGTATCAAATGGAAAGATACATTGAAACTAGAGGGGCTTGCAGACGGATTGCAAGAAACACTTGCAACAAATAACGCTATCGGGCCATTTGCCGAACTCTTGGAAAGAGGCGGACAAAATCTAGAATCTTTTAATGCTCAATTACAAAATTGTACTACTGAGGCAGAAAAACAAAACCTTGTAATGAAAACTCTATCCGATATGGGATTAGAGGGAATTGCAGACGGGTATTATAACGCAAATAAAAATATGATTGAGGCGGAAAAAGCCCAATTAAGATATAACGACACAATGGCACAAGTTGGCTCAGTAATGGAGCCAATAAACACAATGCTTACAAACTTAAAAACAAACATTTTGAGTGCTTTTCTTCCAAGTCTTAAAGAACTTGTAAATGGCTTTGTTGCTTTAGGTTCAGGGGCAAAAGGGGCAGTGTCTACAATCTTAAAAAGTTTCACAAATCTAGGGGCTACAATAGGGAAGAAAATCTCACAGATTGCGAAATCTATTGTTACATCTTTCGTTCAGATAGTGCCTGATTTGATTTCTAAGTTTTCGCAAGCGTTTCCTATTTTGATTTCTTTAATAGGCGATTATATCAATCTTGGTTTACTTACTGCAAAAAGCCTTTTTGAAAAAGTTACAACTTATATTCCCGAATTATTTAATAACATTGTATCTCTTTTCAAGAATGGCTTTTCTGCCTTAATTGGTTCTTTGCCTAGTTTGTTTGAGGGTTTCTTTTCTGCTTTTGGCGGATTTGTAGAAATGGTTTCAACTTTTGGAAGTGAACTTTTTACGGCAATCGGTGAGGCGGTATCTTTTGGAATTACTGCAATCCGAGAGAAATTGCCCGAAGTTGTAAATACTATCACAGAGGGGCTAAAATCATTTTTGCCTAAAGTTGTAGAGGGTGCTACAAATATGTTTAACGGGCTTTTAACTGCCCTTAAAAAAATCCTTGTATCACTCAAAGACAATTTGCCGTCAATTATTGATACAATCATCAAAGCAATTAAAACTTGGATTCCTATCCTAGCGGAAAATGCCTTTAAGTTATTTAAGAACATTATCACGGGGCTTGTTAAGTTCATTCCTGAACTTGTTAAAAACCTACCAAGCATTATAAATGCTATTGTTAGTGGGATATTCAAGTTAAGCGGTGCAATTATGGACTTAGGGGGCGATTTGCTTTCTTGGTTATGGAACGGAATTAAAAACGGCATATCTTGGCTCTTTAACAATATGGACGTTGTAGGAAAAGGAATCCTTGACGGGCTAACTTGGTCATTAAAAGGAATATGGGACATTGGGAAAAACTTGTTAACGGGTTTATGGGACGGAATCTCAAGCAGTATGTCTTGGCTATGGGAAAAAGTCAAAGGGTTTGGAAACACTGTTATAGGTTGGTTTAAGGGTATTTTTGGAATCCATTCTCCCTCTACTGTTATGGCGGAGCAAGGAAAATATCTAGACCAAGGGCTTGCAGTAGGGATAGAAAAGAACAAAGGATATGTTTTAGATTCTACCGAAGATTTAGCCAAAGACACAATGACAGAATTGAAAAATGGATTAGACCCTGAGGAACAAGGAAAATCGCTTGATGACGGGCTTGCTCTAGGGCTAGAACAAGGGAAAAGCACTGTTATAGACACTGCAAAGAGTTTGGCAACTCAAATAAATGAAACATTAAGAACTAATGTAGACGGAGTGGACATAGGTTCAAAAATTGCTCAAGGTGTTGCTCAAGGAATAACAGATTCAAAGGAATTGGTTTTTCAAGCCCTTACGGGATTAACGAGAGTAGAGGCAGAAAAAGGCTTTGAATCATATATGGAAAAACACAATGCTTTTGCAGAATATAATCAGGACGCTACTAATATCACTGCCTCTAGCCTTAATATACCAACACTATCACAAGAAACTTTTGAAAGAGCAAAGGCAGACGGTGTTAAAACAATGGAAGAGTTTGAAGAATGGAAAAAAAATAATGAAGTTGTTTACGACAATAATAGCCTAAGTTCTTATAATCCTAATAGTTCATTTGATGACGCTCTTAATGAATTGGCAAAAGAAAAACTTGGAGTAGAGTTAGACGCATTAACTTCTGTTATTGAAGAAAGTGCCGAACACAAAGAGGCAGTCAAATTAGCACTAGAAAAGGAAAGTGCCGAAAATGCCGAATACCAAGAGGCAGTCAAAGTTGCATTAGAAAAGGAAAATGACGAGATAGCACGATTAAAAGCAGAAATTGAAGATAAAGAAAACGACATAGCCCGAATACTAGGGCTTACAATGAGTACTGCAACAGAGGAAGTAAGGGAAGATGTAAGATTTGAGGCGGAAGAAATTGCCGACACTTTCACTACTACCTTGACAGAATCTCTAGAGACAGTAAGCCTCACAGAGCCTTTGGAATCTTCAATAGATGATTTTCAATCAAGTTTATCTGACGCAATAGTAAGTGTTTTTTCAAAAGAAAATTTGTCGTCAATTCTGCAAGGGGATTGGCTTCCTTTTGTTCAGGATTGCTCTAGTTTGCTCAGCGATAGTCTAGGAAACTCTATTAGCAACGGATTAACCTCTTTAATTGGTGGCTCTTTGGGTGGGCCACTAGGGGCAATTCTTGGAAACTTGGCGGGCGGTTTGATTGATAACATTTTCGGGGGGCTTTTCAAAAAGCAAGAAAAAAGCGTATCAAGTGCAAGTTTATCCAAAGCAACTGCAACAAAACAAAAAGATTATTCATTTTTCTTTAGCGATAATGAATTAAAAGGGCTTTCAGGGATAATCAGTTCTACTTCTGACGCAATCAAAGCCGATAGGGAACGAGTAACACAGATTATCAATTTTAATCAAACAAATACAAGTCCAAAGGCTTTAAGTACTGCCGAAATCTACAGACAGACAAACAGAGCCATAAATCTTTTGGGGGTAAAGTCTTATGTTTAATTTAATTTTCAAAAACTCACGAGGGCAAGAACTAGATTTTACACAAATTGCAGATTCTCAAATCCTTTCTGTAAGTGGACTTGAAACTACAACGGCAGAGATTTCCGAAGAATCAAACCCCGTTATTGACGGGGTGTCTTTTGGCACTGTAAGACGGGGAAAAAGAAACGTAATTATAACCCTTGCTCAGTACGGAATAAATGTTAAAGAAATTAGAAGAAATATTTACAATGTTTTGAGTGGAAAAGAAAAAGGGGAATTAAGATTTATTGATGAAAGCCTTGATGTTTCTACATCTGCATACGTTGAAAATGTTGTACCTACTCATTGGACTAATGCCCCTACTCTATCAATTAGTATTCTTTGTGAAAGTGCTTTTTTTGAATCAACTGTAACAAAAAAAACTAGAATTATAAGCCTAGAGGGTAAGTTTTCTTTTCCATTGGAATTATCAGAGATAGGACAAGAGTTCGGGGCAATCCTGACAGAAAACGACTTGCAAATTGTCAACAACGGGCAAGAAAAAACCCCTTGCCATATACGGCTAACATTCAATGGAGAAGTAGAAAACCCCGTTATTACTAACTTTTCAACAAATGAATATTTTTCTTTGATTAGAAGTTTTTCAAGTGGTCAAGTAGTTGATATTTACTCAGATGTAGGACAAAAAAGGGCTATTTTAACAGATGTTGACGGCACGGAAACCGATATTTTTTCAGATGTTTCTATTTCTTCCACTTGGTTATTTTTGAAACTTGGAGAGAATATCCTTTCTGTCTCTAGCACACTAGGACTAGATAAAGTGTTAACAGAAATTGAGTTCAAAGAATTATATTATGGGGTGGACTAATGGAATTGTTTGTTTTATCAGGTTTGAACTTGTCAAGAATCGGACTTATAGACAATGCAAAATCTATTATTTGGAATAATAAATATTTTTCTTGCGGTGATTGTGTTCTTGAAGTTGAAACAACAGAAAAAAATATTTCTATCCTGAAAAAAAATAACTTTCTCATAAGGGCAGACGCTTTAACAGAGATTTGCATTATTGAAACTGTTACATACACAAAAGACGAAAACGGAAATAATATTATTCAAGTTCAAGGGGCTTTTGCTCACAGTCTTTTAGGACGTAGAATTGTATGGGATAGCACTTTATTGAATGGAAATACAGTTTTACAACTTAGGGGCTTGATAGATAACAACGCAACGGGCGACAATATCGCAGAAGAAAGAAAACTTTGTAAATCTGCTACAGTAAAAGGCTTTACGGGTAATAACATAAAAAGAGATTCAGGGGCAACAGTTGAATTAAAATCAATTTCAGGAAAAGCAACTATTTCACAAATCGGGGACGGGGCAAAGTTTGTCTTAGATACTCCATATATTGCAGATATTGAAAGCGAAGTTGTTCTAATGACTGATAACAATATTTATTCTTTCGGGCAAGTTTCACAATCTCCATTTTCTTTAAGAGAAGATTCTATTTTTCAGGACGGGGAAATATACAAAAGGAAAAAACGGGTTTATATATCAAAAGACATAAAAGAAGAAATAAAGCATTTACCCGTAACAAGTGAAAATGAAAGCCTTGTTTTCAAAAAAAGCGGAATTATTGCAGAAAAACCATTTAGCGACAATTTGAAAACAGAAATTGACGGGGAAAAAACAACCTCTTTGGCAAACAAGGATTTTTATTTCTATTGTGATACAGATAAAATCTGCTTGAAAATGCCAATTTCTGAAATTGATAAACTTTATCAAACTAGGATAAAAGCAATAATAAGAGACATTCCAACGGCAACATTCAAAAAATATAAAAAATCGCTTGCAGAAATTATAAGAAATGCAATGTATTCAACTTCTCTTTATGAGGATTTTGTTTATACCGAGAGTTACGAAATAACAGTAAGAGAAGAATACCTAGACACAGAAAGGGTATGGAATGGCGAAGAGTGGGTAGATGAAATTGTAACAAAGTATGAAGAAGTTACAAAAACAGAATACAAAGACACAACAAAATCTTTTAATGCAAGTATTGATTTTGGGGCTTTCCCTAGTTCTATGCTAGTTTGCGACTGTAAAGAAGTTATTGAAAACACGGGAATAGCAATCCGAGATATAGAAACAACTTCAAACAATTATATGTTATCGGACGGGGCAAATATAGCAAGTGCGATAATGTATCTTGAACAAACTACTATATACAATGACGGGCAACAAATTGTAGTTTTGGAAAGTAATCCATTGAATATAGGGGCTACAATTTATGAAATTGTAAAAGGGGAAAACTTACAAGAATATGCCGAAAAAGTTTTAGAAAAAAACGGGCTAGGGCTTTCCTCTGTATTCAATGAGTATACAAAAAAAATAGAAATTGCTTTCATAAACGGAAAAAATCGAACTACAAAGCAAAAAGAAAATAAACAAATTGTATTCTCAAGAGAATTAGACAATTTGTTGTCTTATTCCATTACTGAAAGTATGCAAGGCAAATACAATATTGCTTTGTGTGTCGGTAAAAATGGCGATACGGAGTATTCTGCAACAGTAGGAAGTGGTCAAGGGTTAGAACGCAGAGAAAAATATATTGAAACTAGCGACCTTGATACATTTTCTGAGGCTAGTTATACTCAATCATTGGCAGAAAAAGGCGAACTAGAACTACAAGGGCTATCAATCGCAATAGAAAGCGTCATAGATAGCGAGTTTTACAAATACAGAAAAGACTATAACCTTGGCGATATTGTAACAATCGTAATTTCCGATATGAATATGCAATATGATGTAAGAATATTGGAAGTTTGCGAAACTTGGGATATATCGGGTTATAGATTAACTCTTGTATTAGGAGAATAGGGGGAAAATATGATTATCAGTTCTTTTTTTAACTCTGAAAATGGAGATAGGCTTTACAACGCAGATGATTTAGCAAGGCGATTTAAACTCTTCTTTACAAACGGGGTTTTTATGAATCGCTCTAATGCCTTGCAAGTTGTAAGCAACGAGGGATTGTCTGTCAATATTCTTACGGGGGCTTGTAATATTGAGGGATATTCAGGAGAGGTAACAAGTGCCGAAAATATTGAAATCCCAACTCCCGATAGTTTGTATTCACGCATTGACGCAATTTGTATTTGTTTAGATTTGCTTGAAAGAGAAATCAGAGCGGAAATTATAAAAGGGACTCCCTCTGCCATTCCGTCCGCCCCGTACATTGTAGAATCAGACGTAAAAAAATATTTATGCCTTGCTTATGTGACAGTTGGTCCACAAGTACAAAGTATCTACCAAGCCGACATTTCGGACAAAAGACTTGATACGGCTTTATGTGGTATTGTAACCCAAGCCGTACAATCTATGGACACATCAAGTTTTTATGCACAAATGGAATCTAGCCTTGTAAACTTTTTGAATACATCTGAGTTGACTTTTTCAAATTGGTTTGCAAGTATCAAAACACAACTTGAAAGCGTTGATGTTGCGATTCTACAAGCGGATATTCTAGAACTTCAAACAGAACAGAATAGACAATTAAACTATATCTATCGTACGGGGCAAGGGAACGACAATAGAAATATATCAAACCTTGTAAATAACTTTTTGCAAGAAAGCGAAGATGATGAAATGATGTTGACATTGAGTGTACAAGGTGATTATTTCAGAGAGGGTGCGGTTTTATCCGCAAGTGGCTCATTCCCTACATCATTTATGAGATTTGCAACGGAAATTGCAACAAACAGACGTGTAATTATTGATTTTACAAATTGCCCTAAATTAACAAGTTATTATCCTATTTATGCAAATAGCAATATAACAATCAAGGGTTTAAGATTTACTACTTACGAGGGATCTTGTTTATTGTCGTACGGGGCAAGGATTGAAAAATGTTTGTTAAGTGGCGGTCAAAATGGAATCACGGGAACTCTTGTTTATGCCAAAGATTGTAAGATTGAGGCAAAGGGTTTAGATACATTACAAAACGCTTACGGGGTAAATTGTGGCGGATTTCTTGAAAATTGTGATATAGTTGCAACAAGTGAAAGCACATCAGGAAAGGGAAACACTAACGGGGCTTTTGGAATAAGAATTGATCACATTTACCCAATGACAGTAATTGGGGGCAGTGCAAGGGCTTATATTAAAAGTTCTGCAACCACTAGCGAGGCAGTAGGGCTTTATGTCTTAGGGTCATTGACAGAGGCGGTTGTTAATGCTTATGGGGTAAGGTTTCCGCAAGTAGCAAAAGGCGGATATACTCAGACAAACGCAGTAAAAATAAACAGTGGATATGGCTCTATAATTGGTTGTATGAGTTATAAAGAAAATGCAATTTATAACGCAACAAATATTTTTACGGGCGGAAATTGTGAAGTAAATAAAACCTATGGACTAAGTTAATTTTATGAGATAAAATAAAAATACATTATTTTTTTCATAAATAGATCCTTTTGTTTATCCTCTGAGGGAGAGCCTCAGGGGATTTTTTTTATTTATTGCCCTTGCATTAAACTCCACATTTCATTATCAGGGATATTATAAATATCCTGAATCTTTTTCCAAGTTTTCAATGTGCCGTCTTTTTTTTCTGTCTCCAATAAGTAAACAAATTGCATTGATACCCCTAGTTGTTCGGCTACTTGTTTTGTAGTCAATCCTCTTTGCAACCTTTCATTTTTAAGTTTTACTCTTGCCATTTTTCTATCCCCTTTTTTTGTATTTTTTACAGTGTAGCACGAAAAAAAATAAAAGTAAACTATAAGTATGCAAAACCAAAAGTAAATGTTAAAATTAGGGTGTCGCTCAGACGCTCTAGGAGGGAATTAAAAAATGTTTAACGGACGATTGGTTTATTATTTGCGTAAACAAAGGGGATTTTCTCAGGACGAATTGGCAAAAGTTTTTGATGTTACAAGGGGAACTGTTTGTAATTGGGAAATAGGCAGAAGAACCCCGTCAACAAAGCAATTTATAGATATAGCGGATTTTTTCGGGGTTTCTCTTGATCTGTTTGTCGAGCGGTCAACGCTTGGGGCAAGTAAAGAAATATTGATACAGATAGACGCATTTTTTAACGACCTAGAAATATCTGAGAAAGAAAAAAAGCGTCTATTTGAAAACATCAAGAAATTGTTTGAAGAAAAAAAAGAAAAATAATAGTTTACAAAACTTATAGTATTATGATAATTTAACTATTAGTTATTGCATACCGCAATCCGTGAGAATGTAACGGCTTTATAGTTTTGGATTCAAGATGTTTTGGGGCTATAAAGGACAATCGGCTACAAGGGGAACACGTAAAGCCGAATCGGTGGGGGTTGTAGATAGTCAAGCCGAGAGTGTACACGTTGCAACGTGGATAAATTGACTAACCTTTTTCTTTGCAAGAGTAAAAAGGGCTTTGATACGGGCTATTCCTGACGGAATGTAAATACATACGTAAAAAAGCATAAACCCGACTTCACGAATAGAAAAATGAGTTGTAAAGAGAAACTTTACTACTGACTTATTTTTTTTCGTGGGGTTGGGGGGAGTTGTGCTTTTCCACCTAACTATAACCCTCAAGAATGTTATTGGTATAGAGTATAAGTCAAGTATTATTTAAAAAATAATATATAAATATATAATATATCTATTGACTAATAAACTAATAGTTTATATAATACAACTATGAATTATGAACAATGCAAGAAAGATTTTATTAAACTTATGGAAAAGGCGAGCGGACGACACAATACATACAAAGTCTTTACAGACTTTTGCTTGATGTCGGCTCTTGCCTTTGCTCAGGTTTCCCACTTTGATGAAGAACGGGAAAAAAGATACCTAGAAATTATCGGGCAATACACGAAAGAAGAACAAGCCTTTTTTCCTCAGATGTTAGCAGAAGTAACAAAGGCTTTTGAATGCAAGTGGGGGGATTTTCTAGGCGAAATCTATATGGATTGTGGTTTTGGCTCTAGTAATCAAGGGCAATTCTTTACCCCTTATTCTGTTTGTAAGTGTATGGCTCAAATGACAACTCCGAATCCTGAAAAAGATAAAATTATAACTGTTTCAGATTGTGCGGTGGGCGGAGGGGCTTTGATAATTGCTTTTGCAGAAAATCTCTTTAACAAAGAAATCAATTATCAAATGAATATGCTTGCAGATGTATGGGATATTTCAATAAATAGTTGCTCTATGTGTATGGTTCAATTCTCTATTTTGGGGATTCCTTGCAGAGTAACAAGGGGCAATAGTTTAACTCTTGAAGTTTGGGAAGTGTGGGAAACTCCAATGACCGCAATAAATCTAGTAACAGAACGACTAAACAACCAAAAAGCAAGAGAAAAACTGCCCGAAGTTGTAGAAGTTGCTCAGGAAATAACGGCAGAAATAAAAGAGCCTGAAAAAGTTATCAAAGAAACAAAAAGCCCCGTAGATGTGGACTTTGAGGAAATCAAAGAAACATTCAAAGAGGGTTTTTTATTTTCAGATGAAGAAATAGAAAAATGCAAAAGTTAAAAGGGGGAATAAATGGAAATTGCAAATATAAACGAGTTTGTAAATGATTTTGTTTTTGCTCTAAAGGATAACTACTCAGAGGGGAACATCAGAAATACTCTTTTTATGAAATTATATGAAACGCAAAAAGGGTGTACAGATTTGGTCATTAGAGATGAAAAAGAAAATATTGTTAGAAAGTTTTGTATTTGTAAACGGATAGAGGGTTGCAGTGAAAAAACAATAAAATTATATCTTTCAAACTTGGGAATGTTTTATAAGTTTATTCAAAAGGATTTTATCCAAGTTACAACTGATGATATTAGATACTTTCTCGCAACTCAAATGACAAGGGGAGTTTGTGAAAATACTTGTCTTAACAGAAAAAGAACATTATCCACATTTTATAATTTTTTGGTACAAGAGGGGATTGTTTCAAAAAATCCCGTTGACCCGATAAAGACAATCAAGACAAAGAAACAAATAAAAGAATCTGTAGAAGATTTAGACCTAGAAAAAATCAGAGATTTTCCAATGTCTACAAGAAATAGGGCAGTTTTTGAGTTGTTACTATCAACGGGAATGAGAATAAGTGAAATGTGTAATCTTAACAAAGAAGATTTAGACTTTCAAAACTCACAATGTATAGTCCTAGGGAAAGGAAACAAAGAAAGAATATGCTTTCTGAATGCACGTTCTATTTATTGGTTGCAAAAATATCTGAAAGAAAGAAAAGATGATAATAAAGCCTTGTTTGTTTCTGAACTTGCCCCGTACAAAAGGCTAGAAGTAGCGGGAGCAGAGATTTTTTTAAGAAAAATAGGGCAAAAAATAGGGGTTCGATTGCACCCCCATAAACTGAGACGAACTGTAGCAACCCAAGCCCTGAGCAAAGGAATGCCAATAGAACAAATACAAACGATGTTAGGGCATAATTCTATTTCTACAACAACAGAGTACGCAATAACTAAAGTAAAAGAAGTAAAACATAATCACAATAGACTTTTGCAATAAAACTTGAAAAAAATGTAAAAAAAGTGTATTTTTCTATTGACAAATACAAACTAAAAGTTTATATTATAAACATAGGGCAGAGATAAAGCCTGATCAACTTAATAAAGACTTATCACGAGATAAGCAAAGGAAAAAGAAATGACAAACGAAATTGAATTACCTACAATGGAAGATGTAAAAAGAGCAGTTGAACAATCAAGAAAGGCAAGAAAAAAAAGAGCCTTACGACTAGCAAGAGAAAAACTTGCAGAATACTACAAAGACAGTGTAAGTGGTTGTGTCTTGGAAGATTACAGAAAAGGCAATGTAAAAATCATTCATTGCAAATAATAAAAACCTCTTGCCTTAGGGCAAGGGGTATAAAAAGGACTGATTTTTTTTGATTATCAAAAATCTATGCTATGGGGATATTTACGAATTAAAAGCGTGTGTAAATATGGCTCATAGCAATATGGAGCAAAGCGAATACAAGGCATATTTGAAAAGCCTTGAAAAAAAATTAAACATCTTGCTAGAGCAAGAGAGGAGACAAAATGACTGACTTAAACTCAGTAACATTGATCGGACGTTTAACATCTGATTGTAATCTAGCCTACACACAAAGCGGAATGGCTATCAATTCTTTTTCTATTGCAGTAAATAGAACTAGACAGAGCCAAAATGGAAAAATCGACGAAGTGTCATATTTTGAAATTAAACTTTTCGGAAAAATTGCAGAAACATTAAAGCCTTATCTAGTTAAAGGCAAACAAATTGCCGTCAATGGCTCACTAGTTCAAAGCCGTTGGGAACAAGACGGGCAGAAACGCTCTAAAGTTGAAATTATTGCCGACAATGTGCAAATGTTAAGTCCTAGCAACAATCAGGAATCACAAGGGCAGTATCAAGCCCCACAAGGTCAATATCAAGGGCAACCACAAAGCCCACAAGGACAGTATCAGGGGCAATACTACCAAGCCCCACAAGGTCAAGGCGGTTTTCCTGACGATATCCCTTTTTAATCCGTTCTTTACTTCAATTAGGGTTTACTCTGATTGAAGTAAAACCAATAACCGAATAAACAATAAAAGGATTAAATTATGGAAGAACTACAAGTAGTAGAAATTGAAAAAGGAAACTTAAACATTTATGAAAAATTGCTAAAAGCAAGGATAATGTTTCAGAAAAAAAACCTAAAGCCAAAAGGATATAATAAATATTCTGATTTTTATTATTTTGAACTTGACGATATTTTGCCCGTAATAACAGAAATCTGTTTAAACTTAGGGGTTATCTGTCTTGTATCGTTTGGAAATGAATTGGCACAATTAAGATTCAAGGACTTAAAAAATGATGAAGAAATAGTATTCACTAGTCCTATGAGTACAGCAAAATTAAAAGCGTGTCACGAAGTCCAAAATCTTGGAGCAGTGGAAACATACATAAAACGATACTTATATATGCACTGTTTTGAGATTGCGGAATCTGACCAAATGGACGGGGCAACCACGGAACAACCACCACAAAGGCAATATCAAGGGCAACAAGGGCAGTATCAGGGGCAAGGGCAATACCAAGCCCCACCGCCTCAACAACAAAGGCAGTATCAAGCCCCACCGCAACAACAATACTACAGATAAAAAAAACTAGTTAAAAAAGTGTAAATTAAAAAAGTTTTTTCAATTTTTTTCCTAAAATCTATTGACAATAATAAACTAATAGTTTATTATATAAACATAGATTGATTAAGACCTATCAAGAGATAGGCAAAGGAAAGAAAATGAAATACTTTGAAAACATTACAACTATTGAACAACTAAAGAAAGAATACAAAAAACTTTGCTTTAGATTTCACCCTGATCTTAACGGGGGCGATAACAAACCAATGCAAGAAATTAACTCAGAATATGAGTATTTATTAAAACATCTTGCAACTGAGTTTAACACAGACCCTGACAAAGATTTTACATATAATTGGGAAAATGACCAATTTGCAGATATTATCCAAAAGATTATTACTTTCAAGATTGATATTGAAATAATCGGATCTTGGATATGGTGTTTCAACTCTTTCGAGTATAAAGACATCTTAAAAGAATTAGGGTTTTGGTTCTCCAAGTCAAAAAAGGCTTGGGTTTATTCAGGTTCTGCAAAAAGTCGTTCAAGAGGACGCTACTCAATGGACGGCTTACGGGAAAAATGGGGAAGTGAAAAGATAGAAACAAATACAAACTATCTTTCATAAATAAAAAAGCCTCTTGCCTTTTGGCAAGGGGTAAAAAAAACATTCAAGAGGTATCTTATGGAAAACGAAATCGAAAAAAAGGCGGAAGAAAAAACAACAAAAGTAAACAGTATTGTTTCAAGAACTACCGAACTTCTTATTGATGAACTAAAGGAAAAAGGGATTGATATTTCCAAGCATAAAGAAATGATTGAAAAGAATATTCGCTTTTGCGTTGCTACAGTTTTAATATCTGTTATGTTATAAACAGTCGTTGACTGTCTTAATAATGGTGGCAACTGCCAACACTTGTTGCACTTCTTTAATATTATATATATGAATAGGCTTGCTAGTGCCTGATTTTGAAAGGTTCGTTGAAAAGCAAAAACAAAACTAGCAATTTATGAATATTGCAGTCATTGACTGTTATAAACTTATTTCCTTAGCATTTACCTTGTCGGTAGATTGGAACTGTCTGCAATGGATAAATCACAGTTCAAGGGGCGACATAATGAAATAGACTGCCCACCGAATCACAGTCTAGAACGTGCGAAACGCAAAACCGACAATTTTTATTTGTAAATTATCCGTTGTCAACGGATAAAATAAAAAGAGTGTAAAACAAAACTAGTATTAAAACACTCTTTATCTAATAATTTCTGCTTTTACCTTTGCGGTAGGAGGTGGGCTTATTTGTCGTTGACAAATCAAAGCCCAAAACCGCAACTTTTTTCAAGGGGCTATTATGTACGAAAAACTAATGAACAAAGCAAAAGAGTGCTTTAATAAAGCACTACAAACAACAGATGTTTGCTTAAAAGCATTTTACTTTGGAGCAAGTAAAGGCTATGAAGATAAAGCCAAAAATCTAACTATAGAAGAGGCTTGCTAATATGACAATGTATGAAATTACTGAGGATATGAAAGCAATTTATGATTTGCTTTCAAATATGATTGACGAAGAGGGCAACCCAAGGGAGCCGAACGAAAAAGAAATGGAATATTTGCAAGAGCAATTTAATTTGACAAATGAAAACTTTGAAAAGAAGTTTGACGGATATTGCCGATTGATCAAAAATCTAGAAATGGATTCAAAGGCAGTTGACGGGGAGCGGAAAGCCTACAAAGACGAAATGGACAGATTGTCAAAGAGGGCAAAGGCTTTTGAAAACAGAGCCAAAAATATTAAAGGGCTTTTGCGTTTTTCTATGGAAAATCTTAAACTTACTGAGCATAAAAACAATATGTTTTCTGCAAAAATCCAAAACACACAATTAAAAGTAGAGCCACTGTCTACAATCAATTATCAGAAATTGCCGTTTGAATATTTGAAATGTGAACTTGACACAACCAAAATAAAACAAGACTTAAAAGACGGCCTCTTGATCCAAAAGGACGGGGCGGAAAATTACGGCAAAGTATTTACAAAAGACGGGGAACTCTTGAAAGGTGTTTCAGTTGTTCAAGGGCAAGCCTTGTATATTAGATAGGGGGCAAAATGAAAATATTACTTTTTATTTTGGTATCATTTTTATTATTTTTTTTAATCTCTATTGCCGTGGCAGTAGGGGTCAATGTCGGAATGGAAAACTTTTTTGATAAAAAGGGGGCAAAAAATGGCAACTCAGAAAACACAGACAAAACAACCTGATTTAATATTGTCAAATGATGATAAAAAATCATTAAATGATGATAAAAAATCCTCAAATTGCGAGGATAGAAAAATCTGTAATTATTGCAAGTTTTTTTATTATCGACAATTAAGCAATATTGCAAAATGTGAAAAAGGCGAACAAATCCTGAAAGTTAATTTCAATAACCGCCCTATTTTTTTGTGCAAAAATAAACTTTGCAAAGATTGACAGAATCCAAAGAACAAAATAAACTTATTCTAATGACTGTTTGGCATTAAACTCCGTTTCCCACTTTCTGAAAGTTTTTCAGAGAGTGGGATTTTTTTTTACATTTTTTTCTAAAATCCTATTGACAAAATTAAACTAACAGTTTATATTATGATCATAAGGTAATTGATACCTTGATATTATTTAAGACCTTGCAAGAGCAAGGCAAAGGAAAGACAAATGATTACAGAAACAAGAAAAAGAGAACTTGAAGAAATGAACGCAAAAAACAGTTGGGCTTTTTGCGAACATCAAATATATATCTTTCTTGACGTTTTTTGTGAGTATGCAAAAAACGGCTTAGGGAAAGACCTTTGCGAAGAAATCCTTTATAGATTAGAGGATTGCAACTTTCATACTTTAGCAAAGTTGCTTTCTGAAATGAAACTCCAAGAGGCTTTGGAGTGGGTTCAGGAAACCTACAAATAAAACAAATGCCCCTTGATTTAATCAAGGGGTTTATTAGATATGAGGAAAGAAATGAAAAACAAAGAAACTTTAGTAAAAGAAAACGAAATAGAAATTGAACTCTTGCCTATACAAGATGAGCCATATAGATTTTTGGTAAAAATAAAATATAAAGCAAGGTAAAAAAACTTGGGGTGATTGCCTCAGGTTTTTATTTTACACAAAGGGGATAAAATGAACTATAGACAGTATTTGAAACACTGCAAAAAAGTAAATGAAACACCTATGTTTATAAATGGGGGGTTTTGTTTTGTGCCTGAAAAAGAGTACAAAAGAATTGTGGGCATACAAAAAGTAGGAAGGCACGGCAAAAACAGAGCAAAAGCAAAAAAATACGAAAGGAAGAGAAAAATATATTTTCTTGCAAAGCAGAAAGCGAAAGAACAAGAGGAAAAAGAATATTTTCTTGCAAAGCAGAAAGCGAAAGAACAAGAGGAAAAAGAATATTTCCCAATGTTCAGGGGTAAGGGGCTTTATTGTGCCGTAGTAAAGGGGGAATAAATGAATCATAGTTTTAATACAGAAATTGCCAAAGAGTACGGCTTAGAAGAGGCAATCTTACTAGAGAATATTTATTTTTGGGTCTTGAAAAACAAGGCAAACAATCAAAATTGTATCAACGGGCATTATTGGACTTATAACTCAGTGAAAGCATTTAATGAGTTATTTTTTTATATAACCCCGTCAAAAATAAATAGAGCATTGAAAAATCTAGAAGAAAATAACCTGATTATATCTGATTGTTTTAACGAAAATAAATATGACCATACAAAATGGTACACAGTAACAAAAAAAGCAGAATCGATTTTGCAAAATGAAAAATCGATTGATACAAATTGCAAAATCTCTATTACAGATATAAACACAGATATAAACACAGATATAAACTCATATAATATGGGACAAGCCCAAAAACCGAAAAGAACAACCTTTCAAAAACCGACTATTGAAGAAATCAGGGAATATTGCCAAGAAAGAAAAAATAATGTGGATCCTGAAAGATTTTTCAATTTCTATGAATCTAAAGGGTGGTTTGTCGGCAAGTCAAAAATGAAAGATTGGAAAGCCTCTGTAAGAACGTGGGAAAAGAACTCTTTTTCACAATCAAAGCAAGAGCCTTACAATTCTTTCAACAATCCCGATAAATTATTTTTCTAAAAAAAATACTATTTTCTATTGACAAACATAAACTAATAGTTTATCTTATAGATATAAGGTACTTGATACCAAATAAATAAAGACCTTACAAGAGTAGGGCAAAGGGGATATTATGAAATTATACGAGGCTATGCAGATTTACGACAATGATTGTTTCGATACTTGCGATACAGTATTTGACGCAATAGTAACAGCTAGCAAAATGGAAAACGAAAACGAGGATAATTATTCTGTTTTTTGTACAGAATTGTATAAAAAAGTCGATTTTGTAAAGTTCTTTGACGGGGCTTATGCAAAAGCAGAAGTTAATTGGACGGGGCTAATAGAAAAGAATTATGCTCAGTTTGAAAAATACGTAAAAGAAAATTGGATTGACAAAAAGCAATGTGTTCTAGAGGATAAAGACGATTTTATCTATGAATGGATTGAACAAATCCACTTGTTACTATCAGGATATGGAACAGAAAGCGTATATCAAGATATGATTGATTTACTAAAAACTTGTGAATAACAAATAAAAAAACTTGGGGCGATTGCCTCAGGTTTTATTTTATAGAAAAGGAGAAAAAACAATGTTGACAAAAGAAGAACTTGCTACACATAGAGCGATCCAAAGACTAGGGCAGAAAATCCCTGATTTATCATTAAGGGATCTTTTCGCAAGTAGTTTTCTACAAGGAATTATAAGTAATCCGAATTATGATTTTACAAAAATCAATGAAGATAATGTAAAAGGAATTGCAAAAGGTAGTTATTTAATTGCAGACGCAATGCTAGAGGCAAGAGAAAAAAAGTAAAAAAAATACATTTTATTCTAAAAACCTCTTGACAATAATAAACTATTAGTTTATTATATAATCATAAGGGCAAGAGAAAAGCCCTGTACTACTTAAAGACCTGAAAGAATCAGGCAAAGGAAAGAATTATGACAAAGAAAGCAATTATTAAAGAATTGAGAGAGTACGGAATAAAGGCAACATATTCAAATATTTGTTGGTTCAGAAACAAAGATTTTGAAATTGTAGGCGGTCAAAAGTATACAAGATACAATGAAACAATAACTTTCAAAGTTGAAAACGAGATTGTTTCACTTGTTAAAGATTATAACGAAGTAAGACATTTAGTCTTAGCATAACCAAAAACAACCCCTTAGACGACAAAATAAAGCGTCTACGGGGTTTTATTTAGGTTTTAAGGTATTTACCCTAAAACAAGGTAAAATCAAAATAAGGGCGGTTTTTGTGGCTATAAAAGATAACGAGAAAAAAGCAATAGAAATGTTAAAAGCAAGGTGGGTTGCTCATAAGGAATTATCAAACATTTTGGGTTGCAATGATTGTATGACAAGACAATGGCTTGTCAAGATTACTCATAATTATTTATTGGTAGAAGATAAACCCTACCAAGAGAGCCTAAAAGGAAAAAACAAGGGAGTAGGGAAAGGCAGAGGCAGAAAAGATACAACGATATACAAAATTATGACAAGCGAGGAATTGCTCAATGCTTGCGAGATGTGAAAAACATAATATTTCTTATGAAAAAAAACCTTTTGAAATGATTGGTTTTTCTTTTTTGACCCAATGCCCTGAATGTGTTAGGGAACGCAAGGAAAAAATGGAGCAAGAAGAAAAAGAGGAAAGACGGATTGCACTTGCAGAGCAAAAGGAACTTGAAAAAATAGAATGGTTCAAAAGGTTAAATATAGAGCCTGAGTTTTACAATGCAACTTTTGAAAATTACATAGCGGAAACTGAAAGCCAAAAGCAAGCAAAAAAGGCGGTTCAGGAACTTGTCAAAGGCAATTTGCAGAAAGTCATTCTTTTGGGAGAAAACGGGATCGGTAAATCCCACTTGGGAAGTGTGGCCGTAAAAGAGACGGACGGCTTAATAATGACGGCTTACGAAATAGGGGTTTTTATCCGTGGGGGAGTTGCAACGGGCAAAGAACACGAAAGGCTTGAACATCTTTCTAGTGTTTCTTTGTTGGTTGTAGACGAAATGGGACGAACAAAAATGAGTGAGGCGGAAAGGTATTGGCACTCATACATTTTCGATAAACGGCACGTACGGGGCTTACGATCAATGGTTATATCAAATCACCATTATAGGCGAGATTGTAGGCTTGGCGGTTGCCCGAAATGTTTTGAAACATTACTTGATGATGATTCAATTTCTAGATTTATGCAACGTGGCTATACGTTGACAGTGCAAGGCAAAGACTATAGGAGACTAAATGGAACGACAATTCATTGATATGAAAGCAACGGGGGAGCGGATAAAACAATTAAGAATTAAAAACGGATATTCCGTTGCTCAACTCCAAAAAATATTTGGATTTGAATATCCACAAACAATTTATAATATGAAAATGTAAATAACAGTCGTTGACTGTTTATATAATTTTTTTTCGCTCTGAAAAGGGCAAAGGTGGAAAAAATGTTTAATTACATTTGCGAACACAAAAAGCGGTTTATCGTTTTAGGTGTTTTATTGGTGATTCTGTTAGTTCTTTTATTTAACAGTTTTTCAATTATATCCCCAAATCAAAGAGGGGTTAAGGTTACACTAGGGCAAGTGTCCGATAATGTGTATCAATCGGGGATTGTTTTCAAATTGCCGTTTGTTTCAAAGATAAAAAAATATTCAGTTGTACCAATCGAAATGAGCGTTATATTTGGAATAAAAAATGACGCAACAGTCACAAAAGATATGCAAAGCGTTGGAACTGAAATAAATCTTTTTTATCGGTATGACGAAAACCGACTACTAGAGGCAGAAAAAGAATATAACAAAAAAAATATTGAAAGTACAATTAGACAAGCATTAAAAGCGTCAATTAAAGAATCTGTAGGGCGGTATTCAATTTATGAACTTATCCCGAATCAAGATTTAATTTCTTCCGAAGTTTTGGAAAGTGTAAAACAAAGAGTTGTAGATTTGCCAATTTATATTACACAGTTATCGGCTAGTAATTGGGATTGGAATGCCGAGTTTGACGAACAAATAAATCAGACAAAGTAGCAGAAAATTATCAGGTAGAAATCAAATTAAAAGAATTAGAAATTGAACTAGAAAGGGCTAAAAAATGGAATGGTGTAGAAGTTTCTCAATACATTCCATTAACCGCAAGTGGTGGGATTGTTACTCTTCCAAGTAAATAAAAAGACAAAAGCCCTTTAGATAAATAGTCTACGGGGCTTTTTGGGGGTTATATGAATATTGACTTTTCAAAAGAAAGTGCTTGTTGTCCTTATTGTGATTTATTGTTGTTTTATAACGAAAGTGAGTTTTTTTGCCCTGATTGTAGAAAACGATTTTCGACAGTAACGGGAAATGAATTAGACGAAAATAATAATTTTATTTATGAGGAAAAAAATGAGTTTTGCGAATGAATCTGAAATACTTGTAAACGGACTTGTTCAAGCGGAATATAAAAACGCTTGTGAAAAGTGGGGCATTAAATACAACTCTATGCACGAGGGCTTTGCAGTCCTTTTGGAAGAAGTTGAAGAAGTAGAGTGGGAGTTGATAAAACTCAAAGCAAACAAAGACCAATTATGGAATAAAATAAAAGGCATAGAGGGTTGTCTTTCTCATTTTTCTTATTTGTCAATGATTGAGGAACACGCAATAAACGGAATACAAGAACTTGCACAAGTTATTGCAGTTGTTCAGAAACTTAAAAACACGGCAGAGGTGAAAGATGATTACAAATCTTAATCAGGAAGAGAAAGACTTCCTAGAAAACCTTGTAAAAGAACTACGGGCAAAAAAGGCAACTTGTCGGAGGTATTGCGGAACATACGACACTTACGACAGAGATTGTGAGATTTACGGCAATTATCACCCGTCGCCCTCTAGGTGTAAATATTATTTGTGCCACTGCCTAGCAGAGTTTAGAAAAGAAAAAGAAAGGGGGAAACAATGACAAGAATCCTTGCAAACAATCAACACGGGCAAAGAATCTTTGAATCTTACAACGAAGTAAAAGAGTTTTTTGAAATCTCATACGGACAAATCCGCAACGCAGAAAATAGCGGATTGCCTTTAAGACATCTTAACACGGGCGAATTGTTTTGGATTGACAAACTTTTTTCCGAAGAGGATTTGGGGAAATGCGAGAAATAAAATACAAGATAGGGGATATTTACAACAATCGACAACTTATAGGATTTGTAAAAGGAAAATATCTTATAAAGTGTTTAGATTGTGGAAAAGAAACAAGGCAAGGAACAACAGAAATGGTAACAAGAAAATGTCCTTGCTCAAAACTCGGTACTTTTACAACCAAACCACTAAACAAAAAATTATCTCAAATAAGAGATAAATATAAAAATGGTGTTACGTTGGAACACTTAAAAGAATGGTTAGGGGGATAGAATGAAATGAGTGATAATTTCTGTTGTAAATGCAAAAGTCATTTATTGCCTTTTGAAACTTACATTGAAACAGATTTTAATTTAATTTTTTGTGCTTACTGCAAAAAAAAGTTGATGAAGTTTTTAACTTCTAAAATTAGACGTCACGAGGAATTAGTATTCTATTACTATCCTTTGACAGAGGAAGAAATAGAAAAATATATTAAGGAGTTTATAAATGACAACTAAAATGATTATTGAAATTGAAATAAAAAGTAGAGGGGATATTTTTGAATCTTTAGACGTTGGAATAATTGAGTTTTCAGAAGAAACAAAAACTAATCTAGGAAAGTGTTCCTCTTATGAAGAGGGGAAAAATGTAATGGTGAGACTTGAAATTGAATCACTAGAGAAGTTTTTACCTTTTACAACAAAAACCCTTATGAAAGGGGTTGCTAAGTTTTTGGAATGTGTAAATACTCAGTTAAAAAGAGTGGAAGTAAAAGAGGTTAAAAAATGATTATTGATAATTCAGAAACTGACGTATTTTATAATTATTATGAGGACGACCCTTTGGGCTTTTTGATAAAGGGTCATTTTGATTCAGAAATTGCAAAGAAAAAAATAAAAACTTTGAAAGATAATCTTTCAGAAATTGAAAGAGAGATTGAAAGAATCGAAGAGGCAGAAAATAAAACTGATTTATGGAGTAAATATGTAAGGGGCGAATTATCCCATATACATTGTGGCTCTGACCCTTACGAGAATATATTCAGAGACGCTTTACACATACAATCGGATAGAATCATCAATAACTTACAAACGGCTTTTCCTGATATGACGGAAGAGGAAATCCGCAACGCTTGTTTTCGTGGTGATAAAACAAAGGGGGCAGAATGAAATACACTATTGAGATAGACACGGAGAAACCCACGATTGTAGCAAATGAAGTTTTGGTTTTTTCCAAAGAAAAAATAATAGAACTTTTGAACTATATTACGTGTGCGACAAGCATAATAATAAATGAACAAAAACAAGAAAACGAGCAACTAAAAAAGAAAGTTTCATATCTTGAAGATAACCTAAGAGTTGCTAGAAAAGATAGAGAAGATTTGCAAGATGCTCTTGCGAATGAAATAAAAGATTTTATAAAAGAAAAACCCTTTACTTCTTTGAGATTTTTAGCAAACAAAGAACTTAAAGAAGAAAATCAACGATTGAAAGCACAAATAGAAAAAATGATAACGTGTAAAAACTGTAAACATCATAAACTAACTTTTGATTGGCAAGACGATTGTAAAATAAAAGATTGTATAAATAAAAATAAGTGGGAGTTAGCAGAATGACCAAAGAAGAAAATAATCAGGAGGAAAAACGCTAAATCCTAGTAGACTAGGTTTCTTTTGCGAGATTTTAGAAAAGAGTAATTAAAAAACTAGTGGCTTAGAGCAAGTTTTTTTATCCGATAGGCTTTTTGCGTATCGGTAGCGGTGAAATACATAGCAAGTTGTTCTATGGGAAAAGATTCTCTAGCAATGATTTTATTATTGTTAGAAAAAAACTATCCACTTGATGAAGTTATTTATTTTGATATTGGAGCGGAATACAACGCAATTTATCAGAATAAAGAAAAGTTAAAAGCGATATTGGAAAAGAAAAATATTTTGTTTACGGAGTTAAAACCGAAACAAGATTTTTTTTATTTAATGCTTGAAAAACCTATAACCAAAAGGACGGGGCAAAAACAATCAGGTTATAAATGGTGTGGGGGTTTGTGTAGGTGGGGAACTACCTTAAAACTTCAAGCAATAAAAGAGAATAACAAGAAGTATCAAAATGAGTTTATTTGTGAATATGTCGGAATTGCCCTTGATGAACAAGAAAGACTAGAGC
>JAFVWN010000032.1 GCA_017501645.1 Clostridia bacterium | reverse complement strand
TGAATCACTCTCCAATGGTCTAGACGCAAATTATCTATCAGAACAAAGAATACTTTCTCACCTTTGTCTAGAAGTGGAAAAACCTTGTTTTTAAATAAATCTGGACTCATCATAGGTTTATTTGGATCACCCTGAAACCATTTTTCATAATTATTCTTGATGTATTTAGAAAAAGCAGAATTAGCTTCTTGCTTCTGCATTTGTAGCATTTCAAGCATATTCTCATCTGCTTGTTCTAATTCCATTTCCCAAAAAACTAAATCTTTATAAAGTTTTTTCCACTGTTCAGAAGAAAGTTTATCACTTATCTCATTACTAATTCTCATAAACTCTGCCCTATAATTCACAGTGGTTTTCTCCATAATAATCTCCTGAGAATTTACCACCTTTTTTAGTGACATTAGAATTTGTAACGGATTTACAGGTTTAATCAAATAATCTGAAATTTTATGACCAATAGCCTGTTCCATTATATCCTCCTCTTCACTTTTTGTTATCATAATAACAGGCAGAGAAGGATTCTCCTTTTTTATCTCAAGCAAGCATTCTAGCCCACTCAAACCAGGCATATTTTCATCTAAAATTACCACATCAAAGTGTTTCTGCTTGCACTCATCTATAGCATCTTGAGCAGAAATCACAGTAGTAATTTCATATCCTTTGTTTTCCAAAAATATTATATGGGGCTTCAATAATTCTATTTCATCATCTGCCCAAAGTATCTGTATTTTTCTCATTTCTGTTTGTTCTAATTAAAAGTAATGACCCTATAAGCATAGGAATTACATAATTTAAAAACCAAAGTCCCACTGCAGAGAGTGCCACACCCACAGTATTTGCCGTAAAGGTTCCCAATAAAAGTATAGCATACGTGCCTCTTATTCCTATCTCGGCAAACGCCACAGAAGGCGTAATAGAGACTAGAAAATAATTTATTGGAATAATAATCAAAGCCAACAACATACCCATATCTATAGAAAAGAACCTAAGCATTAAGTAATACTGGAAAGTATAAACCCCAAATCTCAATATAGAATAAAGGCTCACTATTAGCAATCTTCTATAAGATATTAACGAAATAGCTTCAATTATATTTTTTAGTTTTTGTGAATTAGATTTAATTTTTCTTATCCAAAAAGGCAATGTAAAATACAAAACACTCACAAGCACTAGTCCTATCACAGCAACATTTCTTATCAAAGAAATTTCATCACCATTGATATGTGGAATGTATTGTGCAACTCCCAATAATGATAACATAACATAAAACAATGTTGCAAAAGTTTGTGAGAGCGTGCAAATAAGAGAGCAAATCACACCCTTTGTTTTGTTACCATCTTTTAAAATAAATGTTCTGCCTACAGGCTCACCCACTCTATTTGGAGTAAAAAATCCAGATGTTAGACCTATTAAAACAGATTTTATAGAGGTCCAAAAAGAAACCTTTTGAACGCTTTTTAAAACTTCCTTCCATTTTGTTACCTCCAAAAACCAGTTTAACGGCATCAGAAGCAAGCAGAATAACAAATATTTTACGTTTTCTAGTCCGTAGTTTTTAAAGTAAGAAGAAAACTCATCGTAATGTTCAAAATTGATAAATGTATAAATAAGATAGCCGTATGCTGCTATCATTATAAAAATCTTTATCCACTTGAAATTTTGATTAAAGATTTCTGAAATATTTATATCATTTATTTTCATCAGACGAAGCAGACTCCTTTTTTACCCTAAACGAAAAATACTTTTGTATTATAAAACCTATGATTGTGGTTACAACTGTTATTATCATTTTAGATGGCGTTGGATAAAATCCTACCACTTCCACCAAAAGTTTTAAACCTAAATATGTTAGCAAAAAATTAAACGCCAACAAAGAAGCATATCTAAATATTTGCGAAAAAGTTTTTAAGTTGGACTGACTAAATGTAATGTATTTTGAGAAACAAAAACCCACAGTAAATGTGATTGGAGTAACAATAAAAAGACTCAAAATATGTGGAGACATCATCACAAAGCCTAAGTCTAGAAACCTTTTCTGAACAATAAAATTGTAAGTGATAAAATATAAAACCCAATCAGAAACTGTATTTATAGTTCCGCAAGCTAGGTAATGATAAACCTGCTTATTCATCCACCTGCTAAAAAGCGGATAAAAAATATCTATTATTTTTTCTATTATTTTCATTATCTTTGCATTGAGACATATGTCCCATTGCAAAGATAGTAATTATTATGTATGTAAAACCAAAAAAACACCTCGGGCAACATTTTTTAACCGATTTAAGTATTGCTAAAAGAATAGCTGATACATTGCCAGAAGAAGAGGGAATTAAAGTATTGGAGATAGGTCCTGGTACGGGAGTGCTTACTCAGTTTTTACTTGAAAAATCTAATGTAGATTTGAATGTAATAGAACTAGATGGAGAGTCGGTGGAATATCTATCCAAAAATTTCCCTAAACTAGATGGCAAGATTCACTTTAAAGACTTCTTAAAATATGATTTGAAGGAACTTTATGGTGAAGATCCATTTATGGTAATAGGAAACTACCCTTATAATATTTCTAGTCAAATATTTTTTAAGGTACTTGAATATAGAGACCAAATTCCTTTTGTGAGCGGTATGCTACAAAAAGAAGTAGCAGAGAGAATTGCATCTAAACCAGGTAAAAAGGCATATGGTATTTTGAGTGTGCTACTGCAAGCATATTACGATATTGAATATCTATTTACAGTGCCACCTTCTGTGTTCAACCCACCACCAAAGGTGCAATCTGCGGTGATTAGCCTAAAAAGAAACTCTCGTGAGAGTCTTCCTTGTGATGAGAAACTGTTTAAAACAGTGGTAAAAACCACATTTAACCAACGTAGAAAAAC
>JAFVWN010000031.1 GCA_017501645.1 Clostridia bacterium | reverse complement strand
TTTTTGTTTTTGATTTTTGAAATTACTTTTTAGGTTTGGTTTTTTTTTCCCCTTTGGTGCAAGCACCACCTTTCCCCTATCCAGAGGAACCAAGCTAATTGAACCAATCTTTTATGTTTCTATAATTCATATTCCATAATTAATCATTACTACGCCCCAAGCGGAGCAACTTTATATTTGAAAAGCTTCGCTTTTAGTTCCTACGGAAAGCAAAACTCCGTTTTGCCTTCATTCTTCATTTTTCATTCATCATTCTTTTGTTTTTCTCCCCTTTTGGTGCAAGCACCACCTTCTCCCCGTCCGGAGAGACCAAGATAATTGATTCATTTTTTATACTACTGCAATAAAAATCCTAAATTCATCATTCTTCATTCATAATTCATCATTGTTTCTAACCCCCTTCAGGGCTGGTTCCTACGGAAAGCAAAACTCCGTTTTGCCTTCATTCTTCATTCATCACTCATCATTATTTTAATCCAGATGCCCGACAGAAACGCAGTGGAAGGGTTCAAAAGGCTATTACCCCTCTCAACACCTTTTAGGGCAAGATTTACACATTAGGCAAGGCTCGCAAGGTAACCCTCCGTTTGACTTTATTAGCATAAACGAATATGGAGGGTTTGCCAACCAGTTAACACAGAGGAAAGGCAAAAGACTATTCACTCCCAACACCTTTTAGGGCAAGATTTGACTCTTCCGCAAGGCTCGGCAGGTTCTGGCTCGCTTGACTTTATTTGCATAAACGAATGTGAGCCAGAGCCTGACAGTTAACGCAGTGGAAAGGTTAAAGATTGCCCTAAAAGCTCATTGTGGATAAAAATTCATAGAGCATCTCCACCCCAGCATTCTCCTCCATCTTCGCATCACGGTTAAGAGACCAGTATGAAAGCATTCCATAGCCTTTTTGTTTTGCGTGGTCTACAACTTTTTTAGTCATTTCTGTGGTAAAAATTGGATACAAATCACTTTCGTAACCAATATCAACAGTTGCTCCTGTCTTTTGATAGGCTTGTTTTTCTGTTAGTGTTGTGCCATAACTTGCCCAAATTTCTTGCATTTGACGAACACTATTTTCAATTGCTCTCACTGACGCATCACCGTAATCTTCGTCTGCATAAACACCAGAACCATAACACATTGTCATTGAATTGATAAGGTCAATTTTGACTCCTTGGTTAAGATATGCTCGAATGATTTTTATTTGCTTATCAGTCCAACCGCTTGGCATAATAGGAATTGTCAAAACAACTTCTATTTCAGTAGCATCTTGAACTCTTTTTATAGCCTTTGCGTTAGCAATATTTCCCTCTTCTCCTTGGTTACTTTCTTCAATATCAAGGTCAAGACGAGTAATATCGTAAACCTTTATGATTTCATTATAAAAAGCTTCAAGCTTATCAATGTTTTGTGTCACCACCCAAGGAGCTTTACCAAGCTGACCGCCAACCGAAATAGTATATGAAGCCCCCATATCTTTTAAATTTTGCAAAGTTTTTTTAATCATTGGGTATTGGTATCCATCATTGCCAGCCTCACTAAGTTCATAATAACCACCCCAACCCCAACGAATATTACCATTTGAATCAAGAGGTTTTTGTTGGTCTGGCTGAATAAACCCAAGATTATAATATTTTATGCCAGTTTGTTCCTCTACTAAAGCGACATTTGGAACACCATTTTGACTGAATTTATTGCTTAAAGGCACCCACGAAGACATATCCACAAACGGAGCAACCACAAGGTCTGGCCAAGATGATTTTTTGCCTGTTTCTTCATGCGGAAGAGCTGGATTAATAACTAAAATTAAAATAATTGAAACAAGAAAAAGCACTCCAAGAGCTATAAAGATAGGAAAATAAATTTTCTTTCCTTGGCTTGTAAAATAATAAGAATTTCTTCTTTCTTTATTGGTCTTTTTTTCAGTGCTGTTTTGTCTGTCTTCTTTTTGTTTTTTATGATTAAAACTTGTGTTTTTTTCGTTTTCAAAAGAAGCTTCTTTACCTGACATTTCGGTATGTACAGCATTTTTTTGTTTGTTTTTAAAATCCATTATAATTTGTTCACCAATCCTTTTTGTTAGTATGGTAAAACCCATAAAAGTTTATGCACTTAAAACAAAAAATCTAAAAACAGACAAAATTTTCACTCAAAATAAAAAAATCACAAAAAAGTGTCACACCTAAGCTCAAAATTAAAAATCCCGTTGTATACTGAATCCAAAAGGAGCAAAGACTATGACATTAAAACAACAGGAATATTTTGACAAAAAAGGGCTTTCATTAAAAGAAGCATTTATCTTTCTTTTTCTAAAAAAATTAAGTAGACCAATCACTTACGAAGAGATTCTTGGCTATGTTCCACTAGCTCAGGTAAATTTGAGACAGCTTAAGAACATTATCAAAAAAATCACAGACGCAAACATAATGGCAACAAAATCCAACCGCAACGGAACGGTTTTTATTTTCCCCTATTTCACAAGTGCAACAAAATGCACAAAAACAGTGTTTGGAAAATGCAAAAAACTGCCTCAACAAACAATCTTCAGGGGCAGATTTCTGCACTTCACCGCTTTATATAAATATAATAAAATAAATAAAAAACCTAAAGTTAAAATTAGACATACTGTCGTCGACTATACAGATGATATCTTCGTCAAAGGTAATCGTTCGCAAGTAAAATATTTAAAATTAGTTAAGGACTTTTTCAAAAACCAATTTCCAAACAAAAACAATTATATTAAAAGTGAACTGCCCCAAAATTTCAACTTAAAACTGCTTGTAAGCAAAATCAACGAAAGTCCATTTCTAAAAGAAAGAGAATTTGCAAGTTTAGAGTGGTGCATCAAGCACTACAACGCAATCATAAGCGGATACTATCGTCAGTACGAAAAGCCAGTTCAAGAAACCACTCCTCAAAATTCATACAAGGGCTTCCAAGAGCGAACTTACACTAACGAAGAGTGCAACTCGCTCTTTGACTCACTTGATGATATTGAGTTATAACACCCTACATTCTCCAAAAAAACTAGCGTTTAATAGGTATAAGTTCTTTGAAAAATCTCGCTACTTTTTGCCTTGTTGTCTTAGAGAAAATGCAGACAATTCCAAGCACTACAAAGTAAAATGCTATGCCTGAAAGTAAAATCCAAATAAAACTTATAGAAGCTGTTGATTTTTTACTTACTATTCCTGTAACCACTGATTTTTGTCCGTTAGAATCCACAAACTCAAGTCCAGAAGTTGATTCAGTGCTTGCATTTTTACTGCCATATAGCACAACATCTAAAATCTTTGCAAGTGGTTCAGTTGAGCGAAGAGCATACTCTTTTTCAATCTTTTCACAGCCCATTTCAAAAAGCATTCCACGGCTTAAAAGTTGTTGGTTATAGTTGCCTTTGCCCATATAAATATCCTTAATAAAATTAGGATACACCTCATCTGCATAAGCTTTTATCGCATAAGCAAACTCTTTGTTTTCATAATAGTTGGCATTTGCTGACCCAACCACCATTCTCACTTTAGTCATTGGAGTTCCGTCAACTTCAGTAACATACTCGCTTCTTGGAGTACTGTCTCTGTGAACATCAAAAAGAGCGTCAATATTTCCAGTATCTAAAATAGCAGACGCTGTTACTTGGCTTCTTGTATAAGCACCAGAATTGTGAGGCAAATGTAGGTCTTCACGATATACAACATTTATACCTAAAGCCTTTAAATTCTTCACAAATCTTGCACCAACATTATGTATGCCACCCTTTCCGTAAACACTGTCAGTGCCGTCTTGGTCAAGATAACTTTCGTCATTATGGGTATGATAAACACCAACCTTTTTGTTAACTTCAGCAATCGCCTGAGATTTACTTTCTTCTGCTTTTCTTACATTAAACTTTGGAAGCTCTTCATTTTGAATAAACTCAGCGTAGCCAATCTTTGATTTATTGTCAACAGACACTATCTCATAAAGCTTGTTTTCTGCACTAAGATACTCATCTCCAACATTGACCCCATCACCTTTTACAAATATGACCTTTTCTTTGTCATTATAATCATAAACAGTGTAGTAACTCTCACTAGAATCTGCTTTTGCTAAGGTAATGCCCTTTAGGTCGCTTGTGTCTGCCCTACTTGGAGAAGTAAGTCCAAAAAACGCACCCATCATAAGAGTAATAGCAACTACCAAACTTGCAGATTTTAAAAAGGATAAATTGTTTTTCTTATGTAGCTTTTTTAAAGTTTGTTTTTTTACTAATTTTCTAGACTTAAAAAAGCTTATCAGTTTTGCAAAAATATTCCTTTTACACTCAAAACCAAGTTCTTTGTTGCCCCTAAAACTCTTAGATTTTCCAAACACCTCTTGATTTCTCATCTTTTTTTTAGAAAATACATCTTCTTGCTCATTTTCAATTAAAAACCGACTATCTAAATCTGCTTTGCTTTGAGAAATAGATTGCTCGTTTTTTTCATTGTTTTCTTCTTGTTTATCATTTATATCTTCGTCATTATAAAATGTTTTTTCTAAAATTTCTTGATTAACACTCAAACTTCTTGCATATGCCCTAATCATTCCAAACATAAACTTTCCCCCTTAACCATTTTGCCTTTTGCTTTTTGCAAGCTCATTGCCGTAAAACAGCATTTTTTCGTTATTATTTTCTGTATTATGCCTGTCATAACTTCCCAATTTTTGGGCATTTGCAACACTTTTTGTATTTTTGTTGGTTTGAGTTATAGTTCTTGTTTTTGCGTCTGTAAACTTACTGTTAGAACTTGTATTTATCTCGCCATTTTTATCCTTTATCACTATTGCTTTTGAGCCGTCACTATTAAGTTTTCCGTTCTTTTCACTATCGTAAGTATGCGTTTCAAAATTAAACACTTTCTTATCTTCGTCTTTTTGAGCAGTCTCAAAAGCCCTACCTAAAAATTCACAAAGAGCAACTGAAATTGTTGTAGAAATTATAATTGTTCCAAATGCCCCACCAACACCAAGACCAAGCACTGTTGGAGTGCCTAAACTCATATTCACAATAAACTGTATAAGCATTGCAAGAGAAATCCCAAATACACAAGATATAAAAGCATTTCTTCTGCTTCTCCCAAGAGCATAAGCCACTACACCTGCAACCACACCGTAAACATACATTGGTTCAATCACAATATCTTCCGCACTTGTAGACGGCATAAGCCACTCTAACCCATAGATAATCCCAGCAACCAAAATAGTGCCTACAACAGCCCGAATTAGGTCTCTACTAAGCCCTGCAGAGAACAACATATAAAGACAGATTATAAACGGTATTAAAAACCCACCAATAGAGAAACAAAAATATTCAGTAACATAAATTGGCGGAATTAAAATTCCAACTACCATAGCAATAAGCACAAGAATTGCTTGCTTGTCATTAAGCCTCATTTGGTCAAGAATTCGCTGTCCTGCACCAAACATAATAAGAATAATCAATGCGGATAAAACCCATAAACTAAGAGACATATAAGCACCTCCAAAACATTTGTATACCCTTAGTATGTAATAACGCAAAACTTTTATGCAAAAAAAAGAGGCGGATTTCTCTACCTCTATTATCTGTTATGCTTTCTTTTTCTCTAACGACACAACCTTTTTATTGTCATTCAAAACCGCTATAACTTTTGTGTCCGCAAATTCTAAAGAATCAAAACTTTTTTGAGTTTGTACACTCTCCAAAATCTCTGCATCTACCCCACTAAAATTTCCATCCATTGGAGCAAACTCAAGCCCAACCGCAGATTTATACTGCTCAAGAGTGTAACCATAGTTGACTGTTAGTGTTAATCCATCACCATAATAATTCCAATATGTACTCCAACCGCTTGGAACGCTTGAAGCATTTGCGACATCTGTATAAATTACCAAACTACTTGAACATTCACTAAATGGTGCAGAGTAATAATATAAAGCAGTTATTGTTGTTACTGTGCTTGGAATATATACACTTGTTAGGCCTGTGCAATAAGAGAAAGCAGAAATACCTATACTTGTTACACTATTCCCTATTATTACACTTGTTAATCCACTGCAATAATAGAATGCATCATCTCCTATACTTGTTACACTATCTGGGATTATTACACTTGTTAATCCACTGCAAGAAGAGAATGCTCTCTCTCCTATACTTATTACACTATCGGGTATTATTAAACTTCCGGTTAATCCTCTGCAATAATAGAATGCAGAATCTCCTATACTTGTTACACTGTCTGGTATTATCAACTCTCCACCTATTAAATTACAACAATAAAACACACTATTAATCAATTCTGTTAAACCAGAGGGCAAAATAATCGAAGATATATTTTTTTCATAAAAAACAGGTTCATTAACACCAGGCTCACACATTACATCAGTTATTCCAATACTCACCTGAACTCCTTGATATTCTTTTGGTAAAACAACATCTCCACTTTCTATTGTTGTTCCCACAATATCATAAAAACCAGTGGTTGTATTTTTCTCAAAAGTAAAGTAGCTTGAATCCGTTGCCGTTCTTGTATATAAATTTACATCACCATTTGAAAAATCAATAGTATCATTTTTAATAGTTGTTCTAAGTTCACTATCTAAGAAATATCCACAACAAGACTCATAATCTAGTGGCATATCACTCTCAACCATAGTATAAGATGTTACACTGAAATCAAAACTTAATGTTTTTGTTGGAGTGGTTGCCCCATCAACATAAATGTTTATATCATTGGTTGGAATAACAATATTACCATCACTATCAACATCACACCCCCAAACCACTTCAAGTTGGTTTACACTATCATAATAATTCCAATATGTTCCCCAACTTGTTGGTTTGCTTGAGACATCTGCCACATCTGTATATATTACTAAACTACTTGAACATTGATAAAATGGAGATGATGAATAACTCGAAGCAGAAATTGTTGTTACAGTACTTGGCAAATGTACTTTTGTAATTCCCGTGCAACCTTTTATTATGGTTGAATTAATTGTTTTTAACGAACTAGGAATAACAAGCGTTCCTGTAAAACCTGTACAATTATTAAATGCACTTTTCCCTATACCTGTTACACTTTTTGGAATTACCAGTTCACCAGTCAAACCTGTACAATTGTAAAATGCAGAATCCCCTATGCTTGTTACACCTTCTGGAAGAACCAATTCTCCTGTTAATCCACTACAATTACTAAAAGTTGAAGAACCGATAATTGTTACACCTTCTGGAATTACTATTCTTCCCGTTAATCCTCTACAACCAGAAAACGCACGACTTCCTATACTGGTCAAATTTTCATTAAAAGATAATTCGCCTGTCAAATTGTAGCAACTATAAAAAGCATAAGCATCTATACTAGTCACATCTTGCAACACAGATATATTTGTGTTATTACAACCAATTATTAATCTTCCTGTTGCTAATTCTACTAATGCAGATTTTTCACCACTAAGATACTGATTTTCACTATTAACATCTATATCTTCTATTGTTTTAGACAAATAGCCAAAAGCCCTCGAGCTAACACTTGATAAGGATTTACCGATAGATAAAATGCCTGTAAATTGACATTCATCAAAAGCCAATTCACCAATTTCCACCACAGAGTCAGGAATGGTTAAACTCCCTATAAAATTTCTTGTTGCATTAAAAGCATATCTACCAATAGTTGTTACAGAGTTTCCAATCACTAAACGACCATTCAACCCAAAACAATAGTTAAATGCATAATCTCCTATACTTGTTACACTATCGGGGATAATTACATCTCCTGTTAATGCCTGACAGTAACCAAAAGCATAAGATCCAATAGTTTCAACGCTTTTCCCAATTGTAAGAGAACCATCAAATCCCCTACACTCATAAAAAGCATTGCTTCCTATTATTATCACACTGTCAGGTATTATTATGTTTCCAGTTAATCCACACCAAGCAAAAGCATATGTACCAATATTTGCAACATTTTTACCTATAGTTAGAGTCCCTTTTATCCCAGAGCAATGGCTAAATGCAGAATTTCCAATATCTGTCATACTGTCAGGTATAATTAAAGAGCCTGTAATTCCTGTACAATCACTAAAAGCATTTGATTCAATACTTGTTACACTGTCTGGAATTATTAAACTTCCTTTAATTCCAGAACAATTATAAAACGCACTATAACCAATACTTGTTACAGAGTTTCCAATTATAATATTTCCTGCAAACCCACGGCAGTCATAAAATGCACTTGCGCCTATATATGTAACCTTATCAGGAATTATTATATCGCCTGTAAAGTTGCTACACTTAAAAAATGAGTATTTTTCTATTCTTGTTGTGTTTTCCGAAATCACTAAATTTCCTGAGAATCCGCTACATTCATAAAATGCAGACTGTCCAATAGTTTCTACACTATTAGGTAAAATTAAGTCACCAGTAAGCCCTCTGCATAAGGTAAAAACATCACTTTTAATTTCTGTGACACTATCAGGAATCACCAGTTCTCCAGTTAGTGATGACATACCGTAAAATGCACATCCACCAATTGTTTTTAATCCTTCTTGGAAAGTTATGCCCGTCATTGATGAGCAACCATAAAAAGCACCATTGGTATAACCCGTTGTAGAATAAATACTTGTCTGTACATCTTTATACTCTTTTGGGAATACTATATGCCCACTTATTGAAGTGGATTTCTTCTTTATGTCATAAGTTTGTGTTGTGCCGTTGAATGAAAAATTGAAATTATCTGGATTTGCTGTTCTTGTGTATAACCTCGCAACATAATCTTCAGCATCTGCCGTTCTTGGTGCAAAACCCATTGCTTCACTTGTAAGTGCTATCTCTCCGTTTGAACATTCACTAAGTCTTTCATCTAAAAAGTATCCGCAACAATGCTCATAATCAAGAGGCATTTCGTTTTCGTCAATTGTATATGTATCCGCCTTGATATATCGAGATTGCACAAGAGAACCGTCAACATAAACCTCTAGCAAGTTGCCATACTTTTCATACTCATTATCTTTAATTACTGCTGTTTGGTCTACATTAAGCACTCCACCATCTTCTACATAAATTGCTGGTGCAAATTGAGCTTTATTGCCAGTAATTGTACCTCCTGTTATATTACAAGTACCACCGGCTTCTACATAGATTGCTCCACCATATAATGCAGAACAACCAGTGATTGTTCCTCCTGTCATTGTAAAGGTTGAACCATTTGTTACATATACCGCTCCACCATATTGGTTAGTCTTCCCAGTAATTGAGCCACCTGTCATTGTATATGATGCACCGTTACTTATATATAATGCCCCGCCTTTAAGAGATTTATCTGCAGTGCTAGCACCAGTGTCTTCAGCACTTGTGCCAGTCATTGTTTGCTCTATTGGTGTTTCAGGATTATCCGCCAAAGTAAAAGGTATGCCTGCTATTACAAGACATATTATTGGTAATAATACAAATAATATAAGTTTTAGTCTTTTACCCACTATGGCACACCCCTTTAATGAATGATGAATGAAGAATGAAAAAATGATGAATTACGGCAGACGCTCCGCTTAGGATAAATAATGAAGAATCACAAAACAGAGTTTTGTCTTCCGCAGGAACCAACCCGCAAGGGTTGAAGAACAATGATGAATGAAGAGTGAAAAAATGATGAATTGCGGATGGTTTTTTTCTTGTTTTGTCTTCCGTAGGAACAAACCCGTAAGGGTTGAAAAGTAATATTGCGGATTGTTTTTTCAACTTCTTCCACCTTTCCGTTCTTCTCTTTAGTTTGTACTTTTCTACCTATTATTATATATAATAATTTCAAAATCTCCAAACGAAAACAGGCACTATTTTAATTTTTTTTATTTTTCTCCCCTTTTGGTGCAAGCACCACCTTCTCCCCGTCCGGAGAGACCAAG
>JAFVWN010000030.1 GCA_017501645.1 Clostridia bacterium | reverse complement strand
GCTCCGTTAATTGACCTCCATCATCATGACCCACATATCCCGGAGGTGCGCCTATGAGTTTTGCAACTGAATGAGCCTCCATATACTCACTCATATCAAGCCTGATAACCATATTTTCATCATCAAACAAAGCTTCAGCAAGAGCTTTTGTTAGTTCTGTCTTACCAACACCAGTAGGACCAAGGAAAATAAACGAACCAATTGGGCGTTTTGGGTCTTTAAGCCCTGCCCTTGCTCTTCTAATAGCCTTAGATACAGCAACAACAGCCTCATTTTGACCAATAACTCGCTTGTGAAGTGTTGCCTCAAGATTTATCAGCTTGTCTTTTTCACTTGCAGTAAGTTTAGTTACAGGTATCTTAGTCCAACTTGCAACAACTTTTGCAATATCTTCTTCACCAATTTCTGCATCTTGCTCATTTTTAGAAGAAGACCAGTCATCTCTTAAAGATTTAATTTCTTCACGAATTTTGTCCGCTTGGTCTTTATAAGTTTTTGCCCCTTCAAAGTTTTCTAATCTTTTTGCTTCTTCTTTCAAGTCTTCAAGTTCTTGAAGTTCCTTTTCGAGCTCTTTAAGTTTTGGAGAAGCAACAGAAGCACCAACCTTTGCGTGACTGCAAGCCTCATCAATAAGATCAATTGCTTTATCCGGTAAACTTCTATCCATTATATATCTAACAGAAAGGTTAACTGCCGACTCAATTGCTTCATCTGTAATTTTTACTTTATGGAAGGCTTCGTAAGAATCTCTTATACCTTTTAAAATTTTAATTGCATCTTCTTCACTTGGTTGATCAACAATTATTGGTTGAAATCTTCTTTCTAAAGCTTTATCTTTTTCAATAAACTGTCTATATTCGTCAGTAGTTGTAGCACCAATTGTTTGAAGCTCACCTCTTGCAAGATAAGGCTTTAGCATATCAGCTGGAGAAACTTCCCCTTCTTTGTTTCCCGCTTGCGCAAGCATATGAATCTCATCAATAAATACAATAATGTCTTTTGCACCAATAATCGTTTCGATAGCATTTTTAAGTTTTTCTTCCATACTACCACGATATTTAGTACCAGCCATCAATGAACCAATTTCAAGAGAGAATATTGTTTTGCCTTTTAAAAGCTCAGGAACTTCATCTTTTACAATAGCTTGAGCAAGTCCCTCAACAACAGCAGATTTACCAACACCCGCCTCACCAATCAAAACTGGATTATTCTTTGTCTTTCTACATAGAATTTCAATAATTCGTTTAGTTTCTTGTTCTCTGCCAATAATTGGGTCCATCTTACCCATTTTTGCACGAGCAGTTAGGTCAATACCCATATCTCTTAAAACTTCTGGAAGCCCAGCATTTACATTTTTTTGATTAGGTTTAGAATCTTTACTTTTTTCATAATTATTAGCTCTAGAATCATTATTTACACTAGATTCTTTTGTTGCATATACATCTGCATTTTCATAACCAGAAATTAATGCACCTGTTTGATTCATAAGAGCATCTACATTAATATGAAGTCCTTGCTCTAATATGCTTACAGCCATTGACCCCCTGTCTCTTAAAAGAGCATAAAGAATATGTTCAGTTACAATACTTCCAGACCCTGTTTCATAACAAATTGCAGCAGCTGTTCTTATAATATCTTTTACTCTTGGAGTGTACTCAACAGTAACCCTACCAACAAGCGGAGCTGAACTAACTTTAGTTCTTTTTATCATTGCCAAAATATTATTTGCAGTTGCATCATAGTACTCTAAAAGTCTACTAGCAACAGAACCAGTTGTCTTCGCTAGACCATATAAAATATGTTCTGTCCCCACTTTATCTTCACCAAGACTAGCTGTTAGTCTTGCAGCATTTTCAAGAGCTTTTTTAACATTTCCCGTCATACTATATGAAAACATAATTTTTCTCCTTTACATAAGATTTTGTATGTTTTATTGTTTTTTACCTATTTTTCATTGTCTTTTTGCGTTGTTTTGCGTTTTTTTATTTTATTCTTGCAGATTTTAATGTTGTAGAGATGAATTTTGCTCTAAACATTTTTTCTTCTTTTTCACCAAGAACTTCTTGTCCCGCAAGTTGTGTTAACGAACTTGGAAGAGCATCAAATAAAAGCTTGTCAATAAGAGAATTATCTTTTAGTTTAATAAACCCTAATGCTATTCCTATTTTAACTTCGCCTGCACATTTCATAAACTCATCAGCAGATAATGTATATGCATTTGTAAGTACTCCCCAAGCTCTAAACACTCTGTCTTTAAGTTCTACATCATTGTTTTGAACAAGCAATTTTCTTGCTTCTAGTTCAAGTTCGCAAAGCTTTAGCGTTGATTGAATTACTTTATTAATTATGTCCTTTTCAGTAACTCCTAAACTTCTTGCATTTGATACTTGATATAAATAGCCTTGAGCCTCACTACCTTCACCAAACACCCCCCTAACAGTAAGTCTTTGATTAGATAGATTATTAATGACACTATTCATTTGATTAGATAAAGTAAGTGCTGGTAAAAACAACATTACAGAAGCCCTCATTCCTGTCCCAACATTGGTTATACAACTGTTTAAAAAACCCAAAGTATCATCATAGGCTATATCAAGGTTTTCAATTAAAGCATCATCAATTTTATTTAGAGTTTCATACGCCACACCCAAAGAAAGACCTTTCATAAAGCATTGAGCCCTTATATGGTCTTCTTCGTTCACCATAATAGAAATTGTTTCATCATCACTTAAAATCACCGCACCGCTTGCTTTATTGTTGAGCAAATTTGAAGAAATCAGGTGTTTTTCTTGCATTACTTCAGCATCAAGAGCAGGAAGTCTTTCCATTGTAAACACTTTATACTCTCCATCAAGATTAGTTACAACATCCGCAACTTCTTTGATTACTTTGTATCCCTCTTCACCAACTAAACAAGACGGAAATACATAATTTTTAAGAGACCTAGCAAGCCTAATTCTTGAAGAAATAACAACCGAATTAACATCCATCATTTGAGTTCCTCCTTCAAGTTGTCAATTAATCTTTTAAGCTCTTTAGCCCTGTCATAATCTTCAATACGAAGAGCTTTTTCTTTCTCTTTAATAAGATTTTCAAGTTCACGCATTTTCACAGCTTTTGTTGCTTCTCTTTTTGGAGCTTTACCAACATGACCGCCCATTCCGTGAACATCAAAAGCGAAAGATTTTGCATCATTTAAAAATGTTTGGTAACAACTACTACAACCAACAAAACCAGTTTCTAAAAAATCAAGCAAAGTAGTCTTACATCTTTTACAATAGATGTTTTCTTTTCTTGGAGCGTGAGTTTCATAGTACATTTCATTAAAAAGCCCCGCCAAATCATTTTTTGTTGCTTCAAATGGATTATAAAACATTTAGTCCTCCTTATATAAAAGCAATGTTGTAAGTACATTTTTGAATGCTCTTGCTCTTATTGAATCTTTTACAGTAAAAGGCATTGCAAGTGACTCATCATTAAGCGATGCGCAAATTATATCCGCCTCTCTTTTTGTTATAATCTTTTCATATGTAAGCTTTTCCAAAATTTGATAAAGTCTTTTATAACTAAGATCATCACCAACACTTTCTAAAATAAGATTATTCATATAGTTGTCATCTTCAACATTAATCTTACTGATTTTTATGTATCCACCACCGCCACGCCTACTCTCTTTAACGAAACCTCTATCTAGAGTAAAACGAGTTTCAAGAACATAATTAATTTGGCTTGGCGCACAAGAAAAGAAACTTGCAAGCTCATTTCTTGAAATATCAACACTTTGGTCTTCACCTAAAGTTTTTAAAATAAATTGCTCAATAATATCGCTAATATTTGCCATAAACAATCTCCTATTAAAAGATTTTTATATGATACCCTCTTTTTAAAGGTCAAAGAAAGTCAAACCTTATATTTAGAATATACCAACCTAATGATTTTGTCAACAAAAAACAGACACAAAAAATCAATTTTTTTGTAAAATTATTTATAATTTAAACATAACAATTTGTTTATTATGTTTCTTAGCATACTCAACAGTTGAAGCTGTTCCGCCACCCTCTTTAAAACTTCCAGCAACAACAATGTCTGCATTGTTAACCATATAATGATTTCTAATATGAAAACAGCCTTCAAAGTATCTAAAGTTAGAAACAAGTGTTGTTGTGTCTAATTTTTCAAGCAATGCCCTATATCTATTTTTATAACCACTCGTCCACTTATCTTCTTGACCAATACAAGGAAGAGCCCCCTCAATCTCAACAGGATAATCCGCTTTGAGTTCCAAAATAATCTCAGCCATAATAATATCAAACCCCATAGCCATCCCTGAAATAAATTTTGTTACACCTTTTTTAATAAGCTCCTCAAAAAAAAACTTAATGTTGCTTTTAAAAGATAGGAACAAATCACAATTCTCATTACTTTTCCACGGGAGAGAAGCAGGTCTGTTTCCTGTAAAACAAACAACTGAACCTTCTTTTATCTCAAGAGAATCAACAATCTCTAAAATTTTACTTTTATTAAGATCAAAAATAGAAGCATCTATTTTCTTATAACCAATATTATCTTCTGCCATACTAACTCCTTTATTATATTGTAAACAAAAAAAGAACACCTGTCAAACAGATGTTCTATATTTTTAATATTTAATTTTATTCCTCACCTTTTTCAGGAATAACTTTTGTAATAATGTTTATTTCACTATTAAGCTTTGCAACAGCTTCTTGCTCTGTTTCTGGATGTTCAAATAGCGCAGACTCATATACCAGATTATTGTCAATAGTGAGCATTGTAAATAAGCAAGGAAGCCAACTTGTATCCCACTTCTCTTTCTTTGCAACATTAATGCCGTGCTCTAAAATGTGTTGTCTTACGACCCCATCAATGAAGCCTTTTAATTGCTCTGGATTTGTAGCCAAAATAAGAGTGTGGCTACCACCAACATAATCCTTTTCTCCAGGATACTTAGTTTTGATTGCTCCAAACAATAATGCGTGCTTCAAAGAATCTCTAAGAACAATATCTTTAGAAAGTTCGTGGCTTCCAAGACCAAGGTCCTTGTATTCAACGATACGAGAAACAGGTTTTCCTTCAGCTTGATTTTTTGCATTTTTATATTTTTCACTACCAAGCAAATCTTTATAAACAACACCGCTATTAGTCAAAACAACGACATCATCTGTTGAAAAAGCGAATGGAGTCCCCTTAATTCTTTGAGTCATAAAAGTATCAAATAATTTTTGAGTATCATCTCTTCTTTTCTTTCCAAACATATTATCACCTCTTAAATAAATTATAACACGCATTTTTATATTTTTCAAGACTTATTTTTTCAACTAAATTTACAACATAAAAATATAGCAATTAATATCACTTAGTTTCTTAAAAATAGAAAATATCTTCAAACTTTTTATCAAGAGCTATACATATTAATAATGCAAGTTTTGCTGACGGATTGAACGAATTTTTTTCTATAGATATAATATTACATTCCCACCTTTTTTTGAGGCTTCTGTTAAAAATAAGTTGATTTTTTATAAAATGATAAGTAATTAATTCAATTAATTATTATTAAGTTTATGTATTTATTTGATTTGTCAATTATATAATGTTATAATTGTTCTAGTAACTAACAAATAAGGAGTAACTATGGCAAAAACTAAAAAACAACCAGCTGAGCCAACTCTTGAGAATGGCAAAAAATATACTTGCCCTTTGTGCGACTCAAAACTTAATGTTGAAGAAGGATTTGTTGAAACTAGATGTGAATCTTGTGGTATGTATGTAATTAATGTCGACCAAGAACTTGAAGACCACGATATTACTGTAAAATCAAAAGAACTCACAGAAAAAGTTACCGATATTCTTAATGAATGTAACGAGCTCTACAAAGCTAATAAGTTTACAGAAGCAATCCAAAAAACAGCTGTCCTTTTGCAAAAACTACCAAATCACCCTGCTATTAATTTATTATTTGCAAATTGTATGCTTGCAAAATATCAACAACTTGCGCATGACGAACCAAAAACAATAATGGATCAACACTCAAAAGATTTAATTGAGCAAAGTTGCGAAAGAATTAAAAATGTTTTACCTGACTTCCCTGATAATAAAGATTTGCAAGAAGAATACAAAAAACTTATTCAATTAAAAAACAAATTGTTCACCTTTTCATCACTTGTATACAAAGCCGGCTCTGCAGAATATAATCTTGATGTTCTTGAAGGAAGAAAATCAATAGCTGGTGCCAATTGTGTAAAAATCGTTGAAGATGAAAAAAGAGCGACTGAACATTATTATACAAGAAAAGATTTTAGAGGGCTTATGGAAGACCCTGAGCCTATTCCTTTCCCTGGAAAAAGCGGAAACAAGGGCATTACTATAACATTCTGGATTTTTACTGTTCTCGCTGGGATATTTGGACTTATGCTTTACGGTATACTTTTTGACCAATCCATAATTGCAAGCACAGGACTCGCTGAATACTCTTATGCTGAAATTCTAACAGCCGTTGTTGGAGCGTTTACTGTTGTAATTGCTTGGCTAAGTTGGATTGTTTACTGGATTATAAGCAAGTTCAAAAAAGTTGACGACCTTGAACACAAAGCATTCTCTATAATTAGATATATTCTTGGAGTTATACTTGTACTTTCATTAATGTATCTTGCTGTAAAGATTTATGCAATAGTTGTTTGCAGGTTAGTCAATGACCCAGCAAAAACAGGGCTTAACCTAAACACAGAAATCCACAGACTTAGCGGTTCAATTATAACAACATTTGTAATGCTTTCAATCTTAACAATGTCAAGACCTATAAGAGCTCAAAAATTCTGCTATTTTATGAATATTAAACCACCTATGTTCAAAGCATTGCTACGATACTTAGTAATTGCTCTTGAATATATTGGTCTTTCTGCTCTTATCTTGTTTGGAATTGGAACAATTACACACTTAATAAGCAACGATATTGTAACTGTAATTTTTGGTGGCGGAGCTAATAAAATTATTCAAATTGTAAAATACGGTTTAATTATTTCTGCCTCACTCTTTGTTTTAGGACTTGTTGTTGATTTAGTATGGACAGCTTGTGAAAATAAAGCTAATAAAAAACAAATTGAAGCAAATAAAAAGCTCAACAAAAAAGCAAGAGAAAAAAGAGCAAAAAATCCAAAAGTTGTTTATAAAAATGATATTCCTGTTAAGAAAAAAGCTATTGAAAATCTTAAAGGTATTATAGCAAAAGCAAATGAAGAACTTGAGATGGCTGTAAAACTTGTAGATGAAGCATTTTTCGATTATGAAGTAACAACTTATGATGAAATAGATGCAGAAATATATGTAGCACTTACAGGCAAACAACCTCCAAAACAAGAAACAGAAGTTTCTTCTCAAAATTAATTAGTAAAAAAAGAATTGAGATGCGTGTCTCAATTCTTTTTTTGTTAAAATATTATAATTTAAAAATATTTTTATTATTCGGCAGACTCTTCATCTTTTGGAAAAAACTCTTTTTCAACAGTTTCATAATCTTTGCCTGATAATTCTGCATAGACCTTAGCATATTTCTTAGCATTTTTTATACTCTTTGTTGTACCTAAGCCATCTCTGTAACACACAACAAGAAGTTCGGCAAGTCTAGGACTCATATCTATTTTCTCTACTTCTTTGAGACACTTAAAACCTTTCTTGGCATCTTTATCTAACCCCATCTTACCATATAAAAAGCTTTCAGCCATAGTAATAGATAAATCATAATGCTCATTTTCTACTGCGCAAGCCATATAATATACAGCCTTTGTGTCATCAGCTTTTAAGTACTTGCCGTTTTGATACATTTGATAAAGCGCAGAATAAACAAGAGCTTTGTCATTTTTGTTGAACGCATCAATATTTTTCTCGCAAAGTTCCAAATATTCAAAAATTTCTTTATAAGTAAGACCACATTCAACAATATCAAATTTACTAACCATTCCTCCCAAGAAAAATTGCGCATTAAACACAACACTTGGGTCTTCATCATTAAGAAGAGGCTTCAAAAGTTGAACCGCTCTCTTTGGATTTGAAGGCACACCTTTAATATATAAATAGTTGTTTGCAAGAGCAAGAGTCGCATCTTTTGATTTTGTCTTTTTTACATATTTTTCTAGCATATCAAGACCTTTGTCAATGTCTTTTTCACAACCTTGTCCCAAAAGAAGCATTTGAACATAAAGAAGAATCCCCGATTCATTACCCTGCTCAGCACTCTTAGATATGTACTTAAACGCCTCATCATAATTTTGAGGTAAATGCTCACCCTTTCTATAAAGATTGCCAAGTTCATAGCAAGCGAGAGCATCATCATTATCCGCCGCCATTTTTATATAACTGATACCCTTTTCAACATCTTTTTCACCACCAAAACCAGTTAAATAAAGTTTACCAACCAATAAAGCACCTGACTTATGTCCATTATTTAACGCTGTTTTCGACCACTGAAAAGCTTTTTCTGGAGAAGCCTCAATTCCTGGAACTCCAGACATATAAAGAACTCCTAGCACTGCTTGAGCTTCTGGATGGTCACTAAATGCTGCTTGCATATAAAGATCAAATGCCTTTCTTTTATCTTGAGGCACACCCCAGCCATTTGAATAGAGCGTAGCGATAGAAAAGACCGAATCTACATCACCGTCATTTTTTATAGCTTTTTTAAACCATTCCAACGCCTTAGAAAAATCTCGTTCAACAGCTTCACCTCTGCAATACATCATTCCAAGTTTATACATACTAGGGCTGTGATTACCACCTGCCGCTTTAGTAAAGTACTCGAAAGCTTTATTATATTCTTGTTTATAATAATGCCCCATAGCTATTTGATAATTTTCAAAAGTCGTCATTGAGACATTTACATTTGGCCTTTTATTAATAGATTTAATGAACTCGTCTCTTTTTCTTATTGCCTCTTCTATGTTTGCCACAAGTTGAGATATTTCTATATCTTCTTGTTTTTCTTCAACAATTGTGTTATTTTCACTCTCAGTTTGAACAACTTCTTCTTTTAATTCTTCAGTTTTCTTCTTTGCCATATTAATTCTCCTTTTTTAAGGCTCTAATTTTTTGGTCTATTTCAGCAAACTTATCATTGTTTTTCAACTTAACATATTGAATAACGGCTTTTTGATAATATTTAAGAGCTTCATCATTTTTATTGAGAGCAAAACACAAATCACCCATAAATTCATTATATTTCCCAATTTGCACAAGGAATAATGACTTATCATTAAGTGCAAGTTTTCTTTCTAAAATAGCATTTGCTCTTAAAAGTTCTTTTTCAGCTTCTACATATCTTCCGCTATCAATATAAACTTTACCTAGATGACAAATATATGAAATTAACGCATCTTCATAAGAGTCACCCTTAGTGTTTACAAGCATTTCTTGGTTAGAGATTGTATCTTTAAACAACTTTTCAGCCTTCTCATACTCTTTAGTTTGAGTATAAAGGTCTCCAAGATAAGCAACAACAATGCCATATCTTACAACAAAATCATCTCTGTCTGCTGTATCATAAAAATTTTCATCACTCAGCATTTCTCTAAACTTTTGGTGAGAAGTCTCAAGATAATATTCAGCATTTTTATAATCTTTTAATCTTAGATAGCATAGGCCTATATTATCATAGGTTTCAAATATAGTAATTGATTTTAGTTTTTCATAATCAATAGGTGCATCACCGTTTGCTTGACGCCACATTTCTTCAAGCCTAAACTTGTTGAGCTCAACTGCTTTTAAAAGACAATCCACCGCTTTTTGATATTCACAGCGTGAAAAATACTTTCCTCCCATTGAAATATAATACTTAGCCTTGTTAACATTATGAAGAACTTCTAGTTTATGAGGAATTTTCTTTTTCTTAATATATTCATCAATCTCTTCTATAAGTTTATTTGCTTCAATATTTAGTTCATCAATTAACTCATTTCTACCAACAAAATAATAAATAGGCACCAGACTTGCTATTTCTGTAAGATATTGAGAAATTCCAACAAGTTTGTTTTTGATATTCTTGCTCCTAGCCATTTTATAGGCTTTATCCAAAAGCATATTTCTTAAAGAGATACCTTTTTCTATATCTTGCTCTACACACTTACCTAAAATATACATTGTTGAAAGTTCATAAACAGCTGGAGTATAGCCTGCTTCCGCACACTCTTTCAAAAGCTTTACACCAAGTTCTCTATCCTTTGCAACACCAAGTCCATCAAGATAACCAAGAGCCACATAATATTTATGTTCTAGTTTGTCTTTTGTGTATGAAGCGTTAAACTTTTTACCAAGTGCCTTTTTTATTTGTTTTAGAATGCTTGTTTTGTCATTTACATCAATAAGGTTTGGCAAAAATTCATAATTGGCAGAAAGTTTATTCTTATCTGTTTCAACCATCTCAATTGGCAATACAAGTTTGTTTAGTGCAAGAGCGTTTGGATACTCAACTTGAATAATATAGTTACCCTCTTCGACAATACTCGGGGTAACATTTAATATCATTAAATCACTCGCTTGAAGAAGCATAGCAATTTCATTATTAAAGCTTTCACCAGGTGTCAAAAATTCATCATACCAAATACACAAATCATAAAGGTCTTTATCATTATGAATTTCTTTCATAAGTTTTTGAGCAATCGCTCTATCCTTTTTACGATAACTCAAAAAGACTAATCCTTTGAAATTTTGCATAATCAAACCAGTCTGTTCTTGGCTCTTAATGATTGATTTTAAAAAATCAGTTAACTTATCTTTATATGAAACTTCAGTTTCATCCGTTGATACTTTGCTCAAAAATTGATACTGACCAAATTTTTTATTAAAAAGTTCAACAAGACCCTCTTCACACATTATAGGTAAAATTGGTATATGATACTTTCTTGCAATTTCTAGGTCAACATCAAAAGCCCTGTTTGGCTGAGTAAGATATCTTCTTGTAATTGGAACGACAAGTAAACTCATTTCTTTTAAAGAAAACTCCCATTCCTCTTTATCAAGAGGAGAACCATCTTCTAATGCATAATAAAAAAAGCAATAAGAAATATCCAAAACTTCTTTTGAAATCTCATTAAAATATTTGTAATCATCTGGATGACAAGAAAAGAAAATCTTGGCCTTATTTGGCATAAACTCACCCATATCATTATGAATAAACTTAAGTTGCATAGCCACACCTCATTAAGTATATAATATAATATTTTATTATATATAAGCAAGCAATTTCACCTTTTTGTTCAACTATGTAAACAATTAAAAAAACAAAAAGCAAGATGTATATCCTTGCTTTTATCAATTTTTTATTATAAAAAACGCAAAAAATGACGAAATTGAAGTAAAATTTCACTATAATTCATTGTTTTTAGGGTTAATTTCACTAATTTGAACAACGCCATTCCTTTCAGCACCTATATAAACAGAAGTTTTTTGAGGCTCAAATTCACTTAATACTTGAACTAGTTTTTTAATTGTTTTGTCCCAATTTCCTGTTTTATAAATGGAAGCAGTCTGTAATTCATTACACTTTTCAACAAAAACATTCATAACAGAAGCCTCTTGAAGTTTTGCTTCCGCTGTTAATTTTGAAACACAAAACTCTAATGTCTTTGGAGTAAATGGAGTCACCATTTCAGCATCTAAATCTATTTCTTCCCCTTGGTCAACTACAAATGTTGGCAAATAATTTTCATCAAAACTTTCTCCAAAAGAAGCAAATCGTGTGTTTTTATACTTGTCCAAAAACTCAGCTTCTCTTTCAAATAAATCATCAAGCTTAGAAAGATTGTCTAATTCTCTTTTAAGATTTTTCCTTTGCTCTTTAAAACCATAAATCTCAAATCGCTGATTAAAAGCATTTTTTTGCTTAACATCATCTCTAAACTTTTTCCAAACATCAGTCATTTCTGTATTACTAATAAACCCAACCGGACTGTTCACAGATTCATAAACTTGATTTTCAGTTATTCTAAGAACTCTGTAACTATCACTAGTTGTAGACCTAAACTCAAGCTCCGCCATTGGGTCTCCACTTTTACTTAGGGTTATTTTTATACTTGTAGGTTTCTTATCATAGGATGGCGGAAGTATTCTTTCTGCTTTTAGTTTTGACGCAAGTTCTTCCCACTTTACATTCTCAAGCTCCCCCATACTAAGAGGAACAACTTTTGGTTTTTCTTCCTTTCTGGGAGGTTGAACAACCTCTGTTTCAACTTCAAACTCTATACTAGAGTTCTTTTTTAACTTTTTAAAAAAATCAATCAATGCCATTATATTTCCTTATCACTCGTCACCAAGTCCCCATTCCATTTTTATCTTTTCTTTTCTTACAGTTGCTTCATTCCAAATTGAATAATATAAATGCTTATTATCCATATAATTTCTAAACAAATATGAAAGCTGAGCTGATGACGGATAAATTGTTTCATCAGTTGAAGCAAAACCGGCTGTTAATTTCTTTTCACCATTAGGAAAAATATTATAGGTTATCCTTATCCAACCATCTTCTTCAAGTTCTCTTTCACTTTTACCGTGAATTATCTCTGCTTGAAGCCTATGACACCAAGGTTCACAACCAAAAAACTTTCCTTCAGGATTAAGCCAACCCGTTCTAAGTTTTTTGCTTAAAAGCAAAGAATCGCTCCAATCAAGGTTATGAATAGATTCTGCTTCAGCTATTTCACAACCATCAAAATCAAAAACACCGCTTTCTCCAACAACTTCGCCAGTTTCTGGATTAAACTCACGCCAAATTCCATTAACCTTAACAAAACTACTCATATACCCCTCCTGTATTTAATTTTTATTCCATATAACATTATTATATCACAACTTCAAAACTCACACAATAGTCAGGCAAAAATAAAAGTGAGTTTTCATATTCAATTTTGTTGCCAGCATCTTTATAAATATGTTATTATGTTTCCAGTAAGACAACTTGATGATTTAATAAATCAAACATAATGGGTTGTTTATTTTAAGGAGTAAAAAATGGAAAGAAGTTTCGTAATGGTAAAACCAAAATTTGCAGACAAACCTGAAGTAATTGAATATGTGAAGAAAAGACTTACTGACGCAGGGCTTAAAATTGTGTCTGGAGAATACAAAAGCTACTCTACAGAAAAAGCCCAAGAGCATTATGCCGAGCATTTTAGAGGAAGCTATGAAAATGCAAAACCATTTTATAAAACACTGGAGGCTTATATCACTTCTGGCAAGGTTTATGGAATGGAAGTTGTTGGAGAAAACGCAATTGCAAGAATTAGAGAATTAGTTGGTTCAACTATCAAAACTGATAAGGAAACAGGGGCTCAAATCCTTCCTGCAAAAGGCACTATAAGATACGAAGTTCCATTAATGATTAACGAGCCACACGATATTACAGAGAATGTTATTCACGCATCTGATGCACCATCTGCCGGCGAAAGAGAACTTGCAATTTTTAAAACTTTATAATTTATAAAAATTTCAAACAAAAAAAACACTTTTAAAAAGTGTTTTTTATTTTTCGCTACTTTCTTCTTTTTAAACTTATCAAACAATCTCTTCTTGTTCCTCTTTTGTAGGATTGATACAAAAGCTATTTCAAAATCATTTTAAATAATTTTAATTGTAATTTTAATGGAACAGCATTAAGAAGCTTTAGCTTCTTGCTTACATTTTTCTTATACACAAGTTTTGTGTGTTTTTTCTTTAGAATTTTACTTACAAGACTTGCCACTTTGGAAGGCGGAATTGCCCCTCCTTGCTCCTTATCTACTATTCTCTTAAACTTAGTAATGGTGTTTTTGTAAAGCTCTGTATGAGCGTTTAACCTCTCCATTTCCTCAGTAGAGTTTTTAATAATTGCAGTTTCAACTGCTCCCGGCCTAAGAGTAATTACAGGGATGTTGAGAAGCCCAAGTTCCATAGTAAGACCTTGAGCATAAGCATCAAGCGATTTTTTTGAAATTGAATAAATCGCATTGAATGGCAAGATTTTATTTTCTGCAAGTTCACTAGTTGTAATTATGATTTTACCATTACCCTTTTGAACAAGCGGAAAGAAAGTTTTATTAACTCTATAAGCACCAAAAAGATTTACATTAAATATTTTAATAAAGTCCTCCTCACTTATTTCAATTAGTGAGTTCATCATAATAATTCCTGCAAAATTAACAACAGCAAAAAGATTGTCTGTTACAACCGAAACCTCACTATAAGCAGACTTCACACTTTCAATAGAGGTTACATCCATCATAATATTGGTAACATTTTCCGCATCAAAACTTGGTTTTACAATATCACAAGCAAAAACATAATACCCCTCACTCAAAAGTTTTTCAGCAGTTGCTTTACCCATACCACTATTAGCACCAGTAATTAAAACATATTTCATAATATTGTCTTCCTTCATAGCTTTATATTATCATAATTAAAAACATTTTTTCAACAAAATAGCAACAAAATTCGCTAAAACACTTTACAAATTCAAATAAAAGGCATATAATACAAACACAATTTGGTGTGCGAGGGTGGCGGAATGGCAGACGCGCTCGTTTAAGGGGCGAGTTGTTAACAGCAGTGTGGGTTCAAGTCCCATCCCTCGCACCAAATTTTAAATCCGTACTAAGTTGCGGATTTTTTTATTGCAATATTTGGGGGTTTTATTATGAATATGAAAATTTATAAAGCAACAGAAAATGATATTGATGCAATTCACGAACTTATTTTAGGGCTTGCAACTTATGAAAGACGCCCTCAAGATATGACCGCTTCAAAAGAAGCCCTAGCATATTGGCTTTTTGAAAAAAACATAGCAACAACACTTATTGCCGAAATTGACGGCAAGAAAGTTGGATATGCTTTATACTACCCTATTTTTGGTTCATTTTCAGCAACGGGGAAAGTGCATCTAGAAGACATCTTTCTCTATGAAGAATATCGTGGTAAAGGCTATGGAAAACAATTTTTAGCAAAAGTAATAGAATGCGTGTTTGAAGACGGGTACTGCGGTATGGAATGGAGTTGTCTTGACTGGAACACACCATCAATTGCTTTTTATGACAAAATTGGTGCAGAACAAGAAACAGGCAGGGTTCATTTTGACTTTAATAAAAAGCAAATGACAGATTTTTTAAATAAAAACAAACAATAATTTTTATAAAAAAGAGAGGGTTAATTACCCTCTCTTTTATTTTTATGCACCACCATAAATTGGATTACTGTATGTAAATGAGCCATCACCTGAAACATAGTCCTCACTAGTATATCCGCCAGACGAAGCACCAAAGTTTACATAAATTCTGCCCGCAATCAAACCGTCATTTACCACTGTTGCAATTTTTGTTTTATCTGCATTATATTTTAAAACAATCATCTTATCACCAAGAGCCAACATGCCATTTTCAGTAACAACTATTTTAAACCTATCATCAAATAAAAGTCTAAATTTGCCCTCTTCGTCACTAGCAGTTCCTGATAATATGTTTTCATACTCTGCTAAGTTTATATTTCCGTCAATAACAATTGTAAACTTTTCTATCCAGTATTTGTACTCCTCTTTGTATACTAACGCATTATAAAATTCATCTGCAGTATCTACAGTTATAACAATTTCATAATCGCTAACACCACTAAGAGTAACTGAACCATTGTAGCTACCCATCATTGTTGAGTCTGGGTCAATATAAAGCGCAACTTCCTCACTAACTTGAATAAAGCCTTCTATATGACCATAGTTGTATGAATCCCTTACAATATGGAACCTGTATTTTTTACTGTTAAGATAATCTTCTTCGTTGTAAATGTAAATATACTCAAATGTACCATTGTTTACAAAATGACCATACATTGCAGAATAAATTGTTTGATAACTTACCGTTTCCTCTTCTTCAACAATGCCAAATGAATTTATTGTCATATTTGCGTTCGTATCGTTGTATAAGTCCAAAATATATATATAACTTTTTTCAACTAAGAATTCACCAAAATTCCTAATTTGTACAACTCCACCAAGAGTATTAATTCTTACTGTTCCGCAGTTTATAATAAATCCTGCAAAATCTTCAAGTTTTACAGAAAAGTCATAAGCATACCTAGAAACCCCTGTAGTTTCATCCCCAACAAATAGTTTATCAACCTCAAGAGTCACACCTTCTGGAACATAAATTGCAAATAATTGATTAATTCCATTCACTTCAAGTTGACCAAGTTGCTCAGTAACCGCTATATCTTCCTTAACATAAACAACTGTTTGTTTTGTAACCTCTTGATTTAATGCAGAAACAAACCCATCTGCGTTATCTACTTCAATAACTGTATCAAAATCAATAGCTGAAGTGTAATTATCTCCAAAATAAATTTTATACTGAGTGTCATTAAACTTCTTTATAACTTCGATAGGGACTTCTTTTATGCAAGTGCTTAAAACATTTGCATACAATGTCTTTAATTCTATTTCTAAAGTCCCACCAGTGAATTTAACCTCGTCATTAATCGTAAACACATAATCTGGTGCTTTTGTTATTGTCATAGTATTAACACCATAGTAGAACGATTTATAACTACTAGAAGACACAATATTTTCAATAATAAGCGTACTATACCTTGTTTTATCTGTTGGAGTAAATTCAAGTTTCATATCATCATCAATCCAACCTTTTTCACTTGAGGCAACAATCGACCAAACACCCTCTACTGTTAAGTATTTTTTGTTCTTAACAGTGCCGTGATTTGAGGCTGTTGAAGTTTGATATTCACTCACCATATCCCCTTCATAAATGTAAGACGAATTTCTTTCAATATGAGTAATATATGGTAAAGTATAAGTAAGATTACTTGTAGGATTAACCTTAACGGTAAGTGTTAAACTTGAAGACTCCTCATAGTTATGAGATGTTGGAGTAAAGCAGATATTGTATCTAGTAACTAAAGAATCTGTCGCATCTGGAACTATTGTTGTGTCAACCCAAATTACAGTTCCTTCAACCTCTTTTCCGTATGCATATACTTTTCCAGATATTGTTGATGTGCCAAGAGCTTCCAAATAAGTAATTGGAGATGCCGTAACATTTGCAATATGCTCTTGAGCAATTTTCAATGGTTTAATTACAACTGCTGTTCCGTTAAAACAACTAACACTATAATATTTTTCACTTTCCTTCGCATACGCATCAATATAATAAGTGCCAACATCTAAAACACATTCTTCACCTTGTTTATATTCTGTAAGAAATGTGTAATCTCCACCTTTACGAACAGTGTAGTAAATCTCAGGATTTTCATCACCGTTTACATAAATGTCTTCAACATAGATAGTTTGTCCATAAAAGGCTATATCGTTTTCCACAACATTGTAGTCATAGTTTGTGTACATATATTGAGAACCTTTTTCTGCAATAGTGGAAATGTTTCTTATACCCACTTTTTCATTATAGTTGTCACTATCCAATGGAATATAAGTCAAGTACAAAACTTGTTCGTCACCAACTTCTTTATTTGAAACATCAATAGTTTGATAAATAAAGCATTTATCTAATGAATCATCTTGGTAATCTTTAAATTCTTTAATCCAAATTATCCCATCAGTATCAACAAATTTATATGTTAACTTATTATACTCGCCTTTATCTTCACTAGAAACAGATTGCCAAGCAATAGGCTCACCTGTAAAGAAAGGAAGGTTCGTTTCGTCAGTATAGGTTGAAAGCTTATATCTTTCCTTGTCAAGTCTAACATCATCAATAGTAAAGTTTTTACCTATTAAATGGTTATTTAGATTATAATAATATTCCTCACTAAAACCTGCAGGGTCGCCCTCTTGAAGGTCCGCTTTAAGGATTTTCCAACTTATAACATAGTCTCCAGTAACAAGCGGGTCTTCCCACATATAGTTATCATCCGCAAGCTTGAAAACTGCACTATAATTTCCTGCAGTGTGTTCCTCAATATCACTATCTTGATCTAGATAATAACCCTCAAAAAGTAAATGTTCAAAAGGTCTTCTTATTGTACGGTCATAAACATAAACATTTTGCTCAATCGTTGGCAATGCAACTGTCTTTCTTGTAATAGTCCAATCAAATTCATAACAATCCTTAGATTGATTATATCTTACAAAATCAGGAATTGTTTGTTCATCAAAAGAACAACTATCCTTAACTCCCTCTACAATTCCAACACCAACCGAATAGTCGCCGTGGTCTGTAGCATAAGGAGTTCCTGAAAAATAATAAAGTCCTAAATCATTACCACTTGTATTATCAAAAGGTTGTTGCCCGCCTACTTTATACTCAAGAGTTGTGCCAATAATTGTTGGGAAAGATATTTTTATCGGATTAACAACAATTTCAATAGTTACAACATTTTGACCATTTTCAAAAACTAAACCGGTGTCATTCAAATAAATCAATATTTCGTATGTACCCGCACTATATAGATTAGTAGAAGAAATCCACATAGTAGACTCATCAAAATTATCAAAATAAGAAGCATCTACATATTTATTATAAGAACCATCAAAATCAACGCCTTGTTGATACTCCGCTTTAAGAGTTGGGCTTTGAACTGGCTGACCAACAAAAGTGTATTCAAACCTTACATAATCAGTAGTTCCATCACTCCACATACAACCATAATTAGGAGAAATCATAACAAAGTTGGTTGAACCAACTTCTAAAACTTCTTCTCTACTGCTTATATACATAAAATCAGGGTCAAAGCCAACAAAATAATCTTCAATATTAAAATTTGAAGACACATCAGCAAGCACAAACGAAGACTGACTTAGCGTTGGCTTGTTTACTGTTTTTACAACTTCAACATTATAAATTGCAGAATATATATTACTATCAAGTTCATAAGACAGATTTAATGTATAGCTTCCAACAGGCGTCACAATACCCTCTGGAACATCACTGGAAATAGACAAATTCAATTTATCCATATTTTTAGTTTTATTGTCTTGATAATGCCCAACAACATTAAAATCTCTAGAACTAAAACTATAAACTTGACCATACTCAAGTCTAATGGTTGTATAGTCCACCATCTGCTGTTCATTTTTATAAGTTATTTCAACATAAAGTAATTGCGAAGAGTTATCTTTACACGCAACCAACCCCAAACAACAAATAAGCATTAAACTTAATGTTGTTATAAATTTCAAAAATTTATTTTTCATATTATACCTCCAATAAGTTTACATATAGTATAGCAAACAACACCATCAACAGTTGTTCCATCTTTTTTATGGTATCTTGCAAAATAATATTCAACAGCTTTAAACCCCATTCTCCTATAAAATCTACTAGAAATCACCTCTCCACAATCTTCACAAGAGAGCCCATTTCTGTTGTACTTGAAGAGAATATCTGTAATGTAAGGGTCTTCCTGAACAACATTTCCACCACGCCTAACAATCCAAAACTTATCTCTTACACCAACCGGGTTTTCTTTTCGAGAATATACCTATCATTGATTTCAAGATAATCTTTTCCGTCCATTTCAATATCTCTAAATTCTATCATAATAATCATCTAATTTTAGTATAATATTTTTTAATAAAATTTGTCAATGATAAAATTATATTTATATAATTATAAAGCACATTATTTTAAAACATCATATTTCTCAATAATTCAAAAAGTTTATAGTAACACAAAGATAGTTTATAAAGAAAATCAAAAAGACTGGATTTTATCCAGCCATTATTCTATTTATCGTCAAAAATATTATCAACAGCACTATCTCTTCTATCTTTCATTGAAACATCTCTAAGCTTAATTGGTTCTTCAAGCTTAATTGGTTCTTCTTTTTGCTCAGATTCAAAATCTGCATAAGTTTGAAAAATATTTGGTTCTTCACCTTTACATAAACTATTTATTATTTCAACAACTTCTAGCGGTTTCTCAAGTGCCGAAAGGTAATAATTTGAAGTTTTTAGTTTAATATAAACATCACCATTATTATACTTTCTTCCAAATTTAGAAACCCTAATTTGACAATCTGTAATGTCGGTATAATAAATACTGTCAAATTTTAAATTCTTTGTTCCAGACTGACGAACAATCCTTTTATCCGTCAACACATAAAGCTCATTTTTATAACCTTTCTTTGCTTTAATTATTCCAGCAATCCACAACCAAACTGGAGTCATATGAACAAGCATAAAAGGAATAAAAATAAAATAAATATAAAACGGTATTTCGTTTACTAAAAACAAAAATGCAAAAATAAATATAAAATCAATAGTTGCCCAAATAAGAACAAACGGAAACATTGAAAAAACACTAGACATAACATAGGCTTTTTCTTGAGGCTTTTCTTTCCAATAAATCTTTTCGTCTTTTGTTATAATTTGATTTATTGAATCTGCACAACTTGTTACAACTAAAGAAGTAGCGTTTCCACTCATATCATTAAGTTTATAAGCCATTTTCTCTCCTAATCAAGTTTAAATTCTACTGCTACAAGACCAAACTTCTCAATTCCTTCATTAGAATAAGTTGCAACAAAACCATCCTCAATTTTATCTACATTAGCAGACTTAGGATATCCTATTCTTTCTTTTCCAACCATATCTACAAGGTCTTTAACATTTTCGAAATACAACAAATTTAAAATCTTTGCAGAAACACTTTCTGTCTTCTTTTTGTTATTCTCCACAGCATTAACCGTCTCTAGTTCGATAATATTGCCAACTTTATAAATTTGTCTGGTTTTATCATTAACTAAAGCAATAAAAGTACATTTCCCCTGCATCACCCTTTCAAAAACTTTAAAGTCAATTTCTATTTTATAATTATCAATCATTACGCACCCCTTATGAGTTTATTATATATTAAATACAATGAAGCACGCAAGCAAATTTGTAAAAATTGTTCAACATTTAAAACAATTATTTCTTTCTTTAATTAATAGTAAATTTTGTATATTTTTTTGATTTTTTGCACTTTTTCTATATATTTTAAAGTCTCAGTGTATCTAATTTGCGTTTTTTGCAATCTTTTATCTGTTCCCATCCATTCAAGAACATTTTTCTCACCAGCATTGTAACAAGCAAGTACCGTTATTTCATCTTGATATTTATCAAACAAATATTTTAAATAAGTTGTTCCAATTTTAATATTCTCTTCTGCATCATAAAGAATTCCTTGTTCAAAATCTCCATTATAAAAACTCTTTGCAGTATTTGGCATAATCTGCATAAGACCAATAGCCCCTTTAGTTGATTTTGCATCCTTGTTAAATCTACTTTCAGCATAAATAACGCTCGCAACTAATTCTGCTTTTAATCCATTTTTATTTGAGTACAAAACAATTTCTTTTTTATAGTCAAGCGGAATTAACTTTCTAAAAAACATAAACCCCGAAAGCATAGAAATAAAAATAGCAGACAAAACCAAAAGCGTACAAGTTGTTTCTTTTTTTATCTTTTCCATATCATATTTTATGTTTTCCAAACTAAATAAATGATATACCACCCATTATAATTAATGGGCATAAATTTTACACCTTGAAAAAATATGGTTATTATGGTATAATATCTATAATAAAAATTATGTGGTTATGAGGAGAAGCCTATGAACCCAATGGAATATTTTAAAAGAGCAAGCGAATCAAGAAATAAATTAAAGGAAGAGCAAGCAAGAGCTTTCATTGAAGACTCCGCACCATCAATCACTTCAATCCTACCAATTCTTACTCCTGCTCAGCAAAAAGCTATGGACGACCAAAATTTGCTTTTAATTTATATTGCCCAAAAACTTGGCATTAATCCATATGCGGTTTCAAGAGATAAAAACGGACATCCTTTAATCTTAGAACTTAAAAATTATGATGGAGGAAATTATCCTGAACTATACTGCTACACTCTTGGATTAAACAAAGAGACTAACAACTTTATGGCATACTGTGTAGGCAAAAACACTTTTAGATTTACCACAAACTATGGCTATGTTTGGCCCACAGACCCTTACCAAAGAAACAACAACCTACACATAAACATTCTAAGCATACACCCTGCTTTTGATGGTCAAGGAATTGGTAGAGTTCTACTTCAAGCAACAGAAAATCTTGCTGTTGCCAACGGTATTAAATCTATGAGTCTAAAACAAGAAATTTGTTATGTTCCAAACTCTGCAAAACTTTCAAAAATAAATAGAGTAGAAATTCTCGCTAAAGATATGGACAAATATTTTGAAGAGTATTATTTTGATAAAAATATGTACTTCTATTACTCAAATGGTTTTGAAAAAGACACTTCAAAAGATTACTATATTGAAGTAACAGACGGACTTGTTCCTCTCAAAAAGGACAGACTTCAAAAAATCACCCTTAACTACGGATTCGCAAAACCACTAGTAAAAGTTGACCGAACTCTCCCTATGTTTGCGCTCCAAAGTTCTCTTTACTCATCAACAGAAACAGCTCGTGAATATTGCTATAACAATAGATTTCCAACATTCTTAAACAATGTTTCCGCAGAGCGATTCTCTCCTATCGTGTTAAAACCAAAAGATAGCTACACCGAATTTTTACACGCTTTCACCACAACAAGAAAAGGAATTTCTGTTTTTGAACCCACAAGTGAACACAAACGCGCAACAGCAAAACAGATTGCAAGCGGAAATTTTGACTCTTATGGTTTTAAATACGACAACATTTGTTCTTCCTTAGACTTTATCCAAGACACAATGGAGAAATATGCAGAGTTAACTAATTATGTTGCAAATTCTAAGCAAAGAAAAATACTTCCTATACAAGAACTTTTAAGACTTTTATTTATTCATCAAGAACCATTTTTTAAGTCTCAAACTGAACTTGCTCACAAACAAGCAATGCAACGCCCTGATGGAGACACAGAACCTGAATCATAAAAGATAATAAAATCATTTTAATAACAAAAAAAGAACATAATAGAAAGTATCAAAATTTCAATATTATGTTCTTTTTATTTTTTATTAAATTTGCCAGATAATACAACTAAAATCTATTTTATAATACAAGTTGGTTTTTTTTAATATTTATTACCTAATACAAACAATAATGTTTTGTATCACTATTTTTTTTGCTCCCGTTTCTTAGCAAAAAATAAAACTTATTCTGTCATTTTTAATGACCATCACTCCTCGTCTAAACTCTCGCTTTGGGCGGTTTTACTATCGTAAAAGCTCGCCTTTTTTGCTCGGTTTCTCCTCTCCCCTTAAAACATCTTCGATATTTTTGGGGTCCCCTTTATTACAGATGGAGTTCTGTCATTTTTAATGACCATCACTCCATCTGTAGGATGAAACGACATCACAAACAAGAGGAACTTTAAGCTCAAAGGCTGTATTCATACACTCCCTTACAAGCCCCTTTACTTCTTCCTCTTCTTCTTTTGGACAATCCACTATCAATTCGTCATGAACTTGCATTATTAATTTTGCTTTATAACCACCCTCTTTAAGTGCTCTGTGTACTTTAAGCATTGCAAGTTTTATAATATCGGCAGCTGAACCTTGAAGAGGCATATTTTGACTAGCCCTTTCAGCTCTTGTTCTAATCATATAGTTAGATGAAGAAATATCCACCATCCTTCTTGTTCTACCTAAAAGAGTAGAAACTCTTCCTGTATCTTTTGCTGTATTGAGAGCTTTATCCATATACTCTCTAACTTTTGGATGATTTGCATAGAATGAATCAATAAATGCCCTCGCCTCTTTATTTGTCACTTTCAAATCCGAAGCAAGACCAAAATCACTTATTCCATATATAATTCCAAAGTTTACAACTTTAGCAATTCTCCTCATTTCTGCAGTAACATTTTCAATCGGTACACCAAAAACTTGACAAGCGGTTTGTGCGTGAATATCTAAACCTTTATTGAACGCATTAACAAAAAATTCATCACCCGAACAATGAGCAAGCAGTCTAAGCTCAATTTGAGAATAGTCCGCATCAATCAAAACTGAATTTTCATTTCTTGCAACATAAATACTTCTCACCTCTCTGCTTTCATTTGATCGAATAGGAATATTTTGAAGGTTTGGTTCAACACTTGAAAGTCTTCCTGTTGTTGTTAATGTTTGCTTAAAAGATGTATGAACGGTATCGTTGCTATCAATATGAGGTCTAAGCCCCTCAATATATGTGCTATTAAGCTTTGAAATTTTTCTATATCTTAATATAAGAGGTACAATTTCGTGCGTATTAACAATTTCTTGTAAAACCTCTGCTCCGGTTGACATTTTTTTGTTATGCGGTAAGCCTAACTTTTTATAAAGAATCTCAGCAAGTTGCTTTGTTGAATTTATATTAAATGTTTCTCCCGCAAGCTCATAAATTTGAGAAATTAACAAATCTAATTCCTTAGCATATATTTCCCCAAGTTCGTCAACTCTACTTTTATCAACCTTAAAACCTTCAACTTCCATATCGTAAAGAACTTTAGATAAAGGAAGCTCAAGTTCATAATACAACTTATCCATATTGAGTTCTTTTAGTTTTTCAAGTAACTGGTCATAAACAATAAACAAACTTTGTGCAGGCGCTTTCATACTAAGACCCGGAACCTGCAAAACATCTTCAGGATACTTTACAGACACGCCTTCCGCAAGATGAGACATAATTGCAACATCTTCAAATTTACCATCAACCGAGATTCCTCTTTCTGCCAAAGAGTGCCTCATTGCTTTGCTATCAAAAAAGATTTTTCTTATTTGCGGATTTTCAAATAATTGCTTAATTTCATCATAAAAGTAATCTAAATTTCCACCGAAAGTAAACATATCAGGAGTGCTTGAAATATACCACTCCATACTTTCGCTCGCAAGATAAAAATTGCCTTCTTTATCATAAAAACTTGAAAATGAACCGTTTTTTTCAATGGTTTTAATTAATTTTTGCAGTTTTTCTTCTGTTTCTATTTTTTCCGCATTAAACTTAAACGCCGGAACCTCTTGACTATCACCACTAAAAATATCTTCTCTTCTAAGAATGCTATTAAACTTATATTCCTTCATAAAATTGTAGACAGCTTCACTGAAAGGATAGTCAAAAGTCAATTCATCAAACTCGCAATCAATTTCAACCTCCCTATTGATTTTTGCAAGTTTATAAGACATATCAGCAAACTCTCGACCTTCTTCAAGTTTGTTTTTCACTCTAGCCTTAATATTCTCGAGATTATTATAAACATTTTCAATAGTGCCATATTCTTTTATTAAATCAAGAGCAGACTTTTCACCAATACCTGGAACCCCGGGAATATTATCAGCATTATCACCTTGAAGAGCTTTTAAGTCAACAATACTATGAGGCTTGATACCATACTCTTCCATAAGAGCTTGTTCATCCACCATCTTGGTTTCCGTAACACCTTTTTTAGTAAAACAAATTGTTGTTTTAGGAGAAATTAATTGAAGAGTATCCCTATCTCCAGTTACAATCATACACTCTTTATCTTCAAATCTTTTGGTAATTGTTCCCAAAATATCATCCGCTTCAATATGGTCTTTTTCTAATATTTTAATACCCATAAGCCTAAGCATTGTCTTCACTGGTTCAATTTGAGACCTAAGTTCATCAGGCATAGGTTTTCTTGTTGCTTTATAATCTGCATAAATATCATTACGGAAAGTCTTTTTTGAAACATCAAAAGCAACAACCATATGTGACGGCTTAAAATCATTGATTATTTTTATGATTATATTTGCGAACCCATACACTGCATTTGTATATCTTCCATCAGGAAGAGCAAGTGGTGGCAATGCATAAAAAGAACGATACAAAATACTATTGCCATCAATAAGCACTAATTTTTCAGCCATAATAAAACCTCATAAGAATTATTTCTTTAATTTATTATATCATACATATATATTTATTAACAAACAAATATCAAAATTTTTGTTTATAACTTATCACAACCAATAAAAAAACTAAACACGCAAGTCTTTAACTATCAACCACTTAGAATTTTATCAAATTAATTTATTAATATATGTATATTGTTTTAGGCATTAACCGATACTCATTTTTTCCCAACAGTCACACAAATAAAAAAAATCTAATTTTCAATAAAACACAACGACATACCTTACATATTTTTCGTATCAATAATAACTAATTCTTTTTAAACCATATAATTTAGAAATTGTAATAATAAAAAATAGAGTGAAATTTGCGTATATAGCAAAGCAATAAAAAAATCCCAAACACGAGTTTATTTACATAAATGACTGTTTGGGATTTTTTTATTAACATAGCTAGATGCGTAAAAATCGCTCTATTTTCTTATTTCTTTTCTTTAATCTTAGCAGATTTACCACTTCTTTCACGAAGATAATATAACTTAGCGCGTCTTACTTCACCTTTACGAACCACATCAATATGGTCAATCTTTGGTGAATGTAATGGGAATGTTCTTTCAATACCAACACCGAAAGAAACTCTTCTTACTGTGAATGTTTCTCTAACACCACCATTTTTACGAGCTATTACCACACCTTCAAAACCTTGAAGTCTTTCACGGTTACCTTCGACAACTTTTACAAATACTTTAACAGTATCACCAATGTCGAATGCTGGAAGGTCTGTACGCATACCTTCTTTTTCAATTGTATCAATAATATTCATCAGGTTTGCCTCCTTTTTTTATTGTAAAAGAGTGTTCATGCTAGCTCTAAGTGCAGAGGACCACTCAAAATCACATTGGTATTCTAACATATGTGAACAATAAAATCAAGTGTTTTACAAATTTATCTTAATTTTTCTTTACTTATCCCCTTTTTTAAGAAACAAAGCACACACCTCTTACTTGTTATTCTCTCCAAATTACAAACTCAAAAAACCTTTCCTGAAATTCCGTCAACGCCCTAATTTGCTCATCTGTATAATTTTTACCACCAGTAACAACCAATTTATCGTCATTATCATTTGTTCTATGAACAATTGCTATAACTTCACCCTCAAACTCTTCAAGAGGCTTAAATTCACCAAGCACATAAGCATCTAGTTCTTCACCATCACCAGAAATTGTATTTGGAATGTATCCATAATTGACAGGATAATAGAATCCGTGCTTTGGGTGTTTTGAACCAAGAGGTCTATCCATAACCACTTTTACTTTTTTACCTAAATATTCTTTTGACATAACAACCTCCTAAAAAGCATTTTCAATATGTTCTATATCTTTTCCAACTATTGAGATAACATCATATCTTATTTCATTATCAAGTTTGTTTTTAAACATAAACATCTGCGAAGCTTTCAAAATTTGTCTTTGCTTATTCTTATCTACTCTCTCATATGGTTCACCATATACTCTTGTTGAAGAGAACTTAACTTCAACAAAAACAATTTTGTCTTGAAGTGAATCAATCATATACTTGACTGCCTCTTTTGATTTATATTTACCCTTCTTGTAATCCGCTTTTATCTTTTTTACTTGCGTCTTTTTAGTGAGCATTGCAACAATGTCAAGTTCAGCACCAACAAACTTGCAATTTTTTGCAAGTATTTTATATCCGTTTTTAATCAAATATTTCTCTGCCATTTTCTCACCAAGAGAACCATAATATTGATTATTCATTGCCCCTCCAAAAAAAATTTTAATCGTATATAAAACAATATAAAAACAAAACTTTCATAAATCAAAAAAACAACAAACCCGACTTGCTAACAACAAACACTGTTATAAAACCCATTGCAAAGGTTTTAATTATAAAAACCTGTTCCGCTTAAAAATAAAAAATAATTATCTATGTAAAAAACCAATAAAAGATTTTCTATGTATTGGACAAGGACCAATATTTCTAAGTGCATCCATATGCTCTTTTGTTCCATAACCTTTATTTTTTGCAAATCCATACTCGGGATAAATTTTATCCATATCAACCATATATCTATCTCTTGTTACTTTTGCAATAATACTAGCAGCACCAATACTATAACAAACAGCATCTCCGTGAATAATACCTTTAGACGGACAATTAATTTCAAGACCTGTCAATGCATCAATAAGCATCATATCTGGTTCAACTTTAAGATTATTAATTGCTTTGGCCATACATTTTTTTGTTGCCTGTAAAATATTAATCTCGTCAATCTCATCATGAAAAACAAATTCAATACTGTACGCAACAGCCTCATCAATTATTTTTTGATAAAGTTCTTCTCTCTTTTTTTCACTAAGTTTCTTACTGTCGTCAATCCCCTCAATTGTACAGTCTTTAGGCAAGATTACAGCAGCGCAAACAACTGGTCCAGCAAGAGGTCCCCTACCTACTTCATCAGCACCACCAATAAAATCAAAACCATTTTGATAAAGCTCGTTTTCTATTTTTTTCTTTTCTTCCAAATTGTAAATCTTTTTCACAACTTATCTCCACTGTTCAGTTTTTTTTAATTTTAGCACACTTTTTCTGCTGTTTTTGTGCATTTTTGCACTTTTTATAATCATTATTTTTTATTATAACAAAAACACCTATCAATAAAGTCCTCAAAAAAGCAGCTTTTAATGATAGGCGATTTTTAATAACCAATTATAAATCAAGACAAATTTTTCCGGTTCTTCCACTTCTAAAATCTTCTAAAACTTTACTTGCACCACGAGTGTAATCTATCTCTTTTCCTCTCATAATGCAACCCGTCTTTGTAAGAATTTCATCATACACTTCAATTTCTTCTCTTTCAAAATCCTCAACTCCATATCGTGCAGCAAGCTTATCTTGATGAGTCTTAATAAGAAATTTCACAAGCTCAAAACCAAGTTCTTCTTCATCCAAAACATCCTTTTTAATACTTCCAATAAAAGCAAGCTTCAAAGCCACTTCATCATCTTCAAACTTTGGCCACAATGTTCCAGGAGTATCTAACAGTGCAAAATTCTCATTAATTTTAACCCACTGCTTTCCTTTTGTCACCCCTGCCTTATCACCAGTCATTGTTTTCTTTTGAGCACACAATGTGTTAATAATTGTTGACTTTCCTGTGTTTGGAGTACCAATCACCATAACTTTAAAAATAGGCTCAAATCCTTTTTCTTTAGCTTTTAAAAACTTCTCTTTTGTAAGATCTCGAAGCTTATTAAGAAGAATATTTCTAACACTAACATTATTACCTTGAAGGGTTAATACATTTTTACCTTCTTTTACAAATGCCTCAATTATCTTCTTAGCGTCTTCAACAGAAATTAAATCAATCTTATTAATCACATAAAGAATTGTTTTGTTTTTTACAATCTCATCAATCTTTGGATTTAGACAAGAAAACGGAGCTCTTGCATCTAAAACATAAAGCACAATATCTATTTGTTTAACATCTTTTTCTATCCCTTCTAAGGTCTTTTTCATATGACCAGGAAACCAATTTATTCTCATATTAAGTACCTCAAATTTTTATAACTTTAAAACATAAAGCAACAACCTCTTGCATCCAAGCGATATTAGAAGTGTATTCTTTTTTAAAAAATCTTTTCTCAAGTTCTAAAATTTTATCTTTCATACCTTCATCTTGCAAATTAATAAACGCCAACTCTTTTCTGTCTTCTATATTATACAATATATATCATAAAATTTCAACAAAAAATAAATCATAAATAACCGCTAAATTTTGTCCCAACACTTAATATTTATCATTACTCAAACCAAAATTATATGCTATACTACCCCATAAATAAACCATATATCAAACCGCAAAAAAATATATTTTATACATATTTTTCACATTATAATACGGTTTTTACGCTTTATATTTTCTATTTTGCACTTTTATTTTTTATGACTTTTAATGTTTTATATATTGCATATGTTAAAATTAGAAAAAACGCAATGTTTTTGATATAATGCAGTATTGTTAAATGCTTTTTTAGTGTTTATTTTGTATTTTTGCGTTTTTTATAATACATATAATATATTCATATATAAAAGAACAAATAAAAAAGCACCGATAATTTACATAACTATCAGCGCTATATAATATATGTTTATTTTAATATATCAGGTCTTCTTTCTTTTGTTATTTGCATAGCCTGTTCTTTTCTCCATCTTTCAACATTTGCGTGATGCCCAGAGATTAAAACATCAGGAACTTTCATCCCCATAAACTCCGCAGGCCTTGTGTACTGAGGATACTCTAAATATCCATTAGAAAAACTTTCTTCTTCAACAGACGCACTGTTACCAAGAACATTTGGCAAGTATCTAGCAACACTATCAACAACCACCATTGCAGGAAGTTCCCCTCCAGTTAAAACATAATCGCCAATTGAAAGTTCTTCATCAATAAGAAGGTCAATTATTCTTTGGTCAACTCCCTCATAATGCCCACACAAAATTATCAAATGTTCATATGAAGAATACTCTTTCACAACGGCTTGAGTTAAAACTCTGCCTCTTGGAGACATATAAACCTTGTGTGCTTTTTTATAATTTTCAATACTAGTCAATGCATCATAGATTGGCTGAGGAGTCATAAGCATTCCTGACCCACCACCAAATGTATAGTCATCACATTTTTTATGCTTATCTTTTGAAAAATCCCTTATGTTAATAACATTAATTTCCAAAGCTCCTTTCTCTGTTGCTTTACCAAGCAAACTAGCCTTTAAACTATCAAACATCTCTGGAAAAAGTGTTAAGATATCAATTCTCATACTTTTCTCCTTTAATCATCAAAAACACAAACTTTTTTAAATTCAGTTTCATCAAGTATAACTTTTTGATTTTCATAATCAATACTCTTTATAATACCACCAACATTTGCGAAGCTTAAATTTTTCATAGTTTTTGAATCTATAAATACAATATCTGCAGAACCATAATTTTCCACATCTTCAATTCTTCCAACAACCTCACCACTCTCAAACACTGCAGTTTTATCCATTAAGTCTTCAATGTAGAGCTCATTCGTCTTTAGACCATCAACTTCAGTCTTTTTTGCATAAAGTTTTTTACCTTTTATTAGGTTTGCATCATTAACAGTATCAATGCCCTCAAGCTTAATTCCATAACAATCGCTAAGTTGATAAGCTCTTGTAACCTTATAAAAGTTAAACTTATTTTCAGGCTTTAACTCTGTAATCTTACAAATATCTTTTACATTATCAAGAAGTACTGTTATTCTAACCTCTCCTTTAATACCTTGTGGTCTTCTACAAATACCAACACAAATTAAATCGCTTTCCATATTTCACCTTTTATTATTTTTTCTGCTTAGATTATAGCACACTTTTTTAAAATTGCAAACACTTAGTTTAATCTTTTAAAAGTCAAAGTAAGTCAAATATAGTATTTTTACAAACACAAATATTTTTATGAATAAAAAAAGAACGGTTGCCCGTTCTTTACTTATTATGCGTCAAATGAAACATTGACACGCTTGTCTTGTTTTTTAGCACTAGATCTTACAACTGTTCTAATAGAGTTAGCAATTCTACCACCCTTACCAATAACAGAGCCTAAATCTTCACTATCAACTTTAACTTTGTAGTCAATATTGTTACCTTTAACAATTTCTTCAATTTGAACAGCTTCTGGCTTTGAAACAAGTCCAGAAAGAATATGCATTAAAAGTTCTTTCATTTTTATTCACTCCTTACGCTATTATTCAGCCTTTTTTGCTTTAGCTTTAGCTTTTGGAGCAGTTTTCTTTTCTTCCATAACGCCATTCTTTTGAAGAAGAGCTTTTACAGTATCAGTTGGTTGAGCACCATTAGCAATCCATTTTTTAGCTTTCTCAACATCAATCTTTACTTCTTCAGGAGTCTTAAGAGGGTTGTATGTACCAACAAGGTCAACATATTCTCCATCTCTAGCTTTTCTTGAATCAGCAACAACGATACGATAGAAAGGTGATTTTTTATCTCCCATTCTTGTTAATCTCATTTTAACTGCCATTTTATTTTTCCTCCATTGTTTTTATATATAAAAGGTTTTGCCCTGTTATATCAAATTAATTTTAATTTTTTGCGTTTTATTTCTGTAGTTTTTCAGGCTATAAACGCAGTGCAAAGAGTGTATCTCTTAATACGCAATTGCAATTACACGAGTTTTGTTTATGTGGAGCAAAGAGTGCATTTTACACAAGGCTCGTCAGGTTTGGCTCGCTTGACTTTATTAAACATAAACAAATATGAGCCAAATTTTAACAGTAACACAGTGTATAGTGTGCCATTTGCTACATTAGCAACTCGGTACTGATACATTTTTTTATGGAGCAAAGAGTGCATTTTACACAAGGCTCGTCAAGTTTGGCTCGCTTGACTTTATTAGACATAAACGAATGTGAGCCAAACTTTGACAGTAAACGCAGTGTAAAGTGTGCCATTTGCTACATTAGCAACTCGGTACTAATACACTTTTTTATGGAGCAAAGAGTGCATTTTACACAAGGCTCGTCAAGTTTGGCTCGCTTGACTTTATTAAACATAAACGAATGTGAGCCAAACTTTGACAGTAAACGCAGTGTAAAGTGTGCTATTTGCTACATAAAACGCCTCATTAGTTTTTGCATCCTAGGATTATTTTGATTTTTCATCATAAGCTTAGTTTGCTCATACTGTTTGATTAGTTGGTTAACTTCTTGAATAGTTGTACCACTACCATTTGCAATTCTCTTTCTATGGCTCGCTTTAATAAGTTCAGGATTAACTCTTTCTTTTGGAGTCATTGATTGAATAATTGCTTTGTATGTTTTGATTTTGCTTTCGTCAACATCTTCAGGCCTAAACTTTCCAGCCATTCCCGGAATCATTGACAACAATTCTGTTAGGTTACCCATTTTAGAAAGTTGCTCAAATTGGATTAGGAAATCATCAAAAGTAAACGCATTCTTTCGAAGATTCTCTTCAAGCTTTTTCATTTGAGCCTCGTCCATATTAGCTTGAGCCTTCTCAATAAGAGTAAGCACATCACCCATACCAAGAATCCTTGAGGCCATACGATCTGGATAGAAAGGTTCAATATCACCAATTTTCTCACCAGTACCACAGAACTTAATAGGTTTCCCAGTAACAGCCTTGATTGATAACGCAGAACCACCGCGAGTATCACCATCAAGTTTAGTCAAGATTACGCCAGTCACATCAAGTTTTTCGTCAAACTCTTTTGCAACATTAACGGCTTCTTGACCTGTCATTGCGTCAACTGTTAAAAGAATTTCGTGAGGCTTTACAGCACTTTTAACATTGACAAGTTCATTCATCAATTCTTCGTTAATTTGAAGACGACCAGCGGTATCAATAATTACCGTATCAAGACCTTTTTTCTTAGCCATTTCAATCGCTTCAACAGCTGTCTTTTCCGGCTTATTAGTTCCTTTTTCAAAAAACTCAACACCGGCATTTCCCGCAACAATCTTTAATTGATTAATAGCGGCAGGTCTATAAATATCACAAGCAACAAGCATTGGTTTCTTGCCTTGTTTTCTAAGCATCAAAGCAAGTTTACCACACATAGTAGTCTTACCTGCACCTTGAAGACCACACATCATAATGACTGTTGGCGGAGCTGACGCAACTTCAAGTTTTGAAGATGTACTACCCATTAAAGCAATAAGTTCTTCGTTAACAATTTTAATAACTTGTTGACCAGGAGTTAAACTATTAAGAATTTGTTCTCCAACAGCTTTTTCACTTACTTTGTTGATGAAGTCTTTCGCAACCATAAAGTTAACATCCGCTTCAAGTAAAGCAACCCTAACTTCACGCATAGCTTGTTTGATTTCAAGTTCAGTAAGCTTTCCCCTCTTAGTGAGTTTAGAAAAAATATGATTTAATCTTTCACCAAGACTAGCAAACATTGCCATATGTGTATCTCCTTTAAAACTAGTTTTTTGCAATATTCCTTGAAAAATTATTGATTTTGAACCACTTTTTCAATATTTTTTTTGATGTTTTGCAATTTTTTGATTGTCTCTTGATTTTTATCGGTTTCAATAAGAGCATCAATTTCAGTACTTATTTGAAGTAATTTTTCCCTATTTGCTAAAAATCTTTCAACACATTTCAACTTCTTTTCAAAACTATCAAGTTGTGCTTTTGAAACTTTTACATTGTCATAAACTGCCTGCCTAGTCATTCCTAATTCTTCAGCAATTTCACTAAAGCTAGAATCGCATTCAAAATAAATTCTTATGACTTCCCTCTGCTTTTCAGTCAGCATTTCACCATAAAAATCAAGCAGTAAATTATTCCTTATTTTATCTTCCATAAAGCACCGCCTTGTAAAGCAACTTTACTTTACAAAACATATTATATACTTTCCTTTCAAAAAAGTCAAGTCTTTATATAAATAATTTTATAAGGAAAAAGAAGCCATCTAAAAGATAGCTTCAATAAATTCTTTAGCATCAAAATCAAGCAAGTCCTCAGCAGTTTCACCCACACCGACATATCTTATTGCTATGTCAAAGTTTTGAGCAAGAGAAACCAAAAATCCACCTTTGCTTGTTCCGTCAAGCTTTGTAATTGTAATGTCTGTAAGTTCCACAGCCTCATTAAATAATTCAACTTGACTATTTGCGTTTTGACCGGTTGTACCATCAACAACAACCATTTTGTGATATTCAGCTTCTGGCCACTCTTTATTTACAACCCTAGAAATCTTTTTTAGTTCTTCCATTAAGATTGCTTTGTTGTGAAGCCTACCAGCCGTATCAATCAAAAGGATATCTGCATTTCTTGCTTTAGCTGAAGCAATTGCATCATAAACAACAGCCGCTGGATCAACGCCGTGTTCATTGGTTACAATTTTAACCTTAGACCTGTTTGCCCAAACTTCAAGTTGATCACTTGCGGCAGCTCTAAAAGTATCCGCAGCAGCCAAAACAACATTTTTACCCTCATCTGTATACTTCTTAGCCAGTTTACCTATTGTGGTAGTCTTCCCAACCCCATTTACGCCAAGAACCATAATTACACAAGGTTTACCAAGAGGCTCTGCAGGAGTACCCTCAAGCAAATCAATCATAATTTGCTTAAGAGCCTCTTTGCAGTCATCAGTTGTTTTTAATTTATTTTTCTTAACAACATCACGAAGTTCTTCAAGAATAACCTCAGTAGCCTCAACACCCATATCTGCAGAAATTAAAACATACTCAAGTTCTTCATAAAAGTCTTCATCAATATCATTTCCAGTAAAAATATATTTAAGTTTTTCAGCAAAAGACTTTTTAGTCTTTTTCATCCCCTCAAATAATCTAGAGAAAAATCCCATTAGTTAGCCCCCTCAGTAGAGTTTTTAATCGCATCACTAAGCTTAACAGATACAATCTTAGAAACACCTTTTTCTTCCATTGTAACACCATAAAGACTGTCTGCAAGCTCCATTGTTGGTTTTCTGTGAGTAATTACAATAAATTGAGTGTCTTTACTGAAATTCTTTAAGTACTTAGCAAATCTCTCAACATTTGAGTCGTCAAGAGCCGCTTCAATTTCGTCAAGAACACAGAACGGCATTGGGCGAAGTTTTAAGATTGCAAAAAGGATTGCAACAGCAGTCAACGCTCTTTCTCCACCAGAAAGAAGAGTTATACTTTGAAGTTTCTTCCCTGGAGGTTCAGCAGTAATGTTAATACCACATTCAAGAAGATTCGTATCTTCTTCAAGACTAAGCTCAGCTCTACCGCCACCAAACAACTCTCTAAAGGTCTTTTGGAAGTTTGTATTGATTTGGTCAAACTGAGTTTTAAACTTAGTTTCCATTTCGGTTGTAAGCTCTTTTATAATCTTAAGAAGGTCAGCTTCTGCATTAAGCAAATCATCTCGTTGAGATGTCATATCGTCATATCTTGCAGTTACCTCTTTAATTTCTTCAATCGCTGCCACATTAACATATCCAAGCGCTGAAATTTGCTTCTTAAGTTTCCCTGATTCAACAAGACCTTCTTGCATATTAAAATCTTCTTGTTTGTGTTCTACAGCACTTGCATAAGTCATATTGTATTCTTCCCAAACACGCTCTTGCATAGACTCAATGTCAGTGTCGATTTTATGGAGATTCATTTCTTCTTTTGTCTTCTTTTCGCTAGCTCTTTGAATTTCCCCAGAAAGAGACATCTTGTTTGCATCTGCCCTGTTCATTTCTGTTTGAAGTTCAGTCTTGTAAGTATCAAGATTTGCAAGTTTATCCCGAACGGCTTGAAGCTCCTCCATATTGCCTTTTACTGCAGAATTTTCAGTTATTTCATCAAGCATTTCTTGAAGGTCACTAATTTGAGTAAGTGTTTTTTGGAGTTCAAGCTTGTTTTCACGAATTCTATAGTTGCTTTCTGCAATAGTGGTTTCAAGTCTTTCTTTTTCATTTTCTAAAGAGGTTTGCTCACTCATAGATGAAGCAGACTTAACTTTAAGCTCTGTTAATGTGTCATAAAGTTCTTCTCTTTGTTTACGAAGCACATCAAAACGGCTTGTCTCTCTTCTCTTGTTTTCACTCACTTCTTCTTTTCTGTCATTCATTGCTTGTTCTTCACTTGAAGCCTTTTCAATAGCTGTTTCAAGTAAATCAAGTCTGTCAAGAATTGTCTCTAAGCTAAATTCAAGCTGACGCCCCTCTCTTTCAAGCTCTGTTAGGTCATCTTCTAAACGATAAATCTCGTCAGTAGCTTTTAAGGTTTGCTTTTCTGTTTCGTGAATTTCTTCATTAAGCTTAATAAGTTCGTTGTTGTTTTGCTCAATATTATCTTTAAGCTTTTGTTGTTTTTCAAGAAGCTCTTTGACATCATTCTTTTGAACTTCAAGAGCCTTATTAAGGTCCTCAATCTCTCTTTCACGACCAATAATGCTTGCAGAGGCGTCTTTCTTACTACCACCAGTAATTGCACCTTGAGGATTAATAATATCTCCATCTAAAGTTACAATCTTAACTGAGTAAGAAGTACTTCTTGCAAGAGCAATAGCATTATCCATATTATCAACAATGACCGTTCCACCTAAAAGATGCTTGAATATTGGTTCTAGTTTCTTTTCATACTTAATAAGCTCATTTGCAATACCAAGCACACCTTTACTGTTAAGCTTAGCCTTTACAAAATCTGGAACAGACCTTTCTTTTACACTTTCAATTGGAAGGAATGTTGCTCGGCCAAAACGGTTTTGTTTGAGATAGTTAACAATGTATTTTGCATCATCTTCATTTTTTGTAACAATGTTTTGAACAGATGCACCAAGAGTCATTTCAATAGCCGTTTCATATTTTTCAGGAACTTTCATAAGCTTAGCAACAACACCAACAATCATTCCACCAATCGTAGAGTTTGTTTTTGCTTGCTCTAAAAGTCTTTTAACAGAAACAATAAAACCTTCATTTTCTTCTTGCATTTCTTGAAGAACTCTTGCACGAGAAAGTTTAGTATGATACTCAACCTTTAAATCGTCAAGTTCTTTAATAATCTCGTTGTTTTTATTGAGATAATCTTGAGCTTTATCAGTAAGGGTTTGTCTCAATTCTTTTTGCTTGTCAAGTTTAGATTGTGAGGCTTCAAAATTTTCTCTTTGAACAGTTATTGCATCTTGTGTGTCACGAATTTTAGCATTCACCTCATCTTGTCTTGCAATAACTTCTGCCTGCTTATCTGTTAATGCATTCTTTTCAGTTTTAATGCTTGAAAGGTTGGCTTTTACATCACCAAGTTTATCAAGGGCATTATAGATTTCACCCTCGTGCTCTTCAGCCATCTTTTCGCCAGCAATTAAGCGGTCTGCAACTTCAAGATATTCAGCATTAATTTTTTCTGCTTGTCTATCAAGCTCTTCAATAATATGAGATAGTGTTTCAAGTTCTTTTGTTTTATCTTCAACAGCCTTAGAAAGGTTTGTTTGAAGCACTTCATCTTGTTCAATCTCAGTTTTTAACTTATCTGCTGTTTGATTAAGGTTAGACATTTTTTCTTGAATAAGCTTAGCCTCACCACTCTTCTTTTCAAGCCCTACAGTAAGCTCCAAAAGTTCATCTCGAAGAGATTCAATAGTTTTATCAAGTTCTTGGATTTTTTGAGAGCTTAAGTTAAACTTTTCAACAGCATCTTCAAAATCTTTTGTTTTTAATATAAGTTCTTCTTCAATTGCAACAAGTCTTTCACGAATAACAGCTTTGTTTTCACTTGCTGAATCATATTGATGAACATAAATATTAAGTTCTAATTCTTTGAGTTTATCTCTAAATTCAAGGAATTTTTTAGCGTTTTCAGCCTGCTTTGCAAGAGGTCCAAGTTGACGCTCAAGTTCGCTTATAATGTCGCATAAACGGGTCAAGTTTTCTCTTGTGTTAGAAAGTTTTTTCTCTGCTTCAGTTTTTCTGCTTTTAAACTTAGAAATTCCGGCAGCCTCTTCAAAAACAGACCTTCTTTCTTCAGGTTTAGCAGATAAAAGACTATCAATTTTACCTTGACCTATAACACAGTAGCTTTCTTTTCCAAGACCTGAATCACGAAGAACATCTACAATATCTTTAAGTCTACAAGGCTTTTTGTTGATAGCATACTCACTGTCGCCTGAACGATAAAGTTTACGAGTTAAAACAACTTCGTCATAGTCAACTGGGAATATTTTTGTTGAGTTGTCAAAATAGAGAGAAACCTCACTAAAAGATTGAGGTTTTCTGTTTTCTGTACCATTGAAAATAACATCCTGCATACTTGAACCACGCATAGACTTGGCACTTTGTTCACCCATAACCCAACGAATAGAGTCCGCAACATTACTCTTTCCGCAACCGTTAGGACCTACAATACCAGTAACACCGGATTCAAATTTTACTTCGAGTTTGTCTGCAAAAGACTTAAACCCATAAACTTCCAATTTTTTAAATTTCATTATTTTTTTCCTTAATATAAAAATTTATAAGTGTTTTATACTTTTTTAGTGTTAATTAATGCATTTTTTGCAGCAATTTCTTCTGCATCTCTTTTCTTTTGAGCTTCTCCAACTCCACAAACAACGCCATCAATCAAAGCTTTCGCTGTATAAAATTTTTCTTGCCCTTCACCCTTGCTTACCACCATATAAGTAACCTTAGATGTTTTAAAACGCTCTTGGAGGATTGATTTGTTACTGTCAGGAACTCCCGATTCTTTTATATCCACAAGTGCTTCACTAAGTTTATCAAGAACGAATTTTCTTGCCTTTTCAAGTCCTCCGTCAAGATATATACAAGCAACAAGGGCTTCAAAAGCATCTGCCATCATAGCTCTTGTAGGCTTCGTGTTTTTGAGTCCTGCACCAGTTAGAATAAATTTATCTAGCCCCATAAGTTCAAATATAGCAGAGAAGCTTTTTTCACTTACAAGAGAGGCTCTAATTTTACTAAGGTCGCCCTCGTTGTTTCTAAAGCGATTGAAAATATAATCTGTTACAATAATTGAAACAACACTGTCTCCCAAAAACTCCAGTCTTTCATTACTTCTATATACTCTATGCTCATTTGCGTAACTACTATGAACAAAAGCACCTTTCAAAAGATCTTTATCTTTAAATTTGTAACCAATGATTTCTTCAATTTTTGCAAAATCAAAAATCATACAAACACATCTCCCAACTTATTATAATTTGTGATGGTAAAAATTTTAGTTTTCTGTGAGGTTTATTCCGGTTTTAAGACTTTCTATAAATCCACTCTCGTGAATTTCTTTAACCTGCTTAACACAAGAAAGAATTGTTTCAGCAGTACTTGTTCCGTGAGATTTGACAACAATTTTATTGATACCAACAAACGGAGATCCACCTTGAGTATTATAGTCCATACGAGACTTAATACTTTTAAACACTTTTTTCATAAGTGTAGCACCAATTTTTGCACCAAGTCCAGCCTCTTTAATTGAGGATTTGATAAGTTTTAAAAGGTTCATTACTGCACCCTCTGTAGACTTAAGCGCAACATTTCCAGCAAAACCATCACTCACCAAAACATCAACTTCACCGCTAAGAATATCACGAGCTTCAACATTACCAATAAAGTTGATTTCCTTACACTCTTTAAGAAGCGGGAATGCTTCGTGAGTAAGAGCGTTTCCCTTTTTGTCTTCCACGCCAATATTAAGAAGACCAACACGAGGATTTTCAATACCAAGCATACTCTTAATATATACGCTTCCCATAATAGCGAATTGTTTTAAGTATTCAGGCTTACAGTCTACATTTGCACCACAGTCAATAAGCATTGTTCTTCCACCCACAATATTTGGAAGCATTGGTGCAAGAGCTGGGCGAAGTACATTTTCCATTCTTCCAACAATAAAAGTACCACCAGCAAGAACAGCGCCAGTACTACCAGCACTAATAAAACCAATTGCGTCTTCTGTGTTTTTTAAAGTATTAAAACCAACGACTAAAGAACTTTCTTTTTTTGTTCTTATAGCAGAAGTTGGTGATTCGTTATTAGTAATAACATCAGGTGCGTGAACAATTTCAATTCTGTCACCTTTATAACCATACTCGTCAAGAATCGCTTGAACTTTATCTTTATCACCAGTAAGAATGATAGAAATATCTTTAATAAGATTAACAGAAGTTATAGCCCCTTTTACTATTTCAACCGGAGAATTGTCCCCACCAAATGCATCAATTACAATTTTCATAATAGCTCCTAATTTTATGTAAATATATTTATACTAGAATATTATATAATATAAACACCCATTTTTCCAAACAAAATTAAGAAAAAACCACAAAAAAAGCACGATAAATTGTTCAAAAGCCGTCTTTTTTAACCAAAAATTAATTAATTGAACACTTTTTTCATTTTTAAGCAAATTTTTCTTTTATTTCCTAGTCTTTTCAATCTATTAAAAAATCAAACAAAGAGACCGTTCAAAATGCCTAGTTTGGCTTTACCCCAACAAAAAAACGAGGCTTACACCTCGTTTTTCTTATGCTATTAAATATTAAAGATTTATGCTATTTTCTCTTGTTTTTTAAGCAAAATATAATCTTTTTTATCAAGCACATCCTCTTTTAAATAAGAGCTATCCACTTGATAAGCATTAATATTTTCTATCATCTCAACATCCGCCTCACTTATCTTTTCCTCATTTGGAGCAAAAGTAAGTCCAACCGCAGATTTATATTGTTCAAGAGTATAGCCATAATTGACGGTTAATGTTTTTCCGCTACGATAATAATTCCAATATGTTCCCCAACCACTTGGTACACTTGAAGCATCTACAACATCTGTATATATTACCAAACTACTTGAACAATTACGAAATGGTGCATCGTAATAACCTGAAGCAGATATAGTAGTTACACTAGTTGTGACATATACACTTGTTAATCCACTGCAACTAAAGAATGCTAGAGTCCCTATACTTGTTACACTATCGGGTATTATTAATTCTCCGGTTAATCCACTGCATAAAGAGAATGCAGAATTCCCTATACTTGTTACACTATCGGGTATTATTAATTCTCCGGTTAATCCACTGCAATCACAGAATGCACCTTCTCCTATACTTGTTACACTATCTCCTATTGTTACACTTGTTAATCCACTGCAATAAGAGAATGCATAATCCCCTATACTTGTTACACTATTCCCTATTGTTACACTTGTTAATCCACTGCAATAAGAGAATGCATAATCCCCTATACTTGTTACACTATCTGGAATTGTTAAACTTCCGGTTAATCCACTACAATAATAGAATGCTTGTTGTCCTATGCTTGTTACATCTTGTAATATTGTTAAATCTGTGTAATTGCAACCCGCTATTAATCTTCCTGTTGATATTTCAACTAGTGCATTTTTAGAATCACTAAAATAATATGTGTTATTTACAGAAACAACAATTTCTGTCATATTTGCAGACAATCCGTAAAATGCACCTTCACCTATACTTGTTACATTGTCTGGAATTGTTAAACTTCCTGTAAATCCACTGCAAGAACGGAATGCAGAATTTCCTATACTTGTTACACTATCTGGAATTACTAAGTCTCCCGTTAATCCAGTTAATCCATAAAAAGTATAATTACAAACCGTTTTAATCCCTTCTTGAAAAGTTATGCCCGTCATTGATGAACAACCATAAAAAGCACCATCGGTATAACCCGTTGCAGAATAAATACTTGTTTGTACATTGTTATATTCTTTAGGTAACGCTATATGGCCACTTATTGTTGTTGATTTCTTCTTAATATCATAAGTTTGCGTTGTACTGTTGAATGTAAATTTAAAATTGTCTGGATTTGCTGTTCTTGTGTATAACCTCGCGACATAATTTTCTGCATCTGCTGTTCTTGGTGCAAAGCCCATTGCTTCGCTTGTAAGAGCTATCTCGCCAAAAGAACATTGGCTTAATTTTTCATCTAAAAAGTATCCACAACAATGCTCATAATCAAGTGGCATTTCATCCTCATTAATTGTGTATGTATCTGCCTTTAGATATCTTGTTTCAACAAGTGAACCATCTACATATATTTCTAATGCATTACCATACTTTTCATACTCATTATCTTTAATTACTGCTGTTTGGTCTACATTAAGTACTCCACCATCTTCTACATAAATTGCTGGAGCAAATTGTGCTTTATTTCCTGTGATTGTACCGCCTGTTATATTACAAGTTCCGCCTGCCTCTACATAAATAGCTCCGCCATATAATGCAACGCAACCAGTGATTGTTCCACCTGTCATTGTAAAGGTTGAACCATTTGTTACATATACTGCTCCGCCATATTGGTTAGTCTTTCCTGTAACAGAGCCACCTGTCATTGTATATGTTGCTCCACCACTTATATATAACGCCCCACCTTTAAGAGATTTGTCAGCTTTACTTGCACCTGTATCTTCAGCACTTGTTCCGTTCATTGTTTGCTCTATTTGTGTTTCAGGATAATCTGCCAAAGTAAAAGGTATGCCTGCTACTATTAGGCATATTATTGGTAATAATACAAATAATATAAGTTTTAGTTTCTTACCCACTATGGCACACACCTTATAGAGAATGAAAAAATTAAGAATGAAAAAATGATGAATTACGGCAGACGCTCCGCTTAGGACAAATAATGATGAATCACAAAACAGAGTTTTGTCTTCCGTAGGAACTAACCCAAAGGGTTGAAGAACAATGATGAATGAAGAATGAAAAAATGATGAATTGCGGATTGTTTTTTCAACTTCTTCCACCTATTCGTTCTTCTCTTTAGTTTACACCTTTACACTTATTATTATATATAATAATTTCAAAATCTCCAAACGATTTAAGGGGTATTTTTGACTTTTTTATTTTTCACCACTTAGGATATTCATTTTTACAAAATTATTTGCTCTCGCCACTCTCCTTGCGAAAGACTTGTTTTTTCCGCAAGGTAACCCCTAAAATTTTACATAAAAAAACAGGCTGACTCGATTCAACCTGTATACATTCTTAGGGCAAGATTTGCGTGGTGAGTTCCGCCTCTCTAACGAACCGGCGGACTATAACACGCATCTTGGTCGTCTTTTGGGCTAAAACTCTCAAACAAGAACCTTTCGTGTAACATCTAGATACTACGAAGAACCTTGTTTGAAAGTTTATATCTCCAAAATCCATTCCAACCTGCTCCTGCTTT
>JAFVWN010000029.1 GCA_017501645.1 Clostridia bacterium | reverse complement strand
GGAGAGACCGAGGTTAATTGATTCATTTTTTACACTATTATAATAAAAATCCCTAATTCATCATTTATCATTCATAATTCATCATTACTATATCCCAAGCAGAGCGTCATAATATTTGAAAAGCTTCGCTTTTAGTTCCTACGGAAGACAAAACTCTGTTTTGTGATTCATCATTGCAAAACCTTTTGGTTATTGTTTTTCTCCCCTTTTGGTGCAAGCACCACCTTCTCCCCGTCTGGAGAGACCGAGGTTTATTGATTCATTTTTTACACTATTATAATAAAAATCCCTAATTCATTACTCATCATTACTATGTGCCCCAAGCGGAGCGTCTGCCCTAATTCATCATTTATCATTCATAATTCATCATTAAAAAAGACCTGCCATTTGGCAAGTCTTAATTTGTTTTTCTTATTTTGCTTCAGTTGTATCAGTTGTTTCAACAGGAATTTCAACTGCGCTATCTTGAACAGCATCTTTAACAGCTTGAGCTTTTAAAAGTTCTCTAATTTCTTTTAGCACATCAAGGTCAGTTTCTGGCTTTGGCTTAGCAGCTTCTTCAGCTTTCTTTCTTTCCTCTTCTTGCTTTTTCTCTTCGTCAAGTTGAATAAGAGCTTCACGAACAGCCTTAGGATCTTTAAGGTTAACACCTCTTTGCTTAAGAATTTTTCTTTCAGCCTTATCAGGAATACCCTTTTCAATGCTCTTTGCAGTCTTATTGATAACTTCTTGAGATTTAGCGATAATCTTAATCATAACGAAGATTGTGAATGCGATAATTAAGAAGTCAATAATCTTAGTAATGAAAGCACCCCAATCAATATAGATAGAGTTAGCTAAATCTACTGTTTTTTCGCCAGTAGTAGCATCCACAATATAAACTTTCTTCAAGAAAGTAAATACAGAAGAAAGTCCATCACCGCCAGTACACATAGACAAAATCCAGTTAATAACAGGTCTAATGATTTGGTTAGTAAGAGAAGTTACAATAGCAGAGAAAGCACCACCGACAATGACACCGACAGCCATATCCACGATATTACCACGGCTTATAAATTTTTTGAAATCTTGCCAAAATTTTTTCATAATTCGCCCCTTTTTTCATAAGAATTTTTTTGTTTAAAATCAAACTGAAATTAGTATAACACCAATTGTTAGTGATAGCAACACAATTTTACAAAAATAAACAAATTTTTCTTCATAAAACAAATAAAAACGAGGAACAATTCCCTCGTTTTATAGTTTTTTACATTTTATAGTTTACCGTAATGTTGCTCTTATATCCGTCAATATCAATGATATTATAACCAACATTTCTACCAACATCAGGAGTTGCATTTGCTTCTATTTCACCATAATGATAAGTGCGTTGGTCAACCACAATCACAATGTTCCTGTAAGTACCACTGATTCTAGCTTTCCTGTCCACTCTAGAAACCACAGAGCCTATCATTCCACCAACATCTCTGTATGCTAAAAGAGATATGTTTTTTGCTGAACAATCTGTTACATTTGCACCCTCAACATAGCCAATAATACCGCCAACACTATCACCATAACCATAAGTTTCAGGAGCAACAAGTTCAGGCACAACCTCAACCCTTACAGATTCAACCTTAACCTTGCTTATTTCCACCCTTGTATATTGATTTATAACTTTTCCTGCAAGAGCTCCAGCACAAGAATTACCCGTTACAAGAGCGTTAACAATCTTGAGGTTTTTAATAGAGGTTATATTTTCTTCGCTCGAGTTATCTCCAGTAACAACGCCAAAAAGTCCAACATTGTGAGAGCCTGAAACCTTTAAATTTTTTATAGTTTTACCATTGCCGTCAAAATGTCCTCTAAAAGAATAAGAAGCATCAGTAACAGTTCCTTTAATGCCAATTGGTGTCCAGTCTAAGTTATCCAAATCCATACTTTTAGCAAGTTTAATAGTAATACCAGCAAAAGAAGTGTTACCATTAACCGCCACCGCAAGTCCAGCAAGTTCTTCCGCTGTCTCAATAGTGATAACACCGTCAATAGGTGCAGAAACTTCAGCAATCGTTCCGTCCCAAATTTCAGTTATCTTAGGCTCTTTGTCTTCTTTACAAGCAACAAGCCCCAAACTTACAGGAATTATCAAACAAATAGCAAAAATAAAGCTTAAAATCTTTTTCATTACTTTTCCCCCATTTGATTCAAGTATATGCACTAAAAAAAATAAAGTCAAGAAAATGACAAACCTTTTTAACGAACCTAAAAAAGAAAAAGGCAGTCAGTCGACCACCCCTATTATATAATTTTGCTCCGTATTTGATAGTATTCTCTTTCGCTAATTATTCCAGAAGCCTTAAGCTCTTCAAGTTGCATAAGCTTTTCTGTTAGCGAATACAAGTCAAGCCTACTAAGTGCTCTTGTTTTCTCGTCTTCCTCATTATTAAGCACAAAGTTTTTATAATAAAGCCCACTATCGCTATAACCTGAAGATACTTGTCTACGCTCTCCACTTTGATAAATGCCCTCTGTTCCTTGACCGTTTTTCATCCTTTCTTCTTGACCACTTGGTGCATTTTGCTTTTCGCCACGATAAGACTCTTCTTGTTTTTCTGTTTTCGTGTTCTCCTCATCTACTTTAACAGACATATCTTTAAGTTTATGAATGTCACCAGCAGAAAGCTCCATATTTGCACAAGCCAAATCTTCAGCAGTTGCTTTCTTTCGTTTTTTGTGTTCTTTTAATTCCCTAAACACACAATAGAAAGCCCCTCCACAAAGAATAATTGCAAACACTGCAAGAGCAACTATTGTCCAGATGTAATTTGACGGAATGTAGTTCACCATAGCACTAACAATCCCAGCAATAGCAATAATAGCAATCACAACATAATAGACAATAGCAGAATACAAAGCCCCTTTATATGCAGAAAACCGCTCTTCGTTTCTTGAAGAGATAAATATTTCTTTAAGAGAAATCACACCACCTGCACAACCAAAGAATATAAAGAATCCAGCGACAACCAAAAGTCCGCCAACCTCATAAGTCATTGTTCCAATAGTAAGATAGTTTATGTTAAGTGTAATATATCCAAGATAAGCCCCAAACCCAAGCGACAAAACAGCAATTGCAAAAGTGAGAATTGCAGACAATATTATACGCCCTCTTTTGACCTTATCTTTGCGTTTGATTTTTTTCATAGCCCCTCACAAACATTGTTTTATCTTAGTTTGATAAACGGCTAAATTTTTATACATTATTAGTAACAATTTATCCAATTTTGATTTTTACAAAATAAAAAGACCGTTTTTACAGCCTTTTTGCAACAGTCTTAGCTCTTTTCACCGGCACTGGAGAACACTGAGAAGACACATTTTTGTCTATTCTTTCAACCATTCCTTTAGTAAGTGTATTTGATAAGCCTACAGGGACAAGAACTTCATCTCCCTCTTTAAGTCCCATAATTTTTGTTATATAAAAAAATGCAGAACCCTGACATTCACCCTCTAAAATTCTAACCTTAGCAAAATCATTATACTCAACCTTGCCAAGTCTTCCGCCAGCCATACTATGAATCATAATATTTTCTCCCCTATAAATATTATAGCACACACAAAAACATTATCAAAAGCATTTTACATTATTTTTTCTAATATGTTATACTATTAAAAAGGAGAAGTGCTATGAAAACTCACAACAAATTAGTAAGAGACAAAATCCCTCAAATTATTGAAAGCAACAACGAGCATTGCAAAACCAGAATTTTAGATACTGCTGAATACCTAAAAGAACTTAACATTAAACTTCAAGAGGAACTTAACGAATATCTTAACTCAACCACAGACACCGAAGCGGTTGAAGAACTTGCAGACCTTGAAGAAGTGATTCGTGCCGTTCTTGATGCAAAAGGTGTATCTTATGATAAATTCGAGCAAATTCGACTAAAAAAGGTAGAAAAAAGAGGTGCTTTCAAAGACCGTATTTATCTTGAAAGTACATTCTAATTCAAAATATTTATAATTTTTCTAAAAGATAAAATCAATAATCAAAACCTCCCTTTTTGTCCCCTTGATTTATATCACTTGACAAATTTCGCTAAAAGGTCTAAAATACTCTTGCATCTAAAGATGCGTATAGTATGTTTTTTCAATTACGGAGGAATTGCTATAATGACTGAAAATTATGGGGTGCTGTTTGTTCTTAACAGAGCAAGCCAATATTTAACTCGCACCACCACAATGACTGACAAAGATAAAGAAGTCTTTAAAACTCAGCTATATGGTTATTTGAGTGGTCAGGAAGTCACAAAGGTAAACAGCAATGTTGTATCTTTCCTTATTGCCAATGGATTTCTTGACGAAACAGAACTCGTAAAGCTTAGCAAAGAAGACTCAAAAAACAGTCAGTCTAAAACAGCCCCAGTCACTACCGAAGAAGATAGCGAACCTGAGGCTTAACAACTAAATATAAAAATCAAAAGCAACAACATTTTTCAGTTGTTGTTTTTTTATGTTTTTTTTAACAAAAAACTGATTGATTTTTTTTTAATATTTTTTGATTATTTTTTTTAACTAACTTGTAGTTAATCGCAAAATTTTAATTGCATTTTTTTCTAAACGGCTAACTTGTGCCTGACTTATACCTATCTCATCACTAATTTCCGTTTGGGTTTTCCCAACAAAATAACGAAGCTGTAAAATCTGTTGTTCCCTTGTACCTAAAGTTTTCAATGCCTCTTTAAGTGTTGTTTGTTCAAGCCAAGAATCTTCATTTGTTGAAGACTTTAACTGTTCAACAACCATAAGACCACCATCTTCATCACTGTACACATTTTCATAAATAGATATAGGGTCGCTTATCGCATCCAAAGCACAAGCAACTTCACTTACTGGCACTCCAACCTCCTCTGCAATTTTATCAAGTGTTGGCTCATCTCCATCTTTTCCCAACATTTCTTTAGCGCTTAATGCCCTGTACGCAATATCTCTTAGGCTTCTTGTAACTTTTAGGCTTGTGTTGTCCCTCAAAAACCTTTTAATTTCACCAAGAATCATTGGAACTGCATAGGTTGAAAACCTAACCCCAACATCAAGGTCAAAATTATCCATTGCTTTAATCAGCCCAACCATTCCAACCTGAAAGACATCATCAACATTGTTTTTTGTCGTGTTAAAACGCCCACACAAAGACAGAACCAGCCTCATATTGTACATTATAAACTGTTCTCTTGCTTCTTCGTTACCTATCTTTATTTCTTTTAAAAGATTGATAAGTTCGTCATTGGTAGCCCTTGGAAGTTTGCTTGTGTCTATACCGCAAATTAAAACCTTGTTCATACCATATCCCGCTCCTTTTGAGGTTATTATTGGAGCTAGCGATATATTTTTATACAAGTTTCACTTGCTTTTTAGCGATTTTATACAAATACTTGTCAAATTTCTATAACAAACAGCATATTTATAAGTATGGAAATAAATTTTTCGTTCCTTAGAACAAAGGAAATTATAAATATATATGACGGCAAACGGCTTGGCAGAATTATAGATGTATCATTTGACAAAGAATCCGGCAAGGTTCTTGGTTTTATTGTGCCAGGAATTAAAAAAGTGTTCAAAAAAAGTGGAGACATATTTATCCCTTTAGAACTTATCAAAAAAATTGGAGATGATGTAATTTTAGTTAAGCTCTGCCCAATTGACGAACCACTTCCTCAGCAAAAACAATCTGCTGAAGAAATAAAAACACAAAAAACTTACGCAAGATACAGAAGAGTTGCAAAAAAGGAGTAACCACCGTTTTTACTCCTTTTTTTTACACTTAATTTATAATATATATTTGATTACATTTTTTATATCGATTTTGTATACTAATAATAATTACATTTTGTTATTATAACTCTCAAAATTTTGGTATATCCTACATTGCAAAACCTTTGGTTTTGTCTTGTTCTCCCCTTTTGGTGCAAGCACCACCTTCTCCCCGTCTGGAGAGACCGAGGTTAATTGATTCATTTTTTACACTATTATAATAAAAATCCTTAATTCATCATTCTTCATTTTTTCTTTCATCATTCTTATGCCCCAAGCGGAGCGTCTGCCCTAATTCATCATTCTTATGCCCCAAGCGGAGCGTCTGCCTTAATTCATCATTCTTCATTCATCACTCATCATTGCAAAACCTTTGGTTTTGTTTAGTTCCTACGGAAAGCGAAAACAAGTTTCGCCTTCATTCTTATATCCAAAGCGGAGCGTCTGCCCTAATTCATCATTCTTCATTCATCACTCATCATTGCAAAACCTCTGGTTTTGTTTAGTTCCTACGGAAGACAAAACTTTGTTTTGTGATTCTTCATTACAAAACCTTTTGGTTATTGTTGTTCTCCCCTTTTGGTGCAAGCACCACCTTCTCCCCGTCTGGAGAGACCAAGATTAATTGAATCAATTTTTACACTGCTGTAATAAAACTCCGCAATTCTTCATTCTTCATTCATAATTCATCATTACTATCTCCCAAGCAGAGCGTCATAATATTTGAAAAGCTTCGCTTTTAGTTCCTACGGAAGACAAAACTCTGTTTTGTGATTCATCATTACAAAACCTTTGGTTTTGTTTAGTTCCTACGGAAAGCGAAAACAAGTTTCGCCTTCATTCTTATATCCCAAGCGGAGCGTCTGCCTTAATTCATCATTTATCATTCTTCATTCATCATTAAAAAGACAGCACTTGCTGTCTTTTTCTATGCCTTCATCCTCTCTTCCATTTCATACTTGAGCTTGTCTAGTATCCTTTTCTCTAGCCTGCTTATATATGACTGCGAAATATCAAGTTTATCCGCAACTTCCTTTTGCGTCATCTCACAACCCTTTGTAAGGCCGTAGCGCATATCCATTATCTCTCTTTCTCTCTTTGGCAACATATCAAGTGCAATTTTTAAAACCGTCATTTCCGCCTCATTTTCAACCCCTTTAGAGACAACATCAGGACTTGTACCTAAAACATCTGCCAAACTTAACTCATTTCCATCTTTATCAGTATTAAGTGGCTCATCTAAAGAAAATTCTCTTTTAATCTTAGTAGTTTTTCTAAGATGCATAAGTATTTCATTTTCTATACACCTTGATGCGTATGTCGCCATTTTTATTTTCTTTTCACCGTTAAAAGACCCCACAGCCTTAATTAAACCAATTGTCCCAATAGAAATTAAATCTTCAGTTGGAACGCCTGTATTTTCAAATTTTTGAGCCGTATACACCACAAGCCTTAGATTTCTTTCTATAAGCTCAGTTTTTACACTTTGGTCACCCATACTTAGTTTGCTAGTTAACACTAGCTCTTCTTCAGGGGTTAATTTTTCTGGCAAAATCTCAGTTCCTGTGCAAATATAAAAAACTTCATCACAAGAGCTAAAAATCATTCTTTTTATCTTTTGGAAGAACCTAACAAGAATCTTAAACATTTTTCACCCCTTTTATTTTTAATTCAAACAAACGGTAGCACCCAACAAACACTCATACTTGCATACATCTTTAAACTTTTTGTAAGTAATGCCGACCACAAACCTATTAGTTGTATATTCACTCTTGCCGTCATTTATGACTATTTTGTCCGCATCAAAAACAACCATCTTTTTTGCCTCACCAGAAATCGTGTTGTAGTCACAATAATGAACATTTTTAAATATAGTACCTTTACCTTTCATAAGCATAAGCAGTTCAATCTCTTCTTTTGAAAAATACTTGAACAGCGCAGTAATAGATAAAACAACAACAGGAAGCCCTGTTTTTATGTCTACAAGTTTGTTTCCGCTATCTATAAAAGCATCAAACTCAAGAGCCCTGCCGTCAATCAATATTTTAACTTTACGCAAAAACGGACTCAAATCTTTTTTTCTCGTCAAATATCGAGCAATATAGATAATTATTGCAACATACAGAGAAACTATAAGCAAAATAAGTCCAAGAGGCACAGAAATGTCATAACCACCCGCAGAAAGCGACTCCAAACTTGTCCCAAAGCTAAGAAGCGTTACCATAGATGCCCCTGCAAGCAAAATAGTATAAAGAACAAACAAAACAAGGCTTATTATAAAGTCTTTAAACCTCAAATAAGTTGCAAGCACTAAAATCATTACAACCCCAAGAACGATTTTTACAGGCAGTTGCAATAAACTAGAAATATTTAATAGTGGTAAAACAACAGCAACTACTGTTCCAAGAAGTGCAGACAAAAACAGTCTCCAAGCCCGCACTTTAAGCTTGAGAGTGTTTTTCACACAAAGCAGTATTAATGTGTTTATCACAAGATTGTCTATCATCACATATTCAATATAAAGACTCATACAAGCATTATACGAAAACAAATACTCAAAAGCTTGCAAAAATTTTGTCCTTTTCAGTCCTCTTCAAGGAATTTTGGAATAATTGTGTAATAAATTTCTTGCAATAGTCGTCTAAAATATGATACACTCTAATCAAGAGGTAAAAATACTATGATTTGTATTTATTGTAAGCATAACGAAGTAAAAGTAATTGATTCAAGAGATGTTGAAGCAAACAACTCTATTAGAAGACGCAGAGAGTGTCCTAAGTGTGGCAGACGCTTCACTACTTATGAAACCGTTGAAGAAACGCCAGTTCTTGTCATTAAAAATAATGGCACTCGTGAACCCTACAATCTAAATAAACTCAAGGCTGGTATTATGGCTGCCTGCCAAAAAAGACCAGTTTCTATGAAAGATATAGATAACTTATGTATTGAAGTCGAAAAGAAGATTTACAACACTTTTGAAGACGAAATTTCTTCAAAAAAGATTGGTGAATTTGTTATGGACGGACTTCAAAAGCTTGACGAAGTTTCTTATGTAAGATTTGCAAGCGTATACAAAAAATTCAAAGACATTTCAACATTCTTTGAGTTCGTAAACGAATTTGAAAAAGCTTTAAAAGAGTAATAACTTATCACATTATAATCCAAGGCAACTTGGATTTTTTTCTATCAAATTTCTTGATTTTTTTACTTTACCCATCAGTCTTTAAAATTAATATATAAAGTAATCTTGTCCCCTTTTTACTAATTATTCTCCACTAAAAAAGAGAGATTTAAAAATCTCTCTTTTCTCTTTTTTAGTAAACAACGCAATAAAACATACTATATACTATTATGCGATTTTCACTTGTTTTTTAGGCAAAACAATATATTCCCTCTTATCAAGCAACATTTCATTCAAATATGAGTTATCAAGTCGATAAGCATTATCTTCTTCTACAACCTCAACTTCCACACCGTTTATTTTTTCCACATTTGGAGCAAACTCGAGCCCAACCGCAGATTTATATTGTTCAAGAGTGTAGCCATAGTTTGTTGTATAAGTAGCACTTGAAGACCTGTAATTCCAATAAGTACTCCAACCACTTGGTTTGCTTGAGGCATTGGCAACATCTGTATAGATTACTAAACTGCTTGAACATTCACTAAATGGTGAACTTGCATAACTTGAAGCAGAAATAGTTGTTACACTGCTTGGAATATATACACTTGTTAATCCATTGCAAGAATAGAATGCATGTCCTCCTATACTTGTTACACTATTACCTATTATTACACTTGTTAATCCACTGCAAGAAGAGAATGCAGAAGAACCTATATTTGTTACACTGTCCCCTATTGTTACACTTGTTAATCCACTGCAAGAATTGAATGCATTATCGCCTATACTTGTTACACTATCCTCTATTATTACACTTGTTAATCCACTGCATTTATAGAATGCAGAATTCCCTATACTTGTTACACTATCTGGTATTATTAAACTTCCTGTTAATCCACTGCAATAAGAGAATGCAGAATCTCCTATACTTGTTACACTATCTCCTATTGTTACACTTGTTAATCCACTGCAATAATAGAACGCATATCCTCCTATACTTGTTACACTATTACCTATTGTTACAATTGTTAATTCACTGCAATAATAGAACGCATATCCTCCTATACTTGTTACACTATTACCTATTGTTACAATTGTTAATTCACTGCAATAATAGAACGCTCTGTCTCCTACATTTGTTACACTATCTGGGATTGTTAATTCTCCGGTTAATCCACTGCAATAAGAGAATGCTTCTTCTCCTATACTTGTTACTTCTTCTAACACACTTAAATCTGTACAATCAAACCCATATATTATTGTATTCGTGCTTTTCTCTATTATTGCATTCTTTCCTCTATCTTCGTATTTTGTATTTTCACTTGATACTTTTACTTCTGTTAATCCACTGCAATAACGGAACGCAGAATTACCTATACTTGTTACACTGTTAGAAATTTCAATATTTGTTAATTTTGAACAACCATCAAAGGAATAATCTTCAATTTGGGTGATTTTGTCATGAATAACAAAAGATTCACAGTTTTCTGGTAATAATCTATAATTTACAACTTGCACATTTGCACACAATACCAACCCCGTAACTCCTGAACAATCATGAAAAGCACCTTCACCATCACCAATATCATAATCAGCAGAAGTTACTGGCAATCCACTATATTCCATAGGAACAACAACTTCACCCGTTATTGATGTTGAACTTCTTCTAAAGTAGTATGAAACACCGTCACTGTTTTTACTAAAACTCAACTTATCCAAAGTTGCTGTCTTGGTATAAAGATTTACATCTCCATTGGAAAAATCAATAGTATCATTCTTGATAGTTGTTCTAAGTTCACTATCTAAGAAATACCCACAGCAATGCTCATAATCAAGAGGCATATCGCTTTCTACAACGGTATATGATGTCACACTTAAATCAAAACTCAATGTTTTTGTTTGTACTCCATCAACAAAAATATTGATATCATTGGTTGGAATAACAATATTCCCCTCACTATCAAGCGAACAACCCCAAATGGTTTCAAGTGGATTGTAAGAGCCTGCAGAATTAAAGTAATCGCCCCAACCTTCAGGTTTTTCCGTTGGCTCACAATAAATTTTTAATGTATTTGAACAGTTTAAAAATGGTCCACTTGAAGAACTTCCAGCAGATATTGTTTCTATGTTTTTTGGAAGATAAACAGCAGAGAGTCCTGTACACATATAAAAAGTATTTCTATATAATGATGTTACAGTTGATGGAATTATTAAAGTCCCTGAAATATTACTACAATTTTTAAAAGCATCAGAGCCTATGGAGTTAACACCCTCACCAATAATTAATTTTCCGTTAATACCTGTACAACCATTAAAAGCATTAGCACCAACTGTTGTTATATGTCCACCTATTGTCAAATCACCACTGAATCCTACACAATCCCTAAAAGCACTTTGTCCAATACTTGTTATAGATTCACTTAAAATAAGAGTTCCTGACAATCCTGAACAACCATTGAAAGCATACTCTGCAACACTTGTAATATTATTACCTAAAGTCAATGTGCCTGATAATTCACTACAATTATAAAATGCAGCTCTATTTATAACTGAAACCTCGTTTATTACAGATAAATCTGTTTTGTTACAACCAATAATTAAAGTGTTTGAGGAATTCTCTATTAACGCATTTTTATATACTGAATATATTGTATTTTCCTCTGAAACAACAATATTATCGATAGATGAAGCTTTATATTGAAGAGCATTCAAATTAAAACTAGTTAAAGACTTGCCTATATATAAATCTCCAGCCACATCAACACCATCAAATATACCTTCGCCAACACTAATAACACTGTCTGGGAATATCATTTCTGCGCTAAGGTAGAAACAATTATTAAATGTATACTTTCCGATTGTCTCAAAACCATCAGGAAATCTAACAGTTCCTGTTAGGTCGCAATTATGAAAAACATACGACCCTAAGTTTTTTAATCCTGTTCCAAACTTGAGTTCACCATTTAATCTGTCGCAACCATAAAAAGCAGAGTCACCAATACTTGTTAAACTATCAGGAAATACTAATCCTCCTGTTAATTTTTCACATTCATAAAAAGCAGAATTGCCAATACTTGTTAAACGATCAAAAAATACTAATTCTCCTGTTATTTTTTCGCATTCATAAAAAGCATAATCTCCTATCGACTCAAGATTATTACCCATAGCTAATCCTGTTATATTTGAGCAATAATAAAAAGCATGCCTTCCCACAGTTTTTACTGTGCTTGGGATAGACAGCGTACCTGTCAACTTTGAGCAATAATAAAAAGCACCCGTATCAATACTAACTACACCTTCAGGTATCGTTAATGTTGTTAAATTTGAACAACTTGCAAACACTCTTTCTCTTATATCTGTAATAGATTTACTAATTTTTAATTCACCATTAAAGCCACAACTATTAAAGGCATATGTGCCAATTCTTGTTACACTATCTGGAATTATCAAATCTCCTGTTAGATTGTTGCACCCCATAAAAGCATTACTATCTATCGTTGTTACATTTTTTCCAATTGTTAAGTTTCCATTCAAACTTGTGCAACCTGAAAATGCCGAACCCGATATTGTAATTACACTATCTGGTATAACCAAATCTCCTGTTAATCCTGAGCATCCATTAAAGGCACCCGAACCTATGGTTTCAATACTGTTACCTAAAAGTAAACTCCCTTTAAATCCGGTGCATATTGCAAAAGCATTTGTTTCAATAGTGACAACGCTATCAGGTATAACCAAATCACCAGTTAGTCCTTTACAAGCTCTAAATGCACGCTCTTTAATTAATGTTACACTGTTTGGAATAACTAACTCATCAGTCATTGTTTCCATATTAAAAAATGCATACGCACCTATGGTTTCAAGACCTTCTGGGAATGTTATACCAGTCATCCCTGTACATCCTATAAAAGGATAATTAGACCCGCTAACAACAGAAAAAATAGTAGTTTCAACATTATTATACTCTTTTGGAAGTACTATATTCCCACTCAATGAAGCATTTTTAGCTATTAAATCATATTTTTGAGTTGAACTGTTAAATGTAAAACTAAAATTATTTGGGTCTGCTGTTCTTGTATAAAGCCTAGCAACATACTCTTCAGCATCTGCTGTTCTTGGTGCAAATCCCATTGATTCACTTGTAAGAGCTATCTCTCCGTTTGAACATTCACTAAGTCTTTCATCTAAAAAGTATCCGCAACAATGCTCGTAATCAAGTGGCATTTCATTTTCGTCAATTGTATATGTATCAGCCTTTATATATCGAGATTGCACAAGAGAACCGTCAACATAAACCTCTAACAAGTTGCCATACTTTTCGTATTCGTTATCTTTTATTACTGCTGTTTGATCTACATTAAGTACTCCGCCGTCTTCTACATAAATTGCTGGTGCAAATTGTGCTTTATTGCCAATGATTGTACCACCAGTAATATTACAAATTCCACCAGCCTCAACATAGATTGCCCCACCATATAATGCAGTACAACCAGTAATTGTTCCGCCAGTCATTGTAAAGGTTGAACCATTTGTTACATACACAGCTCCACCGTATTGGTTAGTCTTTCCAGTAATTGAGCCACCTGTCATTGTATATGAAGCCCCACCACTTATATATAAAGCTCCACCTTTAAGAGATTTATCCGCAGTGCTTGCACCTGTATCTTCTGCACTTGTACCGTTCATTGTTTGCTCTATTTGTGTTTCAGGATAATCTGCCAAAGTAAAAGGTATGCCTGCTATTACAAGACATATTATTGGTAACAATACAAATAATACAAGTTTTAGTCTTTTACCCACTATGGCACACCCCTTTAATGAATGATAAATGAAGAGTGAAAAAATGATGAATTGCGGATGTTTCTTTTTTTGTTTTGTCTTCCGCAGGAACTAAACAAAACCAAAAGGTTTTGCAATGATTAATTAAAAATGATGAATTAGGGCAGACGCTCCGCTTGGGATAAATAATGATGAATCACAAAACGAAGTTTTGTCTTCCGTAGGAACTAAACAAAACCAAAAGGTTTTGTAATGAAGAGTGAAGAATTAAGAATGATGAATTGCGGATTGTTTTTTCAACTTCTTCCACCTATCCGTTCTTCTCTTTAGTTTACACCTTTACACTTATTATTATATATAATAATTTCAAAATCTCCAAACGATTTTGACCCCTTTTTTAAAGTTTTTAATCGTTTTTAAAAACAATTTCACCCCCATACAGTATGTATCCAATATTATGAGCAGTACAGAAATTATTTTGCAACAACTTAAACAACAACAAAAAATCCCAAAACCATTTTTCGATTTTGGGACTCATTAATTATTTATAAAATTTAAAACCTATTTTCTTTTTCTTAAGAATGGAGGTAATAAATCATCATTATCAATATCTAATCTTGAAGAAGATATACCAATATCTCTTGTTGTTTCAGGTCTGTCATTAGACATTGTTTCTCTTTCTTTTGAAATCTCAGGAGTTGGTTGAACTGGAGATTTTTGAGCCTGTTCAACACGAGTTTCAAAAGGATTTGTTTGAGCAGGTTGAGGTGCTGGATTTGGCGATGGATTAACAATTCTAGTTTCATCTCCCCATAGCCTTATTGTTGAACCTTGAGGTTTTGCCTCTGTTTGAGGTTGTGGTTGTTCTGCAACCATACCTGCAAAAGCTGGCTTACCAGCTAAAAACTCAGCGAACTTACTTCTATCGAAAGCACCAGTCGTTTGAGGCTTAGGAATCTCTTGTGGTTTTTCCTTTTTTTCTTCCTCTGCAATATTTTCAAAAGCAGAATTTTGGAAACCTGTTGCAATAACAGTAACAACAAATCTTTCATTGTAATTTTCGTCAATAGTAGCACCAAAAATAGTGTTTGCAGAAGGGTCAACAACTTCTTTTACAAGGTTAACAGCCTCATTAACTTCGTCAAGTGCAAGGTCGAAACCACCGGTTACATTGATAATAACAGCAGTTGCTCCCTCAATAGTTGTTTCAAGAAGAGGACTTGCAACGGCTTGCTTAACAGCTTCAATGTGACGCTTTTCGCCTTTACCCTCACCAATGCCCATATGTGCAAGGCCACGATTTTTCATAACTGTTCTTACATCAGCAAAGTCAAGGTTGATAAGAGATGGTGTAGCAATCAAATCACTAATACCTTGAATACCTTGACGAAGAACATCATCTGCATACTTAAATGCATCAACAACAGGTGTTCCTTTTGGAACAACTTGTAGGAGTCTGTCGTTTGGAATAACAACCAAAGTATCAACACACTTAGAAAGGTTTCTTATACCCATTTCTGCATTTTGAGTTCTTGTTCTACCCTCAAAAGCAAAAGGTTTGGTAACAACAGCGATTGTCAAAATACCCATTTCTTTCGCAATGCTAGCAATAACCGGAGCTGCACCAGTACCAGTACCGCCACCCATACCTGCAGTAATAAATACAAGGTCACTACCCTTTAATTTTTCAGCAATTTCCGCACGGCTTTCTTCAGCTGCTTTTCTTCCAATCTCTGGGTCAGCACCTGCTCCAAGACCACGAGTGAGTTTTTCTCCTATTTGGATTTGAGAAGTTGCATTGCTCATTAAAAGAGCTTGCTTATCTGTATTCACAGCAACAAACTTAGCACTTTTAATATTAGATGCAATCATACGATTAACGGCGTTATTTCCGCCACCACCAACACCAACAACTAAAATTTGACAAATAGGATTAATATTGTTATAGTCCATAATACTTTCTCCTTGAATAAAATACTTCATTAATAAATTTATATAAATCTTCGCTCCAATTAGCGAAACTTGTTTTAGTTAAATTTTTAATTCACTTTATCTTACTAATAAAAAACTGTCCTCTGCTTGAAGCTCTAGAGCCATATCTAAAAGACCAATTTCACTTGAATAATCAGGTCTTGAAATATGTGGAAGATTTGGCGCAACAAGTTCAACTTTTCTCCCAAGTCTTCTTGCAACTAAATCTCTCGCCCCTCTTATAAAGTTAATTCCACCACCTGTAAGATAAACTGGTATAAACTCAGGATACTCAAACTCACATCTATCAAGACACTTGTTTATGTATTGAGCAATTTGTCCTAGTCTATCCTCAACAATTTGATTAGTTACTCTTGCTGAGAATGGAGAAACAAAGTCTTTGCCAGGAACTTCATAAGTATCATTTTCATTAGCATCCCAACTAAGCACAACTTTGTGTTTTAGGCTTTCCGCTTCCGTAAATGGGATTTTTAAGCATTGAGACAAGTCCCCAGTAATATAACCGCCACCAAGAGAGAAACTGTTTAAGAACAACAAACCATCACCTCTTGCAAGCATTACAGATGTTGTTATATAACCGCAGTCAACTAAAATCACATATCTATCACGAACTGATGGGTCGAACAAATGCATTGACTCCGCCAAACAAGAAGACAAGAATCCTGCATTGCGAATACCAAGTTCAGCTAAGATATTATCAATAAAATCAATAAAATTATTTTCTGCTAAAACATAAGAGATAAATCCTCTAAGCTTTGTTGAAGCATTACCACGAGGTTCAATAATTCTTCTTCCGTCATCTAGCATAAAATAAATTGGAGATTGGTTTATCACACTATGAGTTGGATGTTTTTTATAAATATTGCCTGAATGGAAAAGTTGTCTTACATCATTATCATTAATTTTTTTCTTTCTTGTAAAGTTGATGACTGTATCTCGGCAAATCACACTTGTAAACTCACCAGGAACACCAACATAAATATCAGTAATTTTTGAGCCATAAGAAGTTTCTGCGTTTGCAACAGCAAGACCAATTGCATACTTAACTTGGTCGGGTTCTAAAAACTCACCTTTTTGGAAACCGCCATAATCAGCCTCACCTTTACCCTTAATTTTAAAAGTACCATTAACTCCTCGTTCAGCGACCATAACAGTCATAGCCATTGAGCCAATATCTAAAATTGCAACATCTTTTTTAAACATATATGGAAGCCTCCCCAAAAATCTCTCCAAAACTTTTAAAAATGCTTAGAATATAAGCAATTATCTATCATCTAGCCAAATTATAAACCAAACAAAATCACAGTGTCAAACAATTTCATAAAGTATTATTATTTATTTTATATAAAATAAGCCCAAATTGACCATTTTTTACATAACAATAAAAAAAGAGGCGATATTTTTCTATACAGCCTCTTTCCCTCTATTTTTTTTAAGCAGTGCAACATACTCTTTTTTATCTAGTATAAAATCTTGGTTGTAGTACTCTAAATCAACTTGACTTTCTTTTGCATTAATTAATTTTATCAATCCGTCTTCAGTATTTTCACCCACTTTAATATTTGGAGCAAACGCAGTATAACCAACCTCTGCTTTATACTCTTCTAAAGTGTATCCAAATTTTACAGAATGAGCAAAAGTTCCATCTTTACTATTCCAGTAATC
>JAFVWN010000002.1 GCA_017501645.1 Clostridia bacterium | reverse complement strand
TGTTTCAATCGGCATCCAACAACCACCAAGTATTCCAGCTAAACTTATAAATACAGAACAAATACCTGGTGCTGATTTGTCATTAAATATAGTTCCAAACAATATTCCTAAAAAGATATTTGTAATAAGTATTGGTAATTGCGCAATAATTAAAAGCAAAATATTTCCAATTGATATAAATCCTACATTAGATATTAGAGAAATTATAAACCCAGTAATAACACAAACCAATGTTTGTAATAACCCGATAAATAAACCAACAAGGAAATATCCTAATATAAAATGATAAGATTTCATTGGAGAAGAATATAGCCTTTTTTAAAAAAATGTTTGTTTGTCTTTTGATACAATAATAGCAAGAGTTAACATGATAAAAGAATATGAAAATACAATAATTCCAGGAAGTAAAGATAACACTTCAAAAGTAGGAGTATGCCCATTTGAAAACTTGTTGATTATATAAAACAACAAAAACATTGCAATAGGAAAACCTAAACAAAAAATATAAATAATAGGGTCTCTTAAAATTTCTTTTAAGTTTTTTTTATAAAAATTTATAACTTTATTCATTATTTGTTTCCACCAACCTTATAAAAGCGTCTTCAAAACTTTGCGTGTTTGTTATTTGCTTTATTTCTTTAATTGATCCTGTTTTTAATAGTTTACCATTTGATAATATTGCAACTCTATCACACAAATTTTCTATTTCTTCTAAATAGTGTGAAGTTAATATAATCGTAATATTTTTTTGTAGTTTCTTTATAATATTCCAAAGTTCACGCCTAGCAAAAACATCTAAACCAAGTGTTGGCTCATCAAGAAATAAAATTTTTGGTTTTGAAATTAGAGCAATTGCAATAGATAATCTTCTTTTATAACCACCAGATAAAGTTTTGGCTCTTTGATTTAACACTTCATTTAGATTAAAAATATCTATAATTTCATTTATTGTTTTATTATCGTTATTGTTGTATATATTTGAAAAAAACTCTAAATTTTCTTTTACTGTTAAGTTGTTTGCCACTGATGTTTCTTGAGGAGATATATCAATTATTTCTTTGATTTTATCAATCTCTTTATCTAAATTAAAATTATTTATTGTTATAGTTCCACTTGTTTTTCTTGTTAAACCACAAAGAATTTTAATGAGGGTGGTTTTTCCAGCACCGTTCACACCCAAAAGTCCAAACAATTCACCATGTTTTATTGATAAAGAAACATTGTCTAAAGCTTTCTTTGATTTATAATTTTTACAAACATTATCGATTGTTATAATATTCATATATCACACTCCTTATTGCTTTAATACTTTATCTGTTAAACAATCAATAACATCTGCCTTGAGTAGTGCAATACCTTTTTCTTTATCGCAAAGAACAATAACAGAATCTCCTGGATTTATGTCAAACATTGTTCTTATTTCTTTTGGTATAACAATTTGTCCTTTTTCGCCTACTTTGCAAATACCAACATATTTGTTTTTATCGGTTTTATTTTTTTCCATATCCAACTCCTTTTTTGTATAACAAGTTATACTTTTCATACTTATTATACTTTTGTAATAAGTATTTGTCAACTGAATAAAAAAAACACCTTATCTATTATGATAAAGTGTTTTTATAATAATTACATTAGTTTCAAACGGGATAACCCTTACGCTTCTTATTTTTTATTCTTCACCAGGTTCAGTTCCTTTTTCATCTTCAGTTGGGGTTGGTGGATTATTTCTTTGCATTTCTGCATAGCGTCTTTGTTTTTCTTTTCTTCTTTGAGTTGCTTCGTTAATTTTTTGACGGTCAAAAGTTGTTATGATTTCTGGGTCTCTTTCTTGAGTGAATGCAGGAGAGGTGAAAAGAGTATAGAAGTCTTTTAAAGGACCGCTTAGTGTAACATTTTGCTTTTCTGCATTGAACTTAATTCTTACTTGTCTAAAATCAGGATGATAGTGTTCCCTGATTTTTGGATAAGTGAATTTAATATTGCCGTGGCAAATAGCATTTCTCATACTATAAAGAATAAAAGCTTTTCTTCCAGGATTTCCATTAAGAGGTTTGTCCTTTTTGCCTGGAATTGTTGAGTTGTCAATAATGTTATTAAACTCAAATTGGTTAAAAAACTCAATTTGTTTTGCGTTTAGTTCATTAAAGTTTGAGTATCTTAGAGTTTGCTCATAAATACCGCTTGAAACCAAACTGTTGTATGCAAGAAGATAAACGATATTTACTGCGGTTTCAACAGGCAACGCCTTCATATCTTCTAAAGTTTTGTGTTCCATATGTGTACACTCAAGTACTTTTTTAGGATTAATAATTTTTAGGTACTCATTAGCCTGAGCAGATAAGAAAGACTGTCTTTCTTGGTTTCTTTTTAGTGTCTTGCCATTCTTTTGCAAGCTTTTTAATCCACGAATAATTTGTTCGCCTTTTTTAAGAGAGGAAAGTTCGCTTAGAATACTTGCAAAGGCAACAACTTCAGGGTCGGTTTCATCAAGGTCTGCTTCTTCATTTCTTTTTTGAAGTTCTATTCCTACGAGGTTAACAAGACCATAAAGCAAGTTAGAGTTTGTGCTACCTTTTCCATCTCTAAACATACTTGGGTTATTTGTTAGAATTGAGCATAGGCTTTGAAGTCTTGCTTCAAAATCTTTTTTAAAGAAATTCTTTTCAAGAACAACTCTCTCTGCTGTCAAATATTTAGTTAAAGTGAAAGACCATTTTAAGTCTTTGTTGAGATATGGAAAAATGGTTTCAATAGCAGAATAAATTTCATCAATTGAAGATAGTGTATTTTGTGACTCTTGCAAAACAGGTAATAAAATTTTGTAAAGTTCAGTAGAGTCATAAGGTGCTGATTTTCTTGCGAAAAGTTCAGTAAAACCTCTTAGCCACATTTTAGAAATTACAATTTCATCATCCATTTTTAAGAAAGTTATTTTATTTCCTTTAATGTATGGACTTTCGTGTGCAAAAGTGTTGCGGAGCATTCTTAAAACAATTTTTGGGTCGACATAATCTTGAGGAGTATCAGTATGAAGTTCAACTGGGTTGGTTTTTAAACTTATATAGTTAACTGTTTCACCCGTTTCAGGGTTTGGAATATTTTTGTTGAGATAGTAAGTTCCGTCTTGGATAGTATAAAGAGGAATTACTTGAGGTTGGTCGCCTTCTTCAAATTCTTTGTTTGAGCGTTTTGCGATAGTATCAATTTGTTTTGGAGTGAGGTATTTTAAAATAAATTTACCAGCAAGAATACTTTGAACTTCTTCAGGAGAAACAATAGATTCTAGTTCATCATTATTTTTAAAACCAATGAAACCTGCGGTATAGAGCCAGAAATCTTTTAATGAAGTTGACGGGATGCCTTCAAAATCGACATTTTCATCAAAAAAATTAGGGTGAACATTATTGTACATCCTCATAAGAATTTGAGTAATATCTCTTGATATTCTTCTTTGCGAATCAAAATCTTTCATTATTAAATCTCCGTTTAGAGTATTGTACTAAAAAAAAGAAGTTAAGTCAAGAGGGACTATTCTCAAAAAAATGCGTATTGACGCAAAAACGGAAATATGTTAATATTTCAGGTTCACCAAATGGCCGAACTAAAAATACAAAATCCAAGCACAGGGAAATATTTTGTTTTTAATATACTCATATTTAGATTATATCATAAAACTGTTCGTTTTGCGCTTGTGAATTAGAAAATTCGTTTTTGTTGCTAAATAAAAGTAGTGCTAGCGTTTAGCACTACTTTTAATAAGATATTGTGATTATAACTCTATAATGTTATTGCCGTCATAACAATATAATTTTCCATTTCCATTTGATTGGCTAGGATAATCATTTGTATATGAAATTGCTGTTTGAATAAAGTATATTTTATTATTCACTGCAATCAATCC
>JAFVWN010000028.1 GCA_017501645.1 Clostridia bacterium | reverse complement strand
TGCTTGCTTGCTTAAAATTGTCCCTCTTTCAAAATTTCTTGTCAAGTATATTTACTCCTTTTCTCTATATTTTCTTACACTTTTAGTATACCCGTAAAAAAACATTTTGTAAAACAAAATCATTTGTTTTTTTATTTTTTTTAGTTATAATATAAGAAAAGGAGCAGAAATAGCAATCGGAGCAGACGAGTCGTATATAGGACTTTGCTATAACTGCTATCAAGAACTAAAAAACAATAATAAATAAAAACAAAAGCGAACTCTAATCATGGTTCGCTTTTATTTTGCATTAAAAAAAGACAACCCCAAAAGGATTGCCTTAAAACTTCACACTTTGTTATTTGCGATTTATTGTTTGTTTAACAAACTATTTAAGTTCAACAGTTGCACCAGCAGCTTTAAATTTTTCTACCATTTCGTTTGCAGCGTCTTTAGCTACATTTTCTTTGATAGTTGCGTTAGCTGTTTCAACAAGAGCCTTAGATTCAGAAAGACCAAGACCAGTGATTTCTCTAACAACTTTAATAACATTGATTTTGTTAGCACCAACATCTTTAAGAACAACTGTGAACTCAGTTTTTTCTTCTTCAGCTGGAGCAGCTGCAGCACCTGCAGCAGGAGCAGCAACTGCCATTGCAGCAGCGCTAACACCAAACTCTTCTTCAAGAGCTTTTACAAGGTCGTTAAGTTCGATAACAGTAAGACCTTTAACTTCTTCTACAAATTTTTGAATATCTGCCATTTTAATTCTCCTTAAAATTTATCTTAATAATTAAATTAGTTTGCGTTATTACGCTTCTTGCTTTTCAGCGATTTGCTTAAGAGCAACAGCAAGCCCACGCATAGGCATTGTAAGCATACCAACCAATTGAGCAACCAAAACTTCTTTTGATGGGATTGCAGCAAGCTTCTTAGTTTCAGCGATGTCAAGTTGTTTACCATCCATCCATGCAGCTTTAACTTTTAAAGCTTTGTATTTTCCCTCACCATCAACCGCAATCTTGGCAGGAACAATTGGGTCTTCGCTATGGAAAGCAACAGCTGTTGTACCTTCAAGAAGGTTATCATCAAACTTAATGCCAAGGTCTTCAAAAGCAATCTTCATAAGTCTGTTCTTGTAAACCTTATAAGTAGCACCAGCTTTTCTAAAAGCGTCACGAAGTTCAGTAACTTCAGCAACTGTTAAGCCTTTGTAGTCAACAAGGACAATAGACTTAGCATCTTTAGCGTGATTTTTGATTTCTTCAACAACTACTTTCTTGTTTTCAAAATTAGCTGACATATTTTCCTCCCTTATTTTTGTGTGAAGTGAAAATAAAAAACCCTCGTGCACCATAACGGAACACAAGGGATAGCTATCTCTCATAAAATGTTCCTCGGTAAGATATTAAGGCGATTGCCACTTACTGTCTTAGGCACTAAAATTTTCTATTAACGAGATTATTATACACCAAAACTTCAATTTGTCAAGTATTAATTTCATTTTTAATACAAATTGCTTTTTCTATTGTTTTTAATAAACACTTATCCAATATTAGATGCAAATCTCCATATCAGCAATCAATTCTTATAAAGAAGTTAAACTCTCAATCCTTTTGGATAGTAATTTTTAAGTCTGCAACCAACAACCTTTCCCCCTCCAAGAGGAATGCCGGCAACAAGAACAACTGCATATCCGTTTTTTGCATCAACTTCGATTTCATTACCTGAAAGATACTCCCCAATCCTATTATCATCTTTTTCAAGATTAATAATATTGTTAAAATCTCTGCCATATGCTTTAAACAATTGATGATGTGGAACAAGTCTGTTTTTTTCAATGCTTCCAATATTAACACCAAAATTCACAATACCATTTCTAATAGGAGCAAAATCATTATTGTACATATAAATATTATTTCCTATTTTATATAGATTATATTTATCAATATTAACATTCTCTGCTAAAAAATCTTGAACAATTTTTACTTCATTTCTTGAAATTTGGTCATTTTTTTGTTTTTTTGCATTTTTTATGCATATTTTTTCACTTTTTTTGCGTAATTTTGCAATAAATTGCCCTTCACCATATCCGTTATGTGGGAACACCCTACCGCAAAGGACAGTGCTTTTATCTCCCATATATTGTACTCCGCAAGCAACTTTGTCTTGTACTTTTTTAGGAAGAGGCAAAACCTCGTATCCATAATTTTTCGCAAACTCATATACAGTTCTCTCATTTTCTTCAATATTAAAGGTACAAGTAGAATAAACTAAGATGCCCTCGCCCTTAAGCATTTTATCTGCCTCTTGCAAAATTTCCATTTGCCTTTGATGGTTAAACTCAGGAAGTCCTTCGTTCCATTCATTAATAGTTGCAGGGTCTTTTCTAAACATACCCTCTCCAGAACAAGGTGCATCCACTAATATTTTATCAAACACTTCTTCAAATTCGTCCGCCAATTTTTCAGGGGTGAGGCTTGTTACAACAGCATTTCTAAATCCCTGCCTCTCAATGTTTGAAAACAAAATATTTGCCCTGTTTCTTACAACCTCGTTACAAACAACCACTCCAGTCTTGTTTTTATCCAAAATTTGACTAGCCTTACCCCCTGGCGCAGAACATAAATCTAAAACAGTATCACCTTCTTCAACTTCTAAGGATTCAACCGCAAGCATACTTGAAGGCTCTTGAACATATAGAAGTCCTAAGTGATGGGCAAGCGAATTTCCTACTTTTTCATCAGTTAAAAGGTTATTAAGGTTGTCAAAACCATCAATTTTAGAGTATTCATAATCAAAAAACACACCAAAATCTTCAGTTTTTATATAGTTATTATTAATTCTAAAGCCTCTTTTTGCTGTTTTTGATAAGCTTTTCACATACTCATCAAATTTCTTGCCTAGAAGCTTTTGCATATTAATTTCAAATGCTTTTGGTAATATCATATTTTTTCCTCGCATAATCATTATAACACAGCACTACCCCATCTGCAATTATAGAGAATAAATTTGTTGGAAAAATTAATTTGTAAAAACATACATTCTAAAACCATATTTTTTACAAATATAATAATTTTTCATTTTTATCATTTATAAATCTATATCTCAAACTATTTACAAATGTAAATAAATGTGTTATAATTTGTATTGTTCTCAAGAAGAGAACGAAAGGAGATAAAAAAAGTGATACCCTCGAGTAACATTATAAACTTTATGGGTGCATCAAAATTTGGTACTGCTGATGCACTTGCAATTGTCGGCGTAATACTATTACTTGCATTCTCTGCATTCTTCTCATCTGCAGAAACTGCTTTTTCTAAGGTAAACCTTATCCGTTTGAAAAACTATGCAGACGAAAAAAGAAAAGGTGCTAGAAGAGCATTGTATATTTGCGAGAATTTCGACAAAACTTTAAGTACTATTTTGGTTGGTAACAACCTTGTAAACATTGCATCAACTACTATTTGTGCATATTTGTTTGGTAAATTTATAGTAGACCCAACAATTGCAAATTTAGTCAACACAATTGCAATGACAATAATTGTATTAATATTTGGCGAAATTATGCCAAAATCACTTGCAAAAAACCATCCTGAAAGCTACGCAATGAAAATAAGTGGTTTCTTATACATTCTAATAAAAATACTTACACCTATTACTTTCATCTTTGGTTTAATGCAAAAAGCTGCTAATAGAAAACATAAAGAAACTGAACCAACCGTCACTGAAGACGAGCTTGAAAGCATTATCGACACAATGACTGAAGAAGGTGTTATTGACAGCGAAGAAGCAAACCTACTTCAAGGAGCTTTAGACCTTTCATCTCATACTGTATATGACATTATGACACCTCGTGTTGATATTATCGCAATCAGCGTTGATGACGATTTGGAAACTATAAAAAACACATTTATTGAATATCAATTCTCTAGACTTCCTGTTTATGAAAATGATAAAGATAATATTGTTGGTATCTTGAACCAAAAAGATTTTATGACTAAAATTCTTCAAAACCAAGAAATCAACATAAAAGAACTTATGGCAGAACCTACATTTGTTACTGAAACAATGAAGGTTGATGACCTCATAAGACTTATGCAAAAAGAAAAGAAACACTTAACCATTGTTCTTGACGAATATGGTGGAACAAGCGGTATTGTTTCTATGGAAGACGCCCTTGAAGAAATGGTCGGTGAAATCTATGATGAACATGACGAAGAGGTTAAAACCGAACCAATTCAAAAGATTAGCGACACTGAATATATTCTTGACCCAGATGTAAGCATTGAAGACCTTTATGAAGAGCTTGAAATTGAGCACCTTCCTGAAAGTTCTTACTCATCAGTTGGTGGTATGCTTTACGAAATGAGCGAAAGTGTTCCTGAACTTAATGCAGTGTTTAATGTAACTGCCATTGATGATGTTCTAAACGAACACAATGACTATGTTCAAACTATAACAGAACTCACCTACACCATTACAAAAATGGAAGACAGACGCATTACAGAGGTGCATCTACTTGTTGACCGACACGGAGAAGAAGACGAAAAAGAAAAACCTGCTGAAGACGCTGAGCAAAAAGCAGACACTGACACAGAGTCTAACAATTAAAACTCAACCCAAACATAGCGTTTGGGTTTTTTTAATGCAAAAAAACCTTTGCATATCATTATATTAAAAAGAGCTTGAAAAACACTGTTATATGTTGTAAAAATAAAATACTTGACAAATTGACATATATGGTATATTATTTGTTAGTAAAATTTATATATTAATATATAAAGGCTCTTGTGGCCTTTATTTTTAGGAGTTTTTATGAGTCAAAATATAAGAAATATCGCTATTATTGCTCACGTAGACCACGGTAAAACAAGCCTTGTTAACGAACTTTTAAAGCAAGGTGGAGCATTTAGAACAAACCAACAAGTCGAAGATAGAGTTATGGACAGCAATGCCTTAGAGAGAGAAAGAGGCATTACTATTCTTTCTAAAAATGCTGCCTGTATGTACAAGGACACAAAGATTAATGTTATCGACACCCCGGGACACGCAGACTTTGGTGGCGAAGTTGAAAGAGTTTTAAAAATGGTTGACGGCGTTCTTCTTGTTATTGATGCATTTGAAGGAACTATGCCTCAAACAAGATTCGTACTCTCTAAAGCCCTTGAACTCAACCATAAGGTAATTGTTGTTGTTAATAAGATTGATAGAAAAGATGCAAGAATTAAAGAAGTTGTTGATGAAGTACTTGAGCTTCTTATGGATCTTGGTGCTAGTGATGAACAACTTGATAGTCCTTTTGTATACTGTTCTGCAAGAATGGGTATCAGTTCTCTTGACCCAGACAAACAAGGTACAGATATGACTGCACTTTTTGAAACTATTGTTAGCCATATCCCTGCACCAACTGGAGACCAAGACAAACCTCTTAAAATGCTTGTTTCTTCTTGTGAACAAAACGACTATCTTGGAAAACTTGCAGTTGGTAAAATTGAACAAGGAAAGGTTAAAGTTGGCGATACTGTTGCTGTTGTTAACTACCACGATTCAAACAAAAAGAGTCAATTTAGAGTTGTAAATATTTTCCAATTTGAAGGATTAAAAAGAGTTAACGCAAATGAGGCTTCTGTTGGTGATATTATTTGTCTTTCTGGTACAGAAGACATCACTATCGGCGATACTGTTACTGACAAACTCAGTCCAGAAGCTATTCCTTTTGTTAAAATCAGTGAACCAAGTGTTGAAATGGAATTTAGCGTTAACAATAGTCCATTTGCCGGAACTGAGGGTAAATTCTGTACAAGTAGACATTTAAGAGATAGACTTATGAAAGAGGCTGTCAAAGACCTTAGCCTTAAAGTCTATGAAACTGATAGTGCTGACACATTTAGAGTTCTTGGCCGTGGCGAAATGCACATCTCTATTTTGATTGAAAATATGAGAAGAGATGGATATGAATTCCAAGTAAGTATGCCAAAAGTTATTTATAAAGAAATTGATGGTGTTAAGTGCGAGCCTATTGATAGACTTACTATTGATGTTCCTGAAGAAAGCGTAGGTGCCATTATGGGAACTATTGGTGCAAGAAAAGGCGACCTTGTTTCAATGTCTAACATTGGCTCAAGAATAAGACTTGTATTCTTTATCCCTGCTCGTGGTTTGTTTGGTTATAAAAACCAATTCTTAACAGACACTAAGGGTGAAGGCATTATGGCAAGTGTATTTGAAGAATACCAACCATTTAAAGGCAATATTGATAGAAGAAACTACGGTACACTCGTTGCTTATGAAACAGGTGAAGCAATCCAATACGGTCTTTACAATGCTCAAGAAAGAGGTAAACTTCTTGTTACTCCAGGTGCTAAAGTTTATGGCGGTATGGTTGTTGGTATTAACCCTAAAAAAGAAGACATTGTTGTCAATGTATGTAAGAAAAAACAACTTACAAATATGAGAACTTCAGCAAGTGACGAAGCTTTAAGACTTGAACCAGTTAAGCCTCTCACTCTTGAAGAAAGCTTAGAGTTTATTGATGAAGACGAACTTTTGGAAGTTACTCCATCAAACCTAAGAATAAGAAAAATAGTTCTTGATCATACAATTCGTGGTCGTATGGACTTCAAAAAGAAAAATAGTTAGGTCATATTTTGTGCCTCTAACTGCAAAAACTTCAAAAAAATAGAGAGTTACTTATGCAAATAAGCGCCTCTCTATTTTTTATTGTTTTTTTGTTATAAGCATAAACTATGACCTAACTAAACCTTTTTGTTGCTTCGCATAAAAAACAAAACATATAGATAATAACTATTAACTTTTTATATAGATTAATATATTTTGTATAATTTTGTGAGTTTTGTTAAACACTAATCTTAATATGAGGTGTTTATGAATAAAATTTTTAAAGTTAGTATTTGTATGTGTTTAATAATTTGCTTTACTATATTTTTACAAGCTTGCGATAATAACTCGCAACAAAAAACAATCAAACAGGCAACAATAAGCGGTGTTAATTACAGTTCTTTAACAGAAGCCGTTAAAAACGCAAAATCTGGCGACACAATAAAAATCTATAATGACCTAAAAGACAATAAAAATGTTGTTATTGATAAACCTCTTACCATAAAAGGTGTCCTTAACAATAGCAGACTTAAACCCAAATTCTATGGAAGCTTAACCATTGACACAAAAGGAGAAAATGACGAAGTTAATATTGAAAACTTAGAAATCATACATAAAGGAACGCTTGAAGATGGCAATAATAATGATACCAGAATTGGAGTTAATCTTCTTAATGGTGGATTGACATTCAAATCAAACCTCGTTGCTCTTGATGACGAAAACAACGCAGATAATGGTGCTAGCGGTATGATTATTTCAAGGCGAATCAACTCTTTAAACACGAAGCCCATTGTCATTAGAGGAAACACTTTTGAAACATATAAACCAAGCCAAGAAAACACCTCTTCTGCCCTGATTATAAAAAGCAATTTACCATCACTTTTTCAAAAACTTGCTCTAAACGAGGGTGAACTCTATAACCAAAACTCTTTTAGCACCAGCAATGATGGAAACCTTATGATTTCAGCTGATTACTCTAACAATCCTACAAGTTATTCGTTTTTTGCCACTGGTTCAGTAGATGAACTTATAAAAGCTTTAGAAAACAATCAAGATGAAAGCGGAAGTTCATTTATCTTATACCCTCATTCCGCCCTTAGTAATGCAACAAGTGAACCAATAACAATAAAAGAAAAAACATATCTTTATATTTCAGGCAATAACCCAGCGAATTTCAATGATGTAACTTTTAAACTTGGTGGAAGTATGGTTATAAATAGCGGAATAGAAAATGCAACCATTGAAAAAACTGCAGATACCGCAAATATTATGTTTGGAAGCAACGCAAAACAAAACAACATCACAATAAAAAATAAGGACTAATGCCCTTATTTTTTTTATTTGTATAATAAATATCAACAATTCATCATTCTTAATCCTTCATTCATCATCATTTATAATTCCAAAACTGCCAAGTTTTGGCATGTTCCTAGCGGAGCGACATTCCACAATTCATCATTTATCATTCTTCATTATTTCTGGCTCCCAAAACCGCTAAGTTTTGGTTTACAATCTCCCCCTTTGGTGCAAGCACCACCTTTCCCCCGTCCGGGGGGCACCAAGATAATTGGAGTTTGTTTTTAATTGTATATTGACATTCTTTAATTCATCATTTTCCATTCTTCATTCATCATTAAAAAAAGACAGGTCTTCCTGTCTTTCACCTTTGCATAATAAACATTCCACAATTCATCATTTATCACTCTTCATTCATCATTATAAAAAAGCCCTGTGGGGCTTTTTTATATACTAATTCTTAATGCGGGACGCACGCCGAGACTTGGGCCGTTCACAAGATGAGTGACGATGTTGCCATAAAGATTAACGTATGACGCATAAGAAGCCGACGAGCCCGCCGAACGAGTCCAGTAATAGCAGGTTCCTCCACTTGGATATGTTGCTGTTACGTATGACGTATTCGTATATTTATAGCAATAGTTACCTAACGCAAAGTCCGTTGGGCTACATAATTTTTTAGGGTTTGAATTAAATATACTTGCACTATTGCTGTTATATAAATCCCAATATGATAATAAGTATACTTTATCTTCGGTTGCAATACCTGTCGTGTTACTTGTCGCTGTATTATAATTATTTGTTATGTTATTCCCTACTGTTGTTGTAGATATTACCTCTTGCTCGTCACTTGTAAATGCACTTGTATAGAATGTACTATTTAACCATGTCCTAAGTTCTGAGTTTACCCATTGGTTTGGGTCATCGCTTGTTCCTGCTGTTCCATCTGCATCTGTACTGCTTGGGTTAAAACGAATATCTGCTGTTAGTGCTAAGTAACTCATTATTTCAAGTTCGCTTTCACTTCCGCTTGTATATGCTTCATAGTTTAATATTATCCACCTTATTGGCTCTACTTTAAACCATGTATATTCCGTTGTACTAGAAGTCCCCACTGTTTCTCCGTTTAAGTATGTGTAAACACTTTGATACACATATCTGTTTCCTCTTGCATAGATGTTTCCATCTGTATACTGATATGCTTGCCATGTTCTTGTTCTTACTGTATATGTATTTACTGCGGTTGGATTGTTTGACGAATACCAACTCTCTAAGGTTGTATTCATATCACTTCCCACATATGTTTGAGGATATGTTCCAAAGTCTATATATGGTAAATTAAAGTTTGCACTTGGATTTCCTACCACTACTGTCTTTTCTGCGTTTACAGATTGCAATAATTCGGTTTTAAAATAATTAATATACTCATTATCTTTTATTGTTGCTGTTTGGTCTACATTAAGAATTCCACCATCTTCTACATAAATTGCAGGAGCATACTGAGCTTTATTTCCTGTTATTGTCCCTCCAGTTATATTACAAGTTCCACCAGCTTCAACATAGACTGCTCCGCCATACTTGGCTGTGCATCCAGTTATTGTTCCTGCATTCATTATAAATGTTGCTCCATTTGAAACATAAACCGCTCCGCCATAATTTTTCGTCATCCCTGAAATTGTTCCACCATTCATTACATAGGTCGCACCATTTTCTATATATACAGCTCCGCCTTTTTTATCTTTCCCTGCACTACTTGCACCTGTATCTTCTGCTGTTATATTTACATTCTTATTTTGCTGTTCTTCTTGAGCTTTTGTATTAGGCAAAAGAAAAGACATGCATAAACTAGTTATGCACATTATTGGCAATATTATTGACAACATTATCTTATATCTTTTCTTCATTTTAACTCCTTTATTTTGTATTGTTTTCTTCCGCCAATATATCTAGTTTACACCTTTACACATATTATTATATATAATATTTTCAAAATCTCCAAACGATTTTGTGGGTGTTTTTAATTTTTTTAACAAAAAAAGAGTGCAATTTTGTTTTTTTACAATTTTGCACTCTCTTTATTATTAAATGTTTTCAGCTAAGAACATACTCTTAAACTTTTCATTGCGGTCAAATAGCTCTTCAAAAGTACCCTCATCTATAATTTCACCATCATCTAGGAAGAAAATTATATCTGCGTCTTTTATTGTAGAAAGCCTATGAGCAACAATAACTATTGTTGAGCGACCTTTTAAGCCGTCAATACTCTTTTTAACTTCTTCTTGAGCAAAGTTATCAAGAGAACTTGTGCTTTCATCAAACAAAATGATTGGTGAATTTCTTAAAAGAGCTCTTGCAATTGCTAAGCGTTGCTTTTGTCCGCCAGAAAGTTTGATACCACTTTCTCCAACTCTTGTTTCTATACCCTTAGGAAGTGTAGAAATAAAGCCATCTAAAGAGGCAAGGTGAAGAGCATTATTTATTTCTTCTTCAGTTGCATCCGCTTTCGCAAGTAGCAAGTTTTCCTTAATGGTCATATCAAAGATGTATGGGAATTGGTTTACAAGAGAAAATGTTTTTCTTAATGTTTCTTTAGATAAATCTTTAATGTTGTTTCCATCAATCAATACTTCCCCACTTTCAGCCTCATACATTTTTGCCATAAGGTTTAATATTGTTGACTTACCACTTCCAGACTTACCAACAAAAGCCACAGTTTTATTGTGTGGCACTGTAAATGAAAGATTGTCAAAGATTTTATTTTCACTAACTAGTTTCTTTTCTCTCTTCTTCTGTCCTTTCTTTTTGTTTTCTTCGTATTCATATTCCCTAAAAATAAATGTTACATTTTTAAACTCTATATCACCTGTAACTGTTTCAAGGTCTAAGTTTCCAAACTTTTCAGTAACAAATTCATCTTCATCAAAGAGCGAGAACATTCTGTCAACACTAACTTTAATGTCAACAATTTTATTTGCAATGTCTCCAACACCCCAAATTAAGCCATACATATTACTTCTATTTGCGTAAATTATCATAAAACAAGAAAGAGTAATTGTTCCCTTGTCCATCAAATAAATACCAAAAGCAAGAAGTAAAAGACTTACAACTTCAATAAGTAAATTTCTGCTACTATACATATTCATATCAGTCATATTAAGTTTTAATGATGACTTTCTATAAACATCATATTGTTCTTTTGAAACTTCTTCAAGTTTGCTTTCTAAACCAAGAGACTTGATGTCTTTTTCACTTCTTACAATTTCTGTTGTTAAAGAGTTAATCTTGTCGTGATTTTTTCTAACATTTCTTCTGTTTTTTCTTCTAAGCTTAACTCTTAAAAATTCTAGTAACAAGCCGAAACCAACCAAAGCGACAAGAATAAGCGCAACATAAATGTTTAAAGTTGCAATATAAACAATCATAATCAAATATGTGATAATGTCCGAAATTAAGTCAATAATTCCAGCAAAGTTGTCAACAACTCTTTCCGGGTCTGACACAATTCTTTGCACGAATGTACCAGTATCGTGGTCATTATAAGTTTTTGAATTTAACCTAAACGCCTGAACTGATAAATCTGCATTGATAGATGCCATAATCTTAACACTATAACAGTTATACAATAGCCCAGCAAGATACCAGAAAACCCTTCTTAAAACGGCGATACCAACACCATAGAAAACGAGTTTCATTGCAAAATCAAGTCCGCCATCAGTCAAAATTTCAACAACTTCGGCAAACAAAATAGTCATTAAAACACTGGCAATACTGCCTAAAACATTAACAAGAATATAAGCAAAAACAGCCCATTTAAATTTTGCAAAATATGAACCTAGCTTAAACTTATTATTTTGCTTTTTCTGCATAAAAAAACCTCCGTATTATTTTTTTTGACACACGAAGGTACAATAGCATATAAAAAAACTATATCCTAAAAAGAGACCTTCGCACGGTCAATGTTATTATTAAATTTAAAATCAATTGCATTAATCATGCGTCTGCCTCCCCTTTATTTTTTAAACTTAACTATTTTCAGTCTATCACCACTTATTTATTTTGTCAACAAATATTTTTCGCAAAACCAGAAAAATTTCAAAATAAAAACCCAACTATTGTTGGGCTTTTATAAATTTTATAATGGTTGATATTCAACAACTGGTATATTTGTATTCACCGTACCAGAATAAGCCACTACCAAATACTTATAAACATTTGTTGTGACAGGCATATTAACTTCTGCAAAAACATCTTTTTTATAAGAATAAATTCTATAAACATTTTTGCTTTCATAATAAAGTTTAGTTTCTGTAGTTGTTGTTTGACTTGTGCTTTCAAACTCTTGTTTTGATGTTAATTTTAATTTCATCACATAGCCATCATTAACTTGCAATCTTTTGTAGTTTTCACCCTCATAAACATAGTTTCCCATAATTACGCTTGAGTCAATATGGTCTGTGTAAATCTTATTAACAATCATTGCTAGTTTCTTAGCAAATCCAGACAAGCTTGAAATAGTTGATGGATTTTCAATTTCATATGCACAACTAAACTTTCCATAACATTTTGTGTCGCTTGTTGTCTTCACTGGAGTGGTTTGAGCCCTATTTACATACATTTGACCATTAAAAATATAAAACCTTGCAGTTTGAGCATCATCAGTTTCTGTTTCTGGATAAGTATAAAAACCTTCAGCTTGAATTCCTGAACTATTATTAGTAAGATTTAACTCAATCTCTTCAACTAAACCCTCTACAGTATTTTTAGCTGCATATGAGAAGTTTTTAAACTTGAAAGAATATCCCTCATCAAGTTTTATTTCATAAAGCTCAGTTACTGAAATTTTGGTAGCATCATCAAACTCATTTTCTCCGCCATCTTTGTTAAAACAGCCCACAAATGAAAACGCACATGGAATGATGGCAAGAATTGCAATTAAAAACGAAAAAATCTTTTTCATTAATTTATCTCCTATAAGATTAATTATACATTATTTTTTACGCTTTCGCAACTAATATGCACAAGTCTACCCGTTTTTCTCTCTTGCATTTTTTTCAATGGAGAGCTCTGCTTTTTTCACCCTTCTAAAACAATCAATAAACGGCTTAGATTCTTGCGACCACTCTATGTTTTTATTTTGAGCAAGTTCCATTATTGGAGTGTTGTATTTTTCTTCTAATTTTCTTGATTCTGCTAGATAAGTAGAATACCTTTTAAAATCAGTAGATTGAGTAAAAAATTCATTGGTCGCATCTATAATTTCTTCAAGTTCTTGTTCTCCAAGACTTTCTATGCTGGCAAAACTGCTAGAAATTTTTGACTCTATAATAACATCTATGTGTTTTTCTATAAAATCAACAAGCAATGGAAAACCTCTCACATATGAAGAATCAGGTTCTGATTTCTTTGTAGATTGAGATGTTGTTATACCCTTTTTCCTCATCAATTCAGCGACTTTTTTTGCGAAATATTCATTGATAACCTCATTAAACATTTCAACATCTCTTTTTTTAGTATCCTCTTTATCCTCCAAATCTATTTTTTGTCCATCAAAATCTTCACCTGTTGAACAAGCTTGATAATTGACTTCAAACCCTGACTTTATTGCCCTATCTCCCTCATCATTAACAAAAATTGACATATCCGCAATATGATTACCCTCATGCGCAACCAACCCGTCATAACAAGACAGCGACCAAGGAAGAACACACAATGATATAGGCAAACCTGTCTCTTTATCTATTTGGTGAGAAACATAACCCGCAGGGCAGTAATTATTGTGCATAAATTTATAAAGATATTCAATCTCTCCCAAAGTTCCTTTTTGAGGTTTAAATTTATGATTTATCTTTTTTATTGCTTCTTGAAACAACGGATTCCCTAAAGCAACTTCTTGTTCTGCTTTTTCTTTAAAAGTGTTAACAGCGTTTATAAATTCATCATCATTTAATAAATTTTGAACTCTTGAGTCTTTTAAATAGTCATCAAGAAAAATCCCTCCATCTATACCAAGACTCTTCAATACTTGAATATAATTTTCTTCTGCAAAATAATTATCCCAATCATCAGCATCAATTTTACCACCAGTTTGCAAAAAATTATAAAAATCTTGAATAACAACATCCGGACAATCAAATTCTGCATCTCTCACACCCGCAACCTCAGCCATTTTTGCTTTTAGCATTGCGTTTAACTTTTTCTTATTAGTTTCTTCAATTTGCGAAGTAACACTATCTATTTCTGCGAGCCTGTTTACATTTGCTCTTTTTTCTTCTTCAAGAGACTCGATTTTTTGCTTAAATCCCAAAGATAAATAATCGCTCTTTACATTGCTCAATAAGTTTTTAATCTTTTGTCGAGTTTCTGGAACTTCCAGTTCTTCTCTCAAAACCTTTGCAAGTTTTAAAATCTTTTCTTCTCTACTTCCAACAGTTAAATCATTTGAATACAAATTACTTTTTGTATGAATCCCTAAAAACGAAAAACATTTTTTGATAAAAATTTGAGTGTCTAGATTATTCAAATTAAGCGAACCGTTAAAAGCAAGTATATCATTAAGAAAATCTCGCCCATATCCAACACCTCTTATAATTCCCGCAGGTCTATTTCTTGATAACAACTCATTAACAAGAGATGCTATTTTTGCATCATAATGCTTTGCCAGTTGTTGGGCTGTTCCCTTTTTTATGTTTTGAGGGACAAACAAAACTATTGTGTTTTTAAAATTCTCTGTTATTTTATCTCTATATTTTTCGCCATACAGCTCAACATAACAATCAATAAATGCTTGTTCCTTCCCCTTTATTGGATTAAATACATCAACACCTTCTACAATAAGTTCCATTAATCAAGCACCTCACCAATTAAGCTATCAAACTCATCATAATTCTTAGGAAACATATTCTTCCCTTCAAAAACTTTTTCTCTTTCACCTTTAACAAGTTTAACCTTGTAAGAAATCCCGTCAACTTTGCTATTATCTATCATTTTTTCATTCCAACTACTAGTAATGACAGCAACTCTTCCAACAAAATATTTCGCATCAACTTCAACTAATTTATCATTTAAATAAACACCCTTTTCTTCATCATCTGCAAAAATATTTATGACTTGGTTTTGATTAATTAATTTGATAAAAACTTTCATAAAACACCCCTTAATTATGTATATTATATCACATTTTTCTTAATCCTGCAATAAAGCACAAGAAAAAGGCACTCTTAATGAGTGCCTTTTTTACTTTTTGAAATTAAGATTAAACAAATCAATTTCTTTATCAAGTTTATCCATATGAAGCTTAAAAAATTTCATACAAAAATAGAAATCTTTAGTTACAACAAAAATCAATAATGGATTTTCATCATTTTCTCTACTATAAATATGCAGTAATATATTATCTTCATATGTTAAGTAATCAAAGTTCAAATCTTCGTAAGAAATCTCAGCCCCTGCAAATCTTAACTTTTTTCTATTAAATATAACTTTTTCATCATTATTTATTGATTCAAAACTTGTTATTGTTTGCTCTATTTTTTCATTTCTATCAAAAGAATAATTATTGACCCTTATTTTCTTTTCTTTCTTCTTTATAGAAAAACCTAGTACAAGCCAAACAACAATAAATGCAACACTATAAACAAGCCAACAGATTAGATATATAAAAGTTGCAGTTTTGCTTACAAATCTATCTAAAAATAAATACACAATTCCTGAAAGAATAAAAACCGCACCCATAACAAGCAACAAAACATCATAATGTTTTTTCTTATCTTGAATTTTTTCAATTTCTTTATCTTGCATAGGATTTTCCTCCCGTATACTTAAATTATAATCAAAATTTTTTAATTACGCAAACATTTTAAAACAAAAAAAGCCAAGAACATATTCTTGACTTTTTATTCTTTCTCTTTACCCTCTCCCAAAACCAAATCTTCAAGCTCATAAATAACATTGTCTTGTTTTTGTTTTGTTTCTCCTAAAACAACTTTCATTCTATGCTTAATATCATCATATTCAAAATCTGCCCCATCAAAGTGGTGACAATATCTCATTAAAACATACATAAATTTGTCTGTTATGTTATGTTGAATATAATCGTGCTTTTCAATTTGGTTTCGAACCTCTTCTTTAGAAAGTTTTTTTGCTTCACCTTTAATATAAATAGACGACTTGTTTGATTGATACCTTACTGGCATAAATTCTGTTGCAACCATTTTATCAATACCTCTTTTCTTTAAAAAAGAATTAAACAAGGTTACAGATGCAAGAGCGTTTGGCGAAACATTCGCTATCGCTTCATCACTGTCTACATCTTTGTTAAATTTTCTAAAATATCTATCCATATCTTTAGCAACTTTTGAGGTTTGCTTTCCGTTAACACCTTGAACAGCATAGACATAAGCAATATCTCCACTAGTACCATAAACCACAGACGGAAGAACAAACTCTCCTCCAAACCTATCACGAATGCTTGCAGTAAACTTATAAGGAGCTTCCAAGTTGCAAGGCAGCCTTTCTATAGATGCTGAAACAAAGAAATTTTTGTACTCTCCAAACTCAACCGTTCCAATATTTTCAGTGTGGTTTAAAAGTTTTTTTCTTGTTTGCATATAAGGTATAAAATCGTGAAAATCATACACCCCAGCATTGACAACCAAATTCAAAAGAAGCATTTTATCAAAAGCGTCATCACTTACATCATAATACCATTTATCTTCTTGATAAAACTCACGAGCAGTTATTAAATATTCCTCAAAATTTTGAACAAATTCGTCAAGATTGTTAATAACAAGTGTATGATACATTTTGCTTTTTGTGTTATCCACACCATTTATCTTAGTAAAAAATTTAGAATAAAATTTCCAGCACAAATCCCCCTCGCCAATTTTTACACATCCATTAGAAGCTTCTTCAGCGAGTTCATATATCATCTTTTTTAATTTATCTGCTCTTTCCTTTTCCATATTTTATATATTAACACCGCTTGCCAGATTTGTCAATCTTGCACAAACACCACTTAAAAAAGAATAATCCAAAAGAAAAAACACAGCCTATTATTAGGAGGAAAATTATATGCAAAAATTCAGGTCTGGTGAAAATGTTCCAGAGTCAGGCAACTATAAAGCTTATGACAAATATGGTGAAAGCCAAGAGGAGCAACAAACATATCTTGAAAGAGGTCAAAAGTTTCCACCTCTTCAACACTCTGGTGGTTACTGGATTAAAGAAAATTAAGCAAAGAAAAAACCGCATATCGCGGTTTTTTTATTTTACTTCAAGAATCCTTGAATTATAACTTTCTCTGCCTCTTCTTTTGTAAGCCCAAGACTCATTAGTTTGTTTTGTTGTTCTTCACTAATCTTCCCAATAGCCGCCTCGTGGACCAAATTTGCCTCTGGGCTTTTTGCAATAATTTTTGGAGTTGAAATAATTTCTGCATTATCTGCCAAAATTCCATCACACTCAACATGACCAAAACACTCCGCTTTTCCTATAACAATAGAATTAAACTCTTGTTTTGATTTATCTTTTGCAACAGCTCTTGAAACAACTTCAACTCTTGAGCCCTCTTTTTCTAGTTCCACTTCAAAATGAGTTATTGCTTCTTCTTTACTTGATGTAAGGATGTTTTCTCTAATTAACAACTTTGCGTCTTTTTTTACCTTTGCATATGTCTTTCTATCCGCAAAAGACACTCCACCAAGTTGCAATGTTTCCATCTCAAAAACACTTCCTTCACCTACAACTATTTCTGTTGTTGGGTTTAAAATTTTGCTTGTTTTTGCATTTCCAAAAGCAAAATGCTTTTCAACATACTTCACTTTGCAGTTTTTTCCAATATGGAACGAGTGTATTCCGTTGTGTGAACTTTGCTTGTCAGTTGTATTATGAATCCCACAACCTGCAACAATTAATATATCTGCATTATCGCCTATATAAAAATCGTTATAAACCAAGTCGTTAAGTCCACCCATAGACACAATTACAGGAATATGAATACTCTTATTTTTTGTGTTTGGTTTTACAACAATATCAATACCATCTTTATCTTTTTTAGAAATGATATTGACCTCTTCATCAATATTTCTTGCAAGAAGTTTTCCGTTCTCACGAATATTATAAATACCAGCCTGAGGGATGTCGTGAAGTCCAGACACTTGCTCTAAAATAAACTTTGTGTTCTCGTTCATTATTCCCCCTCCTTAAGTCTTTCGCATCTTTGATTAACAATATGTGGCATAACCTCTTCTTTTGCACCAATCTTTTCAATCTTTCCTGCTTTAAGAAGAATTATTTTGTCTGCAATATCTATAATCCTATTTTGGTGACTGATAATTATATCAAGCCCCTTTTTCTCTTTAAAAAGATTTACAAGAGCATCAAAACTCCAAAGGTCAATCCCTGCCTCTGGCTCATCACAAATATTAACTTTAGCATCTCTAGCAATAATCATTGCGAGCTCAATTCTTTTAAGCTCCCCGCCTGATAGTTTGTTGTTAACTTCTCTTTCAATATAGTCTCTTGCACAGAGCCCAACCTTGCTTAAAATATGACAGGCTTCTGTAACGGAATTTTCTTTTCCGCTTGCAAGGTCTAAAAGTTGTTTTACTGTTATTCCCTTAAACACAACAGGTTGTTGGAATGCAAAAGCAAACCCTAATTTAGCCCTCTTTGTGATATCATATTTTGAAATGTCTTTGCCATTATACAAAATCTTACCGCTTGTTGGCTTTATAATTCCCATTATAATTTTTGCGAGAGTAGACTTACCACTTCCATTTTGACCAGTAATAACAGCTAAAATATCATCTTCTAATGAAAAACTGATATGGTCAAGAATCACTTTCTTCTCACCATTATCATTTACTTCATAACAAACATCCTTAATCTCTAACATATTTCTCCTAAATTCATAGCTTTTTATAAAATATGACTATATTTTAGTTCAAATATATATGCTTGTCAAGTTTGAAAGAAACAAAACACAAAAGTTTCTTGTTTTGAATAGTATATTATAGCGTCATTTTACAAAAAAGAGGATAAAATTTTTGGACAAAACTTTACTTATAATCATTGGCTTATCAATATCATTTCTTGCCACCAGCTTAGGTGCTTTTCTGGTGTTTTTTCTAAAAAAAGAAATAAGTAACAACCTGAGCTGTTTAATAAACGGATTTTCTGCAGGGATTATGATTTCTGCTTCTGTTTGGGGATTATTAATTCCTTCGTTTGAGTATTCTTCATATCTTGAAAATTTATATTTCTTACCATCAATTATTGGAACTTTGCTTGGTTGTTTATTTTTAATTTTTATAGACTTAATTGTAAAAATTTCCACAAAAAAGCAAAATTCATTACATTTACAAAATCAAAAATCTAAAAATCTTAAGACATTTGTTATTGCTTTCACAATTCATAATATACCTGAAGGAATGGCAATAGGATTTGCTTTTGGAAATGCTTTTTTACATAATTCAAACGATTTATTTGCCTCTGCACTGATGATAGCAATTGCAATAAGTATACAAAACATTCCTGAGGGGTTAGCAGTTTCTTTGCCTGTTTATAAAGAAACAAAGAGAAAATCAAAATCATTTTTCATTGGTACACTTTCTGGAATTGTCGAGCCAATATTCGCAATCTTTGGCTTTTTTCTTTCAGGGATTGCAAAAATAATAATACCTTGGCTTTTGGCTTTTTCTGCAGGCACAATGTTGTTTGTTGCCGTTGACGACCTTATTCCATCATCTAAAAATAAAAATCAATTCGGCGCTTGGGCATTTATATTTGGTTTTCTCGTTATGATGCTTCTAGATGTTTTGCTCGCATAAAAATAAAACACCCTATCCAATTAGATAGAGTGTTTTTTATTGTTAAAATAATGGTTTATCCATTGTTTCTGGAATATCAATATTTAACATTTTTAATACTGTTGGAGCAATATTTGCTAGTTTGCCATCATTAATAAGTGTTTGATTTTTGTATTTTTCACTAACAAGCCATAAAGGTACAGGATTTGTAGTGTGGCTAGTAACCACATTGCCTTTTTCGTCAATCATTTCTTCTGCATTTCCGTGGTCTGCGGTAATAATACAATCGCCACCAACTTTTAAAGTTGCATTTGCTATGATTGTAGCACACCTATCAACCTCTTCAATTGCTTCCATTGTTGCTTTAAGATCCCCCGTATGTCCTACCATATCTGGATTTGAAAGGTTAATAAGTACAAAATCAAATTCTTTACTTTCAATTGCTTTAACAGCATTTTCAGTAATCTCTTGAGCCTTCATTCTTGGATAATCTGCAAAATTTTTAACATTAATGGTATCTACAAGTTTCCTTTCTTCACCTTGGTAAGCCTCTTCAATTCCTCCGTTAAAGAAGAATGTAACATGAGCATACTTAGTTGTTTCTGTGGCGTGAAATTGTTTCATTCCCGCTTTTGATATTAGAGCTGAAAGGTTGTCTCTAATAATTTCCGGCTCAAAAGCAACATAAACATCAGTAAAACTCTCTGCATACTCTGTCATACAACAGTAATATAAATTCTTAAACTTCTTAGTATCAAAAACATCAAATGACTTTTGAGTTAAAACTTCTGTGATTTCCCTTGCTCTATCAGTACGATAATTGAAGAAAATAACACTATCATTTTCTTTAATTCTACCGTTCATATCAACAACAATTGGTTCAAAGAACTCATCATACACTTCTTTCTTATAGTTATCTTCTAGCTTTGCAATAATGTCTTGAGTTTCAGTTTCACAAGCACCATAAACATATAAATCATATGCTTTTTGAATCCTATCGTATCTTTTCTCTCTGTCCATTGCATAGATTCTTCCGCAAACATCCGCAAGTTTTGCTCTATTCCCAGCATAATCCATAATATCTTTTATATAGTTTACTGCGCTACTTCTAAAAGTGTCTCTACCATCAGTGATAGCGTGGATATAAACTCTGTCTAGACCGTTTTTGTCCGCTAAATCTATAAGTGCCTTTAAGTGGTTTATATGCGAATGCACACCACCATCACTAAGAAGCCCCATTAAATGAAGTGCAGAACCATTTTCCTTTGCGTGCTTTATAGCACCTACAATGTTCTTGTTTTCAAAAAATGAGCCATCTGCAATTGCGTTATCAATTCTAAGCATATCTTGATATACAACTCTTCCCGCACCAAGGTTTAAGTGACCGACTTCACTATTCCCCATTTGACCATCAACAAGACCAACGGCTTTACCACTTGCCTCAATTAAAGTTTTAGGAAATTTATCTAATGTATCAAGACAAGGTGTTCCTTGCAATGCTATAGCATTTCCATCCTTTTTTTCACTATGTCCAAATCCATCTAAAATAACTAATGTAACCATTTCTCTCTCCTACTGTTTATTTTTATTATGTATTATTTTTGTATAAATTGTACCACAATACGGACAATACACCTCAGTGTCTGTAATTTCTAGCCTTGCAGCACAATTATCACAAGTTCTAACTTCAACTTTATATGCAGGCTTTTTATTTTCATTCAAAGACAACTTCTGCCCATCAAAAACAAATCCAGTAATATATCTTTTACTTAGAGCCTTTGTAATTCTGTTTCTCACTTCCCTCTCATCAAGTTGCAATTGCATCGAAAGTTCGCTCACTGTAAGCAAATTATCCTCAATTATTGCAATCACTAATCTTTTCATACCGTGAAGAGTGCCATACTTTATCCATAAAAGAGGCATACCATAAAAACCAAACACGGTAAAAATAATCCCCATAATAGCAATAGCCCAATTTTTTCCTGCAAAAACTGGTATTAAAGGGATTCCCACAACAAAAAGTATAGATGCCATTAAAGACACCCAAAAATAAATTCTAATTTCTTTTTTCAATTTTTTCATATTTTTATTATATAATTTCTTGATTAATTTGTAAAACATTATTAAAATATAATTATAATTTTTTTAAAGGAACAGAAATTATGAACATAGTACTAATAGAACCAGAAATACCTCAAAACGCAGGAAACATTGTAAGAACTTGTGCAATAACAGGAGCAAATCTTTATATGGTAAAACCTCTCGGCTTTGAAGTAAGTGACAAACATTTTAAAAGAGCAGGTTTAGATTACAGAGATTTTGCAAATGTTAAAATAGTTGATTCTTTTGAAAAACTATATGAAGAAAATAAAGACAAGCCCTTTTATTTCGCAAGTACAAAGAGCGCAAAAACTTATGTAGATGTAAATTATACAGATGACTGCTTTATAGTTTTTGGAAAAGAATCATACGGAATTAAAGAGACAATCTTAAAAGCACATTATGATTCTTGCATAAGAATACCAATGCTTAAGAACAGAAGAAGTCTTAACCTTTCAAATTCTGTTGCTATCATATTATATGAAGTTCTTCGCCAACAAAACTTCAAAGGCCTTGAAAACTACGGCGAACTTACGGGAAGAAGCGAATCCTAAAACAAAAAAAGATGCTTATAGCATAGTAACCTAAAAATTACTTATATAAGCATCTTTTTTATTATTTTTCTTGACTAGATTTATTCTCTAAATATGTTTTTATTCTTTTTATGGCATCTTCGCCAATGTTACAATCACGAAGTTTATCTATTTCATCAAAGAAAACTTCAATCATTCCTTGATACTCTCCATCAAGACCGGCAAATCCCTCTTCTTGACTTTCGTACTCACACAAATAAGCATAAGCAACCCTTTTTGAGTCAAATTCAATATCGCCTATTTGCATTGGCACATCATAGTATTCTTTACCGACAGGCATAATAGGCTTAGCAGTAATACCTGTTTCTTCTTTTGCTTCTCTTACCGCACCTTGTTCAACAGTTTCATTTTCTTCTACACCACCACCAGGGATAGTAATTTTATCTGTTTTTAAATCCTTAATAAATGCCACTAGTCCATCTTTTAAAATGATAGCTCTAGCCTTGACAAAATACTCACCATCAAGATACTTGTGATAAGCCTCTAATGTTTTTTCATTAACATAATCTTCGTGTTTTTTCATAACACCCCTACCTTATTAAACAGGCTCGTGATATATTATTTCCTTCCCAGTTTTTTTAGCGTAGGCAATTTCTCCTTTTGTTGCCTCTCCAATATATCCGCCTATATTAACTACATAAAGAGCGTCTGAGAGCTCCAACTTTTTATAGTGACAAGCAAAAATTCTTTCAAGAGAATCCAAAGACTCATTAACTTTGTCTTCATTATAAACTGCCTGAAGGGCACAAATGCCTTGTTCTGCTTCAAGCTTCCTAGCAATTCTTTTCATCTCTTCTGCAAATCTCATACTTCCACTAATAGTTACAACTTTCATATCTGCCTCCAATATAGTAATCTTATTATACCATCTATTTTTCCATATGGCTAGAAAATTAATCAAATTTCTAAAAAATTTTTTTAACAAAAAAATAGGCTAAAAAGTATGATTTACGCACCAAAAAGTGCAAAATTTACATTTTAACCTATTATTTTTTGGCTTATTTTTACATTTTTGAGAGTTTTACAAAGCTTTCTATGTGTGCTGTCTGCGGAAACATATCAAAAGGAATTATCTCTTCAATTTTATATCCACCCTTACAAATCATCTTTAAATCCCTTGCTAGGCTCGCTGGATTACAAGAAACATATAAGATATTCTTTGGCAAAACGCCCAATATTGTATTTATAACCCTTTCATCAACACCTTTTCTTGGCGGGTCAAGCACAAGAGTAAAATCTTTACCTATCTTCTCCACCAACTTTGGCAATTCTTGCGAAACATCACCATTTATATTTACTAAATTATCAATATTGTTTTGTTTTTTAAGAGAATTTGCGTTTTTTGTAGCTTCTGGAACAATTTCTATGCCATAAACAGATTTTGCTTTTTTACTTATAAGAGCAGAAAGAAGCCCCGCACCACTATAAGCGTCAACAACAACTTGTCCCTCTTTTACACCTTGCACAACCTCTTTATATATCTTTTGCATTATGTCAATATTAATTTGAAAGAAACTGAGAGGTGAAACCTCAACACTAATTCCCATAAATTCTGTAAGAATATTTCTTATTCCTAAAAGATGAGTAATCTCTCCCTCTAAAATAACATTATTGTCTTTACTTTTTTTACACCAGAAAAGACCCAACATATTTTCATTAATACCAAGAGCTTTCATCATTAAGTCAAATAAATTATCAAATTTGATTGGTTTTTCTTGAGAAACTATTGTTACAAGAGCTTTTCCATCAATATATCTCACAACCAAATGTTTCAACTTGTTTTTTTGTTCAAGGGAATATACTTTATTAACAAAATTTTTAAAAATTTCAGCAATAATGTTAATATGTGTCATTGTTATATGACAATCATTAATATAGATAGGGTCATGACTTAACCCTCTAAACATACAAACTTCCAAATCTCCATCATTATTTACAAACAACGGAAATGATGCTTTGTTTCTATAACCATAGCAATAGTTAGAACCCACAACATCATTTACTTCTTGATCATAAAACCCACCTATTTTATGAATTGCATCTTTTACAATTTGCTTTTTTACTTTAAGTGCTTCCTGATACGAACAATGTTGCAAAGCACATCCTCCGCACTTTCCATAAACAGGGCAAGGTACATTAACTCTTTCTTTAGATGGTTTTATCAACGCTATAATTTTACCCACAGCATAATTTTTTGTTGTTTTTATGATGTGAACTTTAACTGTTTCTCCTTTAATCGCAAATGGAACAAAAACAACAAAACCATCAACCCTTGCTATTCCTTGAGCATCCGAACCAACACTTTCAATTACTACATCTATCTCTTGATTTTTAACTAACATTTTACTTTCATTTCCCTTAATTTGTTTTTTATAGTTTTGTCTAATCTATAGCTTTCACAAGCCTTTTGTATGCTTTTATTTATAATAAACTTATTAAAATGATTAATTTTTATAATTTTTTGCATATTTTTTAATGCTTTTTGCGGAAATTTCACTAGTATTTCAGCAAATAACCAAGCAATTGCCATATCTACATAATATTTTCCGCATTCTACAGATTTTAGCACATCAAAAACCTTTTCAATCCAAGTTTCATTATATATAAAAAATTTCATAAATGCAACTATTCCAAATCTTGCCGTAAACTCATCACCTTTCGTTAAGTTTTTAAAGTACTCAAAACACATTTTTTCTTCCGTATGCTTAACAAATGCAAGGCCACCAACAATCATATCAACAATCGCCCAGTTATCTATACTTCTATATAAACTTTCAAGAAGTTTTGTTGCAACAATAAAATCTTTCTCATAACATATCACAAGCCCTCTTATGAGAATTTCTTCAAAGTATTTATCTTCATAATAATTATAAAGCCCCTGATGCTCGTTTTTTGATATTTCTTTTGCAAGCTTCCTCAAATCTGGAGTTCTTACACCAATAATATCTTTTTGCGTTTTTATAATCTTATATGAAAAAGAAATAAACTGTTCTCCGGCAGACATTCTTTTTAGTTTATTTATTAATTGTTTATAATCTTCTTTTGTTTTAATTACCATACATATATAATATACCACCTCTGTAAACAAAATCAATCACATTGCTTGACTTTATTTAATTTCTTTCATAAACTATCTATATGAAATTATGTGAAATATGCCCACGAAACTGCAAAATCAACAGAACTGACAGTTCTGGTTTTTGTGGTGTAAACAATAAGATAATCATTCGTAAAGTTATGCTCCACAAATATGAAGAGCCTATTCTCACGGGTAAAAAAGATAAAGGAAGCGGGACTATCTTCTTTGCTGGTTGCAACCTTGGTTGTGTGTATTGTCAAAATTATGATGTAAGCCACTCAAACAAAGGCAAAGAGGTTTCTCCAATTGAACTTGCAGATATTTTTAAAATGTTAGAAAATGCAGGTGCTGGAAACATAGACCTTGTTTCACCAACTCACTTTACAGAACAAATTATTGAAGCATTGAAAATATACAAACCTAAAATTCCTGTTATTTGGAACACTGGCGGATATGAAAAACCTAAAACCATAGAAAAGCTTGAAGGCTTAGTCGATATCTATTTAACAGACTTCAAATACGCAAACAATGCTTACGCTCTAAAATATAGCAAGTCAAATAATTATGTTGAAAATGTAAAAAACAGCCTAAAAATAATGAAAAAACAACAAATGAAAAATGTTTTTGTTGAAAACAAGCTTGTTTCTGGTATAATTGTAAGACATATGGTTTTACCTACGCTTATAAAAGACAGCATTGCCGTTTTAGATTCCATCAACGAAATTTTAGGAAATGAAGCCATAATTTCAATTATGAGTCAATATGTTCCTATGGGGGAAGCTTACAAATATCCTGAAATCAACAGACGAATAACACCACTTGAATATAAGACAGTTCTTGCTCACGCCAACAAACTAGGTTTCAAAAACGCCTTTATTCAAGAACTCGAAAGTGCTTCTAGTTCATATACACCAGACTTTAATTCAATAATAATAGATTTATAAGATACCTCAAAAAAGTTGCCATTCACAAAAAAATATGGTATCTTATTAATATTGTAAGGAGAAAATTATGAAAGTTTTTATCGCTGGCTCAGTTAATAAAAAAATCAACCCTAAGTACCTTGAAGGTATTGCAGAAATTGGAAATTACCTTGTAAAGAAAAAACATAGCATCATTTGCGTTGGTGCACCAACAGGTTCTATTGGTGAAATGTATAACACCTATATTAAAAAGAAAGGTCATGTTGATATCATTGTTCCAAAACCTTATGCTTGGGAAGCTGAAGGTATGGAGGCAAAGTCAATAACAAAAGTTGATACATTATATATGCTCCAACAAATTGCTTTAAACAACACTGAATTAACCGTTGTTCTTCCGGGAGGAAATGGAACTCTTGCTGAACTTTATATGATTACAGACAGTATTAAGAGTAAATTTGATACTGACAAGGTAATTATTTATAATGTAAATGGTTTCTATGATAAAATCAAAGAAATGAACGACTTTATGATGGATGCAGGCACTCTTGAAGAAGACCAATACAACTTCTTTACATTCTGCAACACACCAATAGAAGTTATCAACGAGATTGAAAACTGGGAAAAATCCATTAAAAAATAAACAAGCAAAAAGCCTACACAAAATAGTGTAGGCTTTTTATTTTATAACATATGAACAATTTTTAAATTACTACCCTCTGTATCAGTTGCTTTTTCTACAAGAATTTTATTCTTGATTTCTTCTTCAAGCTCTTTAACATGGCTAATAAGTCCAATTTTTAAGTTTTGGCTTTCTAGTTTGTAAAGTGCAGAAATAACACTTTCTATAAGCTCATTATCTAAAGTACCAAACCCCTCATCTAAAAAGAAAAACTCCATATTTTTATTTGATGAAAGACTTATTGTTTCACTCATTGCCAGAGCCAAAGACAAACTCACCAAGAAAGTTTCTCCACCTGACAATGTCTGTACTGGCCTTGGTTTTCTGTCATTAAAATTATCATAAACTACAAAATCGCCATTCAAAAACTCAAGTTCATATCTTCCACCCATCAACATATTTAGTTTTTCGTTTGCACTGTTTGTTATCTCTATCATATACTCTTCAGCAATAAACTCAACAAGCGCTTTACCTCTAAATATATTAATTAGTTCTTTTGCATCATCATAAATCTTAATAACACCTGGCAATTCTTTTTCTATACATAAAATTTTGTCATAATTGTCTTTCATAATTTCAAGACTTGATATCATTGCCCCAACCTGCATTTGCTCTTCTGTAAGTCTTTGCGATAACGCCTCAAGTTCTTTTTCTAATAAAAGAAATTCTTTTTCATCAACATAAGAGCCATCAAGTTCTTCTGTTAAATTTTGAAGTTCTTTTTCCAAAAGTCCAACTTTCTCTTTATATGCTTTAATAGATTCCTCTGTCGCAAAAATCTCTTTTTCCGTTGTGATTAATCCTAAAACTTCATCAACATCTCTAAAGCCCAGACTGAAAATTCTTCCCTTTAATTCAAAATTAATGTTAGACAATTCTTTGACTTGTTCATCTAAAATCTTACTGTTAATTTCAAACTCTCGAGAAATCCTTTCTTCTTCTCTTTTAAGTCTTGCTGTTTTTTCTTTATTATAATCAAAACGACCTGAAACATCTGCAATATCTTGCTTAACTTTCTTAAGCAACACACTTGCAACACCACTTTTTACAACTTCATTATAGTTCTTTTGTTTCGCTTCTTTTTGAGTATTAATGTTTGAAAGTTTTACACACAAGCCATCAATCGAACTTTGAATAGATTGTACTAAAATTTCTATTTTTGCCAAATCTTCAGCCTGTTTTGTTTGAGATTTTAATAAATTCCTCAATTCTAATTCTTTTTCGCCTTTGATATTATTTACTGAAGAGCCTTCTTCTACAAGACATTCATTTTTCAACCTCTCTCTAGCGTTATAAATAACAAGTTCGTGCTCAGCCCTAAACTTTTGTAAACCAAACAACAAATCTAAAAGATTTGAGCTGGTTTCCCTTGCTGAAGATATTCTTGTTCCGTACTCTACCTTTTTCATTTGAAGAGCAATGTAGTTTTTCCTCTCTTCATTTTGTAAAGCAACAATTTTTTCAAGCTTTTCTTTTTCTTCAAGCAACTCTTTTTTTAATGCTATAAGAGCAACTTCTCTTTCGTTGTTATTATCCACAAACTTTAGATATAATTTAGACTTAAAATCACTTAGTTTTTCTATCTCTGCTTTCTCTTCTTCAATTGAATGGTTTACAAAATTAATCTCGCCTTTAAGTTCTGCAAGTCTATCATCTTTATTTTCTTTGTCTGCCCTCCAATATTCATCTCTTAATTCATAAACTCTATTTTGTTTAGTGCCAATAACCTGCTCTTTTTGTTTTTGCAAAACTTCAACAAATTGTATTCTGTTATCAACTTCATTTATATTAACAAGTTTTTCTTGAATCTCTGCAAGTTTTTTAAACGACTCAAGCTCATCACCTTCTAAAACATTCTCTAGTATTCCTTCTTTTAAAAGTTTTTCTTTGGTATCTTTTTCTATTTTTACAATTTTTGAGTACTCTTGCTGATAATCTTCAATATCTTGTTTAATATTGTCAATAAGTTTTTCAACTTGTCTTTCCAATGTTTCATAGATTATTATTTCTGATTCAATTTCTTTAAGTTCTTTAAGAGAAAAATCAACTTCACTTTCTTCAATTTTAGAAAGTTGTAATTCTACCTTCTCAATTTCTTCTTTTGTTTTTAAAAGATTGTTTTCTTTCTCTACTTTTTCTGTTCTTGCCTTTTCCAAATCAACAGTAAGACCTTGAATTTTTTCATTTAAAGACTCTGCCTCATTACTTAAAGACAACAATTGCATTTCGTCTTCAACTGCTCCTGTTAGTGCCGTTTCTTGTTTTGTTAATGAAATCAAATTTTCTTGAAAATTCTTTTCAAACTCTTCATTTTCACTAACAAAAGCATTGTATTTATTTTGAGCATCAACTTTTCGAGAGGTCATTTCCAGCACTTTCTCTTTTAACTGGGCAGTAGAAACTTTCAGTTCTTCAACTCTCTTAATTTCTCCTTGGATTATTAAAGCTCTTTTTTGTTTTTCACAAAGTATTTCTTTTTCTTTAAACTCGTTTCTCTGTTTATAAAGATTTTCTAGTTCCTCTATACATTATGCTTTTCTTTTACATAAGTTCAAAACTCTTTTTTGTTCCTGACTTTTTTGATTTAGCTTAACAAAGCTCTTTTGAAGTGCATCAACTTCTTTTTGCTTGTTCTCTAATTGGATTTCACTTGTTTGTATATCTTCTTTGTTTACAGGCTTAAGCATAGCCTTTTGTGCCTCAAGAACCTGTCTCTTTGTGTCTGCTTGATTTTGTTTTGCTTTGATTTTTTCAACTAAAACATCACCATATTCTTGTAAAGAAAATATGTTACTAATAATCTCTGTCCTTTCACTTGCTGTTGCATTTAAAAAACCAGCAAACTCACCTTGAGGAAGAGCGATACACTTTGAAAATTCATTAAAAGAAAGACCAATTTTTGATTTTATCATTGCATCAACATCTCTTATTCCCTCAGCTAATGTGTGTTTGTCTTCTCCAACAATTTCACCAAACCAAGCAAAAGATGCAGTTCCTTCTCTTCTTTTTTTGTATTTTCTTTCAACAAAAAATGTTTTATCCTCACTATCTCCTGTTTTAAAAATAAGTTCAACACCAGTTTCATCACACTTTGAATTAATAAAATCTACTGCTTTTGTATTTTTTGAAATTTGACCATATAACGAAAGCATAATTGCATCTAAGATTGTTGTTTTTCCACTGCCTGTTTTTCCAAAAATTCCAAAAACACCAGAAGAAAGCTCTGTAAAATCTATCTCTTGAGACTTAATAAAACTGTTTAGCCCATAGAACTTTAATTTAATTGGTTTCATTTTTGCCTCCTTTACACTCTATAAATAAATCAACAAGACTTTCTCTTGGCTCTACACCCTTCTTTTTGGTATAAAAAGCAACAAACAATTCTTTATCACTTAAGTTTCTTCTTGAAACAACACTTCTTTGATTTGTGTTTTCATTATCACTAACAAGTTCTAATGCAACTGAAGTTATCATTGGATATTCTTTTTTAAGCATCTTCATTTCACTTGATTTTAAAGGTTCTCTCACTACAAATGTTAACTCTGCCAAATCTCCAGCGTTTAATTTCTTTAACTCTTGTTCCGCTTCTAAAACACTACCAACCCTTAGGGTTACATATTTTTCTGGAGTTTGCAAAACAACTTTATCAACATTTACACTATGACCATTATTTTCAATAATGTTTACACAAACATCATACTCACCCGGTCTTAATCTCGAGATTGAACCCGCATAATAGATATTATCCGCAACATTTTGATTTGAATGAATATGCCCAAGAGCCGTATAGTCTGCGTTTGGCAAATCTTCTTTACTTACTGCAAAAACATCACCAACTGTTACAACCCTATCTCTTGCAATCTTACTTCCAACAACAAACAAATGGCTTACAAAGACATTAAAACTATTTTCGCTAAAAGCTCTGCAACAGTCTTTAGCAATATCCCCTACTAGCGCACTATAACTCACATTTTCTATGTTTGGTCTTGCTTTTAATGTGCTATCAAATGGAAGATACGCAATGGTTATCTCCTCTCCATTTTTTCTCGCCTTAACATATCCTTCGCCTGTTTCAAAAACCTCTATACTTTTACCCTTCACAAACTTTTCACTTCTTAACGGCGTCAAATCTCCAGCAAGAACAATATTGTGTGCGTATGCAAGCGGAAGACCAGCACAAAGTCTATCTGGGTCATCATGATTTCCCGACAAAACAACAACCAAACGCTCTCCGTTATTAGACAATTTTTCCACTGAATCATAGAACAAATCTTCAGCAAGAGCTGAAGGTGTATTTGTATTATAAATATCACCAGCAATTATAACAATGTCAATATCTTTTTCATTACAAAGGTCGTTGATTTCATCAATTACAACCTTTTGTCTTTCTAGCCTATCAATCCCCATTGTTTTTACACCCAAATGCCAGTCCGCTGTATGAAGTATCTTCACTATCTTGTCTCCTTGTTAAAAATGTTTAAAGATAATTAATAATTATAGAAAATGTTGTTTTTTTCTTTAATTAATGATATTATATATGCACAAGCGACTAAAAATCAACTGTTTTTAAAAAGGGGTATTTTTTATGGCATTATGCAGTTTCTCTAGTTCTCTATCAATGAACTCAAGCACTCTTGTTGATAATACTTTTATCAATGAGTTTTTGCCTTCTGCCCCTGATAATGCTGTCAAAGTATATTTATACGGTTTAGCTCTTTGTTCTAAACCTCAAAATGATGACAATGCTCTTGACTCAATGAGTACGGCTTTGCATCTTACTGAAGACCAAATTTATGAAGCGTATGCTTACTGGCAACAAATGGGACTTGTTCAAATTATTGAAAAGACTCCTTTTGAAATTAAATATTTGTCAGCAAGAGAAAATTCTGGTAGCAGTAAAATAAGAACCAAATCAAAATATAAAGAGTTCAATGACCAAATTCAATCAATAATAAACGGAAGAATGCTAAGCCCTATTGAATATAATGAGTATTACAACCTTATTGAAAACCACCACTTTGAACCTGAAGCTTTAATTATGATTGCAAAGTATTGCACAACAATAAAAACAAACGATATTGGATATGCTTATATCGTAAAAGTTGCAAAAAGCTTTGGAGACCAAGGAATAAAAACTGTCTCAAGCCTTGAAGCAAAACTTCTTGAACAAGAACGCTCAAGCATTGAAATTAAAAACATTCTTAAAACATTGGGTCTTAACAGAGATGCCGACCTTGATGAAAGAAACCTTTACTTAAAATGGATAAACAGTTTTGGATTTACTGATGGTGTAATTAAAGAAGTTGCAAAACTACAAAACAAAAAAGGTGGAATGAATAAACTTGATGACACCTTAACAAAACTTTATGAACAAAAGTTATTTACTATTGATGAAATTGAAACTTATTCTAAAGAAAAGGAACAAATGTATAATATTGCCAAAAAGGTTGCATCAACACTTGGTTTATACTACCAAAATTTAGAAAGTGTTGTTGAGATTTATGTCAAAGACTGGGTCAACAAAGGTTATGATGAAGAAACTCTCACCCTTCTTTCTACATATTGCTTTAAACAAGATATAAAAACCTTGTCTTTAATGAATGAAGTTGTGTTGAAATTATATAAGCTTGGTATTGTTTCTATTGATTCTATTAATCAATATATTGCAGGTTTGGTTGATACCGACAATGCAATCAAAGAAATTTTGAATATTCTTGGAATTGTTCGTAGAGTCAATTCTGCAGACAGAGACTTTTATAAGACTTGGAGTGAGGACTGGAACTTTGAAAATAACATTATAACTATAGTTGCTGACAAAGCAAAAAATGCATCCTCTCCTCTTCGATATATGAACAAACTCCTTTTAGAACTTAATAGCAAAAACATTCGTGAACCAGAAAAAGTTAAAGACTACCTGAAAAATTCAACCATTAATACTCAAACAGAAAACAAGAAAGACTTCACTGAAAGAGAGTATACAAAAGATGAACTTAATGCTCTATTTGACTCCCTTGATGATATAGAGGTGTAAAATGAATAGACAACAAATATTGCAACTTTGTATGCAAGAGCTTTCAAACAGAAGAACTCAAGCACAAACAGTTGCTTATAAAAACTTAATGAAGGCAAGAAAACATCCTGAGTTCTTGGAAATTGAAAAAAAAGAAAGACAATTAATTTTTGAAATTGGTAAAATGTCTGCATTTGGCGGTGTTCCTATTGAAATCCAAATGAAATTAGACGACATTAGAGAAGAGAAGAATGAAATTCTTAAAAAAATAGGTATCCACCCAGACAAATTAAAACCATCTTATCATTGTCCTCACTGTAGCGATATTGGTTATATTGACAAAGTTCAATGTACTTGCCTTAAAAAAATAATAAATAATATTCTTATGAAAGAAAGTGGCGTTGGAAAAGAAATCCTCACAGATTTTAAGGATTTTGATGAAAATGTTGCAACAGAACAAAGCCACAAAGAAACTCTTTTAAAACTAAAAAAGAAATTTGAAACATACCTTGACTCTTTCCCATACAATACCCCTAAATTTATCTTACTGTCAGGAAAAACAGGTGTTGGAAAAACTTTCATAACTGAATGTCTTGCAAAGGGGTTAATTGACCGGGGATTTCTTGTTTCTTTTGTTTCCGCTTTTGGTATGAACAATATGTTTCTTTCTTATCATACTTGTTTTGATGACCAAAAACAAAATTATATGAGTGCTCTTATTGACCCTGATGTGCTTGTAATTGATGACCTTGGCACTGAACCAAACTTAAAGAATGTAACTATTCCATACCTTCATGTTTTACTAAGTGAACGCTCAAGACTAAACAAATTAACAATTGTTACAACCAATCTTGACGCTCAAGAAATCCTAACAAAATATAATGAAAGAATATTTAGTCGTCTTTGTAATAAAAAAGAAAGTTTCAGGGCTCAAATCGTTGGAACAGACCTAAGATTAAACCCTAACAAATAATAAAAAATGAGTTAAGCCACCTACTTAACTCATTTTTTTATTCTATAAATTCAATATAATCTTTTATTAAATCGTAAGCATTTGAGTAAAATTCTTGATAAATATCTTGCCTATCATATTTATATGCATATAACTTTGCTTGAAGAACACAATCAAGTTTATCAATAATTTTAACAAATTTTGATTCTTCCGTTTGCCTTTCTTCATACTCTCGTGCCAATTCAATAATCTCTGGCATATTTGCAACTTTTGAAATTCTTTCAATACATTTTGATTCTTTAACCATTTTTTCTGCTTTAGAAACACCATCTACAGGAGTAATATCTCCAACATCAATTTCTCCAAGTTCGTGACAGAGTATAAGTTTATAAACTTTTAGTTGGTCTAGTTTTAAGTTTCTTTTGCTCATTATTTCCATGGCAAGCAAACACATTGAATAAGTATGCTCAGCATCACTTTCAACCCTGTTTTCTCCTAAACCTCTTAAAATCCACCCTCTTCTTAAAACATCTTTAAGCTTGCTAATTTCTTCATAAAACTTCGACATATAACACCTCTATGTTTTATTATAAACAAAAATTAAGCCTCTGGCAACCAGTTTTCTCTATCATTAAAAGGTTTTAATTCTTCAACAATTTCACAGCATCTATTGTTAAGAGTTTTTGTGTTTTGATTTGTAAATTTAATTTGATTACTCATATCAAAATCTTTTCTTAAAAGATTAACATAACCTGAATTTAAAGTTTGTGTCAATGCAAGATATGTTGCGTGTGTTCTATTTAAAAGGCCGTTGCTGATATATTCAAGAACAGTTGTAACGCCCTTAGCTTTTGATTTTCCATCAATAAGTTCATCTAGTCTCACGCCCTTCCCCGGTGCTTTATACAACACACTTGAAATTTCAAACATTGGTCCGTTACTTAAAAGCAGTCCATTTTTATCCTGAATGGCGCATACATCAGTAATATAATATTTATCTTTTTTTTGCACATACCCACTTTGAAGAGCTATTATCATATCCCAATCTTTATGTTCATACCCGAAATCTTTCAAGACACCTAACTTAATCCTATTAAAAGCCCCAACAAAAAGTCCTGAGTCAAAAGCAACATCTCCAATATATGAATTTGCATCTACTGTTATAATTTCCGCATCAGGGAAGCACGCCCTGACACCGTCTATTTTTTCTTGATTTTCACTTGCTACAATAATCTTCATAATTTTTCTCCTTACAATTTTGTTATATATCAAAATTGTGATAATGTCAATACCAAAGCTGTTTGTTTTTCGTCTAATTTTCTAATATTGTATCAAAAAAAAGGAAGAGAACTTTTCCCTTCCTTTTGTCTTTACTTTAATTTTTTCAGTGTATCAACAGTTTTGCTTAGATGAAGCATCATTTCTTTACTTTCAGTCAAACATAAATTATCAATTGCGTTCATTTTTACAGACAATTCTTTTTGCCCTTTTTCTGTAATTACATAATATATTTGCTTTTTATTTTCTTTTTCTTTAATCCTCTCAATCAAACCTTCACTAATCATCTTTTTTGCAATTAATGCAAGATTACTTTTTGCCATATTAAGTTCAAATATTAATTCTTGAGGGGAAGTCTTACCATTCGAAGAAATTATAAATAAAATTTGATATTTTACAGTAAAAACACCGGCTCCTGTACCCTTACCCTCAGCAATTCTGTTAGAGAGGAGTTTTAGTTCAATTATACTTTTTGCAAAACTGTTTCTTGTCATATTTTTTCTTTTTCCCTTAATTTTTAATTATTATATTTTATCTATAAACTTATGTCAACTTTAATTATTAAATTCTCGCAAAGAGAGGTTCTACTTTATCTAGTGAGATACCTGCCTTTACATCAACAACTCTCCAAGTAGGAGTTTTTTCAAGACCTAAAAACCCCCTAATTTTTGCACAAGCTTTTGGCATAAATGGTTCAAAAATATTAGACAAGTTTGCAATAACATAAGCACAACTATAAATTGTATTATTAAAGCCTTCAATGTCTTCTTTTGCTTGAACCCAAGGTTTTTGTTCGTCATAATATTTATTTGCAAAAGCAACTAAATCCATTGCTGTTTCAGCGGCTTTTTTAAATTCTGTTTTCTCAATATTTTCAGCAACAATTTTATATGTTACATCAACCATATTTTTAATTTCATCAGCAACTTTGCCTTCTGGTAATTTTTCAAGTCCTTTAAACTTAAGAGTTCTATTGATAAGATTACCAAATTTATTTACAACTTCACTATTATGAGTTGTTTGATAAAGCTCAAGTGTAAAGTTTGCATCTTTCTTTTCTGGACCATTTGCTGCAAAGTGATATCTTAAACTATCAGTATTATAGTTTTTAGCCCACTCAAGAGCTTCAAAACAAGTACCGCTACTCTTTGAAATCTTAGCATTGTTCATCATTAAGTATTCTGCTGAAACCATTGTATTATTAACAACAAAGTTGTCTTCAAGTCCTGCAAGCATTGCTGGCAAGAACATTGAGTGGAATACAATATTATCTTTAGCGTGACACATATAAACTTTCTTTTCTGTTTCAGGTTCAACATCTTTTTTCCAGAATTTTCTGTAGTCAAAACCTCTCTCTTCACCAAGTTTCATTGTGTCTGTAACATATCCTAAAAGAGCCTCCCACCAAACCCAAACAACTTTATTTTCATATCCTGCAACTGGAATTTTTACACCCCAATCTAAATCTCTTGAAAAATCTCTATCTCTTAAATCATTAAGATATTTGTTTGTTTCGTTTATTGCGTTTGCTCTCCAGATGTTTTCATTATCCTTAACAAGTTTTGTAAGAACATCTTTAAATGCTGTCAACTTGAACACCAAAACTTTGTCTTCTCTTTGCTCTGTTGTTTCTCCACAAACCAAACATGTAGCACCTTCTAAATCTGCTTCTGTTGGAACATGACCGCAATCACAGTTATCCGCCTTTGTTCTGTTCCCGCAATTTGGACAAGTTATTTCAATTTCTGTATCAGCAACGAATTTTGCACATTTTGGACAGTATGGTCTGTTCAAAATCTTTTCATAAAGATAACCATTATCATAAAGTTTCTTAAAAATTTCCATACATTTTTCTTTGTGATAATCATCATAAGTGATTGAGAATTTATCAAAAGAAAAACTAAAAAGGTCTAACGCTTCAACAAAGTTTTTGTGATATCTATCAACAATGTCTTTTGGTGTAACACCTTCTTTCTTTGCTTTGATTGCAGGTTTTGTGCCGTGAGAATCTGTTCCTGAAACCATTACAACATCATCACCAACCATTCTGTGATATCTTGCTAAAATATCACCAGATAGTGAACTTGCAATATATCCTAAGTGTAAATTATTGTTTGCGTATGGCCAAGACACACATATTGTTACATTTCTTTTTTTCATCTTACTTTCCCTCTGTATTAAAATTTCTTTTTGCTTGAGATTTTTTCCATCTCTTCCCTACAATTCTTGCAAGGGTTGTTTCTTTACAAAGTTTGCTTATTCCTTTAATAAATTTGTTAATTACTTTTGGGACATAAACAACTTTATGTTTTTTTGACGCTTTCATACTAAGCATAGCAACTTTTTCTGGAGTACACATTGTCATTCTTCCTCCAGCACCTTGAGACTTAATAGCCTCTTTCATTGCATCAGTTGTTGGAATTCCTGAAGGACAAACAGTTGTGATATAAACTCTTTTGTCTTTGAGCTCATAATTTAGTGCAACCATCAAAGTTGTAAGCATAGCTTTTGTTGCTGAGTATATTGCCATATATGGCATTGGGTAGTCCCCCGCCATACTGCTCACCGTTATTATATGTAAATCTTCATTTTCGTCTCTTGCTTTTATAACTTTTTGCGTAAAGTCAGTAGTTCCTTCGCAATTGACTCTTATGATTTTCATTATTTCTTGGTCTGGATGCTTTAAAAACTCACCTTCAGCAATAAATCCAGCATTATTGATTAAAAAGTTGATTTGAGCATTGTTTTCTTTCAAAAAATCAAAGAAACTTTTTCTATCACTTTCGCTAGACAAATCGCAGGTTTTCGCAAGCACTTTTATTTGCGGGTAATTAGTATTAATATCTTCAACAATTGATTTTAAAACAGCTTCTTTAGTTCCTGTTAAAACCAAATTATCACCCCTCTTTAAGCACTCATTAGTGAATGCTTTTCCAAGCCCTCCAGTTGCTCCAGTAATCAGTGTATACTTTTCCATTTCCACCCTCTTACTATATTAATATTATTAATATACAACTTTATGGTATAAAAAGTCAATCCTTTCTTGAAAAACCACCCTCTTACAAAAGAAAAAACTTGGGAAATCCCCAAGTTTTCTTTAGTTATTTAGATTGTAATGCCTCATTTAGTTTTTCAACCATAATGTCAACATCAACACCGTGAACCATTGCTGCCTCTTCTAATGTTTCCATTCTGCTCATTGGACAACCAAAACAATGTAGTCCAAAACCAAGAAGAACAGTTGTAAGATTTTCATCAATACTCAAAACCTTTTCAATGGTCATAGTCTTTTTAATTACACTTTTCTTTTTCATTATTTGCCCTCTTTATATTTAGTCATTGCATCCACAAGTTCTTTGATTTGTTTTTCAATTCTTTTAGTTTGACTTGCAGATAATGGTTCTTCATTTTTTCTCATAAGTTTTTCTGCTCTTACTAGTGCATCTTCAAACTCTTTATCATTCTTGATTATAAATTCTCCATCATCTTTAACTTCTTTTCTAGGACGACCTCTTCCTCTTTTTACTTCCACTTGTTCTTCCTCCAATAAACTTGAAAAGTCTGGTGTGAAATTATCCATCATTCCAGATTTTACTTCATTTTGTTCTATATCTTCTACATCTTCTTGCTCAACTTCGGCAGGCTCTGCATTATTGGCTTTTTCAATTTCCGCCTCTTTCTTTGCCCTCTCAACAAACGCCCTATATTCTTGAATTGCTGAAAGTTCGCCTAATTCTTCTAGAGTATGAGGAGGTGTTAAAACCTCTTCTTTTATTTCTTGAGCTTCTTGAATAGATTCTTCTTGAACAGGCTCTTCAACTATTTCAACAGTTTCTATTTCTTGAGCCTCCTCTTCAGGCTCTTTAACCTCAGCCACAACCTCTTCAGCAATTTCTTGAACATCTTCGTCAACAATTTCTTCTGTTGTTACTATATCTTCAGGATAAACATCATTTTGTTCTTCACTGAGTACAGGCTCTTCTGGTAAAGCAATAATATCTTCTCTACCATCAACCACAGCATTTGCAACAGGAACAAAAACCAAATCTTGAGCGTCTACCTTTTCTTGATAATTTGTGCCAGCACCAAAACTGTCCATAGCTGATTTATCAAGGTTATCAAGCATATCACTGAAATCATCTACTGCAGTGCGATATTGATTTTGACGAATTGCTGTATAAACATAATAAATCACCTTGGCTACAAGCAAGAAAATTACAGGAGTAATAAAAGCCTCTGCAATAAGATAACCTGTCATAGTTGCATCTTGTAATAATGCAAAGCTAAACAATAAAAGAGTAACAAAAATAAAATTCATATATGTCTTCAAAACAGACTTGTTTTGATTAAACACACCACCAGAAAGTTCAACATCTAAACTTTCAAACCTTTTAATGTTTTCACTAGGTAGGCTCTTTGGATTTCTTTCAAAAGCTTTGTATCCTCTTTGGAACTCATTAGGCATTTTTGAAATTAATTCATCAAGGCCAGCTTTCGCATCTCCAGAGATGCCATTTCTACTTACATAATTATTAATTTTTCTAACTCCTCTCGCAAACCTTGCTTGGAATGAAAAGATGAGTGAAAAGGTTACCCACAAAAGCATAATACCAAGAGCTACTGCAGCGCCAATAGCCAATCGGTCATTAGTGATAACACCAACCATTACTTTAAAAGCCGTTACAATATATTCGTACATATGTTTTTTCTCCTTGTTTATTTTTTATATTATAACACATTTATTTAAACATAACTAACGATTTTTAACTACTTTTTTACATTTTTGGTATTTTTTTTAATTTTTTTTAAAAATTTACTAGTTCTCCGCTTTTAATTGACGCTAAACACATTTTATTTACAGGTAATTTGAATGCTCTTTCCATTGCAGAAGAATATATTTCTACTTGAGTTTTATATCTGTCAAGATTATGTTTGCCCAAATTTCCAGTTTTATAATCAATTATTACTAAGCCATCATCATAAACTAAACATAAATCCACTATACCTTGAACAATAACATTGTCATTATTGTTAATATCTTTTGCAAGAGGTATCAATGTGTAAAACTCTCTTTCTTTCAATACTTGTTTTGCTCCCGCAATAAGTTTTTTAAACTCTTCGTTGGTTAAAAGTTTATATATTCCTTCAACCATAACATTATTAGCTTGCTCCTTTGTAATCGCACCTAATGTTTCAAGTTCTGCAACTTTTTCTACGATTTCTTCTTCTGTTGATTCTGTCAAAGATAAGTGTTGCATAATTTTATGTTGTAATGTTCCATTTTCTGCACTGCTCTTGTCTTCTTCATCAATATATACAAAAACTTGTTTTTCTGTTTCTTCATCTGCGAGATAAGAAACTGTTGTTTTTACTGGTAGTTTTGTACTTTCTTCAAAAGAGTATTTAAAATCTAGAACCTCATTAATTTGTGAAACACCTTTATCGTCATAATCACTTATTAAAACCTGTTTTAATTGAGGTTTTTCATCTGCATCAATCAAATCCATTGCATCCGCAACTTTAACTGTGTATGTTAATTTAGGATACTTATCTGGTTCAACAAATAACGCCCCCATAAAATCCATAAAACAAACTGGAGAAGTTGGCATTGTTGTCTTTATTGCTTCAAAATCGCCACTTCCAACAATATATAAGTAATCTGTTGCTCTAGTTAATGCAACATATAAAAGCCTCTCTTCCTCTTCTAGCATTTTTCTTGTTTCTTTAAGCTTAACTGCTTGTTTTGCAATAGTTGGAGACTTATATCTTTGAACCCTATCATAATAGTCAATTGCAAAACCGTGGTCCTTAGAAATCAAAAGGTCTGTTCTCATTGATTGAAAATTAAACTTTCTTGTAACACCCACAAGGAACACAACACCAAATTCTAGTCCTTTAGACTTATGAATAGTCATAACCTTAACAGCACCGCCAGCATAAACAGGCTCACACTTAACAGAAGATAGACCTTTATCACTCAAATATTCATAAACATTTTGGTCTCCAAGACTGCCTATAAATCTGTTAAGTTTTTGGGTTCGACTTTCGGCATCCGGCTCAAAGCCCATTTTGATTCTAACTTTTTGTTTTTCTACAATTTCTTTTGCTATTTCTTTTACTGTTAAGAAACTTGCTTGATTTCTAAACTCTGCTAATGTTTTGAAAAAGTTTTCTAGTTTTTCTTGAAGTTCTGCACCAAGTTTTCCACTATTGACGGCAAACTCAACATTTTTATAGAAAAAGTCCTCTCCTGCTCCTGCAATTTTTATTTGAGCAAGTTCGTCAGCAGTAAAATCAAAAGTTTTTGAGTACATACAAGAAAATAAGCTATAGTCACTTTTATAACAAGCAACCGTCTCTAAAAATGTCTTTACTCCATAAACATACTCATCTTCAAGAGAATCCCCCTCAATATCTGTACTTACAGGAATGCCTTTTTCTCTTAATACATCTGTAAGTTTATTCAAAAAAGCGGTTCTTGATTGAGTCAAGATTGTTATGTCTGCAAACTTAATTTTTCTCATTTTTCCGGTGTCTGCATCTTTAATTTTATAGTGAGCCATTAAGTCTGCTATTTTTTCAGCAATCATTAAGCCTTCTGCTTGTCCTTGCTTTTCAAGAGATACAGCGTTTTCTTTATCTTCTTTTACACTGTAAACAGATATTTCCTGCTCTTGCTTTTGACTTAGTTTTGTAGTGTCCGCAAAAAGTAGTTCTACCCTTTGTTCATTATCTATTTGAGATTCTTTTCCTGCAACAAGTTTTGCTTCACCTTCATAATCTACTCCACCAAAATCTTCAGTCATAACAACATTAAATATTGCATTAACAAAGTCCAAAATACCGCTTTTGCTTCTAAAGTTTGCATTGAGTAAAATGAGTTTACCCTTACTTTCATCTTCTCCATAAAGATTATACTTTTCCAAAAAGATTTCTGGGTCGCAAAGTCTAAACCTATAAATACTCTGCTTAACATCTCCAACCATAAAGCGATTGTTTTCTCTTGAAAGTAATGTCAAAATAGTCTCTTGAACATCATTAATATCTTGATACTCGTCAACCAAAACATATTCATACTTTTTCTTAATCTCTTCAAGTATTGTTGGATTTTTTAACACCAAAAGAGAATATTGCTCAAGGTCATTGAAATCAAGTCCACCCTTTTCTCTCTTTAATGTTTTGAAATTCTTTTCAAACTCTAAAGTTAAATTATATAAAGCCTCTAGCCTTTCTTTTGTTTTCTTAAGATTAGGAATGATATCTTCTATTTCATCAGCACAAGCATATTTTTTCAAGTCATCAAATCTTTTAATCAATTCAGTTTTTAAAGCCTTGACTTCCTCTTGCATAAACTCTTTGCCTTCAGTCGCCTTTGGAATATTTGGCATTCTTGGTTTATCATTAAGTCTTTTAGCATTCTCTAAAAAACCACTGTCCATTCTTATAAGCTTAAACACACTATCAACAGATTGAAGATAACCAACCAAATCTTTAAGCCCAGCTTTTGCACACACATCAATCTTTTCTTGAATGAGTTTTTCACATCTAAGCTTTTCAGCTTTCATATGTCCATTTATGATTTTTGCACCAACATTTTTAGATAAATCTTCATCAAACAATCCCTTTATTGATTTTTTATACCAACCATCTCTATCAACAATTGAACATAAAAAATTATAAAGTTTCAATATTGCTTCTCTAAGCCCTGTATCTTTTCTTGATTTAGAAAAAATATCTACAAGTTCATAAAAATCCTTATCACCAGCTTCTGTTTTATCAGCAAAAAGTTTATTTAGTGCTTTTTCTTTAAAAGCTTCCACCTCTTGCTCGTCAAGGACAACAAATGTTGGGTCTAGACCAACCTCATAGAAATATGACTTTAAAAGTCTTGCACAAAAGCTATGCAAATTTGAAACATCACTGGTCATAATGTCATCAATTTGCTCAAGTATATAAGGAGTTGGCTCAAGTGATGAAAGCTTTTTTATTAACTTATTTTTCATATCACTCGCACTTGCTTTGGTGAAACTTATAATTAAAAACTTAGAGATTGGAACAGGTTCTTTTTCTCTTGTCATAAGTTCGCAGACTCTTTGAATCATTACTGTGGTTTTACCACTTCCCGCAGCCGCAGAAACAAGAAGGTTGTTTTCTGTAAACTCAATAACACTTCTCTGTTCGGGTGTATATTCTACTTCTTGTCCCATATTTTTTCTCCTTGATAAAAGTCTTTTGCGTTACTTAAAAGTGGTTCACGAACAGAAGAATAATCTTTGCTCATAATCCCACAAACATTTTTAAACTCACAATGGTCGCAAGTCATTTTTCCACTATGTTTATATGGAGACGCTTCAACATATCCTTCAACCATTTCTTCAACAGCCTTTGTTGAAACCGCCACCGCATAAGAAGCCATACTTTTCATTTGCCCAGAAGTAAGAAGACTATCATCTTTTCTAAAGGCGATTTCTCCTTTTTTCACAGCTTCTTTACCTGCATTTAGCACAGGGAAAACAAACCTACTTTTTGGATTATCATAACAAATGCTGTTGTCCATAGAAAAAATAGCATTAGGGTCATTCAAAATAAACCCTTTCATCTTGTATGTTTCTTGAGCTTTTGCCTTTCCATCAGCAAATTCATTTCTTATAGGGAAATATAAAACCCCTGCAGGTTCTTTCTTGATTTCATCTATCGCAGATAAATATAACGCAAGTTGTAGTTTTCTTCCGTAATAAATATCTTCTGCACTAGACTCAATTTTTCCTGTTTTATAGTCAATAAGTCTATAGTATTTGTCAGTTTGGTCAATTCTGTCAATTTTACCCACAAGTTCGATTTTGTTTTCATCATTAAGAAGAATACCTTTATATTCTCCATTTTTTCCAAACCACTTTTCAGTTGCAAGTAGCTTAAAAGAAGAAACTTCAAGCTCTGCATAAAGATTCTTGCAAAGTCTTACTGCCTCACTCTCTAAAATCTTAATAAGTATTCTATTATCTTCTTCGCTATATTTTTCTTTTGATAAAACGCTTTTTAACAAATTCGAAGCAACCGTTTCTATTTTTATATCTTTGTGATTTTTAGTAAAATTAATAAATTTTTCTGCAACCTCGTGAAGAATATCACCCACATCCAAAGCTCGCATACTTGCAAGTTCTTTTTCTTTAAGTTTCAATCCATAGGTTGCAAAATGCTCAAACGGACAAGCAAAATATCTCTCTATTTGAGAAATGCTTGTTGTTCCCTTTGGAAAGAATAAATCTTTCGCATTAGATATTATAAGATTTTCTTGGTCTTTATTAATATTATTAAACCATTTCTTTGTGTCTTCATCAAAATCATCTTCAAGAGCTTTATATAAACTGTGAACAAAGTAAGTGCCTTGCTCATAATTAAGACCTTGTCTATATTTTGAGAGCGATTCACTAAGATAATTTAAAGCAACCCTTTTTGTTCCTAGTCTTATTGCAAACCCTTTAAGATTGTTCTTGTCAACTTCTTCACCATCAAAAGCATTATAGTATTTATTTATAGGAAAATCATCACCATTTTTATCTAAAAATAATGCAGATAAACTTTGCATAAGAGCTGTCATCTTTGCTTCTTCACCACCAGAGATATGCTCAGAAAAACTTATTGTTAACTTTTCTTTTGCAAGAGATAAAAGTTCAAAAACCTTAAACCTTTCTCTCCTATTAATTGTTTTAATAGTTGGCTCTATTTTCTTTTCGCTTAATCCTTCTAATGCTCCAATTTCTGCATCCTGAATCAACCCAAGGTCTTGCTCTCTTATTGGGAAATTACCATCACTTGCACCAACAACATAAAGATTTTTAATATCGTATAAACCATCTGCAGATGCCACAATTTGCACTTGGTCAATACTAAGCGGTAAAAGAGAGATATCCGCAGATTCAAGACCGCTTATTAAAAGAGTATAAAAATCTTCAAGTTTTGCTTTTTGCTCACCTAAAAATTGAGAAAGCATAGACAAAACCTCAACAGCCTTTCCATAAGCCTGTTTTGTTGCATAGCTATGTCTTTGCTTACCCAAAAGTTCTTGTTTTTCTTGAAGAACTTTCAACTTTAATTCCATACCATATTCTTCTAAAAAAGCAAGAACAGATGTTGATATTTCGCCAATTGTCATTGTTTCATTATAAACATCAGCGAACTTTTTTACAATATTACAAAGCTCTTCCCTTACCTTTTCTGCGTTTTGAGAAGACATTGCTCCATTCCCAAAAGTAAACGGCTTTAAAAATTTATTATGATTGATTCCGTACTTTAAAACATAATTTTCAAAGTCGTCAACCATATCAAAATCAAGTCCAATAAGACCACTTCTTGCAAACTTCAAAACATCTTCTGCTTCCATATTTTTTCTTATCATCAAATAATAACTTTATAAACACAAAAAGCTCGTGGCTCTCAAACTCAAATGGTTCTGCTACAAAATAAGGAATTTCAAACTCATCAAAAGCAGAAGCAATAATATCTGTAATCCCTGAATCTGCGACATAAACACAATTGTCTTTATATCTACACTTTCCTAAAATTATATCTTGTTTAATAAGGCTCGCAACCTTTTTAGCTTCTGTTTCAAAATTAGGAAAGCCCATAAGTTTTAAGTTTCCTTGGGTTTTCTCTTTTTTAAGAGGATATGAGTATAAATTTTCTACAATATGTTTAAAATCTCCGCTAAGTGGTTTTTCATAAAACTCAGGGTCATATTTTATATGCAAACTTTCAGCAACTGCTTTAAGATGCTCAAAAACCTCATTGTCTGCAATATGAGAATTCTTTTTGTCTTTATGAATAAACGAAGCCGACACAGTTACTGACAAAGCATTCTTAACAAACCCCTTAATAACGCTACAAGCGTTTGCTGTGAGTGAATCAAACCCAACAACATAAATATGTGAGTTCTTAATTTTATCACTAACCTCAAGTTGGCTTTCTAGCATTGACAATTTATCTGATGGGTCAACAAGTTCTTCTCCAAGATAATTTTCATACGCATCATAGATAAGAGCAATGTCTTCAAGTTTAATTTTTAAAGCAGTAGGACATTTTTTTGCAGTCTCGCTAAGCTCTATTGGCGAAATACCACTAGATTTTAATTGTTGAATAGTTTCATAAATATTTTCAGCAAAACCAACAGTGCCTGCTGTTTTTTTGTAACAAGTAAGGTCCCCACTAAGAGCCATTACTAAGTTTCTTACAATCATAACACCGGCTTCTTTTGAAAGCGGAAAAACAGGCTTGATTTGAACCCTTTTTAAAAGCCTACTAAAACTATAGATATAAATATTTGCAAAAGCTTTTGTTTTACTGTTTTCAAGCAAAAATCTTTCAACCTCTAAAGTCTTTGTCTCTGGTGCAACAACAATATATGAACCAAAAACATCCTGCTCAGCTTGAGCTAAAACTTTTTGGAGTGCTTTCTGCATTGCATAGTCTGTAGTTGTAGATAATACAAAATCCATTTTCATTTTTCTTGCCCTCATTAGATTAATTTTATCAAATAACATATGATAAAATCAATAAGAAATTCAAATTATAAAAATTATATAATAATTTATATATTTGACTTTTTTCTTGAATAATAATATTATATATAAAATAAGGGGACAAAAATGGGATATTATATTTATTTTATAGCAGGAATATTGTTCTTGCCAGTATTAATTTATTCAGTTATTGTACAATCTCAAGTTAACAGCACTTTTAAAAATTTTAGCGGTGTTGCAAGTGCGTGCGGAAAAACTGCAAGTCAAATAGCAAGAGAAATGCTAGATAAAGAAGGATTAACAGATGTTACCATCAAAAGAATAAAGGGTCATTTAACAGACAACTATAATCCAAAAACAAAAACTCTTAGCCTTTCAGATTCTACTTTTGACAGCACTTCAGTTGCAGCAATTGGTGTTGCCGCACACGAAGTTGGACACGCTTTTCAACACGCAAAAAATTATAGACCAGTAAAAACAAGAACAGCTCTTGTACCTATTGTCAATATTTGTAGCAGTCTATCTATTCCTTTGCTTATAGTCGGCATAATTTTATCTGTACTCAGTATCGTTACACCTGCCGTTGGTGAAATTATAATCTGGATTGCTGTGGCTTTTTACGGCTCATCAACAATCTTCCACTTAGTAACAGTCCCAGTAGAATATGACGCATCAAGAAGAGCAATGGCAAATCTTGATAGTCTCAACATTCTAAATGACAATGAGTTGCCAATGGCAAAAAAAGTTTTAGATGCAGCCGCAAAAACATATCTTGCAGCCCTCTTCACCTCAGCGGTTTACTTCCTAAGATTTTTGGGTTATATTCTCATAATTTTAGGCAAAGATAGAGATTAAACTTAGCAACAAAAAAAGACGGAAATCCCGTCTTTTTTGTTTTTCCAACGTACCAAAATTTGTTTATCGTGAGCCTCGCTCACGTATCCTCAATTCATCATTTATCATTCTTCATTCATCATTGTATAAAAAAATAGAGGTCACCCTCTATTTTTTATATACTAAGTCTTAGCGCGGGACGCACGCCGAAATTGAAGTTCGTAACATAATTTGTGCGGTTGAGGTCGCCCAAAATATCAACATAGCAGACATAAGAAGCCGACGAGCCCGCCGAACGAGTCCAGTAATAGCAGGTTCCTCCACTTGGATATGTTGCTGTTACATATGACGTATTTGTATATTTAAAGCAATGGTTACCTAATGCAAAATCCGTTGGGCTACATAATCTTTTTGTAGCAGTGTTTGTAAATAATCCAGCACTATTATAGTAATCCCAGTATGATAATAAGTATACTTTATCTTCGGTTGCAACACCTGTCGTGTTGCTTGTCGCTGAACTATAATTTCCTGTTATATTATTTCCCACTGTCGTTGTAGATATTATTTCTTGCTCGTCACTTGTGAACGCACTTGTATAGAATGTGCTATTGAGCCATGTTCGAAGTTCGCTGTTTACCCATTGGTTTGGGTCATCGCTTGTCCCCGCTGTTCCATCTGCATCTGTACTACTTGCATTAAAGCGAATATCCCCTGTTAATGCTAAATAACTCATTATTTCAAGTTCACTGTCTGTTCCTGCTGTATATGCATCATAATTCAAAATTATCCACCTTATTGGCTCTACTTTGAACCACACTGCACTTCCGCTTGCTATTACTGTTTCTCCATTTAAATATGTATGACTTGTATTATATGGCAAACTTAATCCTCGTGCATATACATTTCCGTCAGTATATTCATATGCTTCCCATGTTCTTTGCCTTACTACATATGTGTTTACACTTGTTGGACTATTACTATTATACCAACTCTCTAAGGTTGTATTCATATCACTTCCCGCATATGTTTGCGGATATGTTCCAAAGTCTATGTATGGTAAGTTAAAGTTTGCACTTGGATTTCCTACTACTATTGTATCACTTGATACCACCAAATATTTTGCATACTCGTTGTTCTCTATAACCGCTTCTTCACTTACGTTTAATGTTCCACCATTTTCAACATAGATTGCTGGGCCAACCTCTGTAAAGTTTCCACTTATTGTTCCGCCATTTATATTGCATGTTCCTCCACTTGCAACGTAGATTGCTCCACCATACTTTGCTTGGCAGCCGGTTATTGTTCCCGCTTCCATTGTAAAGGTTGAACCACTTGCTATATAGACTGCTCCTCCATAGGTTTTCACCATTCCAGCAATTGTTCCGCCCCTCATTACATATGAGGCACCATTTTCAATATATACTGCACCGCCCTTTTGGTCTTTTCCAGCACTGCTCGCCCCAGTATCTTCGGCTATTATTTGTTGAGGCAAATTATTTTCTTTTTCAGCCTTGGTTTTTGGCAAAAGAAAAGATAAGCATACACTTGTTATGCATATTATAGGCAACAATATACTCAATATTATCTTATATTTTTTCTTCATTTTAACTCCTTCCGCCTCTCTACCGAACCGGCGATCAGCACTCACGCACTTAGGGCGACTTTTAGGCTAAAACCCTCAAAACAAGAACCAACCACGTAACGTCTAGATACTATGGTGAACCTTGTTTGATGGTTTATATCTCTAAAATTCATCCCTAATTGCTACCACTCTGCCAACTATATGTAACAACAGAGTGAACTTGTATTTTAATTTTCTCCCCCCCCATTCTCGGTGCCCCCAGAAAGTATTGGGGTCCCCGCAAAGGATTTTAATCATTTGTGGGGAGAGGAGCAACCGCTTGAAAAGTCGTGCTTTTGCTTTTAGCAAAACCGACAAGAGGGCGAGTTGCGACGAGGAAAGGTGGTACGACAAACCAAAAGGGGAGATTGTCAACTTTTATTCCTTATAAAATAAAACAAAAAAGGCATGAAACCACTAGGCTACTCGCCTAGTATTTTCATGCCTTTTGTTGTATTTTTTTACGTCAGAAAAAAAGCAAATTAGGTCACTTGCTTGCTTGCTTGCTTGCTT
>JAFVWN010000027.1 GCA_017501645.1 Clostridia bacterium | reverse complement strand
TATTGGAATTATTATGCTAACGGAGAACAACTTCAAGTTGTATATGGCTGTTCGCTTGATAGTGAGGGGAACATTGTAACACCAAAAACAATTAATTTCTATGTTGATGGGACTTATCATAGCTCTATAACAAAAGCAGGAACAAGTTATACTGTTCAAGAAAGCGAAATGCCACTTGATTATGAGTCTTGTTGTGGATATTTCTTAGATAGTGAATTAAGAACAACAATTAAGAACAACACTATTGACTTGGCAAATGGTGATGTAAATCTTTATACGAGAACAGCAGACCCAAGTTTGTTTACATTTACAACAGATGGTGCTGACGGATATATAATAACTAAAAACAGTGCGGTAACATATAGTGGAACAGAATTTAACCTTATAATGCCAAGGGAGTATGATGGCAAAACTGTAACAACAATTGCGGATAAGGCTTTTCGTGATGTTTTTGGTGGTTGTTCTTTAGTAAATATTGTGTTTTCAAGCGAAATAAATACCATTTCTTATAAATGTTTTGATACTGATGATGTATATTCTTGTAATATAGGCAAAATGAATATACATAATAATATAACAGATATAGGAGAGAATGCTTTTTATTGTTGTAAAGGAATAGGGGAATTAGTTTTGCCAGATAGTTTAAAAACTATAGGGAATAGGGCTTTTAGATATTGCCAAGAAATAACTGGTGTTTTAGCAATACCAAACAGTGTAACAAGTATAGGAGATTGGGCATTCTATTCTTGCAGTGGATTAACCGGAAGTTTAACAATTCCAGATAGTATAACAAGTATAGGAGAAGGTGCTTTTGCTGCTTGCGTTGGATTAACTGGAAGTTTAACAATTCCAGATAGTGTAACAAGTATAGGATATTCTGCATTCAGTTATTGCGTTGGATTAACAAGTATAACAATAGGGGATGGTGTAACAAGTATAGGAAGTGAAGCATTCTCTTCTTGCAGTGGATTAACAAGTGTATATATTCCAAGCAGTGTAACAACCATATCTGCTTCGTCTTATTACATCGCACCATTTAGATATTGTTCAAGTAATTTAGTAATATATACAGATGTTGCAAATACTTCAAGTATACCAAGTGGTTGGAGTACATATTGGAATTATTATGATAATGGATTAACACTAACAGTCAACTATGGCTACACTCTTGAGCAATATAAATCTGAGGTTGGGCTTACTTTTGCTCCAAATGGGGAAAAGATAAGCGGTGCGGAAGATGAGGCTATAGAAAATGTTAATTCTTATAAAGTAGATAATTCTTATTTGAATGAGGTAATACTTAATAAAAATGAATACATTGCAATTTTAAAAGAAAATGAAAAGGTTGCATAATATGAACAAAAAAAATAGGGAAGAGGTTGACTCTGTCCCTATTTTTTTATTATTCTTCTTCAAATTGACTGTTATAGAGTTCCGCATAGAAACCATTTTGAGCAAGGAGTTCAGTGTGGTTTCCGCTTTCTATAATATCACCATCTTTTAAAACGAGTATAAGGTCGGCATTTTTAATTGTAGAAAGTCTATGGGCGATAACAAATGATGTTCGGTTTTGGGTAAGTTTATCCATAGCTTCTTGAATTAAAATTTCAAGACGGGTATCAACGGATGAGGTTGCTTCGTCAAGTATTAGCATTGGGCTGTTTTGAATCATAGCTCTTGCAATAGTCAAGAGTTGTTTTTGTCCTGCTGAAATATTAGTGTTTTCATCTAGGATTGTATCATAGCCTTGAGGAAGTGTTTTTATAAAGTGGTGAAGACCAACCGCTTTGCAAGCTTCTTTAATTTGTTCATAGCTTACATTTTCTTGGTTATACACAATATTTTGTTTAATTGTTCCATTAAAAATCCAAGTATCTTGAAGTACCATTGAAAATAAATTATGAATATTGTCACGAGTAAGTTCTTTTGTGTCTATTCCATCAATTTCAATGCTTCCCTCGTCAATTTCGTAGAATCTCATTAAAAGATTTACAAGCGTTGTTTTCCCAGCGCCAGTAGGTCCAACAATTGCAACTTTTTGACCTGCTTTTATTTCGGCAGAGAAGTTTTTAATAATAGTTTTTCCTTTAGTGTATCCAAACTTGACATTTTTGAATGTAACATTACCTTGGCAAGTATCAAGATGTTTTGTTTTGTGGCTTTCATCAGCAAGTTCCTCTTGTTCAAGGACTTCAAAAACTCTTTCTCCTGCAGCGGCTGCACTTTGAAGATTTGTGAGCACTTGTGCGGTTTGTGTAAGTGATTGAGTAAAGAATCTAATGTAAATCATAAATGCGGAAATTGTTCCAAAAGTTATGTTGCCATTAAAAATCAATACGCCACCAACAACACAAACAATCACATAGCCAAGGTTTCCAATAAATCCCATAATTGGCATCATTAAGCCAGACAAGAATTGAGATTTCCAAACACTAGAATAAAGTTTTTTATTGATAGCGTAAAACTCTTGTTTTGCCTCATTTTCTGCGTTGTAAGCTTTTACAATTGTGTGTCCACCATAAATTTCTTCAATATGTCCGTTAAGTTCGCCCAAGTGTTTTTGACCAGCGATGAAATGTTTTTGTGACTTTTTAACAATTATGCTTACAAGAGCAAAACCAATAAGGCTTGAAACGATTGCACAAAGTGTTAAGAGCCAGTTTTTAATGAACATTATTGTAAGTGAGCCGATTAAAAGTAACGAGTTTGTAATTACTGTTATGATAGTGTGGTCAAGAGAGTGAGAAATTGTATCTACATCATTTGTAATTCGGCTTAGCATATCACCGTGAGTTGTTTTATCAAGATAAGAGAGGGGAAGAACATTGATTTTTCTTGAAATGTCTTTTCTTAAATCTTTTGAAACAAGTCTTGTAACCGTTGACATAATAAAGCCGGAAAGATAATTAAGTATTAGGCTAAAGAAGTATAAGCAGGCAAGAATTATTCCTATTTTTGTAATTTTGCTAAGGTTTATTGTGCCTAAAAGACCGGCAGAAATAAAGTCTGTTATTTCTTCTATAAGAGATGGACCAGTAAGTGTTATGGCTGTTACAAAAACCGCAAAAATTATAGCAAATATCATAGATGTCCTATGAGGTTTTGTATAAGAAAGAATGTTTTTCCAAGCCTTTTTGAAGTTTTTTGGTTTTCCAAATCCGCCTCTTGCGTGTGGGCCACCCATTGGAGGAGTTTGTTTATTATTTGAGCTCATTTTCTATTTCCTCCTTACTGAATTGTGATAATGCAATCTCTTTGTATACTTCACAAGTAGAGAGCAGTTCTTTATGTGTTCCAATACCAACCATTTTTCCGTCATTAAGAACAATGATTTTATCTGCATCTTTAATCGTGCCTATTCTTTGGGCAACAATAAGTCTTGTTGTGTCATTAAGTTTTTTATCAAGATTACTTCTCAACTTTTTATCTGTTTTATAGTCAAGGGCAGAGAAAGAGTCATCAAAAATCAAAATTTCTGGTTTTCTTGCGATTGCTCTTGCAATAGAAAGTCTTTGTTTTTGACCGCCTGAAATGTTTGCACCGCCTTGAGCAATATATGACTCTTTTTTGTGTTCCATCTTTCCAACAAAGTTTGAAGCACAAGCAATTGATAATGCTTCGTTTAACTCTTCATCAGTCGGTTCGCCTTTTCCATTTTGACCAAATGTTAAGTTCTCTGTGACAGTCCCGCTAAACATAACAGCCTTTTGTGAGATATATCCTATTTTATTTCGTAGTGTTTTGAGGTTGTATTCTTTAATATCTACGCCATCTATGAGAATTTGGCCTGCGGTAACATCATAAAATCTAGGAACGAGGTTAATAAGTGTACTTTTCCCACTTCCTGTTGAACCAATAAAGGCAACGGTTTCGCCCTTTTTTGCAACAAAAGATATGTCCTCTAAAATATTTTCTTCAGCGTCTGGATATTTGAATGAAACATTCTTAAATTCCACTTCACCAGAAGTTTCTGTTTCTCCATCAAAATTTCCGCTTAGAATTGTTGGTTTTGTGTTTAAAACCTCAGCAACACGCCTTGCAGAAACAGTTGCCCTTGGTAAGATAACAAAAATCATTGTTATCATCATAAAGGACATTACAACTTGCATTGCGTATGAAGAGAAAGTCATAATTTCACCAAAAGCGGTGATTTTTTCAGGGATTATTGCGTTTGACATATTAGATATTACTATTGCGCCAATCCAATAAATTGCAAGAGATAAACTGCTCATTATAAAACCCATCATAGGGCTCATAATGCTCATAACACGGCTTGTGAACAATCCTGTTTTTGTAAGTTCGTCATTGGCTTTTTCAAATTTTTGCTTTTCAAAACCTTCAGCATTGAAAGCTCTAACAACTCTTGAACCTTCAAGATTTTCTCTTGTAACATTGTTTATATTGTCAGTAAGTGTTTGCATCTTTTTAAATTTTGGAAGAGCCAAACCAACGGCAATTGAAATAGTTGTAAGCATTATGGCAACCGCAACACCTGTAGCAATTGAGCATTGCCAATTTGCAGAAGATATTTCGCATATTGCCCAAATTGCAATAATGGGAGCTTTAATAAGAACTTGCATACCCATTGCTATTACCATTTGGAGTTGAGTCACATCATTAGTTGTTCTTGTTATTAAGCTTGCTGTTGAAAATCTTTTAATTTGCTCTAATGAAAATGATTCAACACAGCTGAAGACATTTGCTCTAAGCCTCATACTAAAGCCTGCGGCAAGTCTAGAAACAAAAAATCCAACTAAGATTGCAGATGCCATACTTCCTAAAGAACAGAGAAGCATAAATCCGCCATTTTTCCAAATTTCAATAACCTCTGTTCCAGGTGTTTTTAAAAGCGTTGTTATTTTTTGCATATATTTTGGCAGTTCCATATCAAGCCACACTTGAAACACTATAAGTCCAACGCAGAAAAGCAGGACAAAAATATCTTTTGTTTGTAAGTTCTTAAGAATTTTACGCATTGATGTCGGTGTACTCCTTTAAATTTTCTTGCATTTTTTTGCATATTCTATACATTGTGTCTGCTTCCTCGCAGGTGACATTTTTGCAAAGAATATTTGAAAGTTCTAAAAGTTTGCCGTGAGTGTTTGAGACAAAATTTTTTGCTTTTTTTGTAAGTGAAATTTCTTTAAGTCTTGCATCTGTTAAAGACACAGTTCTTGTTATCATCCCTTGCGACTCAAGTCTTTTTAAACTTTCAGTAGCTGTGGACCTGCGGATTGAAAAATGTTCTTCAATATCTTTTTGGTATACAAGATTATTGTTCTTTGTATTGTCATAAATAAATTCAAGAATTAAAGCTTGAGAACGAGTAGCGCCATTGTATTCTTTAGACACTTTGTTCTTTCTTGCAAACCTTGATATAAGATTCATTAATTTTTTAAACTCTTTATGAACTTTTAGCCCTTTTTCTGTCATAAGTATTCTCCTTTATAAAAGTTAGTGTGCTAACAAATTTTGTTAGTGACCTAACTTATATCACATTAACTATTATATGTCAATTAAAAATTAATTGTTCATAAAAAATTGTATAAAAAGAGTGGTGTGAGATTAATACTAAAAATATACAAAAAATTCAAAATGGTACTTGTTAATATTTGACGAAAAAAAAATAGTTGTATATAATATATCATATATATTATTACAAAAAGAGAAGGGTGTTATGAAAAAATTTAATTTCAAATGGGCTATATATGTTTTAATTTGTGCAGTTTTACTGCCTGTAATGTGCGTTTGTTTTAATCCAAAAGAAAAGGCATTCGCTGAAAGTGATTTTCTTGTTTTGGAAGAGGCTAGTGAAATCCGTATGATAAGTGGGGATTTTGTTGGCACGCAAATTTTTTCTAGTGATGATGCCCTTGATATGCTTAATCAGTTCAAGAACACTTTGGGTTTTAAAAATAGTAGAGATGCTTTAAAACTTAATAAAGTTGTTCAAAGTGTTACTGGTTTTGTTTATCGCTTTGACCAATTTCACAACGGAACAAAGGTTTATGGCGGTGAACTTAATGTAAGTGTTTCTTCATCAGGAAAGGCACAGTCTATTATGGGAAGCTATTATAAGGATATGGCTTACAATGATGAAGTAAACTACTCAAAAGAAGAAGCAATGCAAAAAGTTCAAGAGCATTATCCTGAAGCTGATGTGTTTTTCATTGAAACAGTTATTGTTAAAACAGAAGTTTCTGGATATGTTGCGTATGTCTTTGAGGCAACTAATGGAGACAGTACAAACAAGGTTTTTATCAGTGCAAGAACTTTAAGTTTAACAAAAGATTTTGAAACAAATGCTTCTTTAAGAGATTCACTTCCAACAAGTGGATATACAATTACAAGTGAAGAAACAACCCAAACAAACCTCAACGGGGAGTCAGTTACTTTAAAAATAGATAAGTATACCAGTCAGTCTGCGGGTGGCGGGTATTTTTATGTTTTATCGGATAATGAAAGGCAAATTTTTGTAACAGATGGTCAACAACGCTCTTCATATTCGGGTTATAAATATTACGACAGTTATATGGAAAATGCTCAATTTGATGACGGCTCTGCAGTTCAGGCATATCAATACATAATGGATTGTTATGACTTCTATGCAGATTCTTCGAATTTTGGTGTTTCAATAGAAGGTATTGAAAACTCTCAAGGAAGGAACACAAAACTTATAGTAATTATGCACTATGGTGTAAATTATGAAAATGCAGCTTTTGTGCCTGCAGGTAATTCTCTTACCAGTCACTTTGTTTTTGGTGATGGTAATAGTGCATATGGTACCGGTGCATTTGTAAAAGGTAAGGATGTTGTTGGACATGAATATCAACACGCAATTACAGACAGTGTTGTTGCTCTTGAGTATATGAATGCTTCAGGTGCGTTAAGCGAGGCATACAGTGATATCTTTGGTGCTGTTATTGAAGGGCATGACATTAGCGAAGCAGATTTTTGGAGAATGGGCGAGGATATTTATAATGCTAAAGGAAGATACTTTAGAGATATGTCAAATCCTGCCGCTAGTGATTGTACCTATAGTTATAATGATTTATATCCGTATTGTACAAGTTCTTCTTGTTCTCACACAAACTGTGATAATGGTGGTGTGCACTATAATGCAACTCTTATGACATACGCAACATATATTATGTATGAAAGAAACCCAGAGTTCTTTACAACAACTAACATTTTGAAACTTTGGTATCAAACATTAACAAAGCTTACAACAACGGCTGATTTTGAAGACTTTGCAATGGCAATGATGGAGTCTGCAGAGGATTTAGGTTTATCTGCGGAAAACAAAAGAGATATTGAGTTTGCATTTGCAAGTATTGGACTTCCTGGATACACAGGTCAAGAAACTTGGAATGGCAATACTCTTACTTACCTTCAAGGCTCAGGAACTCTTGCAAAACCATTCTTAATTAACAGCGTTGCAGACCTTGCTTCTGTTGCATATTATGTCAATACAAATGAGGATGATGGTCTTTACAGAAGTGCAAGATACAAACTTAATGTAGATATCGACCTTGATGATGTTGATTGGGTTGGAATTGGAACAAGTGAATATTCATTTGATGGTACCTTCAATGGTGGATATCATACAATTTCTGGTCTTAATCTTACTTCTACAAGCAGTGATGTATTTGCGGGATTGTTTAGATATACTGGCGTCAATGCTTATATTTATGATTTGATTATTGATGAGGGAAGTACCACTTCTAATGCAGAATATGTTGGTGCCATAGCCGGAAGACTTATGGGAACAATCACTGGTTGTAGTTCTGCACTTGATATAACTGGTAATAAAGTTGGAGGGCTTGCCGGTCTTGTGATTAACGCGTATGGCGGACAAGTGGTAACAAACAGCTTTACTACAAGTGATTTAACAGGAACTCTTGTTGGTGGACTTGTTGCTACATTTGCAACAATGAAAAATCCAAACCTTGGACTCCATAAATCAGGATATGTTTCTAGTAACTATACAACAGGAACTTTAACCGGTAATGTTGTTGGCGGACTTATTGGTGAGGGTAACGGACTTTATATCGCAAACGATATTACTTTGGCGACATTAAAAGGAAGCGGAACAAGTGCAACTCTTGGTGGATTTGTTGGAAAAATGTATTTTAAAAATCCAATAGATACAACAGAATCAATAACCCAAAAGGTTTCAAACTATGTGCTTAGTTCAAAAAGTACCGCGGATTTTGTAATTTCTGGGACAACTTATGTTGGGCTTATTGTAGGTTCAATTACTAATACAAATCCTGCACAAGGTAATATTTATATTGAAAACACAATTGTTAAAGAAAGAGATTTATATTCTTATTCAAGTTCATCTTTAACTTCTAGCAATATTAAAATTGTAAATACAAAAATAAGTACTGATGTTGCTTATGAAGGGGTATTTGATTTTGATAGTGAAAAATACTATAAAGATCAAAAGAATTGGACTGTATTAAGCGGAATTGAAGCTTTTGATATGGAAACAACATTTGAGGTTTCGTCTTCAGGAAAGATGCCTAAATTCCAGAGTGCTAATTTCTGGCTAGACTACAACTCAAGTAGTTTTGCTGGCGGTGATGGTTCAACTGCTTATCCTTATCAAATTTCAACAGCAGAAGAATTGGCTTTGCTTGCGAAATTACTATTTATTGATACAACTTATTCAAGTTATGCTTCAGCAAACTATATTTTAACTGCAGATATCGACCTACAAGGAAAGATTTGGGCAGGTATTGGTTATACAAAAATTACAGTAGAAAATGGTATTACAACATCTGCCATATTAAGACCATTTAAAGGAACTTTTAATGGTAATGGTTATACAATTTTCAATATGACAAGCGTTGGTGCGTATTCTGTAAGTGCTCTTAACACTACTGGTTCAAATTATATGCTTTATGAGTTTTTGCCAGCATTGTTTGGTGTTACAAGCGTTACTTTTACAGGCAATGAGGTTTTAAATCCTACAATTAAGAATTTCACATTAGAAAATATCAACGCAAGAGGAAGTTTTGCTTCAAGTGTTGTTTCTAAGGCGTTCTATGGTGTAAACATTGAAAATGTCACTGTTATGGGAGGAAACATTACTTCTTCTGGAACTGCCGGTGGTATTATTGCCAAAATAGACACAACAGGAGAAAGTATTTCTGGTGTCTCTCACGAAACAAATATAAAAAACTGTTATACACTTGTAAATGTTAGTGGTGTTATTGTTGGTGGCGTTGTTGGATATGTTTCTAATGTGTCAACAACTGAAGATACTACACTCAACATTATAAATCACTTAAACAGAGGTAAAATTAGTACAACTGGCGATAACTATGATACTTATTATAGCGCAGGTTCTTACGCATACTATAGGCCTGTTGCGGGAAGTATGGTTGGAATAACACTGGTTAAAGAATTAAACCTCATTAACTGCATAAATATGGGTGATGTAGTTTCATATAATGAAAATCCAATGCTTGGCGGTTTTATTGGTGCCATTGGTGTTGGTGATGCATATTCTCAAGGTACAATGACTATTACAGTTGATGGTTGTAAACAAATGGGTGATGTATATTATATTTTTGATTCAACATTACATAGTGACGGAGCGATAATTGGATATACTCATAGCAATTTGGCAAGTTTAGTTACTCTAAATGTTTTGGGTACAACTTATACAAACCAAGAAACAAGTGTTGTAAAAGAACAAAATATGATAGCGTTTACTCAAAATTCAAACTTGCAAATTTCAACAGATGCTGTTGGTGAGGGTGATTTTGATATCTATAATAAAGATTATTACTCTAATCCATTGTATTTCAATATCGACAATGCTTGGGGGGATGCTCAAACTGGAAGATTGTTCTTCACAATAACATTTAAAAACTATGATGGAAGTGTTATCAAAGTTGAAACAATAAAAGAGGGAGAAACTGCGACTCTTCCAACTGAAACCCCAACAAGAGAATCTACTCCTGCTTATGAATATGTATTTACTGGTTGGAGTGAGTCTGTAGACGGTGTAACAAGAAGTATGACTGTATATGCTGAGTTTGATGAAATCTTACGCAAATATGAAATTACTTATGTTGACGAAAAGGGAAATGTTGTTGACAAACTAACACTTTATTATGGAACAATGGTCAATCAAGGAATCGAAGCTCCAGAAAAGAAAGGTAATTTCTTTATGGATTATACCTTCTTAAGATGGGGTGAGGACGGACAGGTTGTTACTGGAGAAATGAAAATAGCGCCTGTTTATAAATCTTCACTTACGGGAATTGGAACGGCTATTGTGTTCTTTGTGGCAATAATTGTGTTTGCTGGAATTGTTGCTCTTGTTTCAAAGAAAAGAATTTAAAATAAAAAATCTCAAACATATATTGTTTGGGATTTTTTTATTGTATTTTAATGGTTGCTGAGTAAAAAACAAAAATAAAAAAGCCTCCAAAAGGAGACTTTTTATTTTGCCTAAATTAGTTGATAGACTCTTTGAAGTTTTTACCAAACTTAAGCACTGGAGCTTTGCAAGCTGCAACTTCAATCTTCTTACCTGTCATAGGGTTAACGCAAGTTCTTGCTGGCTTAGCTTTAGCTTCAAATGTACCAAAACCTACTAAAGAAATTTTGTCATTGTTAGCCATAGCATCGTGAACAGTTTTAACAAATGCATCATAGAAAGCAGTTGTTTCTTTTAATGTTGCACCTGTTTCTGTTGCAACGGCTCTTAGAAATTCGGTTTTATTCATAACCTAGAATCCTCCTATATTTCGGCAGATAAAGTATTTACCTCATCTACTCTTACTAATATAATTTTACCATAAAATATGTCATTCGTAAAACGATTTTTAATAAAAAATGACCAAAATAGTGATTTTTGCTAGAAAAAATGGGCGTTTCGGGCTGTTTTTTATAAATTTTCTATGAACCAGCATAAAAATTGTCTCATATACTTAATATGTAAAGCACAAAAAATAAGCTTTACAAAAAGGGGCTTTTTTATAAATAATGGCAGATTTTATAACAATTGACACTGCGTCAGTTTTCATTTCTAAAGAAGCAATAATAGAAGATGATGTGATAATTTATCCAAATAATTATATTGAAGGAAACTGTGTGATAAAAAAAGGAACAGTCCTTTTACCAAATAATTTTATTTCAAATTCAACAATTGGAGAACAGTGTAAAATCTCAAACTCTGTAATAGAAGCATCTTTTATTGATGACGGAGTCTCTATTGGTCCTTTTGCTCACATTCGTCCAAACTCTAAAATCTTAAAAAATGTCAAGATAGGAAACTTTGTAGAGGTAAAAAATAGCATTGTAAAAGATAAAACAAAGATAAGTCATTTGTCATATGTTGGGGATGCTGAGGTTGGTAAAAATGTAAACATTGGTTGTGGTGTGGTGTTTGTTAATTATAATGGCAGAATAAAACAAAAAACAACCATTGAAGACGGAAGTTTTATTGGTTCGAGTGTTAATTTGATTGCGCCTGTTCACATAGGAGAAAAGGCTTTTATTTGTGCGGGAACAACAATTGATAAAGATGTTTCAAGCGGAGATTTTGTTATTGGTCGTTCTCGAATGAATATAAAAGAAGGGAAAGCAAGATTTTATCTAAAAGGAGAAGACTAATGTCGGTTTTTTTTGGAACAGATGGACTTCGAGGAAAGGTGGGGCAGGACTTAAACTATGACATAGCTTTTAAATGTGGAAATAGTCTAGCCCTTCTTATGGGGAACAAAGGCAAAGTTGTTGTTGGAAGGGATACAAGAGTTACAGGTAGTTATCTTCAAAATGCAATTTCTGCAGGGCTTATGGCTGGTGGTGTTGATGTTTATGATGTTGGCATAATCCCAACAGCTGGAATTTCTTATATCACAAAATCCTGCGGTTTTGATTTTGGAATAATTATAACTGCAAGTCATAACCCAAGCGAGTATAACGGCATTAAGATTATTTCTTCTCTAGGCGAGAAGATAACAGATTTACAAGAGGAAGAAATTGAAAGAGGCTTTATTAAATCTAAAATTGTAGAGTATTCTAAGATAGGTCAATGTATTACAGATAAAAGATTTGCGTCTAAATATTTTAATCATATTATATCGTCAGCAACAATTTGTCTTTGTGGACTAAAAATTGTAGTAGATGGTTCAAATGGTGCAAGTTGTAACATAGCCCCTAAAATTTTTAAAAAACTGGGTGCAACTGTTTATAAAATCAACTGTAGAAATAAAGGTTTAGATATTAATAATAAATGTGGCTCGTTACATCCAGAGTCTTTAATAAAAAAAGTCAAAAAGTTAAAAGCAGATTTTGGTGTGGCTTTTGATGGTGATGCAGACAGGATTATTGTTATTGATTCAAATGGGAAAGTTATTGATGGTGATATGATAATTTTAGCCCTTGCTAAATATTATAAAGATTTGGGGTTGTTAAAAAATAATACTGTTGTTGGAACAAGTCAAACCAATATGGGTATAGAGCAAGATTTGAAAAATTGCGGAATTCAACTAGAGAGGGCAGATGTTGGAGATAAATATGTTATTGCTTTAATGAACAAACATTCGGTTATGCTTGGAGGAGAGCAGTCTGGGCACATAATAATAAAAAGATTTTTGCCAACAGGTGATGGTATATTAACAGCAGTGCAACTAGCTTGTGCTTGCAGACATAAAAACATATCAATCTCTAAATTGTGTGAAGCAACAATATTTCCTCAAACAAACATAAATGTTGAAGTGAAAGATAAAATAAGAATTTTGGGTAATGAAAAATTAGCAATTGCGATTTCTAATGCAAAACAAGAACTTGCAGGAAATGGTAGAGTTTTGGTTAGAGCTTCAGGCACTGAACCCAAAATTAGGATTATGGTTGAGGGAGAAAATCAAAGAGTGACAAACAGTTTGGCGGAGTATTTAGAGAAATTGATATTATCTCTTGAACAAGAGGAGAATTGATATGTGTGGAATTGCTTGTTTAGTAGGAAATAAAAGAGCCCCAGAAGAATGTTATAATGCACTTGAGAAACTTGAGTATCGCGGATACGATTCTGCAGGTATGGCTTTGCTTACAAAAGAGGGAATTGTTATTCATAAAAAACAAGGTAGGGTAGAAAATCTAAAAGATTTTGCGTTTAATAGCTCTTCAAACATTGTTATTTCTCATACAAGGTGGGCGACTCACGGAGAGCCAAACGAGATTAATGCACACCCACATATTTCTCAAAACAAAGAACTTGCTTTGGTTCATAATGGTATCATAGAAAACTATAAAGAACTAAAAGAGAAATTAAAAGAAAAGGGTGTAAATCCTGTTTCGCAGACGGATAGTGAAATTGCTCTTGAAATTATTGCAGAAGAAGAGGGAACGGTCTTACAAAAGGTAAAAAACGCCTTAAAAAAACTAAAAGGCAGTTATGCTTTTGCTATAATAGATAAAAAAACCAAAAGCATTATAGGTGTTCGTAAAAATAGTCCGCTGTATGTTGCAAAAACAACAAAAGGAATTATGCTTGCGAGTGATATAATTTGTTTTAATTCTTTAGCGGATGAGTATCATCTTGTTCAAGAGAATGAAATTATTCAAATAAGTAAAGGTAAGCTAAAAATATTTGATGAAAACCTAAAGCAAGTCTCTATTTCTTTTACAAAAATGATGGATGTTGGGCATATTGCAGACAAAATGGGATTTGAGTATTTTATGGAAAAAGAAATAAGAGAAATTCCAGCAGTTATAAAAAGAATAGTGTCTAACTATCAAGATAAAAAAATAATAAAAGAGGTTGTTCCGTTTTTTAATGACATAGAAAAAATTGTTTTGATTGGTTGTGGTACAGCTTATCACGCTTGTATGTATGGAGCGAAGTTATTATCAAGTGTTTTAAACATAGATTGTAACGCATATATAGCCAGCGAATATAAATATTCAAAACCAATCATAAGTGAAAAAACTCTTGGCATATTTGTTAGCCAAAGTGGGGAAACTGCAGACACTTTAGGGTGTATTAACTTATTTAAAGAAAAAGGAGCAAAAACATTGGCGGTTACCAATGTTTTGCACAGTGCAATAGTTAATATGTGTGATGGGAAATTGCCTGTTTTTGCGGGTGCAGAAATAGGTGTTGCATCAACAAAAGCATATGTTGCTCAAATTTTGGTTTTGTATTTACTTTCAAAACATCTAGAGAATCCTGATTATGAATTAATAGAAGAGCTAACTCTTGCAGATAAATCAAAACAAGTAATTAAAATTGATAAAGAGATTGTTGAATTAATAAAAGCAAGTAGTAAAGTCTTTTATATCGGCAGGGGATACGATAGTATAAGTTCATTAGAGGGGGCGTTGAAACTAAAAGAAATAGCATATATTAGTGCCGAAGGGTATCCTGCAGGAGAATTAAAACACGGAACTATAGCATTGATAGAAAAAGGCACTCCAGTTATTGTTTTTGCAACAGAAAAAAAGCTTTTTGAAAAAACAATGTCTGCTTGCGAAGAAGTTTGTTCAAGAGGTGCAAAAGTGATTGTTGTTTGTGCTAAAGACACAAAGATAAGGGATGAATTTTACAAAATAGAATTACCAAGTTGTGAAAATGAAGAACTGGAAAGTATATTAAGTATTATCCCGCTTCAGCTTTTAGCTTTTGAAGTAAGTAAGGGGCTTGGATATAATCCAGATAAACCAAGAAATCTTGCTAAAAGCGTTACAGTTGAGTAAACAAAAAATCAGTCAAAAAAAGAAGAAGTTAAAAATAGGCTTCTTCTTTTTTTGTTTATTTTCTATTTATGCTCATTATGAGAATTGTTACATCTGCAGGATTAACGCCACTAATTCTGCTTGCTTCACCAATAGTTAAAGGTTTGATTTCGTTAAGCTTTTGAGCGGCTTCAGTGCGAAGACCTTTAAGTGTGGTGTAATCAAAATCCGCAGGAAGTTTCTTTTCTTCTAGTTTTCTTTCTCTTTCGATAAGTTGATTTTGTCTTGAAAGATAACCTGCATATTTTATTTCAACCAAAGCTTCAGTAACTTCAGCATTTGTAAATCTTTTAAAGATACCAAGTTTCCTTTTTATGTCTAAAGGTTCAACTTTGCTTCTTTTTGCAAGGTTTTCAATGCTTATTCCGTTTGGGGCTGGTGCTTCTCCTAAATTTTGTAAAAATTTATCAAGTTCAGGGTTTGGCTTAATAAACTTTTTAGATAACTCTTTGATTTTTTGGATGTTCTTCATTTTTTTGAGGAATGCAGAGTATCTTTCATCATTTACAAGTCCAACATCTCTACCAATTTGAGTAAGTCTTGCATCGGCATTGTCTTGTCTTAAAAGAAGTCTATATTCAGCACGACTAGTCATCATTCTGTAAGGTTCGATTGTACCTTTAACAGTGAGGTCATCAACCAAAACTCCAAGATAAGAGCTATCACGAGATAAAATAATTTGTTCTTTACCTCTAAGGTATAAGCTTGCGTTAATTCCTGCAAGAATACCTTGAGCACCGGCTTCTTCGTAACCACTAGTTCCGTTAATTTGACCAGCAGTAAAAAGACCTTTTATCTTTTTTGATTCAAGAGTAGGGTGGATGTTAAGAGGGTTGATACAATCATACTCAATTGCATAACCATATCTTAAAATTTTGCAGTTTTGCAATCCATCAATACTTCTTGTCATTTGTTCTTGAATATCTTTAGGCATACTTGTGCTCATACCTTGAAGATATATTTCATTGCATCTTGCACTTTCTGGTTCTAAGAAAACTTGATGTCTGTCCTTGTCGCTAAAACGAACGATTTTTGTTTCAATGGAAGGGCAGTATCTTGGACCTGTTCCAGTAATAACTCCGCTATACATAGGAGCTCTGTCAAGATTGTCAAGAATTATTTGTTTCGTTTTTTCTGTTGTGTAACCAAGATAACAAACATGAGTGTTTTTATTTTGTCTCTTTGTCATAAAGGAGAAGGTTTGTATGTGATAATCTCCTTTTTGGGCTTCAAATTTTGAGTAATCAATGCTACTAGAAAGAAGTCTTGGAGGAGTTCCTGTTTTAAATCTTCTAATTTCATAACCTAAAGAAGCAAGACTGTCAGTTAAGCCTTTTGCATTTTTGAAACCAGCAGGTCCACTATCGTTTATTTCTTCACCAATGATAGTTCTAGAGTTTAAATAAACTCCAACAGTTACAACAACAGCCTTTGCTTCAAGTGTAAGCCCATTTTTAGTTTTTACACCAGAAACCTTGTTTCCGTCAGTTAAAATTTCAATAGCCTCATCCTCAATAAAATCAAGATTTTCTTGGTTTAATAGGGTTTCAAGCATATTATCGTGATAAGAATGTTTATCGACTTGGGCTCTTAGAGAATGAACGGCGGGGCCTTTACCCATATTAAGCATACGAAGTTGAAGGGTTGTTTTGTCTGCATTGATACCCATTTGTCCGCCAAGAGCATCTATTTCGCACACAAGATGACCTTTTGCTGTTCCTCCAATACTTGGATTGCACGCCAAAAAAGCCACACCGTTTTTATCTAGTGTGATAATTGCTGTTTTTTGGTTTGTTCTAGCTAAAGCAAGGGCAGACTCACAACCTGCGTGTCCTGCACCAATAACAATAGCGTCATATTTACTATTTGGATTAATGTGTTTCATTTTTTTACTCTTTATCTAATTCTAAATTTGGCATTTGTTTTATCGCCCTGTACATACACGAATTTCCCATACCTTTGAGGTCGAACCCCATATCTAAAAAGGTTTTCATACTGTGAAAGTTATCGTTATGGATGTAAGCAAAAGCTTCTGTTGGTTTTGCATTAAAATAGGGAATAGGATTTTTTAAAAGTTCGCCAAGAACTTGCTTCCCATATCCTTTATTTTGATGTTCGGGAGCAATTACTAAATATTGTAAAAACATAAAAGGGTCGCAAGTGTTAAGGTCTGCAACGGTTGCAAGCACAAACCCAACGAGCTCATCTTCATTGTTTTTAACGGAAAATGTGTGCTTCGTTTCGTCTTCACCGATTTGATATATAACATTATTTACATGGATAACCTCAGCGAGCGAATAATATTGGTTGTCTTCAAGAATAAAGTGAATTATGCTCTCATAAGCAGGGTTGCCTTTATACTTTTTATCCCAAGAACTGATTTCTTTAAGGTCACTATCCATGTCCATAGGAACAATTCTAATTTCATTCATAATTATTTCCCTAAACAGAATTTACTAAATATAGCATCTAAAATTTCTTCGTTGGTTGTATTACCTGTAATTTCACCAAGTGCAGAATATGCAAGATTGATATCTATTGTAACAATATCAAGAGAAAATGCTTCCATTGAAGAGATTGCATCAAGGAGATGTCCGTTTGCTCTTGTCAATGCATCAATATGTCTTTGGTTGGCAAGAATAAGACCGCCAGACATTTCTTTGTTTTCGCTTGCAAGTTCATAAAGTTTGTCTGCAAGTTTGTCTACATTTTTATTCTCTAGTGCAGAAACTCTAAGTGTATTTTCTTCAGTTGAGAAATTTCCAGTCTTGTCGCTTTTATTGATTATTATAATATGTTTTCTGTCTTTTAAAAGATTTTTAATTTCTAAGTCCTCGGCAGTGTCCTCTTCGCTGTCTTTTACAAAAAGTATGATATCTGCCGAAGCAATAGTGTTTTTGGCTTTATCAACACCAATTTTTTCTACTTGGTCATCAGTTTCGTGAATTCCTGCAGTGTCATAAAGGTTAAAACGAAGACCATTAATTGAAAGAGTTCCTTCGATAATATCCCTAGTTGTTCCCGCAATAGGGGTAACAATAGCTTTTTCATCTTTTATCAAGGCGTTTAAAAGGCTAGATTTGCCAACATTTGGTTTTCCTAAAATGACAACATTGACGCCGTCTCTAATCATTTTGCCAGTGCTACTACTTGCTAAAACTTTTTCGATTTTGTTGTAAAGGTCAACAAGTCTTTCTTTTGCATTAGATTTTGTTATATATTCAATTGTTTCTTCAGGGTAATCAAAAGAAACTTCGATTTCTGCTAAGATGTCAGTAAGTTCTTCTTGCGCTTTAAAAGCAGTTTTGCTAAGCTCTCCCGAAAGAAGGTTGAAACCAGCTCTAATCTCTGCATCACTTTGGGCATTAATCATATCCATCATACCCTCAGCATCAGCGAGAGCCATCTTGCCATTCATAAATGCTCTTTTTGTAAATTCCCCAGCAGTAGCCAATCTTGCTCCATTTTTTACGCAACTTGCAAGAATCCCCTTTGTTATTAAAACGCCTCCGTGGCATTGGAATTCAACCATATCTTCGCCAGTAAAGCTGTTTGGGTTTTTAAAAACAACGCATAATGCTTGTTCTTTAAAGTCAACAGCGTTAAAAGTTCCAAGAGTTAACATTCTTGGAGTAAAAGAAGATGGTGTTTTCCCTGTTTTACCAACAAAAACCTTATCGGCAATATTTATTGCATCATCTCCAGACATTCTTACAATAGAAATAGCCCCGCTAGAAAGTGGGGTAGATATTGCTACAATTGTGTTATTTGTGTTCATAATTTTTTCCATAGTTTGAATTATAATACAAACTATATAGTTTGTCAATTGTGGATTTATGAAAATAAAAGCCCCACCAGTGTGTCTGGTGGGGTGTAGATTAGTCATTGTGTGCTCTGTTTTCGTTATTGTCTTGTTTTTTATTTTTGTTTACAAGTTTAACCACAACATATCTGTTTGGCTCATTACCTTTACTTTCAGTTTCAACTTTTGGGTTGTTTGTAAGGGCAGAGTGGATAATTCTTCTTTCATTTGCTGTCATTGGCTCAAGTCTTACATCGTGATTTTCACGAACTGCTTTAGCAGCCATTCTTTCAGCTAAGATTTTAAGAGTGTCTTCTCTTTTTGATTTGTAATTATTACTGTCAATAATAATTTTTTTGTATTCTTCGTGCTTCTTTCCTTTGTTGTAAATAGAGTTTACTAGGAATTGGAAGGCGTCAAGGCATTCACCTCTTTTACCAATTAAAAGAGCGGCATCTTCGCCGGTGATGTCAACAACGAATTGTTCTTCTTGCTCTTCAACAGTTACATCTAAAACAAGATTCATTTTTGAAATAAGTTCTTCAATGAATGAAGAAAGAGATGTTTCGGTTTCGCTCGCCTCATCAAGAGTGAGTTTTACTCTCGCCTTATTGAACAATCCTGCTTGTTCTAAAATTGAGATTTTTACTTGGTCACGAGTTACTCCAAGTTTGTAAAGACCTAGTTCAATAGCTTGGTCAACGGTTTTTCCTTGAGTTTCAATACTTTTCATAATTTTCTCCTACATTCTTCTTTTGCTTCTTTTTGAAGCTTTAAGAGCTTCTTTTTCTAAATAAATAAGTACTTCTTCTTGTTTTTTCTTGTAACAAGCATTAACAATGACGCTTACAAGAGCAGAGATTCCCATAGAAATTAGAGAGCTTGCAACAATGTAAAGTCCAAATGCGCTAGATGATGTTAAAACAAAGATTACCATCATTGCTGGCATTAAGATTTTCATAAATTTCATTGTGCCATTGTTTGTGTTTGCAGATTCAACAAGTTTATTGACATCTTTATTCTTAGGTTTGTTCATAAGTTCGCTTATGAATTGAGAAAGGAAAGATGTTGCACCTGCAAGAATTGCAAGAATAAAGTAACCGTTCCATCTGTCAACTTTTGCGTGAACTGAAGATGTTACTTGATTATATAGGTCACGATTAATATTAGAAACATAAGTTCTGTATTGTTTAATTTTGCTGGTTTTAGCCATTTCTTTTAGGTCATCATAGGTTGGGAGAGGGCTTTTATAGCTGTCTGCAACCCAGATATTTTCAATCCATAGCCAATTATCTTTTACATCATTCCACTTTTTGCTTGCTGATTCTGTGGCAAGATCATTAACTGGATTTCCACATTCCACCAAGATGTCTGTTAAAGTTTGCGTTTTTTCATTAGTTACATAGTATTTAAGTATTTTTTCAACATTTGCTTTTATTTGGTCGTTTTCTGTTTTGTTTGCTTCAATCTCTTCAGGTGTCGCAGTGTCGCTACAAGGAACAAACACTACAGAATCTGGGTTGATAGCATAAAAATAATTTACTACATAGTCAAAATAGTCAGGGGTAATGGTTGTTACTTGGACTTCAGTTAAAGCACCTTGCTCATCTTCTTCATAAAGAACAGAGTATTGATTAGCACCTGTTCCAAATTTTGATTTGAAACTTGTTTTTGCAGTATCAATATATGCTTCATAAGTTTCAATATATGCTGTTTGTAAAGCATCATATTGATTTATTGCTTTATAAGCACTCATTTCTCTTAAAGAGTTGAAAAGAGTTAAGAATACAGTCATTGTTATTGCAAGGTTTATAATCATTACAATACAAGAAGCAAAAACATTAAAACCTTCTCTTTTATATAAAGCGTTGGTTTGAAGTTGAGCTTCATTTCTATCATCTTTATACTTTTGGTTGATTCTTGCAATTTGAGGTGCAAGTTTTTGTTGAACCAAAGTTTGTTTTTTTGTTGAGAATTTCACTAAAAAATCGAGTGGGGTAAGGCAAGCTTTTATAAGAAGTGTAAATAATATAATTACCCAACCATAATTTACAATACTTCCTTCAATCCAGTTAAGGATTGTAGCCCAAAGCCCACTAGGTGCACTAACAGGACTTGCTAGTAGGTTTACTACATTAACCATTTATAATCTCCTTTAATATTAATTTTTACAGGGTCAAGTCCGCCTTTAGACCAAGGGTTGCAACGGAAAATTCGTTTTAAGCCCAGCCAAGTGCCCTTGAAAAACCCCCACTGTTTAATGCTTTCACTTGTATATGTGCTACAAGTCGGGGTAAATTTACATGCATGGGGAAGTAAAGGAGATATGCATTTTTTATATACCCAGATTAAGCCAAGACCAATATACTTTGGAATGCTCACAATAAAAACAAGAACTTTTTTCATTATACAAAAAGTCCTGCTTTTTCAAGTGTATGTTTTAAATCATTTTGAACATCGTTCATTTTTAACCCATTAATAGATTGTTTTGCAACAACTATAAGGTTGCAATTTTTTTCCAAGTTTGGTAAAAATGGTGAAATCGCTTCACGCAATAAACGGCGGGCACGGTTTCTTTTAACCGCATTGCCCACCTTCTTACTAACAGATATTCCAACTTTAATGTTTTGGTTCTTGCTACTAGTATAAACGAGCATGAGAAACTTACCGTGCGAAGATTTTCCCACTTTATAGACATAATTAAATTGATATTTCTTTTTTAGCCTATATATTCGTTTTAGCATTGCGTTTCACCAAAAGATAGTTATGCAGCGATTTTAGCTCTGCCTTTGTTTCTACGGCGAGCGATTACTCTTTTGCCACCTTTAGTAGCCATTCTAGCTCTAAAGCCATGAACTTTCTTTCTGTTTGCTTTTTTAGGTTGATATGTTCTTTTCATTTTTACAGCTCCTACGATATAGTTTAGATTCTACGCACTTTCGCATAGTACATTATATTTTAACCCGAGAATGTGTGTTTTGTCAACCTTAAAAGTAAAGGAAAAACACCCAAACGGGTGTTTTTTGTGCTTTTTTATTGAGTTTTTTACAATTTTTATTGACTATTTATAAAATTTTATTAAACAGCCGTTGATAACTTTTTTCTTCTTAGAGAGTGAAGAACCGTAAATGATTGCCATAATAATAGAAACAAGTACGATTATGCACATATCAATGATAACCATTGAAATTGTAGAGAAGATACTATTTTTGAAAAGTACAAGTTTGAATGCTGTAATAACTACTTCAATTAAAGCTCCTGCAGTAACTGCATAAGAGAATGTTGTAAGAGAAGTAAATGTGTTTGTTGTGCTTAAAACATTGTTGTCGCTCTTTTGAGTGTTGAAGAATACAGAAAGAGCAAGAATGTTAAGAATGAAAGCAAAGTAAACATAGAATACAACAAGTCCAACAAGTGTTCCGTATAATCCAAAATAGTAGTAAACATTAGTAAAGATATAAAATCCAATATAGAAAATGTCTTTGAACCACTCAGGCATAACCATTTTTTTCTTTTTCTCAACAACCATAAGAATTATATAAAGAATAAGACATATAGCAACGAGAACGAAAGATATAACATAGTTAAAAGTTGGTCTTTCGAGGCAGGCTGGAGTAATTATTCCAAACAAGCCAAGAAGTAAAAATGTAAAATGTACTAAACTTAGACCAAGAACAGCCCAAAGTAGTATAGATGATAGTTTAATTGATTTCTTTTCCATAAGTAATTCCTTTAAGATACAATTCTAACAGGTAGAATTAAGTATAAATATTCGTCATTATCAGTAGAAGTGATAGTACAAGGGGCAATGCTTGAAGTGAAATTGATTTTAATAAAGTCATCTTCAATTATTCTCATACATTCACTCATATATCTTGCGTTGAAAGCAATAACAATATCTTTACCATCTAGGGCAATAGTGATATTTTCAGTAACATTACCAATATCGCTTGCACTTGACATTGTAAGAATTTTGTCTTTAATTTCAAATTTTACAAGATTGTTTTTGTCCATTCTTGCAAGAAGGCTTGCTCTTTCAAGACCAAACTCAAGTTGTTTCTTGTTAATTGTAACAACAGAGTTGATTGATTGAGGGATAACTTGTTTATAATTGATAAACTCGCCGTCAAGAAGTCTTGTAATAACTTTTGTGTTATTGACATTAACCAACAAATAGTTCTTTTGGATAAGAACTTCAGTTTCGTCATCATCATTTCCTTCAACAAGTTTTGCGATTTCTGCAAGAGTTCTTGCAGGAACAATACAGCTAAATTCTGCTGTTGTAGAAATTAAAGGTTTCTTAGTAAGAGCCAAACGATAGCCATCAAGAGCTACAGAAGTGATTGTTTTGTTAGAGATTTCAAATAAACAACCTTTTAAAATAGGTCTTGCGTCATCAATTGCAACAGAGAAAATTGTTCTGTTAATTAAATCTCTTAAATCTTTTCTTTTTAACACAATAGTTTCTGGGTCAACAAGTTCTTTGATTTCAGGGAACTCGTCTGCATTCATACATTGAATGAATCCCTCAGAATCAGTGTATTTTATTTTTAGAGCGTTTTTATCTGTTAAGCTAAGTTCGATTTGTTCGTTAGATAGTTTTTTGATAAAGTCTGCAAAGAATTTGCCAGGAACAACAACTTCACCCTCAATTTTAACATCTGCAGGAATGACTTTTTCAATAGATATTTCAAGGTCTGTTGCAGATAAAGTAAGAGTGTCTTCGCTTGCTCTAAGTTTGATTCCTTCTAAAATAGGGTTTGTAGTTTTAGATGCTGTAGCTTTTATAACTTTAAGAACTGCATCACTCAAGTCTAAACCTTCACAAATTAGTTTCATTTTTTTCTCCTTCAGTATTAATTGTACATATAATTATATTTTATTTACTTCTGTTTTGCAACAAAGTTAAAATATTTTTTTTATTTTATTTGTTTTTTGTGTAAAAAGACTACTTGCCTTTAATCATTGCTTTAATGTCTTCAATGTTGGTCGCAAATTTCTTGTCTTTTTTAATCATTTCGGTAATTGTGTCTCTTGCATAAATAACAGTTGAGTGGTTTTTGCCGAAAATGTTTCCAATTGCATCTTGAGGAGTTCCTAATATATCCAAAATGAGGTACATAGCAACTTGTCTTGCGAGAGCAATTTCCTTTGTTCTCTTTCTAGAGAGAATTTCATCTTTTTTGAGGTTGTAGAATTTACAAACATGCTCAATGATGTAACCAGCATCAATTTCGCTTTCATCTTGCATTGCGATGTTTTTGAGGGCTTCTTTTGCATAGTCTAAGGTTACAATACTTTGTTCGTTAAGTTCAGCGTAGAAAACCGCTCTTGAAAGCATTCCTTCAAGGTCTCTAATACTTGTACTTTGAGCATTTGCGATATACTCAATAACATCTCTTGAGACATTGTGATGCTCCATTTGTGCTTTTTTAATAAGAATTGCGATTTTGGTGTCAACATCAGGAACGCCAATGTCTGCAATCATACCCCATTCAAAACGAGAACGAAGTCTTTCTTCAAGTGTTGTTAGTTCTTTTGGTGGTCTATCGCTTGTTAGGATTATTTGTTTACCTAAACTGTGTAAATCGTTAAAGGTATTAAAGAATTCAGTTTGCGCCGCATTTCTTCCAATGATAAACTCTACATCATCAATCATTAAAACATCAACGGTTCTGTATCTTGCTCTAAAGTCCATTGTTGCACTTTTTTTATTATTCCAAATTGCCTCTACAAGGTCATTAGAGAACTTTTCGCAAGTTACATAAACAACTTTTAATTTTGGATTTTTTTCAATGATATGGTTTCCTATAGCGTGTAAAAGGTGAGTCTTTCCAAGCCCAACACCGCCGTATATAAATAGGGGATTAAATTTACCTCCTGGATGTTCAGCAACAGCTTTTGCTGCGGCTGCAACAAATTGGTTGCTGTCACCAATAACAAAATTGTCAAAAGTGTACTTTGGATTAAAATTTGAAGATTCTATAGAAGCAGAAGAATTGTTTTCTTCAACAACAGGCGCTGGTTCTTCATCATCAAGATGTTCCTTTGCTGAGCCAATAACATACTCAACATTGGTAATGGCACTGTGAGTTTGATTTAGACAGCTAGTAATTATTTTAATGTTTTCGGCTTGTTGAAGAACATTTTTACTAGATTTACTAGGAGTTGCCAAAACCAAAGTTGACCCTTTTAATTCAATAGGTTCTAAGGTTTCTACCCAAACTTGGAATGTTACTGAAGACATTTTTTCTCCAATAAGTTTTGTTGCTTTTTGCCAAACTTCTTTGATGTTTAAATTTGAGTTCGTTGTCCAGATAAATTCGTCTCTTTCCATAAATACCTCTTTTACTTTTATATACAAATTTATTATATTATATCTTTTAAAAAATTTCAAGTCTATTTTGCGTAAAGTATTTTCAAGTTTTGCTTGATAAAATTATAGCAAAAAAGTATAATAATTGTATGAAGATTACAAAAGTAAAACTTGAGAACTATCGTAACTACCACTATTCGGTGGTGGAATTTGACGATGGCATAACATTAATTAGCGGAGCCAATGGTCAAGGGAAAACCAATTTGGTCGAAAGTATAGTTCTTGCGTCTACAACAAAAAGTCCAAGGACAAGTTCTTTGCAAGAAACAATAAGAGATGGTGAAACTCAAGCGGTTGTTGAAATTTGTGCCGAAAGAAACTATGGAAATATTACTCTTGGTTATAAAATTGATAGCAAAGGAGATAAGCATTTTTCTGTAAATGGAAACGAAGTAAAAAAACTTAGCGAAGTTTTTGGGAATATTGTTGTTATTTATTTTTGTCCTGACCACTTGAAAATAGTTTCTGCATCTCCAGCGGAAAGAAGAGATTTTATGGATACAGACATTTCTCAGCTTTCGGGCTCTTATTACAATTTACTTCAAAGATATAACAAAATTTTAATGCAGAGAAATAAACTCTTGAAAACAGAGAGGGATAGAAGTGTTCTTTTAAGTATGATTTCTGTTTATAATGAGCAACTTGCAGGTGTTGCTTCTTTAATTATAAAAACACGAAAAGGTTTTATTGAAAAATTAAGAGAACCAGCAAAAGAAGCAATGAAATTTATTTCGTCAGCAAAAGACGAGCTTGAAATTGAATATGTTGGAGCAAGGGGGGCTTCGGCCGAAGAAATAAAAACAGAACTATTGAAAGCGTTAGAGTTTAATTTAGAAAGAGATATTGAGCTTGGATATACTTCAATTGGTCCGCATAGAGATGATATTTATTTAGGTCTTAATGGAAAAGATGCAAGAAGTTATTCGAGTCAGGGGCAACAAAGAAGTATTGTTCTAGCTTTAAAATTTGCAGAAATGGAAATATTTAAAAATGAACTTGGTGAAAACCCAATACTTGTACTTGATGATGTTTTTTCTGAGCTTGATACTACAAGACAGAGAAGACTTTATGAAAAAATGAGCGGTTATCAAGCCATTATGACGGGAACTGCTTTTAAGTTTAAGCCTACGGGCGATTATCAACAAGTTATAGTAAAAAATGGAAATGCTAAGATTAAGCAAATAAAGAGGTAAGTTTTATGGATTATAACGCATATGAGAGACACAAAAATGTAACTTACCGAATTAATAATCTTGATGACATAAAGGAAATTCTTGAAAAAGATGTGAAAAGAGGCTCTGGTGAGTTGTATTTAGTGCTTGAAACAAAGCCTGAGATATATAACAAAGCTTTAATTAATGACATTACAAAAATTACAGAAAAGTTTTTAAACTTAGGATACACTCCTAGGGTTTCTTTTAATGTTCAAGAATTGAAAATAAATGATGAAGAACTTGAAGAAATTGTGAATTTTGGTGCATATTTACAGCGTAAAGGTGGAGATATTGCATTTAATGAGGCTCTTGGTGAGGAGTATTCTGTGGAAGAAATTATTGATGCGCAAAGTAGCATTCAAAAATTTTTAGAGGTTGTAAAACAAACAAATGCTTCACCGTTTGAAAGGTTTATTATGGTTCAAAACTATGTTACTAGCAGAGTGTATAAAGAAGATGAAGAAAACCCTGAAAATTCACGAGATATTGTTAAAGTTTTAAATGGACAAGAAATAGTTTGTGTTGGTTATGCCGCAATAATGGAGCATTTTTTGAATGAACTTGGCATAAAGTGTTTGTCTCAACCTTGTTTCGTTTGCGATAAAAACGGAGAATCTTTAGGAAGCCATATTAACAATATTGTTTATTTGGAAGATTCTAAATATAATATCAAGGGTTGGTACTATTTAGATGCTTGTTGGGATTCGATTAATAAAGGTGAGGAGCCATTTTTGAAATATGCTTATAGCCTTATCCCAGTTGGTGATGTTTCACAAATGAAAACGAGAGATATTAAAATGAACGGTGGTTTTTTTGGTGCTTTGTATTCAAAAGAAGAGCAAAAAGAACTTTATAATGAATTAGTGGAATCTTCAGTAATGTCTGGGGCGATTGCTTATGAAATGGGGCTTGAAGATGAATTTGATGGACTGTATGAATATCTTGATGGTGACGATGCTGAGATTATTGAAAGAAGAGAAAAGGCTTGTGATAGACTTGTTGGTATATTAAAAGAAAACAACATACCTGCAGATTTCTTCTTTGCTGATGATATTCCTTTTGAGTCGTCTTTACCTATGTTTTTGGCAAATCTTATGAATAATGAGGTTGATGAGGAGTTGTTGCAGACTGGAATTTTGGGTTTCAAGCAATACAAAAAGTTTAAAAGTGATGGAACATTAGAACAATTAGAGTATAAAAAAGCAGAAAGATTTACAGAAGATGTATATTTATTTATTGAAAGATTTAAAAATGGTACATTAGATGTAAGAAAAGAAAACGAGATTTTTAGCGTTGAGGAGTGTTTGCAAAATCTAAGGTTTGCGAGGTTTGTAGATAATGTGATAGAGGAAGCAAAGAGAACAAAACCTATTCCTTTAAAAACCTATCAAAAGGCTATTGAAAACACACATATCGCCCAAGGGGCAGATGGAAAGTTTGCCAAGGTGCAAGCCAAAAGAGCAATTGATAAAACAGTAAGACTTGCAGAACTTATATATAAAGAGAGTGCAAAAAATTGTTTTAGGCAAGAAGCGTTGAGAAGAAGAGAAGAAAATGCGAAGTAGAGAATTGATTTTCTCTACTTTTTTTATTAAAAAAACACAATTTTTATAAAAAATAAGCCCTTGCGTGTGCGTGCGTGCGATATATTATTAATATATTACAAATATTTATATATATCATTAATAAAACGCTTGCATTTTTGGTGTAAAATTTGGTATAATTTGGTTGTAGGTGTAAAAGACACTAAAATTAAGCGAAAAAAGGGGCTAAATAATGGACAATGTAAGCAAAGTTGAAAACCAATATGGCGAAGACCAGATTCAAGTTCTAGAGGGGCTTGAGCCTGTAAGAAAGAGGCCGGGTATGTATATTGGTTCTACAGACGAAAGAGGATTGCATCATCTTGTAACTGAAATTGTTGATAATAGTATTGATGAGGCGTTGGCAGGATATTGTGATACTATTGAAGTAGAGATTAATAAAGATGGGTCATGCACAGTAACAGATAATGGTCGTGGTATCCCAACTGGTATTCATAAAAAAGAAGGAAAGAGTGCAGTTGAGCTTGTTCTTACTAAGCTTCACGCAGGTGGTAAGTTTGGCGGTGGCGGATATAAGGTTTCTGGAGGACTACACGGCGTAGGTAGTTCAGTTGTTAATGCTTTATCTGAGTGGTTTGAAGTAGAAGTTTTTCAAAACGGAAATCATTATAAGCAAACATACAACAGGGGTGTTCCGCAGAGAGACCTTGCAATTATTGGAAAAGCCGATAAGACTGGTACAAAAATAACATTTATGCCAGATGCAGACATTTTTGAAACAGTTACTTTTGATTATGATTTGATTAAATCTAGATTAAGAGAACACGCATTCTTAAATAAAGGAATCAAAATTATTGCAAAAGACCACAGAGAGGGAAAGGAAGATGTCCTTCATTTCGAGGGTGGTATTAGAGAATTTGTTGAGCAACTAAACATTTCAAGAGAAACAGTATTCCCTAAGCCAATATATATTGAAGAGCAAGTTGATGGCGGTGTTGTTGAACTTTGTTTCCAATATAATGATAGCTATAATGAAGTTATTCACGCTTATGCTAACAATATTAACACTCACGAAGGTGGTACTCACCTTGATGGTTTCAAAAAGGCATTAACTAAAGTTATCAATGATTATGGTCACAAGCAAAAAATTCTAAAAGATACAGAAAAACTTAGTGGTGAAGATGTTCGTGAAGGACTAACAGCAATTATTTCTGTTAAGCTTGAAGAACCTCAATTTGAGGGGCAAACAAAGACAAAACTTGGCAACAGCTTTATGCAAGGTGTTGTTTCTAAAGTTGTTGTTGAAAAATTTGGTGAATATCTTGAAGAGAACCCAAAAGAAGCAAGAGAACTCATTATGAAGAGTGTAACTGCTCAAAGGGCAAGAGAGGCTGCTCGTAACGCAAGAGAAATGACAAGAAGAAAAGGCGTTCTTGAAACAAACTCCCTTCCAGGAAAACTTGCAGACTGTTCTGAAAGAGACCCTAAACTTTGTGAAATATATATAGTCGAGGGAGACTCTGCGGGTGGTACAGCAAAACAAGGTAGAGATAGAAGATTCCAAGCTATTTTACCGCTTAGAGGTAAGATTTTGAATGTGGAGAAAGCAAGACTAAATAGAATTTTAGAAAATGCGGAAATTAAGGCAATGGCAACAGCTTTTGGTGCTGGTATTGGTGCGGAATTTGATATATCTAAACTAAGATATGACAAAATTATTTGTATGACAGATGCGGATGTTGACGGTGCACATATTAGAATTTTATTATTAACATTCTTCTACAGATATATGAGACCATTACTTGAACAAGGTCATGTATACTCAGCAATGCCTCCTCTTTATAGAGTGTCAAAGGGTAAACAAGAAGTTTATTGTTATAGTGACGAAGAAAGAGAGAATGCAGTAAAAGAAATGGGTGGGGCTTCTAAGTGTGAAGTTCAACGATACAAAGGTCTTGGAGAAATGGATAAAGAGCAACTTTGGGAAACAACAATGAATCCTTCAAATAGATCTCTTGTTCAAATCCAAATGAAAGATGCTGTTGAAGCAGAGCAAATTTTCACTTTACTTATGGGAGAAGACCCTGTTCTTCGCCGTCAGTTTATTGAAGAAAATGCTAAGCTTGTAACAGACTTAGATATATAGGGAGGAAGGTATGGCTAAAAGACACGATTATAGTAGCGAATATGAAAAAATAGTAGATAATACCAAAATTATTCCCGTAGAAATTGAAGGGGAAATGAAAAAATCGTTTATGGCTTATGCTATGGCGGTTAATGTTTCAAGAGCCATCCCTGATGTAAGAGATGGTTTAAAGCCTGTTCATAGAAGAATTTTATATTCTATGAATGAAAACAATCTTACACATGATAAACCATTTAGAAAATGTGCAACGACTGTCGGTGATGTGCTTGGTAAATACCACCCACACGGAGATAGTGCAGTTTACGGAGCACTTGTTCGTTTGGCTCAAGATTTCTCTATTCGTTGTCCACTAATTGAGGGACACGGAAACTTTGGTTCTGTGGATGGAGACGGTGCAGCTGCTTACCGTTACACAGAGGCAAGGCTCTCAAAAATTGCCGGAGAAATGCTTAGAGAAATTGATAAAAACACTGTTGATTTTGTTCCAAACTTTGATGAAACTAGACAACAACCAGTTGTTCTACCTGCAAGATTTCCAAACCTTTTAGTTAATGGTTCGGATGGTATTGCCGTTGGTATGGCAACAAACATTCCGCCTCATAATTTAGGTGAAGTAATTGATGCAACTATTGCACAATTAAACAATCCGGAAATTTCAGTTGAAGAACTTTTAGAGTTTGTTCCGGCACCGGACTATCCAACAGGTGGCTTAATTATGGGAACTGCTGGGGTAAAAAATGCTTATACAACTGGTAAAGGTAACATTGTTGTAAGAGCAAGAACAGAAATTGAAGAAGATGGAAACAGAAGTAGAATTATTGTATCCGAAATTCCTTATCAAGTGAACAAAGCTGAGCTTATTAAGACAATGGCTGACCATGTAAAAGATAAGAGAGTTGAAGGAATTGCAGATATTAAAGATGAATCAGATAAGAAAGGTATGAGAATTGTAATTGATATTAAAAAAGATTATCAACCTCAAGTAGTTCTTAACTATTTATTCAAACATACTGCACTTCAAACATCTTATGGTATAACTTTCTTGGCTCTCGCTGACGGAGTTCCTAAGATTTTAAACCTAAAACAAATCCTAGAACACTATATTGCTCACCAAAAAGATGTAATTGTTAGGAGAACAAGATTCGACCTTACAAGGGCGGAAGAAAGGGAGCATATTGTTAAAGGTCTAGTAGTGGCACTTGCAAACATTGATGAAGTTATTAAAATCATCAAAGGTTCTAGCGATAGACAAGATGCAAGCACTAAACTTCAAGAGAGCTTCTTATTGAGTGATAAGCAAGCAAATGCTATTTTGGATATGAGACTTCAAAGACTTACTGGTCTTGAGGTTGAAAAACTAAAGGCAGAACTTGAAGAACTTGAAAACTTAATCTTAGAGCTTAGAGGAATCCTTGCAAGTGATGAAAAGATTAAGAATATTATTGTAGATGAACTCACAGAAATTAAGGAAAAATATGGTGAAGATAGAAAGAGTGATGTAACTATTGACTATTCTTCAATTGATATTGCAGACTTAATTGAGAAAGAAGATGTTGTTGTTTCAATGACGCACTTTGGCTATATTAAGAGAATCCCAGTTGCCGAATACAGATCTCAACATAGAGGAGGTATGGGAGCGATTGCTCATAAGGCTAAAGAAGAAGACTTTGTTGAAAATTTATTTATTTCTAATACTCATGATGACATTATGTTCTTTAGTAATAGAGGTAAGGTTTATACAATTAAGGGTTATGAAATTCCTGAAGGTCAAAAACAAGCAAAAGGAAGAGCCATTGTTAACCTTCTTGAGCTTGCTACTGATGAAAAAATAAACGCAGTTATCCCTATGACAAAGGAAACTGAGGGTTATCTTGTTCTTGCAACAAAGAGTGGAATGATTAAGAAAACCAACATTGAAGAATTTGCCAATATTAGAAAGAGCGGTAAGATTGCAATTGCTCTTGCAGAGGGAGACGAACTTATAAGTGTTCAATTCTCAACAGGAGATAGCGAGATTCTTGTTGCTTCTAATGAAGGTAAATGTATTAAGTTTAGTGAAAAAGATGTAAGACCTTTAGGTAGAGATACAATGGGTGTTAGAGCTATTGACCTCGCAGAAGATGACTATCTAGTAGATATGATTGTTCTTAAAGAGGGTTATGACATTTTAACAATTTCACAAAATGGTTACGGTAAGCGTTCTCCTCAAGATGAATACAGACTTCAAAATCGTAGAGGTAAAGGTGTGAAAGCCGGTGTATTCAATGCAAAAACAGGTAGACTTGTAAACTTAAAACAAGTTAGTGAAGAGGAAGATGTTATGATGATTGCTGACAACGGCGTTATTATAAGAACTCCAGCAAAAGATATCAGTAAAATTGGTAGAGATACTATTGGTGTTAAGATTATGCGTCTAAAAGATGGTGCAAAAGTAATGTGTATTGCAATTGCAGACCATGTCGCAGAAGATATGACAGATGATGGTGATTTACATGATGATATTGAGATTGTTGAGACTCATTTAGAGGGCGACAACGACTAATAAAAATGCAATATAAGTAAAAGAGTTGGAAATAAATCCAACTCTTTTTTTGTGTGGTTTACAGTATCAATAAGGCAAGAAAACTGTCAAAAAGTATAATAAATAAATTTGTTTTGTAAAAAAATATAAATTATTGATGTGTTTTTTACAAACAAAAAAATAAAAGTGTGGATTTTATCCACACTTTGTTTATTTATGTTGTCCTGCAACTTTTAGGTTTTGGATAGAATATTTAAAACCTAGTTCTTGATTATCTCCGTAAAAGTAAGAGCCGTCAACTTTGATTTCAATTTTTGTTTCAGTTGAACGAGAGTTTACAATATCATTAACTGAAATAGTTACTTTTGTGGCTTCATTTTTCTTTAAATTAGGAGAAACAGTTTTTTCAAAAACGCTTGAACCACCAACATTTGATTGGTTTCCGTTTTTGAGGTTTGTTATTCTTACAGTAAATTCAACTTCATCACTTATGTTTGAATAAATCTCAAACGATACACTTTCAATTGTCATTAAGTAAAGCCAATCGTTATTTCCTTTTACGGTAATTGATGTATATTTATTTAAGTCATTATTGTTTGAAGAAGTAAGCTTATTGAGAGTTGTTTTACTTTCGCCTTGGTTGTAAACAGTAAATTTTACTTCACTACTAAAATATGTTGACATACTGATATAATTAGGTTTTTCTCCGCATCCAACAAGAATAAGAGAAGGAATGCAAAGTATAATAGCAAAAATTGATAGCAATAATTTTTTCATAAGTATTATTTATTTCCTCCGTCATTGATATAAAGAATTCCAAGAGTTCCTTTTCCGCAGTGGCTAGTTATAGTAGCTCCTGCAATTGTTGTAACAACTTCTTTGAATATATTTTTAGATTTTACATACTCAGCAATTTCTTCTGCGATTTCAGGCTCAATAGAAGAGTGGGTAACAAAACAAATTGTTGGGTCAGGGGTGTTATATTCTTTTAGAACATCATCAACATATTGTTTAAGAACAGGAACTGTCTTTCCTCTAGGTTTTCCATTGTTTTTCATTGTTCCGTCAATAACTTGGATTCTAGGTTTAATTTTAAGTAAGTTTGCACCAAACATAGCAACGGCTGAACATCTACCACCACGCCATAAGTATTCTATTTCTTGAGCAATAAATGAAGCTTGAACAAAAGGTACACGAGAGGTTACTTTTTCTGCTATTTCTTCTTTAGATAAGCCTTGCTTAGCAAGTGAAGAAGCATAAAGAACTAAAAGTCCAGTTCCTGTTGAAAGGTTTTTTCCGTCAACAGAAATAACCTTTCCGTCAAATTCATTAGCTGCGTTAACAGAGTTGTTGTAAGTTGTAGATAACCCACTAGAAAGTCCAATATGAACAATTTCTGCATCTGGGTTTTCTTTTAGAATTTCTCCAAAAAAGGCTTTGAAATCAGCTTGGCTTATTGCTGAGGTTTTTGGAAGCTTTTTATTTTCTTTGACAAAAGTAAAAATGTCTTCAGGGGTGATGTTAACGCCATCTCTAAATTCTTCACCGTTAAGGTTGACATAGAGAGGAAGTATTTTTATGTTGCTTTCAATAAGTTGCTCTTTGTTTAAATCGCAAGAGCTGTCAGTTGTGATAATTACTGCCATTATTTTATCTCCTTGTGTAAATTAAAAGATTTTGACTAAAAATAGATTTCCAAATAGTTTCAAATAATGTTTGTCCGTATTTTACATGGATAACAGATTTGCCAATTATTTCATCTTTTGTAACAGGCCCAAAATATCTGCTGTCTGTTGAATTGTTTCTGTTGTCCCCCATAACAAAATATTGATTTTTATCCATTGTGATTTCAAAAAAACCATCACCGTCACCATCACTGGTATCAAGGTCATCAACAAGTAGGTTGTAAAAGTCATAACCCATTCCGTCTGATGGGAAAAGATATAGTTTTTGTTCAAAAATATAGTTTTCTTCAAGCTTTTTTCCGTTAAGGTAAACATCATAAGAGATTTTGTTATTATTTGACGGAGAAAATCCTGTCTTTTTAAAACCAATAGTGTCTCCAGGAACGGCGATTATTCTTTTTATAATCCTTGAATTAGAAGTTGTTTTGCCCTCTTTTATAACAACAATATCTTTTCTTTCATAGTGATTAGACTTTAAGATAAAAACATAGTCAATATGTTCAGTGTCTTTATTGTCATAAGCAGAAGAGTTAATTGTTGGAAGCATTGATAAGCCAACAACTTCAACTTGTGTGAATAAAACATAGAAAACAAACCAACAGCAAACAAAACAAATGCCAAAAATAATCATTGCATTAAGAAAATAACCAAAAATAGAAGACTTTGTTATAATCTCAATAATTTTTGTTTTTTTGGTTTGTGGTTCTTGATTTTGAGACAAGTCTTCAGTGCTAGTAGACTCCAAATTATCTTGAGTTTCAACCCGTAAAGCTGTTTCTTGTTCTTGCTCAACATTTGAGTTAATTGAAGAAACAGATGGTTTCTTGTTGTTCTCAAGTTCATTTATATTGTCTAACGCAGATGAAGATTTGTCATCTTGATATTGTGTCATCTCGTTTTTCATACTAGATTATTTTAGCACATAATCACTATGTTTGGCAACAAATTTTCAAACAACATAAAGATATATTTTTTAAGTAGATTGTGTAAAAAATTTGTAGATTTATACAAAAGATAAGATATTTTGTTTTTTAATTTGGAAAAAAATTTAGGTGTGGTATAATCAGCGAGTTTGACGAAAGAAAAAAGGAGAATAGAAATGGCTATTTTTTTGAATATATTATTTTTGGTTTTAGGAATGGTTTTATTAATTAAAGGAGCTGACTTTTTTGTAAGTGGAGCAAGTGCAGTTGCAAAAAGATTAAAAGTACCATCAATGTTTATAGGGTTAACAATTGTTTCGTTAGGAACAAGTTTGCCAGAACTTTCTGTAAGTATTACTAGTGCAATATCTAATAATATTGATATGTCTGTTGGTAATATTGTGGGTTCAAATCTTTTTAATATGTTGTTTGTTTTGGGGCTTGTTGCATTGTTTAATCCTGTGCATATGGATAAATCTACAAACAAAATTGATTTTCCTTTCTTGATTGCAATTACAGGGATTTTAATGTTGTTTGGACTTGACACTTTTCTTGATGGCGCTTCAAAAAATATGCTTTCAAGAACAGAAAGTATTTTATTGCTTGTAATACTTGTGCTATATTTAAGTATTCTTATCTTCAACGCAAATAGAACGCACAAAAGAATGGTTAAGCAAGAATTATATATGAATAGGCAAAGTTTAAAAGAAAAAGATGAGGAAGTAAAAGAGGTTTCTCAAGAAAAAGAGTTGAAAGTTTGGCAAATAATTCTTTATATTGTTTTAGGTCTAGGAGCTGTTGTGTTTGGTGGAGAATGTGTTTCTACAACAGCGAGTTATTTAGCTATAAAAATGGGAATGAGCAAGGCATTAGTTGGTCTTACAATTGTTGCTTTTGGAACAAGTCTTCCTGAGCTTGTAACATCTGTTGTTGCTTCAAAAAAAGGAGAGAAAGACCTTGCATTAGGCAATGTTGTTGGTTCAAATATTATGAATATTGCTTTAATTTTAGGTTCAGTTGGTTTGATTGCTCAAGCACCAATTTCCACAGCTATTTTAACAGATTTAATTATCTTGTTTGTTTCAACCATTATATTTGTTGTTTGTTGTTTGCATAGAGGAAAAATAAGCAGGGGAGAGGGTATACTTTTTGTTTGTATGTATGTTGCGTATATAGCCTTTGCAATTGTAAGAAATTATTGTTTCTAATTAAAACGAATAAAGAAAAACACCTTCAAAGTTTATGTTTTGAAGGTGTTTTTTTTGTTATAGATTATCTATGCTTTGTTTAATTATTGATTTTGCATATTCAAAATCTTCAAGGCTTTCAACTTCAAGGTATACAAGGTCACTCCAGCCATATGAATCAGGCAATTTTTTTAATTTATTTTCAGGGTCTTTATAGTGTTTTGTTGGGAAGTGAAGGCGGAATTTTCCTGATTGCAGTCTAATGTTAAGGAATGATTTTTTGAGGAAATACCCTACATATCTTGCACTTTTTGCAACTGTGGTTGTGATACCATCTGTTAATCGAAGAACATAATTATTCATTTCTTCAAATAAAGTGATGTAGTTATCATCTGCTCTTTTCGGAAAAATTGCTTTAAGTTGCTCAGGAATTTCTTTTTGTCTTGTTTTAATTTCACTAGGGTCTTTTTCTTCAACTTTATCAAGGTGAAGGATTTCTAGTTTGGTGACAAAGTTGCTTCCTGTTTCGTCTTTTTCAAAAGTGAAGCCCCAACGCTCTTCCACAAATTGAAGCATTTCAAGACCTCTCTCTTCAATTGTTTCATATGTCCAATCGTCATATTTTGTGGCAACTGCAACTTCACTGTGACAACCATTTTGATAGGCAACATTTCTCTTTGCAGAACCAAGCCTTTTTTCTGGATATGGGTCATTTTTGAATTTAGAGTTTGTTTTTGCAGAGAGCGGTAATAAGTTTCCTAATGTGTGATGTAAGTAGTGCTTGCTTTTTTCTGTAAAGTTGCCAAATCTCTCAACCCAATAATCAACGGTGTCTGTTTGAGGATAAATATGTTCAATAGAGTATTTATCTTTAGGGTCTTTAGTGAATATGATGTTAATGTCAAGAGTTCTAGAGTTTGAAGAACCAAACTCTTTTTTTAGCCAAAGTTCATATTCGTAAAGGAAATATCTTATTGACCCCCAATCATAGAACCCTTTGTATTTGTTGAACAATGGTGTAAATCTTGCAAGAACAGCAGTTGTGTCTATTACATCATTTTCAAGAACTGGAATATTGTTAAGTTTTTCAATGATTTCATCAATAGTTATTGTGTTCAAATACAGGCTGTGAGCATCTTTATAAAAGTTTGTGTTTTGGTATTGTTGGGTGTAAACATTTGTAAATTTAAAAAGTATAAATATCCAGCGTTCAACTGCTTTTAAAAATTCAACTTTTTTATCGTCACTGATGTTTTTCTTAGACAAAGCAACACATATTAAAGGCTTAAAGTAAGCAAAACCAAGGAAGTTTAACTTTTGAAGATAAAGATTAATATCTGTTGTTGGGTTTGTTGTATTATGTAGTTCGCACCAGTGTGGTATTAGTTCGTTTAAGCTATTGACATAGTTTAAGATGTGAATTAATTCAAGTTTCCCTTCTGTAGGAGTAGAGTTGTTGTCTTCTTTTTCATCATTGTCAGGAGTTAAAAATACAGTTCGGTCTTCTTCTACAGAAGTAAAAATGTTGCCAATAATTCTTTTTTGAGTAAAGTGTCTTCCAAGTAAGAAATTAGAAAACGCCTGACCTTCATTTCTTGAATATTCAAAGTAAATTGTCCAGTGTGCTTTTAAAAAGTCATCATCTTTGTTGTATGGAGCAGGGATTTGTCCCAAATATTTATATATGTTCTTCCAAGTATCATTTATTGTTTGTCTAACACTATTTTTTTCTTTGTCGCTATGGTTTGTAAATAGGGTTGTTAAATAAATTAACCTGTTTTTTAGAAGTTCAAGTTTTGAAAGCTCTTTACCACGGTTATTCATTGTTTCAAAGGCAACAAAAGAGTTGAAATTGTTGTTTTCGATATAGTATACATTGAATTTAAGGCCGTCAACAATGTTTTCAAAAAGAGTTTCAAGAACAGAGATATTGTTTCCGTTTTCTGCGTACAATAATTGAATGTTTTTCTTAAAGGTTTTCTGTGCAAAATCGAGATTGTGAGTGTATAAAGATGTATCGCTAACAACTTCATTTTCAAGAATTTTTTTAGTGAAATAGTTGTGGCTTGGATTGTCAGTATCATAGCCAAAACGATAAACAGTGGTTATTCCGCTGTTGCTTTTTGTTGAAAAATATTTGTCTTTTATGTCGTCAAGTGGTTCGTTATTAAAAGAAGCTATACCTTTAGATTCTAAGAATGTCAAAAGTTCTTTGATTAAAATAGTGAAGGTTGTGAGTCTTTGTTGACCGTCTACAACATAATAAAGAGAAAGGGGAGAGCTGTCTTTTCTTTCGTCAATTAATGAAGTTTCGTTGTTCCACTTTTCTTTAGAAAGTTCAGCTTCGTCTAGTTTATTTAGAGTGATAAGCCCAGTGTAGTGTGATTGACCTTTAGCAAGGCTACAAATATCATCCCAAAACTCCTCAAGTTGTTTCTTTTCCCAAGAATAGCCTCTTTGATAGTCAGGGACTCTAAAAATTTTGTTTGAAAAAAGTTCTTTTAAAGAAACAAGGTCTTTCATAAAACAGTTTCTCCTTATGATTAATTTATTTAATTATATAATAAATTTTTGGATAAGCATAGCAAATAACAAAATTATTTCGCTACTTTTCTTATGCCAATAGAAAAAAGTTGATTTTCTTGTTTATAAATTTCAAACGAAAAAGGCTTAAATAGTTTATCATAGAGAATTTTGCCAATATTGTGTATTTGTTTTTTAAAATAGATAGTGTACGGTCTATTGTAAATTTTGATTAAAAGAGAGTTTAACTTTTTTAATAAAGTTGTGAAAAAAATGAAGTCTTTGTCTTGTAGGGTAGACTCGCAGTATTTATGCTTCTTTTTTTTGCCAAAAGAGTAACCAGCACAAGATTTGCTTAGAAGATAAGAAAAGTTATCGACATTATCAAACAACAAATCATAGGATTGCTGACAAGGTTTTTTATCTTATATAGTTTCATAGTTTACACCTAAATTAAATTTTTAGTATATTGTACAAAAGAAAGGGTACAAATTATGGGACATTACAAAAAATAAAAAATCAGTGACGAGTAATGCCACTGAAATACTGGTGCGTCACGAGAGATTCGAACTCCCGACCGACTGGTTCGAAGCCAGCAACTCTATCCAGCTGAGCTAGTGACGCATATATGATGATTATAATATTTTTTTTGAGTGTTGTAAATTATATTTTTGATGATAATAGTAAGAAAAATTGTTTTTTTTAATAAAAACAGCCACAAACGGTAGGTTTGTGGCTTAACTAATGTTATTTTGCAAAATCTTCATCTTCATCATTGTTGTTTGCTGGTTGATTTTCAGGAACTGTTGTTGCAATAAGAGGTATTACAATTTCTCCATCATTTGAAACAAGACCATAAGTACAAGAAGTAACTCTTTGAGGTTCAGTGTTAACAACTGCATTTTGTAAAAATCTCGCTTTAGAATTATAGTCTACGCCTTTTGTTGTAGTACCAGTTCCAATTTTGTCAATAATTCTGCAATCAAGATAAGTTTCTACTTGAGATTTGAAAGAGTCGCAAAGGAAGTCTTGAACATCAAAAACATCATCTTCTTCAGGGGAAGAAAGAGTATCGTCAATATCTCTTAAAATAAAGGTATGGTTGTCTGCAAATTTTTGATAGAAATCAAGGAGTTTTCTTGCAAGCTCAGTATTGTTTTTTAATTCATAACTTTTTGCAGTTTCTAAAAGAAGAACGCTTGCGTTTAAGTCATTTGTCATAATATTGCAAAGTGATTTTTGCATTTGGTTTTGATTGTCGGCAAGTGCTTCAAGAAGTTCATTCCAAGCAGCGTTATATTTGCCAGCACAAGTAATGTTGTGAGGAAATAATTTTTTGTCTATTTCTTTATTGAGGGCGATTACGCTTTTAAAAAACTCGCTGTAAGTGTTCATAACTTTTGTGAAATATTTGAATTGTGTTTTTTCAATGATGTTCATAATGATGCTCCTAAAAACAATTTTTCATATTTTAACACACAAGATAAATTTTGTAAATATGCATTATTAAACAAAAGTGATTATTTTTTGGTTTCAAGAGCAAAATATAAGTATGAATAATATTTTGTTATATTTGAGTGCTTTTATACCAATGTATGTGTTGGTTTTTGTTAAGCAATCTATTGATATGATAATTGGCGTTTCTAAAGCAAATGCACATAATATTATGGTGCTTTGTTTTTTGACGGTTTTAGTGGTTTTAGGAATTGTGGGACTAAAAAAGGAACTTTCAAATAAAACGCAAAAATCAAAAAAAATAAAGATAATTTGCAAGAAAAATACAACAGATGAGCATTTTCTGGGTTATTTTTCTCTTTTTGTTTTATTTGCAATAAGTTTTAATTTGACAAGAGTTAGTATGTTTGTGATTTTTGTTTTGATACTTTTAATGATTGGTGTTGTTTATGTCAAAAACAAACTGTTTTATATTAATCCGCTTCTTAACATTTTAGGTTATAATTTTTATGATATAAATTACCTTGATGAAAGTGGGGAAGAGCAAACAACGAAAATATTTTTCAAGGGAGATTTGCTTCTTAATAAAGATTATTATGTTAAGATAAAAGATGAAAACTTTAGTTTTGTGAGTAAGGACACAAAAAAATAAGAGCCAGTTGGCTCTTAAATATCAAGTGCATAAACATTTTTAAGTCTTGTTCTGTTGAAGTAGCGATATTTTGCACAGTTAGATTCGAATAAAAGGTAAACCTTGTTGTCAACTAAAACAAGTTCTTCGCTCATAGCAGGAGCTGTTATAGTTTCAACTTTGTTGGCTTTGCTTAAAACATAAACAGGAATAGTTGTTTCGTTGAGAGTTATAGTAGAAGTTGTTTCTGTTTCAAGAACATTTTCATAAATTAAAAGCTTAGAATCGCTTACAGAGTATGATGTTGAAATAATAATATTATTTTCTTTTGTAAAGCTCATTCCTTGTGCCTTGTTTGGTAAAGAAAGGGCAGAGTTTGGAGTAGTACTTTCAATTCCGTGAGGGCTTTCTGGAACAAGGTTATAAATTAATGCGAGTGCGTGGTTTGTACCAGTTTCAGTTTTTACCTCGTGGTCTTTAGGTGCAACATATTTTTTGCCGTTGTGGAATTCTCCAACAATAAGTTTGCTTTTGTATATAAGAATAAAGTCTGCACCGTTATCAGTTTCAAAATAATCAAGTATTCTAAGTTTTGTTCCAGTAAGAGCAAGGGCATCTGTGAAGTTGAAGCGATATACTTTTCCTTCACTTGCAACATAAGCATATTCGCCATTAATGGCAACTCCGCTTGCGTGCCCCTTGTAAGCTTTTCCGTCTAGTGTTAAAGTAAAGTACTTTTCAACTTTTTTTGTCTCTTTGTCAATAATATAGAAACGAGACGCTGAGTCATCACTCATATATCCAGACACTAAAAACTTTCCAGTGTTTTGGTCATAATCAATTCCTTGTGGAACAAATTTTGTTTCAAGTCCGGGGATTTTAAAATCTTTTACCGCAACAGCATCAAACTCTGGATAAGAAGCGGTGAAATAATAGATATAAACAGCAACTCCAAGCATAGCAAGAATGCCTGCCATAATAATAAGACCAACTTTTGTTCTTGTTTTCATATTTATTCTCCAATCTTGTTTTTTTTCATTATAACAATAATCACCCATTAGGGCAAATAAAATAATAAAAAAATTAAAATAAGAGAGAAAATCGTTTGGAGATTTTGAAAATATTATATATAATAATATGTGTAAATGTGTAAACTAGATATACTGGCGGAAGAAAACAATACAAAATAAAGGAGTTAAAATGAAGAAAAGATATAAGATAATATTGAGTATGTTGTTGCCAATAATGTGCATAACAAGTTTATGCTTGTCTTTTCTTTTGCCTAATACTAAAGCTCAAGAAGAAATTCCTAATAAGAATGTAAATACAACAGCAGAAGATACAGGTGCAAGTAGTGCAGGGAAAGATAAAAAAGGCGGGGCTGTATATATAGAAAATGGTGCAACCTATGTAATGAATGGTGGAACAATTTCAGGGATGACGAAAAATTATGGCGGAGCGGTTTATGTTTCAAATGGAGCAACATTTACAATGAATGCCGGAACAATAACTGGATGCACAGCTAAGTATGGCGGAGCAGTCTATGTTGAAGCTGGTGGAACTTGTAATATAACAGGAGGGACAATAACAGGAAATAAAGCTCAGTATGCTCCTGCAATTTATGTGGAAGATGGTGGGATTCTTAATGTAGACCAAACAGCAACAATAAAAGATAATGAGTATAAAGAGTGGCCTATAACAATAGAAGATTTAATATCAAGCGATACAATAGCAGTAGGAAATCCAAGTGCAAACTTTAATTTACCATACATAGACTTTGGAATATATCCACAAACATATGTTGGTTCAAGTATGAATACAACCTTAGAGAGTTGGTATAATAGTAATAGTCCAACAGCAGTGAATACATATACAGTAAGAACAAGAACATGGCAAGCATATCAGTATACAGATGGAAACATCTATGCAAGAGGATTAAGTTTGCAGCAAAATAATACAAGTTATACATATTTAAATGGGGAAACAGTAATAGCAAGCGGAAGTGTGGTATGGTTCAAAGTAGAGCCAATAAGATGGATAATATTAAATTATGATGCATATACAGCTGGAACAGACAGTGAACTTGAAATAATGAGTTATCTTGTATTAACAGCGGATATTCGCTTTAACCCAAGCGGTACAGATGCAGACGGAACAGCGGGAACAAGCGATGACCCAAACCAATGGGTAAACAGCGAACTTCGAACATGGCTCAATAGCACATTCTATACAAGTGCATTTACAAGTGATGAACAAGAATTAATATCTACAACGACAGTGGGAAATAATATAACAGGAAATTATAAAACAAGCACAAGCAACACGACAGGAGTTGCAACCGAAGATAAGGTATATTGTTTATCATACTGGGATTACTATAATAGTGCTGGATTATTTACAAAAACAAGCACAAAAAGATTATGCAGTCCAACGGACTTTGCTTTAGGTAACGATTGCTATAAATATACGAGTACATCATATGTAACAGCAACATATCCAAGCGGAGGAACCTGTTATTACTGGACTCGTTCGGCGGGCTCGTCGGCTTCTTATGCGTTCTCCGTTCTTTATGGTGGCGGCATCAGCACTTCTAATGTTTACTACTCAAATTACGGCGTGCGTCCCGCTTTAAGAATTAGTATATAAAAAAAGCCCTATAGGGCTTTTTTATAATGATGAAAGAAGAATGATGAATGATGAATTGTGGATATTTATTATACAAATGTAAAAGACAGGAAGGCCTGTCTTTTTTAATGATGAATGAAGAATGATAAATGATGAATTGAGGAGTGTCGCTCCGCTAGGAACTTGTCAAAACTTGGCAGTTTTGCAGTGATGAATGAAGGCGAAACTTGTTTTCGCTTTCCGCAGTAACTAAACCCGAAGGGTTTAAAAATAATGAAGAATTAAGAATTTCTATTGCTCTAAATTTAGGTAATTTACAATGCCAACAAAGATACAGTCGGCGATTTTTTCTTGATAATCTTTTGTGATTAAAAGCTTTTCATCTTCTTCATTAGAAAGAAATCCGCATTCAGCAATTACAGAGGCAGACTCTGTGCATTTAAGCATATAATAATCACCAACAGAAACACCTTTTGTGCTTTTTTCTAATCTTTCAGCAAATTGGTTCTGTATGCAAAGAGCAAGTTTCTCACTTATAGGGCTTGTGTTGTCATAAAACACTTGAGCTCCTCGCAAATTGTGTCTTATATAACTATTCATATGTACGCTCACAACAATATCTGGGCGTATTTTTTCTATGATATCTCTTCGTTTTTGCATATCTCTTTTTTTATAGTTGGTGGTAGAAAGACCATATAGTCCGTTTTCGTCAGGTCTTGTCATTACTACACGCACACCAAGTTTTTTAAGTTTTTGTTCTAATATTTTAGCAACGGCGAGATTTATCTCGCTTTCTTTTACTTTGGTTTTGTATCCAATACTTCCAGGGTCTATGCCTCCGTGACCAGCATCAACAACAACGGTGAAATCATACCGTTCGTCAATACTGCTTTCTTTTGCATAAGCCAAATCTAAACCAATAGAAGAAGCAACAACAAGCAAACAAGTAACAAAACAAACAATTACTTGACCTTTAGAAATGAGAGAAAATAAAAATCTATGTTTTTTCATATTAAAGTGTATGAAAAATAAATGTATATATGATAAACATTAAAAAAGAAAGTTAAAATGTTTGTTTGTCTTGCACTATTATAAAAATATATGCTATAATCAGTTATATAATATATATAATGGGTGAAAAATGGATAAATTCACAAATGAAAATGTTAAAAATATGCAACCCCTAGTGCTTGCTTTTGTGGGTGACGGAGTGCATACTTTGTTTGTAAGAGAAAGAGTGTCTATTAAGGGCGACTATAAGGTTAATGAGCTTAACCGTATGGTGAAAGAAAAAGTCAATGCTGGTATGCAATGTAAAGTTTTTAAAGCCATTGAAGAAGAGCTTACTGAAGAAGAACACAGTATTGCCTACAGAGCAAGAAATGGAGTGAAAGGGCAGGGGGCGAAAAATTATTCCGCTACAGAATACAACTATGCGACTGCGTTTGAAGCCCTTGTTGGTTATTTATACTTAACAAAAAATCAAGAAAGATTATTATATATTTTGGAAAGGTCTTTAAAGGAGAATTAATATGTTAGCAGAAGGTAAAAATCCAGTAGTTGAAGCACTAAAATCAGGGGTAACAATAGAGAAAATTTTGGTTCTTGATAAAACAGATGATAGTGTGATTAGAGAGCAAATTAAGGTTGCGAGAGATAGAGGTATAAGAGTGGAGTTTGTTCAAAGACAAGCTCTTGATAGACTTTCAAAAACTGGTCATCATCAAGGCATCATAGCTTTCACAAGCGAGTTTGAGTATAGCGACCTTGAAGATGTTATGAAAGATGGCTCTTATGAGGGAAGAAGATTTTTCATTCTTCTTGATAAACTTAGCGACCCTCATAATCTTGGAAGCATTATAAGAACAGCAGAATGTAGTGGTGTTACTGCGGTAGTAATTCCAAACAGAAACTCTGTACTTGTCAATGAAACAGTTATGAGAGCGTCTGCCGGAGCAATTAACCATGTCAAGGTTTGTAAAGTTGGAAACCTTAATGATGCAATCAAAAAACTTAAAGAAGATGGTGTTTTTGTTTATGTAACAGATATGGATGGCGAAAACATTTATAAAACAAATCTCAAAGGGGATATTGCTATTGTTATTGGAAGTGAAGGTTTTGGGGTTTCTGCATTAACAAGAAAACTTGCAGACCAAGTGATTTCAATTCCAATGTATGGAAACATTAATTCTTTAAATGCGAGTGTAAGTGCTGGCATTTGTATGTATGAAGCAGTGAGACAAGATAAATTCTAGGAGAAAAACATTGAAAGACCGTTTTGAAGATGAGGAAATTCTTAACAAATTAGTAGAAAACTACACCAGTCTTATTCGTGGTATTTGTAGGCGTTTTTATCTTGTAGGCGGAACGAGTGATGACCTTTATCAAGAGGGTATGATTGGGCTGTTAGAAGCGGCAAGAAAGTTTGATGAAACAAAGGGGATTATTGGTGATGATACTTTCAAAAAGTTTGCAACAACTTGCATAAAAAGGAGAATCTTTGATGCTATAAAGCACGCAAACACAAAGAAAAATCAGCCACTTAATAGTTCTGTACCTATCGTTAGGCGAAATGATGAGGATGAAGAGTTTGAAATTGCAGAGATTGGAATGGCTCAAGACCCTGAAGAAGTTTTTATTGCTCAAGAAAAGCAAGAAGAAAGATTGAAAATTCTTCAAGATGCGTTAAGTAATTTTGAAAAACAGGTTTTAGAGTTGTATCTTGATGGGCTTTCTGCAAGAGGTATTGCAGAAGCGTTAGGAAAAACTCCAAGAAGTATTACTAATACAATTCAAAGAATCAAAGCAAAAGTCAAAGAATAGGAGGCGCGTAGTGTATGTACTTAGCATTATATAGAAAATATAGACCTAGCACTTTTAAAGGTGTAATTGGTCAAAACCATATTGTTCAAACACTAATCAATCAAATAAAAAATGACAAAATTGGTCATGCATATTTGTTTTGTGGTTCAAGAGGAACAGGTAAAACTTCTACTGCAAAGATTTTTGCAAAGGCTATCAACTGCTTGACTCCAGAAGACGGTTCTCCTTGTCAAAAGTGTGCAGTATGCGAGGCTTTAAACGGGAACAATATTGATGTTTTAGAAATTGATGCTGCATCAAACAATGGCGTTGATGAAATTAGAGATTTAAGAGAAAAAGTTAAGTATCCTCCAGTTAATGGAAAATACAAAGTTTATATTGTAGACGAAGTGCATATGCTTTCTCCAAGTGCGTTTAATGCTCTTTTGAAAACTCTTGAAGAGCCACCAAGTTATGCTGTATTTATTTTAGCGACAACAGAAGTGCATAAACTACCAGCAACAATTCTTTCAAGATGTTTGCGTTTTGATTTTGGTTTGGTTTCTGTTGAGGAATTAAGCGGTCTGCTTGTTGATATCTTTGAAAAAGAAGGTATCACTGCCGAAAAAGAAGCAATTGAAATGATTGCAAGAGCTGGTGAGGGTAGTGTTCGTGATACTTTAAGTATTGCGGATAGATGTGTTTCATATTCTGGAACAAACCTTACATATAAAAGTGTAATGGAAATACTTGGTACAACCGAGAAAGAAAGTTTAGCAAGTATTGCTGATACAATTTTGAATGGAAATTTAGGAGAGAGCCTAAGAGATTTGGATAAAATTTTATCTAACGGAAAAAGTCCTTTGGTTCTAAGTCGTGATATGATTTCTTATTTTAGAGATTTGCTTATAATTACAACCCTAAAAGAAGAAGCAAAAAAGATGGTGGTTGCAAGTCCACAAGTTTATGAGAAAATGGTTGCTCAAGCAAAAGAGCAAAACTATAACAAAATAGTTGAAACAATTACTAACTTAAGTGCTGTTGAGGCTGAACTTAGATACTCAATCACTCCAAGAATAGTTTTGGAAACAGCAGTCATTAAAACTCTAACCAATGTAAGTTTGGCTGAAAAAGTTGAAAAGCTAGAAAAAATGCTTGCTGGTGGAGTGCCTGCTTCAGTGCAACCTTCAATAAAACCGGTTGCACCAAAACAAGAGGAAGTTGTTAAGCTAAGAGAGGAGGAAACTCCAAAGACAAGCGGTACAACTCAAGCTCCAGCATCTGCTCAAGATGGTCAACTTTTAGGAAAGTTATTGACATATCTAAGAGAACACAGAGATATGAGTTTGCTTGCAGGTGTTAGGCAGGTGAAAAAAGTTGATGTTGCAAATGGTGTTGCGACATTCTATTTAGAAGATAAGTTTACTATGGATTTAGTTACAAGAGACAGGTATAAGCCTGTATTTGCAGACTTTTTTGATAACCTTGGATTAAAATATACTTTCAAGGTTTTGGGAGAGACTGCCCAGCCAAGAGATGTTGAAGCTTTAGCATCTGCTTTTGGAGGAAAACTAGAAATTAAGGAGTAAGCTTATGGTTGCAGGTAAAAACCTAACAGAAAATGACATTCAAGAAATAAAAAAGGCATACTTTATTCCTCAAGGGGATAAACCGCTATATAAACAAGATTTTGAATTTATAGTTTCTTATGTAAATTCTCTTTATGATGTTTTAGAAAAATTTTGGAAAGCTGAACACTCTGGTCAAGAGGAAGATTATTCTATAGCAATGCAGTCATCAATTAAACTTGCTCAAGTTTTGGAAGAATATATGAAGACGGCGGAAGCGGGCAATATAATGAGACGAATTATCTTTATTGAAAATATTGATAGAGAGTTTAGCGGAGCGCAAATATCAATGCCTTGGCTTTTAAGAACATATCCAACTGAAATATATAAAAAAACAGAGCCGATTTCAAAAGACCTTGCGTTATTTTATAAGTATGTTTGTGTCAATGCTCTTATGGAAGATGGCTTTCTTGAAAAAAGAGAAAATGAGTCTGCCCAAATAATTGCGGATAGACTAAAAGCAACTGTTGAAACCGACTTTATAAAGAGAATAGACAAAAACAGGCTTTGCTATAGTGATATTTTCTATTTGATGGGACATTATAAGAAAGAGATTGTTAAACTAAAAGAAAAGGAACAACAACTTGAGCAAGAAAAGTGTGCAGGGTGCAAAAGAGATGACTGTATGTCTACGCACTGCTCGACAATGGCTCAAAAGATAGAAAACAGTGGGGACATAAAAAAATTAGACCTTGTACGCAAGGCGTGTGTGTCAAAAGCTTTTGGGGAAGAAATTTCTCAAGAAACAAGAGTAAAAATTGCAAAAAGTACTCCAGAAAGTTGGCTAAGACAAATAGTTTGTGGTATTCTAGATATGGATACAAATTCTGCCTCTTTGCAAAAACGAATTATGATTGATTGGGGAAGGGAAAGAAACATCTGTATCCAGCCAAGCAAAGTTCAAGAGGTGCTTGCACAAAGTATCTCAACTCTTAAAGGTGTTGACTATTGGAGAACCAGAGATATTGCAACGGGTATTGTCTTGAATGATTATGATTTGTCTCGTGGGACGGGTGATGATGTTCATCAGACCTTTACTCAAAGGTACGAACAGACAAATAGGGAAGTTAGGGACAACTTGCAACAAATAAATTTATCAAAAGTTAATGTTAAGAAGTTGATAGAACAATATAAAAATCAAAAATCTAATAATGAAGAACTAGGAGGAGAATAAAAATGGGAAAATTTGGTGGTTTTGGTGGCGGAGGAGCTAATAATATGCAAGCCCTTATGCGTCAAGCACAAAAGATGCAAGAGGAAGCTTTAAGGGCTCAAGCAGAAGTTGATGAGGCAGAGGTTGAAGGTTCTGCAAGTGGTAATTTAGTTAAGGTTGTTATGAGAGGAAATAAAGAACTTGTAAGTTTAACTATTGACCCATCAATCGTTGACCCTGATGATGTTGAAATGCTCGAAGATATGGTTATGGCGGCAATCAATGATGCTCAAGCTAAAGCAGACGATTTAAGAGCTGAAAAAATGGGTAGATTTGGAGGAATGATGTAATAATGGACACGACTAAAATTGATAGTCTTGACCGTTTAACTAACGAGTTTAGTAAACTTCCGGGGGTTGGTAAGAAAACGGCCGGAAGATATGCCTATTACATTGTTACAGGTTCTCTTGCTCAAGCTCAAGGTTTTGCAGAAGCAATTCTTGAAGCTAAAGAAAAGGTTAAGTTTTGCTCTAATTGTGGAAATTTTGCGGATGCAGAGGTTTGTCCTATTTGTAAACAAAGAGGAGAACAGACTATTTGTGTGGTGAAAGAACCTAAAGATGTTATGGCTATTGAAAAAGCACACACTTATAATGGTTCGTATCATGTGTTGCACGGAACAATTAATCCGCTTGCCAATGTTGCTCCAAAAGATATAAAAATTGCAGAACTTATTGCAAGGGTGTCGAAGGGGCAAACTAAAGAGGTTATACTTGCAACTTCTCCTGATGTTGAGGGTGAGGCAACAGCTATGTATATTGCAAGTTTAGTAAAACCTTATGGAGTAAAAGTTACTCGTATTGCCCAAGGGTTAGCAGCAGGAACTCAGCTTGAGTTTGCTGATGAAGTAACACTGACTCGTGCGTTAAGAGATAGAATTCAACTATAAAATAAAAAGGATAATTTTATCCTTTTTTTTGTTTAAAAATTTTTTTATGTTTAAAAATATTTATATGGCATATTTTAACTACCATTCAAAAGTTAAAAAATTAATAAGAGAGGGAAATCTCGAAAAAGTTGTTTTTATGGAGAGTTACAATAAAATAAAACCAGCGATGGTTTTATATTTTAAAACTCATAAGCCTATGCCGATTAGGGTTTATAGATGGCAAGAATATTTTGAGTTAATTGAAAATATAGAGGATTTTATTGATGAACAAAAATGAGTTTTATGAACGAGTTTGTGAATGTGTTAGGTTGGTACCTTTTGGTAGGGTTACAACATATGGAGAGATTGCTAAGGTTTTAAGCAAACCTCTATGTGCAGGGCTTGTAAAAAAGATAGTTGCAAAAGAAGAAAAAGAAAATGTTCCAATTCATAGGGTGGTAGATAGAAGAGGCAAACTTTCAAATAAACAGTTTTGTAATATAGCAGAACAAAAACAACTTCTTCTGCTGGAGGGTGTTGAAGTTGTTAATAAAAAAGTTGATTTAGAAAAGTATGGTTTTTACTTTTGGTAGAAAAAAACTCAGCATTTGCTGAGTTTTAATTTTATGCTTTATATCTAGTAACAGCAATAGCTAAAGCGCCTGGACCAATATGGCAAGCAACGCTTAGAGATAATGGGTCGCAACAAGTAAATTCTATGTCAGGAAATTGAGCTTTAACATCTTCTTTAAACTTGTTGGCCAACTCTTCGTTGTCTGTGTGCGCAATACAAAGAGACATTTTTCCTTGTGATTTAAGGTCTGCAAATCTTTCTTCAAGATCCTTTTTTATTGCTCCTATCATTTTTGATTTTGCTTGAGTTAAGTTCATAACTTTTGCATAAGAGTCTAGTTTGTCTCCTTGGATTTGTAGGATTGGTTTAATGCTTAAAAGTGAAGCAAGTGCGGCAGCTGTTGGAGTAACTCTTCCTCCCTTTTTGAGGTATTTTAGGGACGGAACCATAATGTAAATACTAGACTGCATTTTTGTTTCTTCAAGATAGTTTTTGATTTCTTCTGCGCTTTTTCCTTGGTTTGCAAGGTCTAATGCTTCATATACGCTTGCTTTCATTGTTATAGAAATTCTTTGGTTGTCAACGACAAAAACTTTTCCGTTGTAACCTTCTTCAACATATCTTTTGCTAGAATTACATGACTCACTAAGACCACTAGACATTGGGATATAAACAATTTCGTCATAATCTTTTAAAACTTTGTCCCAAAGAGCGGTAACTTCACCGAATGATGGTTGAGAAGTAGAAATTCTAACATCACTTTTTAATTTTTCATAAAATTCTTTTTGGGTTAGGTTTATGTCCTCATAAAAATCTTGCCCATCAATAATGAATGGCATAGGAAGAACAAAAAGATTGTCCTTAGCTTCATTTTGGGTTATACCCGAATTACTGTCAGTAACAATAGCAACTTTACTCATAATATCCTCTTGTGTTTAGATTTTATGTCTTTAATTATACATACATTATTCGACAAACACAAACATATATAAAAAATTTTTTAAAAATGTTTGGATCTTTGAACAAAAAAAAGAACAGACAAGAGTCTGTTCTAATATTTTTTAAGGTTATTTAGATTTTTTCTTTGTAAAGCAAGGAACAACAATTGCGACACCAGCAAGGAAAGAAGATATTAATCCAAGGATAACGCCTCCAAACTTGAATGCAAAGCTTTCTCCAAGTGTAGTTGAACCGATTTCTGTTCCAAGGAATGAAATTCCACAGCAAAGAGCAACAATCATAAGGATAAAGCAAAGGTTTGTAAAGATGATAGAATACTTAGCCAATTCTTTTCCTAAAAGTGATAAAATAATTAAAACCATAGAAACAATAGAAATGAGCATTGCTGCAAAATGGAACCAAGCTCCAGAGATTGCAGAAACTCTTCCGCTAAAGTCTTCACCCTTAATGCCGGCAATGAGTTCATAAGAGAGAGCTTTGTTCATAAGCTTTTCTCCCTCTTCAGTATTTCCCTTAAGTGTTGCAGAAGTTGCGTCTTCAGCATACTCTTGTGCTTTTTCAATAGCTCTTTCTTCGCTTAAGAAACAAATTTGACAGTTTGAATACTTAACGCCTGCTTCTTCTTTTGGACCAAATGCTGGTAAAAAGAATGAAATAGCTGTAACAGCACATAATGCTAAGACAATGATTTTTGTTATAAATCCAAGGTTTGCTTTCTTTTTTGCCATAATGATTCTCCTTTTTTATAATTATTGAATTAATTTTAACAATATTATATATGTTTCGTCAAACAAAATTATTGAATTTCTTCAAAAAAATTACAATTTTTTAATACTGCATTGATTTTCTTTTTTGTGGTTTTGTCTGGTTCACAAAGAGGTTTTCTATAGTATGGTTTTATAAGATTAAGCTTAGACATTATATATTTGATACAAATAGGGTTGCTCTCAAAAGAAAGGGCGTCTATGAGATTTAGGTGGCTGTGGTAATAATCTTTTGCTTTAGAAGGATTGCTAGATTGAAAGTTTTTTATAGTTTGTTCGCAAATAGTTGGAGATATGTTACCTATAACAGAAATTATGCCAGATGCACCAAGTGAAAGCAGAGGGAGAAGTAGGTTGTCATTACCAGAAAGTAAAGAAAAAGAATTGTTTACATACTTAGAAATGGATAAGGCATAATTAATATCACCACTTGCTTCTTTTATTCCAACTATATTAGGATGCAAAGAAAGTGTTTGTATCAAATCTGTGGGTATATTTATTCCTGTTCTTGATGGTATATTATATAAAATAATAGGGATATATGATTGGTCTGCAAGTGTTTGATAGAAATCCAATAGCCCTTTTTTAGAGGGCTTTATATAAGGGGGTGGGGGGATAAGAAGTGCGTCAGCACCATCAATAAATCGTTGGAGACTTTGGGAAAGGGCATTATCTAATGAAAAAGCATTTATTCCAGCAATAATGATTGCTTTTTTATTGGAAGAGGAAACAATTGTTTCCATAATTTTATGCTTTTCATATTCGTTAAGTGTAGAAGCTTCTGCGGTGCTTCCAAGGGCAACAATTCCGGTTGTTCCCATTTTTATTTGGCGAATGGTCAATTCTTTAAGTTTGGCATAATCAATGTTTTTGTTTTTTAAAAATGGTGTAACAAGAGCTGTAAAGTTTCCGCTTGGCATTATTTTTGTTCCTCCTTTTCTTCTAGATTAAATTCTTTCATAAGGAGTTGAACAAGCCTGCTTCCTTGTTTTTGTTTTGTGCATATTTTTATGTCTGTTGGGGATAAATTAATAAAAAAGTATTTAATGTGATTAATTTTTAAAATGTTTTGCACTTTTTTTATTACTTCAGGATAAAAAGTTAAACCGCTTCCTGCAATTACTGCACAATCGCAATAAAAACATTCAAATTTGTGTGATTTTTTTACAATTAACGCAGATAATTCTTTTGGTGTAATATCGCTTAAAAAACAACAGGTTGTTGATTGATTTGTTGTTTCGTAAGAACAAAAATATGTTTTAAAACTGCAATTTTCTTTTATATGTTGTAAAAAATCATCTTTTTTATAGGTATATTTTACAAATGAAATGTTTTGTTTTAATGAAATACCGTCTGTATGGAAACTTTCAAGGTTGGAATAATTAATTATTGTTCCTTGATTAGTTAAACTTTTACAAACAGAGATGTCTGTTTTGTATTTATTGACAATTTCAAGGCTTCTATGGTCAAGAACTTTTGCTCCAAAACTGCTTAGTATTAGGGCAGAAGTTATAGGAAGTGATTTTATTTGTTTTGCGTTGCTATGTGTGTTTGGGTCGAAAGTATAATAGCCTCTAACATCTGTAAAAATTTTGACTGTAGCATTTAAAACAGAGCCAAGGGCGGTTGCTGTTGTGTCTGATCCGCCTCTTCCTAAAGTTAGGAGTTCTTCGTTTTCATTTATTCCTTGAAAACCTGTAATGATTACAACTTTACCGCAGGATAAGTGGTGTTCTATTTTGTGTGTATCTATGTGGGTGATTAAAGCATTTGTTGCTTTACCTTTTGCATATATTTTTATGTCTTTTGCAGTTAAACTTATTGATGGAATATTTTCTTCTTCAAGGGCAAGGGCAAGGGCAGAGGCTGAAATGTTTTCGCCACAAGATATTAAACTTGAATAGTTTGTCGAATATGGATTGGGAGAAAGTTCGCCTGCAAGTTTTATAAGCTTATTAGTTGTTTTCCCCATTGCGCTTACAACAATGACAAGTTCAACATCTTTTCTGCCTTTAATGTTTTTGATATATGAAGCAATATTTTTTATTTTTGTGGCTGAAGATAGACTGCTTCCGCCAAATTTTAAAACAAAACGCAACTTTTTGACCTCCAATTATTGTAGTATATTCAAAACGGAAAATATAAGTGCAACAATATATTGTTTAGAAAATGGTTGATTTTGATGGGGCAAAATGTTAATATATTTGTATAAGGATTAGGTGTGGTTTATGGCAAATTATTCAAGATGTGCAAATTGTGGAGGAGAATTACTTTTTAACCCAGAAACAGCTATGCTTGTTTGTGATAGGTGTGGAAGTACATTTCAAGTGAAAGAGGGAAACAGTTCTTTTGTAAGAAGAGCATATACTTCGTCTTATTCTCCTGCTGAAAATCAAAATGAAACAGTGAAATATACTTGTAGAACTTGTGGTGCTAAAAGCGTTGTTGGAACAGATGGGGAAGTAAAAAGATGTTCTTCTTGTGGAAACACAACATTAAATAAAGAAAAAAGTATGACAATTGTGCCAGATGGAATAATACCTTTTTCTGTTTCAAGAAGAAGAGCTGGTGAGATTTTTAGAAACTGGGTGGGGTCTAGAAAGTTTGCTCCAAGCGATTTAAAACAGATGGCGAAACTTGAAAAGATATCAGGATTATATACACCTGTTTGGAATTTTAATTTTACATCTATTTTTAGATATAGCGGTACTGCGATTAAGATTAAAACAGACAGTAATGGCAATCAAGATATAAGAGAAATAGACTTAGATAAAACTAAAGAAACAAGGCACGCAAATGTTCTTGTTAGTGGAAGTACAAGAATCACTGATGATTTTTTAGAGGGTATGGGCGAGTATGATTTTAATAAAGCGAAACCATATTCAACAGACTATTTGCTTGGTTTTGCAGGAATTGATACAGATATTGACATTCACGAGATTTACGCAAATATGACAAATGACATAGCAAAAGAAAACAAAAGAAAAACTAAGAATAATCTTCAAAAAGAATATGATAATATTGATGAGGTTTCATATTCAACTAGATTTCGAGATGTTTCGTTTAATTATGCACACATTCCTGTTTGGGCAAATCACTATACATATAAAGGAAAAGAATATCACTGTTATATTAACGGTCAAACAGGTAAAGCAACAGGAAAAGCTCCAAAATCTGTTTTGAAGATAGGCGGTCTTGTTCTTGGAATTTTAGCGGGCATTGGTGCGGTGATTGGAATTATAATCAGTTTATTGTAATAAAAGGGGAATAGAGGACTATAAAAGTATATAAAATAAAAATTTTTAAAAAATTTATAAAATTATCTTGATTTTTTTTGTGGGTTATACTATACTTATATAGTCTTCAATTAGTCGCCCCCAAATTGATTAATTGAAGCAAGAACTAAATACAAGCGAATCAAAGACTTAATGATTCGCAGTCAAATGGAAGGTTGGCTGAGCGGTCGAAAGCAGCGGTCTTGAAAACCGTCGTAGTGAGAGCTACCTGGGGTTCGAATCCCTAACCTTCCGCCAGACAATTGTCGTTTGAACGAAAAGTCAAACGGCAATTTTTTTATGTCATTTTCACTCAATTCTACATCTTTCTTATAAATTGTTGTGCCACTATCATTTGAGTCATCATCGGGGTTATTTTCAGGTCTATTATATATTTCAGTTGCAGGATTTAGACTTGTGTTATAAACAATGGATATACCATCGTCAAACAAGTTTACTCGCAATATAAAGTTATTAAAGAAATCATTTCTATCTCTCTTACTATCAAATTTCTTTCGTGCATAAACATTTAGAAAATCTACTATTTGAGATTTCTCAAGTGGTTTAATTTGATGATTTTCTTCATAGGCAATTTTATCTTCAAGCTCTGCTTGTTCTTGTTCAAGTTTTAATAATCTTTCTTGTGTTGACCTTGTATATATTCCTTTTTCAATAGCATCAAGCATAGAGTTGATTGCTCTTGTTTTTTCTTTTAACTCTTCTTGCAATTTAATGAGAACATAATTTGTTGTAAGTTCACTATTAAATTTATTAACAACTACTGTTGCAATACTATCAATCACCTGTGGCTGTAAAACATATTCTTTTGTCTTTTCAAAAACAAAGTTTTCAATATCATCTTTTTTAACATTATGTTTTCCACAATTGTTCGATCGTTTCTTTTTGCCAAAACATTTGTAATATCTATGAATAGTCCCAGTTGAACTTGTTCCTGTTTCAGCAGTCATAAGATAACCACATTCACCACAATAAAGTTTGCCACTTAGAATATAAATATCTTCGCTATCAATTTCTTTTCTTTGTCTGTGCTTGTGTGAGTCCATAATATCGTTACATTGTTGAAATACCTTTTCATCAATAATCGGTGGAAACACATTATCATATTCAACTTCGTTAATAATACACTTGCCAATATATTTTGGATTTCGTAGCATTTTAGCAATTATGTTTAAAGTCCAAACTCTGCCATATTTTGTTTTAAGTCCTTTGTTGTTTAAATCATCAACAATCTCTTGTGCTTTCATACCATTAGCATAGTTTTCAAAAACTTGTCTTACAATAGCACTTTCTTCTTCGTTTATCACATACTTTTTATTCTCAACATTATATCCATACAAGATATAACCACCGATATAATTTCCCTTAATCAAACTTTCTCTTATACCTCTTTTAACTTTTTGTGCTAGTTCTCTGGAATAATATTCTGCCATACCTTCCAAAACAGATTCCATAAGCGAACCACTTGGCTCATCTGAAATATTTTCTTTTGCCGATAAAACCTTAATACCATTTTTATGGAGAATATTTTTGTAGTGAGCACTATCATATCTATTTCTTGCAAACCTATCTAATTGATAAACAATAACATAATCAAAG
>JAFVWN010000026.1 GCA_017501645.1 Clostridia bacterium | reverse complement strand
TTTGTGTTTCAGGATAATCCGCCAAAGTAAAAGGTATGCCTGCTATTACAAGACATATTATTGGCAATAATATAAATAATATAAGTTTTAGTTTCTTACCCACTATGGCACACCCCTTATAGAGAATGATGAATGAAAAATGAAGGCGAAACTTGTTTTCGCTTTCCGCAGGAACTAAAAGCGAAGCTTTTCAAATATAAAGTTGCTCCGCTTAGGACAAATAATGATGAATCACAAAACGAAGTTTTGTCTTCCGTAGGAACTAAACAAAACCAAAAGGTTTTGCAATGAAAAATTAAGAATGAAAAAATGATGAATTGCGGATTGTTCTTTCTTGTTTCGCTTTCCGTAGGAACTAAACAAAACCAAAAGGTTTTGCAATGAAGAGTGAAGAATGAAAAAATGATGAATTGCGGATTGTTTTTTTAATTTATACAAACATTCACTCTTCTATTTAGTTTATACATTCACACTTATTATTATATATAATAATTTCAAAATCTCCAAACGATTTTAGGGGTTGTTTTGATTTTTTCTTTAGAATTTATTTTTTATTATAATAGCCTTTAGTCTAGCCACACAGAGAAATTAAACCTTATAATACTTCGTTTAGAATTACATTACACCTTTATTTACTGCCCAATTTATCTTTGTTATGGCAGACATAACACTTTTTTTTACACACAAAAAAGACAGAGGTTATTCTCTGCCTTTTAGATTATTTCAACTGGTTTCATATCAATAAGGTCTGCACTGGTTAGATAATACTTAACACCATTTTTTGCGGTTATGTTTTCAAACCTGCCCGCAGACTTATGCAAATGCCCATAAACAACAACATCAACTTGATACTGTTCAAACAACTCCGTAAAATAGCTATTTTCCCTTTTAGAGTTAAAAGGAGGATAATGAATCATACAAACAGTCAAGTCTCCCTCTTGCCTTTTTCTTTTCATATCGTCAAGAGTAAGCTTGAGCCTGATTTTTTCTCTTTCGTACATTTTTTGGTCGTGTTCTGTAAAGTTAACATCGTTAGCACTTTCAGGGACAACCCATCCACGAGTTCCCGCAAACACACAGTTACCAATTCTCACTGCGTCATTTTGAAGAGCATAGGTATTTTCTGGCAAAACATTTCTAACCGCAGAAATAGAATTCCACCAATATTCGTGGTTACCCTTGATTATAATTTTTGTGCCTTTCAAACTGCCCAAGAACTCAAAATCTTTTTTTGTTTCTTCAAGTTTCATTGCCCAACTAATGTCACCAGCAACAAGAACAATATCTTCGTCGCTTACAACATTTTGCCAGTTTTCACGAATTTTCTCAGTATAGTTCTCCCAAGCCCCGCCAAAAACATCCATAGGCTTTTCTACTTCAAGGCTAAGATGCAAATCACTAATAGCAAAAATTTTCACTAATCCGCCACCTCCACAGGATGGTTAAACGAATCAATAAATTGCTCAATTTTTGCAAGCACTTTATCTTTGCCAAATCTAGTTTCACTACTTGTCATAATTATGTTTTCTTTCGCAACTTTTAAAGTCGAAGAAATATCCATAACCTTAGACGCCATTTCGCTTTTCTTAATTTTGTCTTGCTTAGTTGCAACAATTACCACTGGAATATTATATGCATAAAGATAATTAAGCATATCAATATCATTTTGAGACGGCTTATGCCTGATATCCACAAGCATAATTATACCAGCCAAAAAATTTGTTTCTGCAAAATAGCCAGTAATCATACTTTCCCAAGAACTCTGCTCACTTTTTGAAGCTTTAGCAAAACCATAGCCAGGAAGGTCTACAAGCACAAAATTATCATTAAACATAAAGTAGTTTACGAGCCTAGTTCTACCCGGTGTTGAGCTAGCTTTTGCAAGTTTCTTTTGGTTTGCAAGCATATTAATAATGCTAGATTTCCCCACATTACTTTTACCAACAATAGCAATTTCTGGCACGCCAAAACCAGAGTAATTTTTAGTTACTCCAGATTCGCTTTTTAAAAATCTAGCAGACTTAATTTGCATAACTTACCCTCCTTTAATTTATATAGAATATTATAACCCAAGCAGAGCGTCATTACATTTTGAAAACCCTTTGAGTTTAGTTCCTACGGAAAGCGAAAACAAGTTTCGCCTTCATTCTTAATTCATCATTGCTTTAAGCCAAAGCCCGACAGTTAACGCAGTGGAAAGACCAAAGACCATTCTCTCACCTTTCATCTTAGGGCAAGATTTGCGTATTAGGCGAGGCTCGCAAGGTAACCCTCCGTTCGACTTTATTGGACATAAACGAGTATGGAGGGTTTGCCTTGCAGAAACAATGCATAATGCGTAAAGATTGCCCTAAAAAATTTTTTTGATTTTTGATGCAATACTCTTCGCATCAATTTTATATTCTTTTCTTAGATAATCTCTGTTACCAACAGTGCTTATATACTCATCATTAAGACCAAACATATGAAGCGGAGGCTTCTTTCCTTTCACTGGTGCAAGGATTTCCGCAAGGGCAGAACCAAGTCCACCAATAACTGTTTGTTCTTCTAGCGTAAACACATAGTCATACTTAGAAAGAATATTCAAAATATTCTTAGAATCAAGAGGCTTAACAATGGGCATAGAGTAAACAGCCATATTGATTCCACTCTTTTCAAAAATACTTGAAACTTCTAATGCTTCTTTAAGTATAGCACCAGAAGAGAAAATTGCAATACCTTTGCCATCTTTTATTAGTCTTGGGTTGCCCGAAATTTTTGTATCCTCTACCTCAACCCCTTTTTTGTTAAGAGCCAAATAGCAAGGTGTTTTAGTGGCGAGCATTTTTTTAGCACATTCAACAGCTTCATATTTTGTTGCGGGATTCATAACAGTAAAATTAGGCATAGTTCTCATACAAGCAATATCCTCAGTTGCATAGTGAGAAAAGCCAAGCTGACCATATTCCATACCAGCCCCAACAGAAATGATGTTTACATCAAGATTCATATAACTCACATCATTACGGATTTGCTCTAACACTCTTAGCGTATTGAAGTTACCAATAGAATAAATGAAAACCTTTTTGCCCTCCATAGCAAGCCCACTCGCCATACTAAGCATATTTTGTTCGGCAATACCACAGTTAAAATATCTTTTAGGGTATGCATTCTCAAAAATCTCTAAGCAATTAGAGCCAAGGTCTCCAGTTAAAAGCACAATACTTTCATCTGTTTTTGCTTTATCAACAATGGTTTGAACAACACTATTTCTCATAATTTTATATTCTCCAATTATTGTTTTTCAATCTCTTTTAAAGCTTTTTTAAGGTCATCACCTTTCACACAAGCTGAATGATAAAGGTTGTTGTTTTCCATAAATGAAACGCCTTTACCTTTTACTGTATGAGCAATAACAACTGCGGGTTGTCCTCTTTTTCTTGTTTTTAGAGCCGTTGCAAGTTCTGCGTGATTATGTCCGTCAACTTCCATTACATAAGCACCAAATGATGCAAATTTCTCTGCGTATGTACCCATATCAAGAATTTTGTCGCTGTCACCCATAGACTGAATTTTATTATGGTCTACAATCAATGTAAAATTATCTAGTTTGTTATGAGAAGCAAACGCAACCGCCTCCCAAATAGACCCTTCGTTGCACTCACCATTACCAGCAAGAGCAAACACTCTGTAAGGAGCCTTATCCATTTTGCCAGCAAGAGCCATTCCAACAGCCACAGACACACCATGTCCTAAAGAACCAGTAGAAAACTCTACACCAGCATTACCTTTGTGCGTAACATGACCGGAAAGCTTAGTTCCGTTTGGAGAATAGTAGTTTTCTAACTCTGCTTTATCAAAAAAGCCAAGTTCTGCAAGACATGCATACACACACGCCCCCGCATGACCTTTTGAAAGAATAAACCTATCTCTTTTTGGATTTTTAGGGTCTTTAGGAAAAATATTCATAATTTTTCCATAAAGCACAGCCACAATATCTGTTATTGAAAGAATTGAACCAATATGTCCCGCTCCTGCATTGCTTGTCATAAGCAAAACATCTTTTCTTATCTCTTTTGCTAGTTTTTTAGAATCCATAGCAAACTCCTTATAATTTATTCAAATTAATTATAGACTAAAACTTCAAAACTAGGCAAGCAAAATAACCAACTTTATTTGCTTTCCTGCCTCTTATCCATCTCCCCAAATTATCATACCCAAATTCATTCATAATTTGTCATTAGTATAACCCAAACGGAGCATCTGCCCTAATTCATCATTTTCTCATTCTTAACTCTTCAATAAAAAAAGACGGCTTCTTGAAAAGCTCCAATTAAAAGAGTTCTTCATTCCGCCATCTTTGCTTATTTTATCGTCACTGATATGTCACCGAGGCTATAGCAAAACTTACCATATCAACCCCACCATTTACACTACCATCTTTTGTATATCTCATAGTAAGGGTATCTCCAGCCAGCAGTGCTATTGAAACATACAGCATTTCCCCTTGCTCGTTTCCACTTGCTTGAACATAGGTATAAGCATTTGACCGTCCTTCATTATAAATTATGTAGAACACATCACAATTTTGTTCACTTGAAACATGATAACCAATTGTTAATGTAATATTTGAAAGTGCTGTTATCACAAAGTTTGCTTGACTACTATGAACACCATTGTTATTAGCAATGTATGCAGAACCGGATTGCCTAAAAGTATAAGCAAAAGCATTATTAGTCAAATATCCAGCCGTATTATAGACCACATTATGTATTATAGAGTCTGTGCGATAATTCCAATATGCCCCCCAATTTGCAGGAATACTAGATGCATTTGCAACATTTGTATAAATGTTTTGAATATTATTGCAATAAAAGAATGGTGATTCAGCATAATTAGTCGCTGTTATCGTATAAACAGTACTTGGAATATACACTCCGGTAATTCCTGTACAAAAAGAAAATGCAGAAAAACCAATGCCAACCACACTATTAGGAATTATCAAAGTTCCAGTCAAAGCACTATCCCCATTAAATGCATTATTTTCAATAACAGAAACATTCGGTCCTAAAGTTAAACTAGTGAGACCTGTACAACGAGCAAAGGCAAATTCGCCAATATAAGTAACAGCATTACCAATAACCAAACTTCCGGTAAGCCCCACACAACCGCCGAATGCATGTGCTTCAATTATGCTTATTTCATTAAATACTTGAGGGTCCACATACCTTGTTCCTGCCAGTAACCTACCCGTTGCAGTTTCAACAAGAGATGACCTTGAGGCATTAAATGAAGAATTAGAGAAATCAACACCTATATTACCTATATTTTCCATATATGAAAAAGCTCCAATGCCAATTGATTGAACATTTAAACCTATCCATACATAACCATTAAATCCCGAACAATAAGCAAACGCAAAAACACCAATAGTAGTAACATAATCTGGGATGTCTAAAATTCCTGTGAATCCATAACAGAATGAAAATGCATAATTATCAATTACATTAAGATTTGCAGGTAAAACCAATTCTCCTGTAAACCCAGAACAACTACCAAAAGCATAATCTTCAATCACTCTTACATTTGCGCCTAGCGTTAATGCTGTAAATCCACTACATTGATGAAATGCATATTCGTCAATATTAGCAACATTATCGCCTATTGTTAAACTTCCATTAAACCCCCAGCAACCAGCAAAAGCATATTCTTCAATTTGGTTAATATTTCCACCAACAGTTAAACTACCAGTAAATCCGTAACAATTATAAAAAGCATATCTTGAAACATATGTTAAACCGCTTGGTAAAACCAGCGAACCGGTCAATCCATAACAGTTATAAAAAGCAAACTCACCTATACTTGTCAATGTGTTTGGAAGGGATATAGACCCAATAAGACCTGAACAATTATAAAAAGCAGAGTTTCCAATAGTTTCAACTTTACTGCCAATTACAAGAACATTATTAAGTCCTTTACAATTTAGGAACGCACTCGCACCTATTGTCTTAACACTATTTCCAATATACAAGTATCCAGTTAGCGAAGTACAACTCATAAATGCAGATTCACCAATACTAGTTACAGAGTCTCCAATATACATATCTCCCGTCAAATTTGTACAACTATAGAAAGAATAACCTTCAATAAGGTAAACATCCTGTAAAACAGTAAGGTCTGTATATGGACACCCCGACACTAATCTTTTATTCGAAGTTTCTATTAATGCGTTTTTTGTGTCTGTAAAAAAAGTATTGTTATCGTTTACATTATATGCTGTTATTTGTGAAACTATATATTTAAACGGAGTTTCTCCAATGTGCCAAAGTCCGCTCCCTATGTTCACAGTGCCAGTAATAGAATAACACGATTCAAACACACTATTTCCCATCATTTGCACACTATCAGGAATTGTAATTTCTCCAATAAGACCTGCACATATTGCGAAAGCTTGGTCTCCAATATATTGAACACTGTTTCCTATAACCAAATTCCCATTTAGTCCTCTACACCCGAAAAAAGCACTTCTTTCTATTGTCACAACACTATTAGGGATTATCAAATTCCCTGCCATCCCATAACAGTTATTAAAAGCATACTCACCAATGGAAATTAGTTTTTCATTTAAAACCAAAGATGTTAAATCGTAACAATTTTCAAATGCACGATTTTCTATGTTTGTTACTTCACTTGGAATAGTAAGAGTTCCTGCTAGTTTGTAACAGTTACGAAACGCATCGTCACCAATAATTCCAACATTATTTCCAAGAAATAACAATACTGTAACATTTGAACATTCACAAAATGAACCATCTCCAATCCTTGTAACATTTGAGCCTATTATTATTCCACCATTTAAACCACTACACATAGCAAAAGCATTTTGACCAATAGTAGTCACAGAATTTGGAATTATAATACTTCCCGACAAGGAAGAACAATTGTAAAATGCCCCCTGTTCGATTGTTGTTAAACTGTTTGATAATGTTAAAATTCCATTAAAACCAACACAGTTATTGAAAGCATATGATCCTATACTTAATACATTGTTTGGAATTATTAAACCACCAGTAAAGCCGTTACAAACAGCAAAGGATGACGCACCTATCCTCTCAAGTGTTGAAGGAAGAATTAACTCACCTGTAAATCCTGTACAACCAAAAAATGCATAATTACCAATATTGGTTACACCTTCAGGAATTATCAATTCTCTAGTAACGCCTCTACAACCACAATACGCATAATCCCCAATATTAACCACGGTATCTGGAATTACTATCTCTGCTGTTAAGTTTGCAAGATCATAGAAAGCATAACTTGAAATTGTCTCTAACCCATCCGGCATTGTTACACTCGTTAGACTTTTGCAGTTATAAAAAGCACCCAATTCATAATTAGTAGTCTCAAAAATAGATGTCTGTTTGTTATTGTATTCTTTTGGAATAACAATATTTCCGCTTATACTGGTACTTGAAGCTTTTACATCATATGTGTCTAGTTGTTCATTATAGGTAAATGAAAATGTGCTTGACGGACTTGCTGTTTTTGTATAGATATTCGCTTCTGTTTTAGGAGAAACTGCCGTTGGTGTTTGTTCCGCAAAAACAACCTCTCCTGTTCTATTTGTTGAAAGTTCAACAACACCATCAGTTGCGTCTCCCAATCTTGTATCATTGAAGAAACCACAAGAGCTCTCATAATCAATAGGCATTTCAGCCTCTTTTATTACATAATCGACCCCCATCTTGGTAATCGAATCTTGCATCACTCCGTCAACATAAACATTGATATTTACAGGAGTTAATGTTAAATATCCATTCCCTTCAATAATAGCCGAACCTGAAATATTACAAATTCCGCCCTCTTCGACATAAATGGCTGGAGCTGTAACCCCATAATTACCAGTAATAATTCCACCAGTTATATTACAAGTACCGCCACTAGCAACATAAATTGCCCCACCGCTTTCCGCATAATTATTAGAGATGGTTCCACCAGTCATTGTAAAAACAGAACCATTACCAATATAAACAGCCCCACCTTTTTTTGCAAAGTGGCCAATTAGCTCGCCTCCACTCATATTATATGTTGCGCCACCACTTAAATATATAGCCCCTGCTTTTTCACAACATTCGTCATTTATGAGTTTTTCAATAATCTCTGTTTGACTTAACGCATTTGCTGAAATATTAGTATTAAAATTAAAAACAAAAGAAAAGCCTAGACACATTATGCCTAGAGAAAATATCATACTTAACAATATTTTGATTTTCTTCATCTTATCAAGATTATACCATCTATTTTTTAATTTTCAAAACGATTTTAATATGATTTATCATATTTATAAAAAAATATTTTTATCGCACATTTTTAACTATAAAATCTATATAAAAAACTCAAGCGCTTATACTTGAGTTGTTTTTGATTACTTTTTAAACAAATCTTCTTTTGCTCTCTTGAACTCTTCTTCTGTAATTAGCCCCTCATCTAAAAGTCTTTTAAGCTTCTCAAGAGTTTCAAGGTCGCTGAGTTCATTTTTTACTTTTTCACGAGGCTCTGTATGTTGCTCTGTTTCACCAGCATATGTTTGAGTCTTTTTCTCATCTTTTACATCACTAATAGTAACATTATTGCCAAGACTTACTGCAGGAATAATAGAAATTAGCCCTACAGGGAAACCAACAATAGAAAAGAATATTGCCCAGTTTGTAATAGACTCTTTATGTTGAGTTAACTCCCCGTCTGTCATATTTGCAAACGCAGAATACTTATTTGCCCCAATAAAACAATAAACGGCAAGAGGAATTAATATTAGTGTAAAGCAATAAGAAATACCAAGTAAATACCCTATAACACTTAAAGTTATAAACCAGCCTTTGTTTTTATTTTCCATAATTTCTCCTTATACAAAGGTTATGCATATTCATTAATTTTATGCATCCTCATATTTATATTAGCATATAAAAACCTTTTTCGTCAAATAAAAGGACATCTATTATAAGATGCCCTCATTTTTGTGATTATTGCCATAAAATGTTAGGCAATGCTTATTATTTGTTCTCAGTTTTTGAGTTGTCGTTAGAATTAGTGTTTTCGTTTTGTATATTTTCATTTTGAGATTCTTGCTTTGGTGCTTGAAGCTCAAGGGTTGATGCTTTTTGAACGGCAAGAATATTTTCTTTTTTAGTTTCTTTAATCTTCTTTTTTGTAGATTTAATAAGACTAACCTTACTTTCTCTACCACATAAAAGCCTTTCAATGTTAGACCTGTGAGCATACCAAGTCAAACAGAATATTACAAACAACAGTATACAAATCATCTTGCTTTTAGTCTCAGGAAGAGCCTTTGCTTGAATTCCCTCATACACCGTAAGAGCAGTTACACAAATAAAGCTTGCAACAGAGCCATATTTGAAGATAAGCCAGCTAACCGCAGCCACAGCAATAACAATAAGGGTTACAATTGGGTCAGCAGCAAGGAACACTCCCAACATTGAAGCAATACCTTTTCCACCTTTAAATTTAAACACAACAGGATAAATATGCCCGACCATTACAGAGATACCTGCAATGTATAAATACACAATATTTTTTCCAAAAATTATGTAAGCAAGAAACGCAGGCAAAAAACCTTTTAAAATATCAAGTACTAAATTAAGAAGCCCAAAAGCGAAACCGAAATTTCTTAGAATATTAGTACTACCTGCATTACCACTTCCAAGCTTAGTTATATCTTTCTTTTTAGTGCTTGCCAAAAAACGAGAAAAACTAATATTTCCCATAAAGTAAGACACTATAACAATAATCAAAATATGCCACCAAACCATATAATTTCTCCTATTATAAGTTCCGCCTCTCTACCGAACCGGCGGACCGTACTCACGCATCTTGGGTTTCTTTTAGCCCAAAAGTCGCAAATCAAGAACCTTTCGTGTAACATCTAGATACTACGAAGAACCTTGTTTTCGCCTTTTGAATCTAAAATAATTCCCAACCTGCTACCACCTTAACTTAAATCTATCGCAACGCAGTGTACTTTTAATGTTGATTTTTTATCACACAACTATCGTGAGCCAAACCCCACCAGTAAACGCAGCGGAAGGGCCAAAGATTTTAGTTTGATTTCCTCTCTCTACCTTCTAGGGCAAGATTTGATTCTTCCGCAAGGCTCGGCGGGTTCTGGCTCGCTTGACTTTATTAGGTATAAACGAATGTGAGCCAGACTCGCCAGTTAACACCGCGGAAGGATTAAAGATTGCCCTATAAGTCTTCTTCTCTTTTTGACTTAAGAGTAATCCTAATACTCGTCCCCGTAAAATCAATAGACTTGCGAATGCTGTTTTCTAAATATCTTAGGTAATTGTCTGTCATAAGCGAAGTATCATTGACAAACAAAACAAATGTTGGAGGACAAACCCCTGTTTGTGTACCATAGAAAATGCGTAGTTTCTTGCCGTTTTTTGAAGGCGGTACAGTAACAGAACAAGCGGTTTGCAAAATATCATTGAATGTTCCCGCTGTAATTTTCTTGTTTGCGTTTTCATATGCCTCATTTATAGCAGGCATAAGCTTATCCATTCTCTTAGATGTTAACGCAGACAAAAATACAGGTTTGAAATAATTCATAAATGCAAGATCTGTTTCAAGTTGAGTTGTTACTTTTTTCATTGTATCATTATCTTTTTCAATCAAATCCCACTTATTCATAACAATTACAACAGGCTTATTTTCATTGTGAGCCAAAGCACAAACCTTTACATCTTGTTCAGTAATAGGAACAGAAACATCAATAACAACTACAACAACATCTGCTCTTTTAATGCTATCCATAGTTCTAAAAATGCTGTATCTTTCTACAGTTTCATCTTCAACACTGCGTTTTCTTCTCATACCAGCAGTATCAATGATTACATACTTTTGCTTGTTGTAATTGAAAGGCACATCAATAGCATCACGAGTAGTTCCTGCAACATTAGAGACAATAACTCTTTCTTCGCCTGCCAAACGATTAACAATACTAGATTTTCCTGCATTTGGCTTACCAACAATTGCAATTTTTATTACGCCGTCATCTTCTGTATGTTCTTTTCTCTCACCAAAGAAAGATACCGCTTTATCAAGGACATCACCTATACCCTTAGATTGTTCAGCAGATACGCCGTAAGGGTCGCCAAGTCCTAAAGCGTAATAGTCATACAACTCTTCTTCCTTGTAGTTATCAAGTTTATTTACCACAAGTATAACTTTCTTGCGTGCTTTACGAAGCTTGTCTGCAACTTGATAATCGTCAGCTGTTAAACCAGATTTTACATCAACAACAAACAAAATAACATCAGCCATATCAATACCGATTTCTGCTTGCTTAACAATATGCTTAGCCATTTCATCAGTAGACTTTAAATCAATACCACCAGTATCCACCAGTGTAAAAGTATGTCCACACCACTCTGCAGTCGCAAAAATTCTATCTCTCGTTACTCCAATTTCATCCTGAACAATAGAAATCCTTTTTCCTGCAATACGATTAAAAAGTGTAGACTTACCAACATTACTTCTTCCAACAATAGCAACAACAGGTAAACTCATAATAATTCTCCTTATACTTAATTATTATACTATAACAAATAAATCTAAGCAAGTAAAAACAATAAATTCACAATAAGACACAAAAACAAACTTCTTTAAAGTGATGTCTTTTTTCTTATTTTCTAATTTTTCCTAAACATCAAAGCCACCAAATCTACACACCAAATTAATGAACCCCACAAAGACACGAGTTTCAACATTACCATACTCAACCGCCCATTTTACCGTTGTTATGTCTCACATAACACACGATTTTTCTTATATAAAGCAAAAAAAAAGACGGATTTCTCCGCCTTTTTATGCTATATTTGAATCTTCTGTTTGAGAAGTTTCTTTTCTTATAAAGATTGGAACAACCTCTGTTTCACTATCCTCTTTAGTATCCACAATAATCTTCTCAATTGTTGTGTCGCTTGGCACATTATACATAAGAGGAATCATCGTATCTTCAAGAATTGTTCGAAGACCTCTTGCTCCTGTTTTAAGTTTGATTGCTTTTTTAGCAAAACTCGAAATTGCTTCTTTTGTGAACTCAAGTTTCACACCATCAATCGCAAACATTTTCTTGTATTGCTTAACTAAGGCATTCTTTGGTTCAACTAAAATCTTACCAAGAGCCTTTTCGTCAAGGTCGTGAAGAGAAACAGAAATAGGAATTCTTCCAATAAACTCAGGAATAAGACCAAACTTAACAAGGTCATCAGGTTCGACCTTTTCAAGAAGCTTAGCTCTTTTATCCCCTTTAATATCTCCCTTAACATCACTACCAAAACCAAGACCTGTTGGGTTTTGTCTTTTTGCAACAATGTCTTCAAGACCAACAAACGCACCGCCACAAATAAACAAAATGTTTGTTGTGTCAAGTTGAATACACTCTTGATTTGGGTGTTTTCTTCCGCCTTGAGGAGGAACATTCGCTATTGTGCTTTCAAGTATTTTAAGCAATGCCTGTTGCACGCCTTCACCTGAAACATCACGAGTTATAGAAACATTTTCACTCTTTCTTGCAATTTTGTCAATCTCATCAATGTACACAATACCTCTTTGAGCTCTCTCAATGTCAAAATCACTTGCTTGAATAAGTTTTAAAAGGATATTTTCTACATCTTCACCCACATAACCAGCCTCTGTAAGAGTTGTCGCATCCGCAACAGCAAAAGGCACATCAAGGATTTTTGCAAGAGTTCTTGCAAGCAATGTCTTACCAGAGCCTGTTGGTCCAAGCATAAGAACATTACTTTTTTCTAGCTCTACATCATCCTCAGTCTTCTTTTCTGCCCTCTTATTTACTTTTTGGTCAATGAGGTAATTAATTCTTTTATAGTGATTATAAACAGAAACCGCAAGCACTTCCTTGGCTTTGTCTTGACCAATTATATATCTGTCAAGTTCAGCCTTAATTTCTTGAGGCTTAGGAAGATTAAGTTTTTCAACATTCTTTCTTTGTCTGCGTTCATTATCAATAACCTCTTTACAGATACGCACACAGTCCTCACAAACAATAGTGTTACCATCAGGATTTACCACAAAAGTTTTAAATAGAGGTTTTGGTCTTCCGCAAAAAGCACATTTATCCATAGGCTTACCAGAATTACCACCGCCACCATTATTATTGTTATTGTTGTTGTTTTTAATCTCGTCCAAAACGCTGACTCCTTTAAATTTTGTTACGCCTATATTCAAGATTTGCAAGCAATATCAATAAAATTTTGAAAAAATTATTTTCTCTTGTCAAAAATCTTATCAATAAGCCCATATCTTTGAGCTTCAGTTGCTGAAAGATAGTTGTCACGGTCAGTATCTTTTTCAACCTCTTCAACCATCTTACCAGAATTTTCTGCTAAAATCTTGTTAAGTTTCTTTTTTGTTTTCGCAATATGCTCAGCGTGAATAGCTATATCACTTGCTTGACCTTGAAAACCACCAAGTGGTTGATGAATCATAATTTCACTGTTTGGAAGAGCATATCTCTTTCCTTTTGCACCACTTGAAAGTAATACTGCACCCATAGACGCAGCCATACCAATACAAAGAGTTGCAACATCACACTTGATATAGTTCATTGTATCGTAAATCGCAAGCCCTGCAGAAACGCTTCCGCCAGGGCTATTGATGTACATCATAATATCTTTTGTTGGGTCTTTCGCCTCAAGGAAAATTAACTGAGCCACAATAGTGTTTGCCATTTGGTCATTAATTTCTCCAGACACAAAAATCACCCTATCCTCTAAAAGTCGAGAATAAATATCATAAGACCTTTCACCACGGTTAGTTTGTTCAACAACCATAGGAATTAAAGAATTTCTTTCTTGCATAATCCCTCACAAAAATCTATTACTTTATATTATTAAGCTCTTTTAAACGATTTATAACCTTTTCGCTAAGAATAGTGTTTTTTAGGTAATCTTCTCCACCGTCTTTCACTTCTCTTTCAACATCAGTGATGTTTCTCTTAGTCGCTTCAGCGATTTCCTTAATTTTCTTCTTAGTGTCAGTAGCTGTAACTTTTAAGCCTTCAGCCTTGATGATTTCTTCAAGAACAAGAGATGTCTTAACTGATCTTCTAGCATCTTCCTCTCTAGTCTTTCTAAAGTCAGCCATTGTAGTTCCCATATATTCTAAGTATTGTTCAAAACGAAGTCCTTGATAAGCAAGTCTTTGAGACATATCTTGAATTGTGTGGTCGATTTGACTATCAATCATAGATTGAGGAACTTCAACTTCAGCATTGTTCACAACAGCTTCTACAAGCTTGTTTTCAGCTTCAATTTCAGCGTGCTCTGCTTTATGCTCTTCAATATGCTTCTTAAGGTCAGCCTTAAGGTCTTTAAGAGTTTCAAACTCACTTACTGATGATGCAAATTCATCATTAAGTTCAGGAAGTTCTTTTGCACGAATTCCAAGAAGCTTAACAGCAAATACTGCAGGTTTTCCTTCAAGGTCTTTTGAATGATATGGTGTTGGGAATGTTACATTAAGGTCTTTTTCTTCACCTATCTTCATACCAACCATTTGCTCTTCAAAACCTTCAATAAAGCTATGAGAACCAAGTGTAAGTTCTTGGTCTTCAGCTGTACCACCGTCAAACTTAACGCCATCAACTGAACCAGAATAGTTAAGATTAATTAAGTCGCCATTTTGAGCAGGTCTGTCAGTAATTTCAACATAACGAGCTTGCTTTTCTTGAAGAGATTCAAGTTCTGCCTTAACTTCAGCATCTGTAGCTTTTGCAGACTTTTTAGCAATTTCAATACCAGAGTATGCACCAAGCTTAACTTCTGGAAGAAGAGTAATTGTTGCAGTGAAAGTTACACCGTCTTTACCCATCTTAGATACAGCAACTGCTGGATAATCAACTGGGAAAAGTTGTTTTTCTTTGTTAAGCATATCTGTGTAGATTGCAGGGAAAGAATCATTGAATGCATCTTCATAGAAAACATCTTCACCATAAGTTTGCTCTAAAATCTTACGAGGAACTTTACCTTGTCTAAAGCCCTCTTTTTTATATGAACCTTTGTGTTTTTGGTAAGCTTTTTCTACTTCAGCTTCCCAATCCTTAGCGTCAAGCACAAATTCAATAGTTACTTGACCATTCTTTTTTTCGCCAATAGTATATTTCATTTTTTGCTCCTTTTTAGTGTGTGTATTATATACACAAAAATACTAAGATATAGTATATACCCTTGAATACTCAGTGTCAAGTATTACTGAAAAAAGGCACTACAAAAAAAGAGGCTTCTTATAACTTTTTTTATTGCTACCCCACATCATTATTTATCTTATTGTAAATTTCTTATGCACACTCGCTATTATTATTTCAAGGCTTCTCTTTGGGACTTTTTCATATCTCATTTTTCCTCCTATTTTTTTTACACTTAAAATTCACCACACAACCTTATACTTCCCATTTTACCGCACTTATGCCAGACATAATATATTCTATTCCCTCTTTTTACAACAAAAAAAACGAGGCTTCAACCTCGTTTTTTATTATGCTATTTCGATTTCTTTTTTAGGCAATGCAACATACTCCTTTTCTTCAAGTATCACTTTTTGTAGATAAGAAGTATCTATTTGATAAGAATTCCCATTTTCTATAGCCTCAATTTCTACACCGCTTATCTTTTCACTGTTTGGTGCAAAAGTAAGCCCAACCGCAGATTTATACTGCTCTAGCGTGTAACCGTAGTTTGTTGTATGAGTAGCACTTGAAGACCTGTAATTCCAATATGTTCCCCAACCGCTTGGCACACTTTCCGCATTTGCGATATCTGTATATATTACTAAACTACTTGAACAATTATAAAATGGTGACCATGAATAACTTGAAGCGAAAATAGTTGTTACACTGCTTGGAATATATACACTTGTTAATCCACTGCAATAAGAGAATGCAGAAATCCTTATACTTGTTACACTATCCCCTATTGTTACACTTGTTAATCCTCTGCAAGAAGAGAATGCAGAATTCCCTATACTTGTTATACTATCGGGTATTATTAATTCTCCGGTTAAGCCACTACAACCAGCGAATGCAGACTTCCCTATACTTGTTACTTCTTCTAGCACGCTTAAATCTGTACAATTAAATCCTTGTATTATTGTGTTTGTACTTTTTTCTATTATTGCATTCTTTTCTCTGTCTTCATATACAGTGTTACCGCTTGATACTTTTACTTCTGTCAGTCCTCTGCAAGAACGGAATGCACCACTTCCTATACTTGTTACACTGTTTGGTATTATTAAACT
>JAFVWN010000025.1 GCA_017501645.1 Clostridia bacterium | reverse complement strand
TTATATTATTTACCAAGTTTAGATAATACAAATGCAAATTTAGGTGGTTTTATTTTATTCAATAATGAAACACTTAACATTGATTTTGAGTATTCAAATGTTACTGGTGGATTCTATCGTTTATTGATTAAAGATGATTATTTCATTGCTTTTGGTGAAAAAGCAAATGCAGTTAAGGTGTCTCTTATCGACCTTTCATATACTGTTACTTCAATCCCTAAAGCTTCTTATTTTATTGATAGAAATGATGGAACATTGTTTATTACTAATACAAATGACGGTGGCTGGGCTCGAATTTATGACATTGAAACAGATTCTTTTACCGATGTTATAATTGATGAAAGTGTTACTTCCGGTGCGTTATCATATCAAATAAATGCTTCCGGTTTTGTTACTTCTACTAATAAGATTATATACACTAATGGTTTTAGTGGGACTACTGGAGGAACATTTATTTATACTCCTGAAAACAATACTCTATATGAAATGTGCGACCATGTTCACGGATATGTAATGAATAGTCCTACTACTGGAATTTCTGAATTTATAGAGATTGGAGACGAAATCATTTACGATTATTCTTATGATTACTTTATAGATATGTTAAGTTTTAAATGTCATAAGTTTAATGCAAATAATTTGCAAACAGATTATCATTATATAACTGCCGATAGAAAAGTTCTTACTTCTGGTTATAACGGTTTGTTTTTAATTGATATTGAAAATGATTCAGAAACCCGAATGACAACTTATGATAGAACTGGAGAAACATTATATGAGGAATTAGATAATGGCGTTTTGGTAACAATGTTCTGTCAAGAAGATGGAAATACTTATTATTTCTTTTATAACTATGAAACTCAAACAATATCAGAACTTGATGAACCTATAAGAAATATTTTACTTGTTAATGCGACAACTATTGATGAGTCTTCTTTTGAAGAAGAATCAATTTCTTCTTTATATATAGGACAAGAGGTTGAACTCTTTATAACCGTTCCTATGGGACATTATCCATCACATTTTGAAGTTTTAACTCTTGATGCTGAAGGAAATGAAGTTTGGACAAGCTTTGATTGTAATGGCGGTATGAATGGTATGACTAGATTTAATTGTAAATTTGTTTTAGAAGAATCACTTATTATCAATAACACATTAACAATTAGATATAATAACTTTACATCACTATAATAAAGGAGAATAAATATGAAGAAAATTTTTGTAATCATATTTACTATTCTTTGTGTAGTTTGTGTAAGCATTGATATTTGGTGTTTAGTAGTTTACCAATTCGGTGAAGAAAAAGTTGTTTCTAATACTGTTGAACTAGATTTGCAAGAAACCGCAGATGGTGATGAAAAGAAAGCTTTTATGGAAATAAACTACTTTAAGAATAGTAATAAAAACGGATTAGAGTTATTTGAAATAAAGTATAACTACTTTATGGATGAAACTTTAAATGAAATTGTGTCTGTTGGTTCTCAATATGTTGCAGATACAAAAGAAGATAAATTAGCTTGGAACTATACAAATATGGTAGATTACCATATTACAGCAAAAGAAAGATTTGGTATTTTAAATATTGGTTTAAGATATGTTTATGATACTTATTTTGCTTATGAACTTGTTGGAAATTCAAGTTATTACGAATATCAATCACCAAACGATTTCGAGTTTTCTATAGGAAATGATATAAATCCTATGAATGATGCTTCAATGTTTAAAATAACTATTGGTGATGAAATTTATGGTATGAAATTCAAGCAAGATTATACTGTTCCTGACTATTTTATTGGAACTGCATCTATTGAAACTGCATTTACACAAGATATTAACCATTGTTATCCTTATATCAATCATAATTTTATGGCATATAAAATATGTGAAAGTTTAAGGAAAGCAATAGTTGTTAGCAACTCTTATCAAGTATTACAATTTGGCGATTTCTTTGACTATTATAAATATGACGGAAAAGTTTATTCCCCTATTTCTGATATAGATAATGGTAAAGTAACAACCGAATTTAATAATTTCTATGTTGTAAAAATCAATATTAGTAATGATGGAGCAAGAGTTGCTACAGATAGTTTATTTAAACAAATTCAAGGAAACTCATCATTTAACTTAACAGGTAATCATATTTACGAAAACTATTATTATGGTAGAAATGTGATAACATTAACTGCATCAGATTTTAACTATGTATTAGTTGAAGATAAATTTTATAAGCTTGTATTAAGTGATAAGTTTAAAAATGTATATAAAGAATATGCAAGCGGAATTGTTTTAGATATAACTATTGATTTAGACGAATTAAACGCATATGATATCGAATTTGCTGGTTTTGAAAATGGAACTTTTGGCGAATTTGATATTTATAGGTGTGTAACGACACAGCTTGTTGATGGCGAATCTGTCGAAACGGAGGTGTCGTATGCTTAATTTACTTTTTAATGAAACTTTTTGGATAGGAATAATCATAGTTGTTTTACTTGTTGCGGTTGTGTATTTTTGTATTAAATATGAGACTGCAAGATGGATAGCAGGCACTGTAGCAACCTGTATTTTGCTTGGTTCAGCAGTTTATAGTTGTTGTCAATTAAATGTCTATTATTCAGCAGAAGGTGGCATCTATGGATATATCAATGGCTTAATTAGGAATAATCAAGTTGTTGAGCAAAAAGGATTAGAATTTAAATTAAATAATATTTCATTAACTCCTACTGTCAACGAAAATGAATATTCAGCAATGTTCTATATTGATGATGTTTTAGTTATCGAAGATGGTGTTGAATATGGAATATTTATAAATGGTATGCCTTGTGCAAATAATAAGTTTGCAGACGACCATTTAGGAGCAAATTTCACATATAATTTTTATGGTGAAGAAGATGAACTTTTAATGTCTGATAAGCTCACCATAAGAATAGCATTATTTGAGAATTCTACATATGTTTATCTACGAACCAATGGTGGTAGTGATGCTGTTAGTTATTGGCATAAATATTTTGAAAAAAATGATGTTATGGTTAATATAAAACCATTTACTTATAAACCAAGTTCACAATTTCAAATTGTTGAAGGTTCAGATGATAATGCTGTTTATGCGAGATATTATAATGCTAATAATGAGGTTTGCTATATTCAAAATTGTTATAAGGGGGAAACATTAAGTTTCCCTCTTTATAATGAAAGCGATAGGTTAAAATTTAGTGGCTGGAGTATTGATGGTGAGCAAGAACTTGATAAGTATGTAATTAAAGAAGATACAAATTTTTATGCTTGCTACAATACTATTTTGAGTAATGATGATTATTTAAAATATGCTTTACAAACAATGAAAGATGGTGTTTTAATTTTAGATTGTGCGAGTGTAAAAACTGTTACCGAAGGATTTTATAAAAACAATACTGATATTAAGGAAGTTAAAATCCTTTTAGCACCTAATAATAACTCTATCAATTTAGAGAAAAATGCTTTTTATGGATGCTCAAATTTAAGCAAAGTAAATAGTTTTGATTATATTAGAAATATTGGCGAATGTGCGTTTTATGGAACAGGTTTTGAATCATTAAAATTATCTTCTTCAAACACTTTAAGTCAAGGAGCTTTTGATAGTTGCAAAAACTTAAAATATGTTAATTTTGATGTGTTTGTAAATCCTTCTTTAAATATGTCTTTTGGTATTAAAGAAATACCACATTTAACATTTGCAAATTGTTCTAATTTAACTTATGTTTCATTCCCTGAAACACTAGAAACTATTGGAAATTCAGCATTTTCATATTGTAAATCATTATCATCATTAAATATTCTTCCTGGCATTAAAACTATTGGAAGAAATCTAGTTTATGGTTGCAATTCTAATATTGAAATTAAAGTCCCTTATGATAGTAAAGCTGATTTGCCTTTAGGTTTTGATGCAAACTTTAATGTATTAGATTATTCAGGTCAAAAGTATGCGACCATAAAATATATGGGTTCAGATACAAATGGGTTGAATTATGGTGGATTACAATCGGGTTATTGGAATGTTGGAGGAACAACTCCATATAATCCTTCTTTATGTATAGGCTATTCGTCATTTCACGAAAAACCTTACTTCTTTAAGGCTAATTATGTAAATTCTTATTCTTATACAAAGTATGTTGGGGGTTTTGTGGGAGTTCAAAATAATGAAGTCGAAGTTGAATTAAAGATTATAGATAACTATACTCTTCAAGTTGTCAATATTTCAGACTATGACTTCAGCTTTGAAACAATGACCTTTAAATATAGCTATGACGAAAATGGAAAGTATTTAACAAATGTAGAGACTGGCGAAGTCCTAACTCATACATTGTTTGATACTAATTTTGTTATTGTTCCGTGATAACAATTATTTTCGCTCCACCAAGAACAGGAAAAACCTGTTTTATGACTCATCAATTAAATGAACTCGCTTTTAATAGAGAAAGAATTAAGTTAATGCAAAGAGAAATTTTACGCAAAAACAATAATGGGTTTAATCTTTCTATTCCTAAACATTGTGTAGCATCTAACTATGATATTACTTTTAAAAAGTTTGGGTATAGCCCAAGACACAGTCGCAGAATAAATCCTTTTAAATTAGGGTTTGCAAATAACTTTGTAGAAACACATTTTAACTTGCCTTATGAAGCTATTGGAATAACTGAAGCACAGAAATATTTAAACAGCCGAATGAGTATGTATTTCCCCGAATGGCAGAGTCGCTGGTATGAACAACACGGGCACGATAATCTGGACATTTTTCTTGATACGCAAAGACCAATGTTGATTGATGTTAATATACGCGAATTAGCCCAATTCATCGAGATTATAAGGCTTAAAATAAGCTATGATAAATATGGTAAAGTATGCAGGTTAAAGTGGACAATTCGGCGAATTGAAAACAGTGCTTTATTTGATAGATATATGGCTTCTGGAAAGAAAGATAAATCTTGTTATACTCAAGAAAATGTTGTAGCAAATTACAATGTTTTTGCGAGTTATGATTCACAAAGTTGCAAGCCTAAATTTTACGAAGGTCATTTTGAAGAAGATTTTGATATTTTTGAAAGTGAACCAACTGAAGAATCGCTTGAAGGATATATAAAATTTCTTGAAGATAATGATGATGAACTTCCTGAAGGATTTTATATTTCAAGAACTAATAAAAGGAGGAAAGATAATGATTAACTTTAATAAAAATAAACTTATAAATGAAACGCTAGATAACTATTTTGAAACATTTAGTCATACTCTTGATACAGCCGATTATGTTCCTGAAAAATATAATGTAAAGATTAGTAGATATATTTTTAAGAATATGAAAAAGGCATTTAAAAGAATTGATCGTGAAGATAGAAAATATCAAAAAGAATTTAATAAAAAGTTCAAAGCAAAAGAAAGGATTAAAAGAAAGAAATTAAGAGAAAGTAAGCGAGCTGAAAAGAACGCTAACTCTAGCTTAAAAAGTTAAATCCAAAGGTTAGCGTATAGGAGTCTAACTAATGGGACATTATGCTCAAGCAAAAGTGTATAATGATGGAAGTCATTATATTGCTATTCCCCATACAGAAAGGTTTACAAAACGCAAACCAAAACCACCTGAAGAAGTTATAACTGTTTCACAGGAAGACTCCGTAGATGACTCGGTAGCAGATGTTGTTACCGAGCCTTCTATTTCTTCTTGTGAAGATACTATTATAGAGTTTGAAGAAGTCATTTTAGAAGATGGCTTTTTGCCTTTTGATGAAGAAGAAAAATGCAAAAAAGAGCGTAAAATAACCAAAAAAGAACTATTTAATGAATTATATGATAAATATATTGATTTAAATAGGACTGCAAGAAAGCAGAAAATTATTAAAGAAATGCGACCATATTTTAAAGAAGATAGCGAGTGTGAATTTTTTGTTAATACACAGTTTGAAAGAAAAATAAGAAATATGATTTGTCGTCGTGTTAGAATGGTAAGAAAAGCTAATCTTGCTGGTTTTAATTATTTTTGCACTTTTACTTATGATAATAATCTTCATACTGAAGATAGTTTTAGAAAAAAATTAAAAACTTGTTTAAGGAATTTTTGTCATAGAAAGAATTGGAAATATATGGGAGTTTGGGAACGAGCACCAAAGACTAACAGATTGCATTTTCACGGGCTATTTTATATTCCTGAAGGCACAATTCCTGGATGTTTGCTAACTGTCAAAGACTACAATACTAGAGAGCATAAAATGCAAATTAGCACTCAATCAACATACTTCAATGAAGTGTTTGGAAGATCTGATTTTGATAGGATTGATAATAGAGAAAAACTACTAGGTTTAGCTGTTGCATATTTAATAAAATATATAGAAAAAACAGGTGAAAAGATAGTTTATTCTAAAGGATTATATCAATACTTTATATCAGATATTCTTGACGATGATATTGTTACAACAATAGGTCAAGAAGATAAAAAGTTATTACTATTTGATGATTTTATTTGTTTAGACGAAGGTGTTGTTATGGGAACTGTATCACCTGAAGTTATAGAGCAAATGAAAAAATGTAATTAACAACTGATGGCGTAAAAAATATGGGGGCTCTCGGTAAGCCTGCGCGAGAACCCCATATTTAGCCATCAGTTTTCATTAACAAAAGATTTTCATTTAGTTGCTGGCGTGTGCTTGTCTGGTGGAGCGAAGCGACACCACTTGTATCAAGACAAGCACACGCCAGAATCTCACATATTGACATTTATTTGATTAATTATTGATTTAATTCGACTTATTTTTAAATAAAAACATACACTAGCCAGAACTTTATAACTAAATTTATCCAAAATAAAAAAACCGACTTTTATCGGTTAATGTTTCTGCTTTTATTCTACAATTAAATCTTCGTTTTCAAAAATCTGATCATCAAAAAACTCTGACACAGTCATTCCTAAAGCGCGAATTATTAAAACAACTGTCGTTAAATTGCAACTCTTATATCTTGCATTAAGAAAACTATTCATAGTGCTATGTGATATTCCCGCATTTTGTTCTAATCTATACTGTGTTATTTTGCGTTCTTTTAAAATGTTTCTAATTCTCTTAGAAACTGCTTCAGCTAAAGTCATAATTTCTCCTGAATGTTTTTATGTAGGTATATAATAACATCTATAATTATAGACAATATGTCGTAAAAACACTCATTATTGTAGATTTTTATAAAATTTATGTTATAATGAATGTAAAAACAACCAAAAGGAGTAAAATTATGTTTTTTAAAAATAAAAGGAAAATTAACATACTTAAAAGCAAATGTGAAAACATTTATGAAGATTTAAAACAAACCACATTATGTTTTACTGGTCATAGATGCCAAAAATTACCCTGGAAGTTTAATGAATCTGATGAAAGATGTGAAGAGATGAAGTCTAAAACAAAACAACAAATTAAAAAATCCATAGAATATGGATATACTCATTTTATTTCAGGTATGGCAATTGGTTTTGATATGATATGTGCTGAAACCATATTAGAGTTAAAAAAAGAATATCCCCACATTAAATTGGTTTGCGCTATACCGTGCAAGAATCAAGATAAACTATGGAGTGAAGAATATAAAAAAAGATATAGAAAAATTTTGAATAATGCAGATATTATAAGATATATAGCAGAAGAATATACAAATACTTGTATGCAAGAAAGAAATGATTATATGTTAAAAAATTCTTCGAAAGTAATTGCTTTATTTAATGGAGTTCCTGGTGGAACTCAATCAACAATTTTAAAAGCAAAGAAAATGGGCTTAACTGTTGATATTATTGATGTATAATAATATTTTAAAATTTTATATATAAATTTAACAAAATAGTTTTTCTTGTGTTATACTATATTTATGGAGGATAAGTTTTATATGAAAAAATTTTTAAAAGTATTTACTCTGTTAATTTTTATGTGTTCGTGCTGTATTGTTTTTTCTGCATGTAATGAAGAAAAAAATAGTAAACAAACACCAGTTTATCAAGGTATGATAGTTTCGTCTGCAAACGAACCTTCATCTATGCTTGCTAATAATTTAAGAGGTGTTAACGCTCAAAATAATATTCCAAGTGTTGAAGACCATGCAAGTTCTTTATTCGTTTTTGATGGAATTAATGATATATATTATGCAACTGCTAATGAAGATATATATATTACTATAAAATTATCAAATCCTGACAGCTTTGAAATAATGTCCTTTACATTAAATGGAGTTAAATATAGTTCTTATATGTTTGAATCAGGTTCAGATTTGGAAAATTTAATTCTTAAAGTAAATGTAGGCAATATTATTGGAATAAAAGATTACACTATTGATTCAATCAAATATGTTGATAAAACTGAAATAAAAGATGTTGTTATGGATGGGAATTCGACCATAAAGGTTGGTATTGGATCAACTGGTTCTACTTATTCTGAAATCTTGACTACTTCTATATATCTTAACAAAATAAATTTATCATTAAATTTAATAGATGTTTACAACCTTATTCAGAAAACAGGTGGAAATGTAAAGGCTGTTTTGTATGATGGTGTAAGTATTATTAATCACAAAGACTTAATAGTTGGTAGAAATGATATTTTATTTGATAATCTAACCCCTAACTCTTTTTATCAAATTGCAATTATTGCCGCATATGATGATTTAAGTGGTGATGGATTTAAAATACATACTTTATATAAAAATAACTTATACACTAATGAAATGTTGTCTTTTGATGTAAAATCAATAAATCAAACATCAATAGAGTTTGACTATATTTGGGATGATGAAGTTTTAAATAAAAATATTATTTCTCAGGAATTATATTTAGATGGTATAAAAGTCAAAAATATTGAAATAGGTCAAACAATTATTGAAAATTTATTTAGCAATAGAGAATATACTATCATTACTACATTTAAGAATTTAAATAACACAAATGAAACAATTACACATACTTTTAAAACTCTTTCAAAAATTACACCTAATATAGAACTAACACAAAAAACGATTACACAAACAAGCTTTGAGTTTTTATTAAATATTGAAGATTTGGATAATGTTGGTTCGATTTCTAAAATTGAATTAGTTCATGAAACAAATGGAACAACAATATTAAATAGCAATTCTAGAGAAGTTGTAGATTTATTAAGCGATAATGATTATCAAGTAAAAATTACATATACTTACGATTTAAATGATGGTTCAGGCGAACAAAGTGTAATTAAGTCATTAACTTTCCACACTTTATCAAAAACTACACCAAATATAGATTTAACACAAAAAACAGTTACACAAACAAGCTTTGAGTTTTTATTAAATATTGAAGATTTGGATAATGTTGGTTCGATTTCTAAAATTGAATTAGTTCATGAAACAAACGGAACAACAATATTAAATAGTAATTCTAGAGAAGTTGTAGGTTTATTAAGTGATAATGATTATCAAGTAAAAATTACATATAATTATGATTTAAATGACGGATTGGGTGAACAAAATATAATCAAAACTTTAAATTTCCATACTTTAGCTAAAGATGCTCCATACTTAACTTTTAAAAATGTTTCCTCAACACAAAATCAAATAACATTTGATTACGATTTGACAGATGTTGATAATACATGTTCTATAGATAAAGTTGAAATTTATGAAGGACTAAATAAAATTGCTACAATTACGGATTTGACAAATAAAATTTTTGAAGGATTAAATTCAAACACAGAATATACCTTAAAACTTTGGTATAATTACAATTTAAATGATGGCTCTGGGGTTCAAAAAGAGTTTATAACAATTGATTACTATACTATGGCAAGTGAAATCACAGTTACTGGTTTATCTACTTTAAATGTAACAAATCCAAAAATTGGTGAAGAAGTTCATTTAAACATAACATTTAATAATCCTTCCAACATTGAAATTGATTCTTTCTATGTAAATGGAATTAATTCCGAAGTTGTTGGTGGAAATAAAATTACTTCTGCTATTGTTAAGTTTATTCCAGATTTTGAAGGTGGAGAATATGAAATATCATTAACAAAAATTTCATATTTTAGAAATGATAATTTGTTAACCCAAAATATTAGTTCCTCTTATTCAACATCAATTCTAGTTTTAGGTAATTTAAATGTGTTGTCTTTTGAAAGAGAAAACCAAAAAGATTATTTCACAACCAGTGATGATAATATAGTTATTAATTTAGACAACCCAACAAATTACAACATTACAAATATTACAATTAAATACAATTCAATAGAAAAAATATTAACTCCTGAATCTTTTGAAATAGATAGTAATGTTGTAACTATTAATGCCTCAAGTTTTGACTTGAATTCAGCAAGCACTTTAACAATTTCTCTAACATCTATTTCTTATGGAATTGATGATATAACAGCAAAAACTGATTATAATTTAGATGCAATAACATTAACTTATTTATCAGAAAGCACTATAAATGAAATAACAACAATTGAACAACTTAAGAATATACAAAATAATAAATATTATAAATTAATGAATGATTTGGATTTCACGAATGAATCTTGGAATCCTATAGACTTTAAAGGAATTTTAGATGGTAATAATTATAAAATCAAAAATTTGCATTATGTTAGCGAAGCTTTAATCTCTAATAATTATAATTTTGCATTATTTAGCCAATTTTCAGGAATTGTTAAAAATTTAGAAATTGAATCAATGTATGTTAGCATTTACGGTTCTCAAAATATTAATATTGCCGGCATAACAATATCTACAGGTAATAATATATCTGCAAATGCTGCAATTATAAAAGATTGTGTTGTCTCTGGAGATATTTATGTTAAGAGTAATAATGAATCTGAATCTATGGTTGCAAATATTGGTGGTTTAGTATCAAAATCAAATGCTATTTGTAAAATAATGGGTTCTTCATCAAATGTAAACATTACTATTCTTGACTGCGAAGGATACGAAATAAATGCCGGTGGTATTATTGGTAATGCGTGGACCACAGATAAAACTATAGAAATAAATAATTGTTCATCATTTGGAGATATAACCATTAATAAAGCATCAACTATATACGCAGGTGGCATTGCTGGTAACGCATACATAAGTGTTGAAATAAATAATTGTTATACTACCGGAGATATAACAGCAACAACAACTGAAGGCGAAATTGATGTTGGTGGTTTAGTTGGTCATGTTCATAATGCTTTAATCTCTAACTGTTACACAACCGGAACAATTTATGCCTGTTCATATTACTCAACAGCTCATGCCGGAGGATTAATAGGAAATCTCAATTTATCTTCAGTTATTAGTATTAAAAATTGTTATACATCTGGAAATATTACAGCAATTTGTGAAACTAATCAAATTCACTATGCAAGTGCTGGAAGTATGGTTGCTATTGGCCTTTCTTCATTACATGTTGAAAATTTCTACAAATACGAAAATCAACTATTAAACACAAACGGATATAATCAAAATCAAATTGAAGCAGATATGCAAACAATATGGACCTTTATTCAAAATAATTGGGATTCGTCCATTTGGAATTTATATGAAGATAAAAATCCTACACTAAAATAAAACAAATAAAAAAAGCCAAGAGTTTTTAAACTCCTGGCTTTTCTTATTTCTTAGGAATATAAATCTTATCCGCCACCTTAATTGCCTTATAGGTAATGCCTTCTATCTCTTCTTGTATATTTTCAGGTTTACCTTTTGCATTTGCCCTTAAGAATACTTTTTCGGCGTTTTCTTCTACTTTTTCAATGTTAATATCAACAAATTGTTCTGCATTAGATACTTCTAATACCTTAAATCCATTTTTAATTAAGAATGAGCTAAATTGCCATATCTCATCAAACATTCCAAAGCTATCTAATATAAAGCAAAAATCATTTTCTGGGCTATATCCAGTTATTCTAAAATATTTATTCATTTGTTTACTCCTTATGCAATCTTTTTAATTTTTCTATTTGCGTATGGTAGCCATACATTATTGGCGTAATCAAGGACTTCTTGACTAGGTCTTGAATCTCTGTATCCATAACATTGAAGTATTTTTTTACTTTTTAATGAATATTCAAGTGTTACAAATGGTTTTAGAGGTTCTTCTTTGTTTCTAATAAAGAATATTAAAGATTCTTCTCTTGCGAATTTTTGGTCATAATTCATTCTTCCAACGCAGTGATCTAAAATTTCACCTTCTTTTAATAAATCGCTTGGACTTTTAGCAATCACCATAACAAAGTTTTCTTTCGCTATTCTTTGTAATGATAAATACTTGTTTGCAACTTTATCAAATTTTTCATATAAAGCTTTTCTTTCTTCTTTATCTTTAATAGCTTTTTGTGTGTGATATTGGTCAATTCGAATATCGTGCCATTTTCTAAAATCTCTAGGCATCTTGTTTCGCTCAATAGACATATCTATATTTAAATAATTACACGCAATTATGTAATCTTGATAAGCAGACAAACTAGCATTATTTTTAAATAAATACAATAAAAACTCATCGTAATCTTTTTTGTTTATTAATTTTTTTATTCTCTCAAAATTAGCTTTTTTACAGAAATGTTTTTTATTCTCTTCATACTGCTGAACAACTTTAAAAGGTTTATTCATTTTATAAGAGAGTATTACAGTGCTAACATAATAATTATTGATGGATAATTCTTGTCGATTATCTATTAACCATTTACAGAACTTTTTATCTTTTGCTGTCTTATTTAAAATAATTTTACTCATAGAGTATTGATATAATCCAAATTTAACTAATAGTTCCATTTGTGGATATTTTTCATAAAGTCTTAAATATTTTAAATACTTGTCTGTATAAGCCCTATCAATAGCACTATATTTATATTCTTTTAATTTCAATACATAGTCTAAATTTATTATTGGTGCGAATGGATCAAAATACTTATCATCAGCTTCATACCAAATACCATCTTCATAGTATTTTTTAACTTTTGACAAACCTTCTTCAAACCAGCCAACAACATAGCCACCTATCCAACAATATTGAATATCTTTTACATAAGCTATTTTTGAGTGAATCCCATGTATAGCAACTTGTTTACAATACCACTTTTTACCTCTATTTCTACAAGCAACTGTTATTTTTACAAGCTCTTTATCATTTTTTGTAAAGTATGAATAATACCTAGTTGTTCCACTATATGCAACATAAGAAGATTTATCTTTTTTAATTATCATTTTTTCAATATATTTAGGTATTGGTTTAATATTTTCTATTTTCATTATTTAACCTCCAATTTATCACCAAAAACAGAACAAAGTAGAATTGTTATTTGCTCATCAAAAGACTCTTTTAAATCTTTTGTTGTTTCTACTAAACCAGTTTTTTGGTCAATTTTTAATTCTTCATTTATAATTATTTCTTCTTTTTCTTCAGACTCCATTTTAAGCATTAAATCAAACATATTCTGCTGTGGATTTTGTTTAATTATTGGTTTAACTTCTTTTGGTTTTTCTATTGGTTTAGATTTAATTTCTGGCTTATTTTCAGTTCCGTCTAAGTTGTATAATTTGCCTTCAATAGAATCTTCTTCAAAGTAGTGAATAGCCCAACCAAATACAGTTGTATCTTCTATACACGCACATCTAACATTGTTGTTAACTAGTTTTCTTGCTTCTGCACTTGCATAATTCATAAAGCCAGATAAATCTTTCTTATTTATAAGTTCTTTATCATTTTTTATAATATGAACGCCATTATTGATTTTATCAGCAAGTGTTTCACTCACATTTTCTTCTAGATATTCTTTAATTCTTTTTTCTTCATTTGTTTTTACTTCTAGATTTAATTTAATCATTGTTTTCCTCCTTGTTATATTTATAAAAAGGTCGTCCGTTTCAAAACGGACAACCTCTCCATAGCAGTCTAAATTCAATGTATGTTTTTATTGGCTTTATCAACCAAATTCTAAAAATGTTTTTGTTCTTTTTTTCAAAGTTTTGTATAACAAATAGTGCTAAACTATAAGTATTTGTAACTCCATATTTTTTAACTTTATATTTACCAATTTCTTTATAGCAAATCTTATAACCATATTTATTCATTTATTGCACCTCAATTTCTCTTAAATCAATAAATGTATGATAATAGTAGTCTGAAAGACATTTGAAGTTCCACCATAAACAGCAAGCGTCTTTATCATTCAAGTTTTCATCTAATTCATAATCTTCATTTATAGAACCATCTTCTTCATAAGCATCTTGAATCCAGGCTGTTTGCTTTTCTATTTCAATCAACTTATGTAATTTTTTAATTGCTTTTTCTCTGTTTTCAAATAAAAATGTGTCAACACCATCATAGTCATCTGTTGAATATTGTATTTGAATCATATAGACAGTTTTATTTTGTTCCATTGTTTTACTCCTTATATACAAATTTCTATAATTCCTTTGCTGTATTCCTGTGCATAATAACTTAACTGTTTTCCATATTCTTCAAAGTCTATATAATACTCTAAATTATCTGGTAAGTTATATCCGTATGCATCAAATCTTTCACGACCAAAATCGTCCCAATCATAACCAACATACATATAAATATCATCGTTCCAACCAGAACCACGCGAATCTACTAAATCTTCAAATTCGCTATAACTTCTACACTCTAAAAATGCTTCAAGAACCTCATATTTATAATCATCATTTAACACTTCAGATTCTTTTAATGTTTCAAAAAATCTTTTTGGGTGCATATAATCACAGTTTAGGCTAGAATCATCAATTCCGTCTAAATCTTGAATAAACAATTCTTCATCTAAACCATTTAAATCAAATCCTTCTTTTATTAATTCTTCTTCAATTTCTTCCCAAGAATCATAATCACCAAGATCCAACCATTTAGAACCTAAAGCTCTATTATTGCAGGCGTTGTATGAACCCCAAGAACCTATTACTATACTTACATTACTCATTTGTTTAACTCCTTAAATTTCAAATTTCTTAAATTCTTTAATATAAATTTTGTCTAGCATAACTCCGTATTCAAAATAAAAATTGCCATTACAATCTTGAAATAAGTCATATTCTTTAACACTTAATTTTCCACGATTGCTTATAGCGATTTCTATTGTCTTGTTATCAAAGTTAAGCCCTAGTATGGTGAAGATTATATAATAATCATCATCAAAGTATTCATATTCTTTTAAATAATAGTTTTTCATTTTAAACTCCTTTAATTTAGTATTCTAAACCATAAATCGTAATCTGTTTCAACTTCTGTTTCTACATATTCACCTTTATAGTTTAGAAACTCAATTTCTTCATAGTGTGCAAAGCTACCTTTGTATTCGTTAGAGGTGTTAATTTTTTTATGACAGAATCTAATACAATCTTCATATACTTTATTTTTTGTATATAAATTTTCGTTATCAATTTCGCCATATCCTGTATACCTAAAAGGACCTACTTTTGTATACTTTGTCAAACTATACTTTACTTTTTTTCTAACTGATTCCATTTTTCTCAACCTCCTATTTTTTAAGCCTTTTGGCCGACCTTAAAAAAGCATATTTCGGTGAAAAAAACTAATATTTTTAGTTTTAAGAAAAAGTCAACGGAAAAAACATAAAATATTATTTCAAGCACAAAAAAAAGAACCAGAGTTAACTCTGATTCTTCATTACATTTAATATTTTATGTTCCGTTTACTTTTTCGAGAAATATGCCACCGACCTTCCAGCCAAAAGGCAAAAAATAGGAGTTCGAATAAGAAAATATTGTATAGAAAAAGACATCAAATTTGATGTCTTTACGGGTTAAATGGAGCTGATGAGCAGGCTCGAACTGCCGAAACCTCTTGCTTACCAAGCAAGTGCTCTACCTACTGAGCTACATCAGCATCTTGCTACACACTTGATTTTTTTGATGAGAAAATCAAGCAAAAAACTCATAAATTTTATGCCAGAATTTATGCCAAGAATATGAGCTGTCTATATATTGTGGTTCTGGCTATTTTAAAACACAATATATGGTGGTGATTTGTTGCTAATGACAGGAATCGAACCTGCGTCTCCGCCTGCTTACCAAGGCAGTGCTCTACCTGCTGAGCTACATCAGCACAGCTCCAAAATGGAGTAAATATTCAATTGTAATTTTGATTAAATTTGCCGATTGCTTGTCTTACCAAGGCAGTGCTCTACCTGCTGAGCTACATCAGCATTCTTCCTCCTTATGATATCATATTTCTTATAAAAATACAATAAGAATAAATAATATTTTTCGTTTATAAATACTTTTTTGTTTCTTTCACATAATAAGTTCAATATATAAAACAAATTTTTACAATTTGTTTGCCTTTTATCCCTTTCTATTATATTATATTTATATAACTTTATTTTGTGTATTAAGGAGTTTTTATGAACGGCTTTGAAAAATTCTTAAAGGCCCTAGATGGTCAAATGACTGAACCTACTGCTTATGGGTGGTTCCATCTAATGTTTTGGGGAATAATGATTGCAACCATTGTTTTATTGGTTATTTTTGCTAGAAAGGTTGACGATAAAAAATTTAGACTAATTCTTATTATAACTGCATCTATATTAATGCTTCTCGAAGTTTATAAACAACTAAATTTTTCATTTAATAGTCAAACTGGTGTTTGGGATTATCAATGGTACGCTTTCCCTTTCCAATTCTGCTCAACTCCTATGTATATTATGCTTCTCGCAGGACTTGTTAAAAAGGGAAGATTTCAGGATATGCTCTTAACCTACTTATCTACATTCTGCGTTTTTGCTGGAATTTGTGTAATGATATTGCCTGGTGATGTATTTATAGAAACAATAGGCATCAATATTCAAACAATGATTCACCACTCTGCTATGGTTATTATTGGTATATTCATCCTTGCAACAGGAAGGGTTAAATTAAATATTAAAAACTTCCTCTGGAGCGCTCTCGTTTTTGTTGGACTTGTTTTAATCGCTTTACTTCTTAATGTTATATTATATAATTCAGGAGTATTAAATGGCGAAACCTTCAATATGTTCTTTATTAGTCCATACTTTGATTGTACCCTTCCCTTAGTAAGTTTAATTTATCCTGTTGTACCTTATGTAGTATTCTTACTAATTTATATAGTTGGATTCTGCGTCGCAGCTCTGATTGTTTTCTATCTATCAAAGCTTGTATTCTTTATTATTGATAAAATTAAAAACAAAAATAATAAAACAGAAACTACAACTGTTAAAACTGAATAATAAAACAAAAGAAAAGACCAAGTTAAGCTTGGTCTTTTTATATTAATAATTTTCTTTTCTTACTTCAAAATAGCTTTGAGCGTGTGCACATACTGGGCAAAGTTCTGGAGCTTTCTTGCCAACAACAATATGACCACAGTTTCTGCATTCCCAAACAGTGATTGTAGACTTTTCAAAAACAGCTTTTGTATCTACATTCTTAAGAAGAGCTCTGTATCTTTCTTCGTGAGACTTTTCAATAGCTGCAACACCTCTAAATTTAGCAGCAAGTTCAATAAATCCCTCTTCCTCTGCTTCTTTAGCAAAAGTGTCATACATATCAGTCCACTCATAATTTTCACCCTCAGCAGCAGCTAAAAGGTTTTGAGAAGTGTTACCTAGTTCTCCAAGTTCTTTAAACCACAATTTTGCGTGTTCTTTTTCGTTCTCTGCAGTTTTTAAGAAAAGTTCTGCGATTTGTTCATACCCCTCTTTCTTGGCAACTGAAGCAAAATATGTGTATTTGTTTCTTGCTTGAGATTCACCAGCGAATGCTGCTTGGAGGTTTTTTTCTGTCTTAGTACCTTGATATTTATTCATTGTCTTTCTCCTTGTAGTTATAAGGACTTTGGCATTCCTTACATATACTCTTATTTTACCAATAACACAGTTTATTGTCAATTAAAAAATATTATTTTGTTGCATCATCCAGAGCTTCAATATACGCACCCCTCTCAAAATTTTCAAATAAAAAACCTGCCCAATCTACAACCTTTCTAGACTTATCCCCTATTACCGCATGACTTCTTAATTCCACAAGCAGTTGTATAAGCCACACACTAGCTCTAGGAGTCAACCCATTAGCTTTTTGTTTGTTACATACTGCCATATAGTACATTGTCTTTTTCAATGTTTCTACAGTTTTGTTTTGTAACTTTACATTTTCCTCGAAACCATATTCGTCATTCCACCACTTAGCCGTTATTTTTTCCGCCCTTTCAACCAAATCGTTAACTTCTTTGTTTAAAATTTCAACATCTTGGTAAGTTTCTATATTTTCAAAATAAGCTTTCATATTGCTCATAAAAAAATCCCCCTTTTGAACAAATTTATTCTACATCATAAACCGTACCAAAAAGAGGACTTTATTTATAAAATTTTAAATTATTATTCTGTTCGAAGAGCCACAACAGGGTCTTTTTTTGCCGCACTCATTGATGGGAACAACCCAGAAATTGAAGTCAACAATACACTAATTGCAATCATTATTACAGCGAAATACCAAGGGAATATTGCGATTGCAGAAATTCCTGCGTACTTTCTTACGAGAACATTTGCGATAAAACTTACAAGATAAGTAATACCAATACCAATTAACCCAGACGCAAAACCAATAATAAATGTTTCCGCATTAAATAGATGTGCAACATCCCTCTTCCTTCCTCCAAGAGAACGAATTACACCAATCTCTTTTGTCCTTTCTACAACTGAAATATAGGTTATAATCGCTATCATAACACTAGAAACAATTAATGATAATGATGTAAATCCAACAAGCGCATATGTTACAATATCAATAAACCCATTAACCATTGTAATAATTAATGAAATATAGTCATTATAAACAATATTACTACGCTCTTCTTTTGTTATAGTATTGCCATTCACAACAATATCTTCATCACTGTTCCACTTATCTAAATATTCATTAATAGCATTCTTGTGTTCAAAACTTTTTGGATAAATCTTAATTTGATAAGGAATTGTTGAACCGCCAACATTTTGTAGAGATAAAGTTCTTGCCTCCGCCATAGTTGCATACTTATCACCAAGTGTTGCAATCATTGAGCCCATCATATCCGCTGAACCAACAACACCATATCCTGTTTGAGCATCCCAGTTCACATCATAATAAGTATACTCATAATTAATTCCGCCTGGAGTTTTTGGGATACTCATTAAGTCTTTTCCATAAGACTTCAAAAATTGAACAATTGCTGAGTTTTTATTTTCTTCAATAATATAATTACATAATGCCTCAGTATAGAAGAAACCAGCCTCTAAACAACCATAAGAAATTTCATCTTTAGGTTCTAAAATACCAACTATCTTAAGCTCAACCTTATCTCCTGAAAAACCATCACTTTTATAGTTGTAATCAAAAACATTTGTTGGGGCAGATGGAGATGAGAAAACTGTATCATTTGGATAATATGTGAAAGTTTTACCTACAAGTGCTTCATAAGAAAACCTTTCAACATCTAGTGAACTATCATATTTTTCATCTTCGGTGGCTTTCCAAATTTGATTCATAAATTGCTCTTGAGTATAATATCCTAGTTGTGCAAGCAACAAATCGGTCAACTCTCTATCTTTACTTACAACAATCATTATTTCATCTTGAGCAGTTGCTACATCTCCGTAAAGCTTATTATATTGACTTAGTATATACTCTTCATCATTTGGAGCTTGTCTAAATGGTTGCTCTAGGCTTGTAATATAAGTTGAATAGTTTTTATATTCTGTACTTTTTAATACTGAAGAATATATATTTTTAATTGCACTGAGAGACACATTTTCTGCATTTTCAGCGTTTTTCACCTTAAAATCAGTGTAAATATTGTTAGAAACATCCAATCCATAATCTAGGAATACATTTGCTACATCTTCTTCTGGGATTGATAACACATAGTCGATATAATCCTGAGTAATTTCATTTTCTATCATAAATGAGTCTGCTTGATTAGATTGAGAAATCAAGTATTCAATCATTGAATCAACATTTACATAACCGTGTTCCTTTAAAGCAATTACTTTATTTTCCATAGAACTTGCATCCATAAGGGCGTTAAGGTCTGTTGCTGTTTGAGAAATGGTTATTGGGTTTCCTGAGAGCATATCGTTTTGCATACTATCGATATATGTTTGCACGCCATTTGAAATAGACAAAACTAATGACACACCAATAATACCGATTGCTCCTGCTATACTTGTCATTATTGTTCTTGCTTTCTTGGAAAACAGATTTTGAAAAGAAAGCTTGAATGCAGTCCAAAAACTCATTTTTGCCTTTTCTTTGTTTTTTTTGTTCTTTTTTGAGCTGTTTTTTACATTTTCACTTTCGATTTTTGCTATTTCTTGTTGTTTTTCTTTGTTTAGTTTCTCAACTTCCACAATCTCTTCTTTTTCTGTAAATGGATTTGTATCATCCACAACACTACCATCAAGAAGCTTAATAATTCTTGTTGAATATTTTTCTGCAAGCTCTGGATTGTGTGTTACCATAATAACCAATCTGTCATTTGCAATTTCTTTTACAAGCTCCATTATTTGCAATGAAGTTACTGTATCAAGCGCCCCCGTTGGTTCATCTGCAAGGAGTATTTCTGGGTCATTAACTAGGGCTCTTGCGATAGCTACTCTTTGACATTGACCACCTGAAAGCTGGTTCGGCTTTTTATTATACTGCCCCTCTAGACCAACTTTATCAAGAGCCTGTTTCGCCTTTTTGACTCTATCCGCTTTACTCATTCCCGCAATAGTTAACGCAAGTTCAACATTAGATAAAATTGTTTGATGAGGAATTAAGTTGTAGCTTTGAAAAATAAAACCTACCCTGTGGTTTCTATAAACATCCCAATCTCTATCTTTGAACTCTTTTGTGCTTCGACCACTAATAAATAAATCACCTGAGGTATATTTATCAAGCCCTCCAACAATGTTTAAAAGCGTTGTTTTTCCACACCCACTAGGACCAAGTATTGAAACAAATTCATTTTTCCTAAAAGACAAATTAATATCTTTTAGCGCTTCAACTTTGCTATCTGCAACGACATAATCTTTTTTAATATTTGATAATCTTAGCATAATCCCTCTCCATAAATTTCCGTATAATATATTATACATATAAAGCCTCTAAGTTGCAACTATTTTATAGCAATTGTTAGACACCTAACAATTGTTTGGATGTGTGAACAATTTCAATTTTCTCCGCCTGAAAATAATTTTATGCAAACACAACAATAATAATTTCTCAAGTATTTTTATTTTACACTCATAATAATTTATGCTATTATTTTTTTGAGGTAAAGATTATGAAGGAAACAGAAATTACAGTTGAAGTTCTAGAACCAAAACAATCATTAACAGACAAACTAACTAGCTATGGATTTATCCAAAACTGCGAATTTACTATGCTCGACAGATATTATTCCCCTAAAAGCATACAACAATTAACTGGCAGAAGTTTTGAATCAGTAATAAGGAATAGCTTCCTACTTAGAACAATAATAAAAAAGCAAGAGAATGATGACGAAGAAGTAAACATTTTAATCTATAAAGATAAGCTTTTTAATGAAAAAGGTGATGTTATAGCAGAAGAAAAAGTGCAAACTTATATAGATAATGCAGAAAAACACGCAGAAATATTCCAAAAAGCAGGATTTATCCCATACGCAACAATAAAGTCATCAAATCTGGTTTACACAAAAGGAGATATTGAATTTGTTGTTCAAGATGTTGATGGAGTTGGTTTATTTATTGAATTTGAGGAGTATGAAAGCATTTCACATCTATCACCTGAAGAAAAAATAGAAACTCTTAAAAACACACTTTTACAATTTGACCTATCTTTAGGAACAAACTTTAGTTGTAAAAAACTAGAATTATACTTAAAACAAATAAATCAAAAGCAGTCAAAATAAATATTAAAATGTAAAAAAGACAATCAAAATGATTGTCTTTTTGCTTTTATAATATTATTTTTATATTTTAACCTTGAATACCGCCAACTGTTCTTGGAAACAACTCAACATCTCTAATATTTGAAACGCCTGTTAGATACATAATCAATCTTTCAAAACCAAGACCATAACCAGAGTGTACATTTGTTCCATATCTTCTAGTGTCAACATACCAAGAATAATCTTCCTCTTTAAGTCCTAATTCTTTCATTCTTTGAGTTAACTTTTCAAGCCTTTCTTCTCTTTGACTTCCACCAATAAGCTCCCCAACGCCAGGGACAAGAAGGTCAACAGCAGCAACTGTTTTTCCATCATCATTTTGACGCATATAAAAAGCTTTTATGTCCTTTGGATAGTTTTTCAAGAACACTGGTTTTTGATATACTTTTTCAGTCAAATATCTTTCGTGCTCAGATTGTAAATCTATTCCCCATTTAACTTGAAATTCAAATTTTTCTTTTGATTTAAGAAGAATATCAATTGCATCTGTGTAATCAAGACGAACAAAATCATTATTAACAATATTATTCAATCTCTCTAGAAGACCTGTATCAACAAACTTGTTTAAAAATTCAAGTTCTGCAGAACACTCTTTCATAACATAAGAAATAACATACTTAATCATTTCTTCTTCGTTATTCATAAGCCCCTCAATGTCGCAGAAACAAATTTCCGGTTCCATCATCCAAAATTCAGCTGCGTGCCTTGAAGTATTTGAATTTTCTGCTCTAAATGTTGGTCCAAATGTATATGTTTTACCAAATGCGTGAGTAATCGCCTCTTCGTGAAGTTGACCTGACACAGTAAGAGCAACCTTTTTACCAAAGAAGTCTTGTGAATAATCAACTTTTCCATCTTTTTTTGGTAGATTTTCCAAATCCATAGTTGTTACTTGGAACATTTCTCCTGCTCCCTCGCAGTCACTAGCCGTAATAATTGGAGTATGAATATAAACAAAGTTTCTCTCGTTGAAAAATTTATGAATTGCAAAAGCTGCAACTGAACGAATTCTAAACACAGCATTGAACAAGTTTCCTCTCGGTCTTATTGTTGGAATTGTTCTTAAAAACTCAACAGTGTGTCTTTTCTTTTGAAGAGGATAATCAACATCACTTGCACCAAGCACTTCAACTGCAGTTGCGTTAATTTCAAATGGTTGTTGCGCCTCTGGTGTTAAAATAACTTTTCCTTCAATTTTGAAAGAAGAACCTACTGTTTGTTTTACTATTTCATCATAATTTGCGATTTTTTCTCTTTCAACAACAATTTGCAAGCACTTAAACGCACCATCATTTAGCGACACAAATGCAATGTTTTTTGAGTCTCTTATTGTTCTTGCCCAACCACAAACAGTAATAACTTTTCCGTCATATTCCTGATATGCTTTATATAAATCTCTAATTTCTACTCTTTTCATTATTTACTCCTTTTATTATGGGTCTAACCTATCCGGACCTCTAAACAAGAATTGTGTCTCTTTAAGTGATGGTAAGCCAAGTAATAACATTGTTAATCTGTCTACACCAATAGCAAATCCGCCGTGAGGAGGCATTCCATACTTAAAGAACTGCAAGTATTTTTCCACATCTTTTGCAAGTCCTTTTTCTTCAGCATTCTTCTTAATTTCTTCATATCTGTGTTCTCTTTGAGCACCAGAAGTAATCTCGATACCTTTCCAAATAAGGTCATAGCCTTGTAAAATTCCATTATCTCTCATATGATAAAAAGCTCTTTTTTCTGGTGGATAATCTGTTACAAGCAAGAACTCGTGGTTAAACTTATCTTTTGCAAGTCTATCACAAAGCCTTTCAGCTTCTGTTGTAAGGTCTGTTTTCTCACTTTCTGGAACTTCATAACCATATCTTTCTTTAAGTTCATCATAGATATCTCTAAGTTTCATTTGTGGGAATGGAAGTTTTGGTACAACAATATCAACTCCAAAAACTTCTTTTACTTTCTCGCCATAAGCTTCTTTAGTTTTCTCTAAGCCATAAGCAATCATTTCTGCTTCAAGAGCCATTACATCTTGGAAAGAGTTAACATAACTAAACTCAACATCAAAACTAGTAAATTCTGTTGCATGCTTTTTGGTATGAGATTTTTCAGCTCTAAAACAAGGAGCTATTTCAAAAATCCTCTCAAAACCAGAAGCCATAGCCATTTGCTTGTAAAATTGAGGGCTTTGTGCAAGATAAGCCTTCTTGTCAAAATACTTAACTTCAAAAACTTCTGCACCACTTTCACTTGCCGTGCCAATAAATTTTGGAGTATGAATTTCTATAAAGTTATTTTTTATCAAATATTCTCTCATTGCATTAATTAAATAGCTTTGGAATTGGAAAATCAACTGATTTCTTTCAGTTCTAAGGTCAATCCACCTATAATCCAATCTTTGGTCAATAGAACTTTCTGGACCTATTGGAAAGGCTTCTGCACTGCTTGTAATCTCTACAGTTTCTGGAATTATTTCAATTCCTCCAAGCTTAACAAATTCATTTGCAACAGCCTCACCTGTAATTTTTACAGTAGACTCTAATGTTGCGTGTGAAAAAATCTCTGCGATTTCTGGCTTTTCAGCCTTTACCACTGTCACTTGAACCTTGCCTGAAAGGTCACGAATAACAATAAACTGCATACTTTTTTTGTCTCTTAGGTTTTCAATCCATCCTTGAATTTCAACTTTTCCCGGTTTAATTTCGCCAATTTTTGTCATAATTTTTCTCCTTATAAAAATAAAAAGCCCTAATGCAAATTTGCATTAGGACGAATAAACTTTATCCGTGGTGCCACCTAACTTGCCTTACGGCCACTTTAATATTCACCTCTAGCTCCAAAGTGTCCTTCATTTTAAGATGTTTAGCACCTTCCACCATCGTGCCTCGCTAGCAAACACTTGCTTAAAACTACTCTCTTTTTCAACGCTAAAAATATTATAGTATATATTAACGCTTTTGTCAATAATATAAAAATCTTTCCTTTTGTTTTTATTTATTATGATAAAAAAAATATTTAAGTTGTAAAATAACTGATTATTTACACGATATAATACAAGTTACATTTTGTTTTAAAAAATATTTTATACAAAGCAAAAGCGAAGGGGTTACCTTCGCTTCTACACAAATGCAGGAGATACATTTTACCAAGTATCCCAAGTCAATAATGACAAAACATATTCAGCCACAACACCTAAGGGAGCGACCCTTAGGCTACATATTGGTAGGAGTTGTTTACCTACAAGCACAACATTGACTGGTATAAGCTCTTCTCAGCTTGCTTCAATAAGCTTTGTGGATTTATGCCGTGCTACCGAACGCCAAACTCTTATATTCCCGTCACCGGGATTCAACCACAATTCAAAGGTAACCTCTACAACTAAACTCCCGAGTCAGGTAGTTTCGTTGATACCCCGAGTCGCATTCGTGTCTTTATTTAGCCATTATTAAGTTCTACCACGCTCTTGTTCGGCTTATCAACCTCAACGGGAACTTCCCCCGCAAGAGAATGTGCATTATTTGCGTCAACAAATGTTCTGCAACTGCTTGCATATATTAACACTAAAAAAACCATTTGTCAACACCTATTTTTAAAATTTTTCTATTTTTATACAGTTTTTGTTAAAAAATGTTAAAAACTGCTGAAAATTTTATTTGTTAAATTTGTAAATAAAAGTTTTACACAATGCTATTAATAAACATTTTGTTTTTTTATATTCTTATTATAAAAGTTATTGACATTACTATCAATTATTTTGACATTTTTCTACATTAATAAAAACAGCCCCAAAAAAAACAATATATAAATCAAAAACCTCTTTATTAGTTAAAATAGTTTTGAATTATAAGTCATCTGCATCTTGAACAGGCCTTTCTCCATCTTCTAAAGTGTTGCCTGTATACATTCCGTTTGGGTCATATCTACTTACAAAATCATCTTTTTTATTTTTTTTAGCTTTTTTCATAAATATATTATGAACAACAAACAAAAATTTCATTCATAAAATTTACTTTTTAACAATTTAAACAAACTATTTCACAAAAATATTCAATAATTGTTTAAATTTTATAATTTTAATATAAGGCAACTAAAAATGAGAACAATTTTACTTGGTGTAAATTAGTGCCATTTTAAAAAACATTGTGTTTGCTAGTAAAATTTACTTTTCAATATTGTGAACTTTTGCTTTTGTTATAAAAAAATACTAAATATATGTTTGTAGAGTAGAGTTTGCATATATAACCAATAAAAAAAAGCACACTACAAAAAGTAATGTGCTTAAAATTAAATGTTATAGCGTAATTCTAAAATTACTTAATAATCTTAGAAACAACACCAGAACCAACTGTTCTACCACCTTCACGGATAGCGAAACGGCCACCTTCTTCGATAGCGATAGGAGTGATAAGCTTAACTGTCATAGTTGTGTTATCACCAGGCATTACCATTTCAACACCTGCAGGAAGTTCAATAGAACCAGTAACATCTGTAGTTCTAATATAGAATTGAGGACGATAGTTGTTGAAGAATGGAGTATGACGGCCACCTTCTTCTTTTGTTAATACATAAACTTCAGCTGTGAATTCAGTATGAGGTTGAATTGAACCTGGTTTACATAATACTTGACCTCTTTCAACATCAGTTCTTTGGATACCACGAAGAAGAACACCAACATTGTAACCAGCGATAGCTTCGTCAACTGTCTTCTTGAACATTTCGATACCAGTAACAACTGTAGAAGTTGGTTTATCAGCAAGACCAACGATTTCAACTGTATCGTTAAGTTTTAATGAACCTCTTTCAACTCTACCAGTAACAACTGTACCACGACCAGTGATTGTGAATACATCTTCGATAGGCATTAAGAATGGTTTATCTGTCTCACGAGGAGGAAGTGGAATGAAAGTATCAACAGCATCCATAAGGTCATCAATAGCCTTAAGAGCTGGAGAATCCCATTCACCTTTTTGTGTAGCTTCGATAGCTGCAAGAGCTGAACCACGGATAATAGGAGTATCATCACCAGGGAAATTGTATTGGTTAAGAAGCTCTCTGATTTCCATTTCTACAAGGTCAGCAAGTTCATCATCACCACCAAGTTGATCCATTTTGTTCATAAATACAACAATTTTTGGAACACCAACTTGACGAGCAAGAAGGATATGCTCACGAGTTTGTGGCATAGGACCATCTGTAGCAGCAACTACAAGGATAGCGCCGTCCATTTGAGCAGCACCAGTAATCATATTTTTAACATAGTCTGCGTGTCCTGGGCAGTCTACATGTGCGTAGTGACGATTTGCAGTTTCGTACTCTACGTGAGAAGTATTAATTGTAATACCTCTTGCTTTCTCTTCTGGAGCAGAGTCGATTTGATCGTAGCTCTTAACTTCTGTACCAAACTTGTGAGCTTGGTTCATAGTGATAGCTGCAGTAAGAGTTGTTTTACCGTGGTCAACGTGGCCGATTGTACCAATGTTAACGTGAGGTTTTTTAGCATCATATTTAGCTTTTGCCATTTTATATATCTCCTTTTTTTTAATTTTTTATTGGCTTATTAGTTTTTTGAACGCTCGCCAACGATTTGGTCAGCTACGTTACGAGGTACTTCTGCGTAATGAGAAGGTTCCATATTAAAGTCACCTCTTCCTTGTGTCTTACTACGAAGGTCACTGATATAACCTGTCATTTCAGCCAATGGAACTTGTGCATTTATAATTTGACTTCCTGCATTAGAAGTTGTACCTGAAAGATTACCACGACGCTTAGAAATGTCACCCATTACATCACCAAGATATTGATCTGGTACTGTAATTTCAACACTCATAACTGGTTCAAGAAGAACCGCATCACCTTTCTTGAATGCATCTTTGAATGCCATAGAACCAGCAATCTTAAATGCCATTTCAGAAGAGTCGACTTCGTGATATGAACCGTCAAGCAATGTTGCTCTAAAGTCCACAGTTTCGTATCCAGCAAGAACACCACTCTTAGCAGCTTCTTGGATACCTTTATCAACAGCTGGAACATATTCCTTAGGAACAGAACCACCAACAGTCTTATCCACGAATTCGTAGCCTTGACCTGGCTCTAATGGTTCGAACTCAACAATGGCATGACCATATTGACCTTTACCACCAGATTGTTTAATATATTTACCTTCAGCTGTGATTTTCTTCTTTAATGTTTCACGGTATGCTACTTGAGGTGCACCAACATTACATTCAACCTTATATTCTCTCTTCATACGGTCTACAATGATGTCAAGGTGTAACTCACCCATACCTGAAATAATAGTTTGACCAGTTTCTGTGTTAGTAGAACGGCGGAAACTTGGGTCTTCTTCAGCAAGTTTAGCAAGTGCGTTAGCCATCTTTTCTTGGTCTGCCTTAGTCTTAGGCTCAACAGCTACAGAAATAACTGGTTCTGGGAAATCCATAGATTCAAGAATGATAGGATTCTTTTCATCACATAAAGTTTCACCAGTAGTTGTATACTTAAGACCAACGATAGCAACAATGTCACCAGCGTAAGCTTCTTGTTCTTCTGTTCTAGAGTTAGCGTGCATTCTTACAAGACGGCCAATTCTTTCTCTTTCACCTTTGTTGGCATTGTATACATAAGAACCAGAAGTTAACTTACCACTATATATTCTATAGAATGTAAGAGTTCCAAATGGGTCTTTAGCAATCTTGAATGCCAAACCAGAAAGAGATTCGTTATCAGCAGTTTTTCTTGTAGCTTCATTACCATCTAAATCAACACCCTTAACATCATCAATGTCGATTGGGCTTGGAAGGTAATCAATAACAGCATCAAGTAACTTTTGAACACCTTTGTTTCTTAGAGCAGAACCACAAAGAACTGGAGTAATAACAAGTTCAATTGTAGCTTTTCTAATAGCTCTCTTAATTTCTTCAACAGAGAATTCCTCACCTGCGAAGAATTTTTCCATTAATTCATCATCAGTTTCAGCAACTGATTCAATTAACTTCTCACGATATTCTTGAGCTACATCCTTCATATCATCAGGAATAGCAACAATATCCATCTTTTCACCTTTATCATCAAGATAGATAACAGCTTTCATTTCAACAAGGTCTACAACACCTTTGAAAGATTCTTCTTTACCAATAGGTAATTGAAGAGGAACAGCATTTGCTTGAAGTTGTTCTCTAATAGAAGCAACAACTCTATAGAAATCTGCACCAAGGTTATCCATTTTGTTAATAAATGCAATTCTTGGAACTTTATACTTGTTAGCTTGGTTCCAAACTTTTCTTGATTGAGCTTGAACACCTTCTTTAGCAGTAAAGAGTTCGATAGCGCCGTCAAGAACTTTTAAGCTTCTTTCTACTTCAATAGTAAAGTCTACGTGTCCTGGTGTATCAATGATGTTAATCTTGTGATTTTTCCATTGAGTAGTAGTAGCAGCAGAAGTAATAGTGATACCTCTTTCTTGCTCTTGTGCCATCCAGTCCATTGTTGCCTCACCATCGTGAGTTTCACCAATTTTGTGACTCTTACCAGTATAGTAGAGAATACGCTCAGTAGTAGTAGTCTTACCAGCATCGATGTGAGCCATGATACCAATATTTCTAATTTTACTTAGTTCAAAATCTCTTGGCATAATATTCTCCTAATTAGTATATAGTAATAATTACCCAAACGAATAATCATTACACTAGATATTATATTTCATTTTTTAAAATTTTCCAAACGATTTTAAGCTCATTTGGAAAATTCTTTAAAAATATTGAACAATTTTTTCAAAATACAACCAAATTATATCAATTTTGGTGTTTTATTTTATGTTTTTCAGTTTTTAGGTTAAGATTTGAGTACTTTTTCAAACTTAACCCAAGATTTCTTAACCTATTTAAAGTTAAGATTTGCTTGGTTCAACCAACACAAACTTAACTATAATATTTTAGGTTAAGATCTAGTTTTTGTGCAAGGCTCGACATGTAAGGTCAACGCACGAGTTTATATTTAATAAATGAATGTGTTGCCTTGCATGGCAGTAACACCGCACAAAGGCTAAAGATTAACCTAAAATTACCAGCGGTATGAAGCAAAAGCCTTGTTAGCCTCAGCCATTCTATGCACTTCTTCTTTCTTCTTGAATGCACCACCGGCACTGTTGTAAGCGTCCATAAGTTCACTTGCAAGCTTGTTAGCCATAGTTCTATCACTACGCTTTCTAGCATTAGCAACTAACCAACGGATAGCTAAAGTTTGACGCCTTTCAGCTCTAATTTCAACAGGAACTTGGTAAGTAGAACCACCAACTCTTCTTGCTTTAACTTCCAAAACTGGCTTTAAGTTTTCCATAACTTGTTCAAACATAGCCATAGGCTCAACGCCAAGTTTAGAAGAAGCTGTATTGAAAGCGTCATATACAATAGTTTGAGCAATTGATCTTTTACCATCAAGCATAACTTGATTGATAAGTTTAGTTACAACCTTAGAACCGTAAACAGGGTCTGGAAGAACATCACGAGCAACTGCAGCATTTCTTCTTGACATACAGAAATTTCCTCCTTAAAAATTTAAAAAAAGATTACTTAGGCTTTTTAGCGCCATATTTACTTCTTGCTTGCTTACGGTCTTTAACACCAGCAGTATCAAGTGTACCACGAATAATGTGATAACGAACACCAGGAAGGTCCTTAACACGACCTCCACGAATAAGAACTACTGAGTGTTCCTGCAAGTTATGACCAATACCTGGGATATATACAGTACCTTCCATGCCATTGCTAGCAAGCTTAACTCTTGCGATTTTTCTTAAAGCTGAGTTAGGCTTTTTAGGAGAGGTTGTTGTAACAGAAAGACAAACACCACGCTTTTGTGGACATTCTTCCAAAATTGGAGATTTAGCTTTAGTTGTTTGCTTTTCTCTACCCTTACCATGTCTAATTAACTGGTTAATGGTTGGCATAATGTTACCTCCTACAAAAAATAAATGAATTTCGCACTGCCCCAAGAGGAAATTCTTGCCTACATTTCAACCCAATTTCGGCACACCACTACCAAAAAAAGGCAAAATAATAGTCAAACATGACTTTCATGCAGTAGTATTTTAAACGATTTTAGCAATTAAGTCAATAGTTTTAGCCCATTTTGTGCAAGAAAAAATCAAGAAAAAACAAATTTCAGTAAAACAAAATAAAAACAGCACAAATCGTGCCGTTTTTATTCAAAATTTTAACAGTTTTTAGGGGTAATTCAACCAAAAACTATGTTATGCTATTTTTTCTTTTATACTTTTAGGAATTATCGCATACTCTCTTTTCTCAAGTATAGCCTCGGGTGTTCCTATTTGGCACTGATATATATTTTTTTCAATTTCTATATCATTTGCCCTTTCTTCCGCTCCACTTGGAGCAAAAGTTAATCCAACCGCAGATTTATACTGTTCAAGAGTGTAACCATAATTGACTGTTAGTGTTTTTCCACTAGCATAATAATTCCAATATGTACTCCATCTCATAGGAATGCTTGAGGCGTTTGCAACATCTGTAAAAATTATAACATTTTCACCACACCCATAAAATGGTGATTCTGATAAACTTGAACAGTTAATCGTAACACTTTTTGGTATATATATAGATTCAATATGTGAACAATAAGAGAAGGCTTGATTACCAATCGTTAAATTCACATTTGGAATTATTACATTTCCCATATATGCATTAAGAGAAAAGGCCGATTCTCCAATTTTTGTAACAGTATCCGGAATTGTGACACCTGTTAAACTTGAGTTTATTTCTCCTCTAGGAAAAGCCGAATCTACAATTTCTGTAAATTCATCATTTAAAGTTAGTGTACCCGCAATATTAAATGCCTGAGAACCAGTTTCTGTACTTTTTGTTACCGGTTTCCCATTATAATATTTAGGGACAACAACATTAATACTTGCATATGTCAACGCTTTGTATGGAGCAAACATAGGCTCACTATTGCTCGACACCGGGAATTTTATATAGTAATCATTATTAGATCCAGAAATAAATGTAGTTCCCGTTGGAACCTGAGCTGTTTTTGTATAAAGATTTACATCACCATTAGACAAATCAATTGTATTATTTTTAATTGTCGTCATATATATATTGTCTAAAAAATATCCACAACAAGACTCATAATCAAGTGGCATATCACTTTCCGCAACTGTATAACTTGTTCCTCTAACAGTCAACACCTTAGTTGGTGTGCTTGCATCATCAACATAAATATTAATAGTTCGTGGAAACACAATATTCCCATCACTATCAAGAGAACATCCCCATATTGTTTCAAGCTGACTTGAGCCGTTATAATAATTCCAATAGTTTCCCCATCCAGTTGGTATGCTTGTTGAGTTTGTAAGGTCTGTATATATTTTCATTGTATTTGAACAATTGTAAAATGGCGAATATGAAGGACTAGAAGATTTTATATTTACTATACTACCAGGCAAATATGCACCTAATAACCCATTACATTTATAAAATGCTTGTTTTTCTATAGTTATTTCTCCATTTCCTATTATTAGATTCCCATTGAAACCATAGCAATGTATAAATGCAGAATCTCCTATGTTTGTCACGCTGTTTGGAATTATTAAATCACCGGTAAAACCGTCACAATATCTAAAAGCATAACTACCAATAGTTTTCACATTGTTTCCAATCGTTAATTTTCCTGTAAAGCCACCACAACCAAAAAATGCATGGGAACCTATGTTGTCCACCCCATTTCCAATTGTTAAATTCCCAGTAAATCCTTCACAATCTTTAAATGCAAAATCCCCTATACTTCTCACACTGTCTGGTATTATTAAATCTCCAGTAAATCCTGTGCATAGTTCAAATGCATAATCACCTATGCTTATTACACTTTCAGGAATTGTTAAATTCCCTGAAATATTACTATAACCAAAAGCATAATTACCTATTTTTGTTATTCCTTCTAGCACGCTTAAATCTGTAAAGTTAAACGCCTGTATCAATGTATTTGTGCTTTTTTCCACTATTGCATTTTTACCGCTTCGGTTTTCGTATGCTGGATTTCTAGCATCTATATTTAAACCTGTCATTCCTGTGCAACCTGAAAAAGAACCTTCACCTATATTTGTTATCTCTGCAGATATTATCAAATCACCAGTCAAACTATAACATCTATAGAACGCCCGAGCACCTATACTTGTTACACTATCAGGATAAGATAAAATTCCAGTAATATTAAAACAATAATAAAATGCAAAATTTGGAATCTTTTGTATTCCATCTTGAAGGACAATTTCTGTTATAGATATACAATTATAAAACGCACCATATGCAGGATGTGTGCTTTCATAAATACTTGTTAGTACATTATTATATTCTTTAGGAAGTACTATATCACCACTTAGTGTGGTATCTATCGCTTTTATGTCATATGTTCCTGTTGTTTCATTTAATGTAAATGTAAAATTGTTTGGAGTTGCTGTTCTTGTATAAATATTAATAGCTGGAGTTTCTGTATTTGCAGTTCTTTTTGTAAATGTAGATGCTGTTTCAACTCTTGTTAAATCTACAACACCATTTGTACATTGACTTAACTTTGCATCATAGAAATACCCACAACAATTTTCATAATCAAGAGGCATTTCTGCTTCGTTTATGATATATGTTTCACCCGGCTTCCTTATCGTTTTTGAAAGAGTTCCGTCTACATAAATATTAATTGGTGTTCCCGCACCAATTACTGTAGCTCCTTCTTCTGCGTAAATATGTAAGTCCTCATCTTCTCCACAACCAATAAAGCCGTTTTCGTTGTTTTCATAATTTAGCGTTCCGCCTGCTTGAACATAGATAGCATAACCTAAATCTGCAGAGCAGTTTTCTATCGTTCCACCGTCAAATATAAATGTTCCACCGTTTGCAATATATACAGCACCACCATTTGTTGCACTGCAGTTTTTAATCTTTCCGCCAGTCATTGTAAAGGTTGCACCATCTCCAACATAGACAGCTCCGCCGTTGTCTCCAATTGCGTTAGAGATTGTTCCGCCTGCCATATCAAATGTTGAGTTTTCAAGCACTATTTGGCTTGAATACGCAAACGCATTAACATTACCAAAATTATTTGAAGCAAAAGAAAAGCCTAGACACATTATGCCTAGCGTGAACACAAAACTTAAAACCAGTTTTAGTTTTTTCATCACAGATCCTCTTTTTTATCTCTCTACAAAACAAGCTCCTTTACTCCGTAACCAAAAAAATAAAAAATCCATTTTCCTTGGTTCCTCCGAACGGGGGAAAGGTGGTGCTTGCACCAAAGGGGGAGATTATTAAGCCTTTCTGTCCCCTTTTCTTTAGTTTGGATTTATCTGTATATTATTATATACAATATTTTTAAAATCTCCAAACAAAATCAAGCACTATTTTGATTTTTTAAGACAAAAAAGAGAAGGCTTATCACCTTCCCCACATTTATTTTATGCTTTAACAATTTCTTTATTGTTCTTTACATAGCCAATTTTATAATCAATCTTTTTGATTTTTCCAAGAGTTGGAGCAAATTCCATAGGAACTTCTTGCTCAATTTTTGCAATAATGCTTGTCATATCTTTCTTGCTTAAAATATAAGTGAAAGGATAACCCATTTTTTCAATATCAAGCCCAAAAAGTGCACCATATTCCTTAAGTTTATTATAATCACACTTAGCTTTATATTCATCAATAGCAAACATAACAAGTTCAATTGCCTTTTCATCTGCAGACACATCACTATGCTTAACAAGTTTATAAATTCTTTTTTTAAGCTTCTTAGGTAAAACATTAACTATTGCATCAAATGTCATTCTAGCCTTTTCGCTATTCGCATCATCAACAACTTTAATAATATAGCTCACACTTTCAACACCAGAGATTCGTTCATTAAACTCATAGTTAACAAATCCGTCATCAACATTGACAACTTCAAAACCGACCCTTGTTGCAAGTTCGTGTAAATTACTTTTCATACTTTCTCCATTAAACAAATAAAACCGCCAAAAATTCATCTAGCGGTTCAAAATTTTATTATTTTTCAAATTCGTCACTTTCAAATTGGCTAAGAGCAGTTCTTTGACGAACCTCTTTAATGTGCTTCACATCTGCCATAACAGCATCAAGAGCAATAGCAGTCATAGTTGTGTCTAGTTCAGCCATTTTTGCGATTGTTGGGAATTTTTCAACCATACTCTCAATATATGCAAGTTTTGCAGCGACAGTATCTTCAATATCTGCAGAAGACTCTATCTTTTTCGCTTTTTCTTTTTCTTCCTCATCAGCTAAAAACATCTGCAACGCATTATCAGGAGCAATTGAACGAGTTTTTATATATTTTTGATTAAAAGCCTCATACACTTTTCTTGAAATTTCAGTTTCCCCAACCTTATTCCTTGCATAAGGCGTTAAGTCAACTTTAAGTCCACCAGCTCTACAAGCGTTGTTAAGGTTTGAAATAAAAGCAAGTTGGTCAAGGCTTCTTTTTGAAACATAAACAACATCTTTGCCATTTGAAAAACAAATATACTTTTTACCATTTTTTTCTTGAGCTATAGGATACATTGTAGATAAAAGAGCAAATCTAATAGACTCAGCAGTCATCTTTGCTTCTTTGGATAACATTTTATTGTCTGCAATAATTGCCATATACTAATCCTCCGCAGTATAAAGGTATTTTTCAACAAAATTCTTATAAGCTTCTTCTTCCTCGGTAAGAACCAAGTCGTCAGCCACTTGAGCATCTGTTAAAAGGACTATTCTTTTTGGATTCATTTTTTCAGTCTCAAGATAAGTAGATGGATGAGCAATTTGAGTTTTCATCTTACTTGCAAACTCAAGATATGACTCAAGATAAGCCTCAGCCTCAAGATAAGCATCCTCAACAGTGTCACCACTTGCAACAATGTCTAGGTCAGGAAAAAGAACAGTATAATTTTTGTTCTCTGCATCTGCAAAAAGGATTACTGGATAAACATATTTTTTCATAAAACCAATCCCCCTAATCAAGGTACTAATTTTATTTTAACACACATAACCGCTTTTTGTAAAATGATTTTAAGCAGTAATTTTTTTGCTTTTGCTTTATTGTGCAAATTTTTGAGGTTTTGCCCTCTTAAACTTACAAACATATTGTAGCACACATCCACCATTTTGTAAATACCCTTTCAAAAAAAAGCCAGCTTAGAATACTCAATCTAAAAAACAAAAAATCAAACTTTATATTCTTGACTTATTGACATTTGAACATAAAAAAAGGAAACCTTTTGGTTTCCTTCACTATACACCAAGCTTCAATACTATTTTTGCGTATGAAGACTTGATTGATATTTTCTTTTTGTCAACACTTGTGCCACTATCAATCTTAGATTTTGAATCAACTAGAATGTTGCCGGCATAAAGTTTTGCCTTCTTGCCTTTTGTTGACCTCAAGTAGTAATCCACACTACTAATTGAAGCACAAGAAGCATCAACTTCTACATTATCACTCTTACTTCCAACATTCAATGTTACATTTCCGCTTATTGCCATAAAGTGCATGGAAACATCACCATTTGCATAAGCATCTACATCACCTTGAAGATTTTTTGCAGTCAAACCTTTACCTGCATATAAAGTAATGTTTGTGCTTGACGCATTAACAAAATTAACACTTTGACTCGTACTTTTAAGTATAACTTTGCCCGTTGCATTTGCAACTTTTATCGTACCACTTGTAGTGTTTACTGTTGGATTGTTAACAATTCCCGTTTCTCCAAGATTAACCTTTCCATTTCTGCCATTAACAACAATACCGTTCGCAACTTTTCCAACTGTTACATTGCCAACTCGGTTATTAATAACTAAATTTCTTGCGGTGTCTATCACAACCCTACCTCTTTGGCTTGCAATTTCACCGTCAACCATAGTGTTTACATTGATTGAACCAGAACTTGTTTTTATATAACAAACTTTGTCATTACCAGAGGTACTAACATGACCGAGATGTACACTTCCTGCAGTTGTTTCTATTTTTGTTTGCCCCCTAACTAGAGTTAACCCCTCGCCAGAGCACTTGATTGAACCAGACTTGCTTTTTGCTGTAAGGTTTGCACAAGATATAAACTTAATATCCCCGCTCACTGTTTCAGCAGTAATGTCACCAGAAATTTCTTTTTGAATATTGATATAACCACCCATAGATTTCAAGTCAACAGTGCTTGTTTCTATTTTACTGCCAACAGTAATAGACTTCATTGTGTGATACTTAAATCTTGGTGCGATTAATTTATTTTGAATAGTCAAAGAGCCCTCACTCACTAAACTAAAGTACGAGAACTCAGCCGTACCAATAATTGTTACTGGAGAATCGTGACTTTTTATGCTGATTCCTTTATTTTTAATAAAAGCACTAGACAATGTAAGCACAAACTCATACATATCATTGCCTTCTGCGGCGTGAATAAACTTAACAAGTTCTTTTGCAGTAATTCTTAAATCACCATTTGAATCAACTTTAACATCAAGATATGGTCTTTCATATTTACTTTTTGTATATCCAATAAAATCTTGAGTAAACACAACGCTTGTGTTGTAGTAATCAGTAAACTGAATAGTAATAGGAACACCGTGAGTTTCAATAAAAATCTCATCCCCCGGGAAACTTGTTAGATTTTGTGCCCCATTTTCTACAGTAATGTTAAGTGCAGCAGAGACATATCTTACGCCAAAAATCTCAACGCCGGGAGCAAGGAAAAGAATAACTGCACTACCAAAAAAGAACAATAATGGTAATCCAATTGCGCATATTATAATAGTTACTGCAATTTTTCTTTTCATAACTACCTCCCTCCATATATATGTATTATATCATACTTTTACAAAATAATCAAATTATTCAAGTACTGCTTTTATTCTTCTTACACCGCTTGAAGACGCTTCTTCTTTCTTTATCTTGAATGTACCAAGGACTCCTGTTCTTTCAACATGAGGACCAGTACAAATTTCTTTAGAAGCATCACCAATTGTGTATACAGAAACGACATCAGGGTATCTGTCAATAAATTGATGCTCAGCACCAATCTCAACAGCTTTTTCCTTTGCCATTTCTTCTTTTGTTACAACAATGTCTGCCTTTATCCAGCTATTAACCAAATCTTCAGCCTGCTTGATTTCTTCAGGTGATAATTTATGGTCGCAAGCAAAGTCAAATCTTAGTCTTTCACTATTAATATTTGAACCCATTTGGTGAGAACCCTCGCCAACAACTTTCTTTAATGCAGAATTAAGAAGGTGAGTTGCTGTGTGGTACTTGGTTTCAATTTCACCACTACTTGCGAGTCCGCTCTTGGCTTTTTCACTAGATTGCCTTGCAATCTCTTGGTGCTCTTCAAATGCCTTTTTGTATCCCTCTTCATCAACCTTTAGACCAAGCTCTCCAGCCATCTCAATAGTCATTTCAATAGGGAAACCATAAGTTTCATAAAGTCTAAATGCTGACTTACCGCTTATTGTCTTGTCTTCCTCAGTTGCTTGGTAATTAGGGTTGTTTCTCTTCATAAATTCTTGTTTTTTGTTGAGGTTATTAACAAGCTTGTCAAATTCTTTGTTTCCAGTTTCAATAGTCTTGTTAAACTTGTCAATTTCTGCCTTAATACTGTCAAGAATATATGCCTCTTTCTCTACTAAAAGAGGATATGCCTCATTATAAACTTCTTCAATGTAAATCTTTGAGACATCAAGGAGTTTAGCAGTGTCTATACCAAGCTTTCTTGCGTGACGGATAGCTCTTCTCATAATTCTTCTTAAGATGTAACCAGCACCAACATTACTTGGTAAAATACCATTTCTGTCACCAATAAGCATAACAGATGTACGCATATGGTCAGCAATAATACGCATAGACTTTCTAGCTTCTGCATCTTCGTGATAGTTAATACCTGTTTCTTTTTGTAAAAAATCAATAACAGGCAAGAAGATGTCAATCATATATCCGTCAGTCAATCCGTTTACATACATAAGATTTCTTTCAAGACCAAAACCTGTATCAACATTCTTGTTTTCAAGTTCTGCGTATTTTCCGCCGTCTAACTTCTTATATTGCATATAAACATCATTACCAATTTCAACCCATCTTCCACACTCACAAGTAATATCACACTTGTTTGAGCAAGGATTGTCGTGACGAGGATAGAACCACTCATTATCTGGACCACAAGGAGTACCAACAGTCCCCTCAAGCTCCCACCAGTTATCCTTTTTGTTAAGGTAAAAAATATTTTCTTCTTTGATACCAATCTCTTTAAGAAGAGTTGCTGTTTCCTCATCTCTTGGAGCGTTTTCATCACCCTCAAAAACAGAACAACAAATCTTGTCTTTATCAAAACCAAGAACTTTTGTTAAAAATTCAAAGGTCCAAGCAGTTTTTTCTTTTTTGAAATAATCACCAAGACTCCAGTTACCCATCATTTCAAAGAATGTGAAGTGGCTTGCATCACCAACAGAATCAATATCAATTGTTCTTACACAGCCTTGAACATTACAAAGTCTTGTTTTTCCACTTGGGTGTTTAGCACCTAGTAGGTATGGCATAAGAGGTTGCATTCCTGCGACATTGAACATAACCCCTGTTGAGCCATCACCAATAAGCGATACAGCACCTATATCTTCGTGACCTCTTTCTTTATAGAAGTTAAGCCACGCATTTCTTAATTCTTTACTAGTTAAATTTTTCATAATTTCCTCTATTTCTCATTGCTTTCTTGACAGCCATCTATTGTAATACTTTGACCGTTTTCACAAAGCACAATTTCTTTTCCATCTTTAAAATAAGTAGTTCTGCCAAACGCTTCAGCTTTGCCATCTTTAATTAAGATATATCCTCCGTCTGTAATTCCATAATGCGGACACTTATAAGAATCTTCAAGACACATCCCATAAGTTGTTTGACCGCAAAGAGTGTCTGTTTTTGCTCTGTTCATATGAGGCATAACAATAACATCTGTTAATCCAAGTCCATCAAAATACTTATTGTAACTTGAATCAAGAAATTCCTCTTCGCTCTCTGGCTGAGCATATACAAGAGTAGAACAGTTCATACTTCCTGCACTCTGCCCAATAACTACGCCGTCATAACTCTCTAATACTTCTTTTAGTCCAAGTTCTTTAAAATAATTGTTTTGAGTTGGCACATGACCACCACAAAGAAAGACAACATTTGATGATAAAATCAAATCTTTTAAATCGCCCTTAAACCTGCTATCAACAATAGCTACATCATCAACAGAAAAACCGTCAAACTTTAAACCTTCCGCAAGGCAAAAAGCTTGAGACTCTGTTTTAAACACATTGTTGGGATTAGAAGCAATAATTGTGAGTTTTATTACATCACCAACTTCTTTTCGTAGCAAATCAATAAATCCATTTGAGTTATCACACGCAGTAGGGATTCTTGCATCACCAAGTTTGATAGAACACCCCAAACTGCTTGTCAAGAACAAAGCTTTCATATTTTTTCTTCCTTATTTTACTTCTGGTTTGTATGAACCCTTAAGTCCAACTACTTGGTTGAACACGAGGGCATCCGGTTTACTATCAACACAATCAAGTGCATAGTAACCATTTCTCATAAATTGATATCTGTCTTCCATTGTAAAGTCGACATCACTTTCAACATATGCATTCTTATTAATATCAACCGAATTAGTGTTATAAACAACTTCACCAAGCTCAGCTCTTTCGTTAGTTGAACCAGCTTCACTATCAGCGAGTAGATTACCGAATGTTCTTACTTCACACTTAGTTGCATACTTTTCGTTAAGCCAATGTATAGTTCCCTTAACTTTAACTTCAACACCAGAGCCAGACTTAGTGTTCTTGTCATACTCTGCGTAAACACACTTAACAGAACCATCTTCGTTAAGATCATAGCCAGTACACTTAACAACATAAGCACCTTTAAGTCTTACAGTGTTTCCAACATAAAGTCTGTGGTATTTTGGTGGAGGAGTAACCTCAAAATCACTTCTTTCAATTAAAAGTTCTTTACCAAACACATATTTACGCTTAGTTGTTTCTTCATTTTGTGGATAATCTTCAAGAAGGATTTCCTCGCCCTCACCCTCATAGTTTGTAATAACTAATTTGATTGGGTCAAGCACTGCCATAACTCTTTTTGCTTTTTGGTTCAAAGTGTTACGGATAAAGTACTCAAGCATACTTTGTTCACAAATAGTTGTAGTTTTCGCAAAACCTGCAGCGACTACAAAATCAATAAGACTCTCAGGTAATACACCTCTTCTTCTTAACGCTTTTAAAGTAATAAGTCTTGGGTCATCCCAACCCCAAACAATACCTTCCTCAACAAGCTTCTTAATATTTCTCTTACCAGAAACAGTATTTCTTATCATAAGGTTAGAATACTCAATTTGTCTTGAGTGGTTTTCAAGACCGCTGTTTTCAACAACCCAGTTGTATAAAGGTCTGTGATCCTCAAACTCAAGACCACAAATAGAGTGTGTAACACCTTCTAGACAGTCATCAAGAGGATGTGAAAAGTCGTAAGTTGGGTAGACATTCCAGCTTCTGCCAATTCTTTGGTGGTCAAGATATTGAATTCTGTAAATTACAGGGTCACGCATATTCATATTTGGTGACGCCATATCAATTTTAGCTCTTAGACAACGAGAACCTTGCTCAAACTCACCGTTTTTCATTCTTTCAAAAAGGTCAAGGTTTTCCTCAACACTTCTATCCCTGTAAGGACTGTTTTTGCCCGGTTCTGTTAGAGTTCCACGATACTGAGAAACCTCTTCTGGAGAAAGGTCACAAACATACGCCTTTCCTTCCTTAATAAGTTTTACAGCAATTTCATAGTTTTCTTGGAAATAATCAGTTGCATACTTAATTTCGTTCCATTTATATCCAAGCCATAAAACATCTTCTTGAAGAGCGTCAACAAATTCTTGTTTTTCTTTTAAAGGGTTTGTATCGTCATAACGAAGATTACAAATACCACCATACTTAAGCGCTGTGCCATAGTTAAGAACAATGTTTCTTACATGACCAATATGTAGGTATCCACTTGGCTCTGGTGGATGTCTTGTTTGAATTCCCCCGTGGATTTTCCCGGCAAGAATATCTTTGTTTATTTCATTTTCTATAAAGTTAGTTGCTTCAATAACTTCGGCTTTTTTAATATCAGCCATAAATTTTCTCCTTATTAATCAAATATATCATCCGCACCATTGAAATCTGCCACTTCCATAGGCTCTTCAGGTGGTGGTGTTAAGTTGCTGTTTTCGTAAGCATCTTCAATACTCTTTGCGTTTGCATCTCTGTCAAGGTTAACAAAGCTAACTCTGCTACCAATCCAAGCAAGAGGTATTGAACCAAGCTCACCGTTTCTGTGTTTTGCAACAATAAGTTGTACATTAAAGTCTTTTGACTGCTCTTTCTTTTGAGAAGCATCTTCAGTTGATGCATTGTCTTTGTCTGGACGGTGAATAAACACTACCATATCAGCATCTTGCTCAATTTGACCAGATTCACGAAGGTCTGAAAGAACAGGAATTTTATTTTGTCTTTGCTCAACCGCACGGCTAAGCTGTGAAAGAAGAATTACTGGAACATCAATTTCTTTTGCAAGAACTTTCATTCTTCTTGAGATGTCACCAACTTCAGTTTGACGGTTATCGGTTTTTACATCTCCGGTCATAAGCTGTAAATAGTCAATCATAATAAGGTCAAGACCTCTTTCTCTCTTGAGTTTTCTGCACTTAGAAAGAATTTGTGATGGAGTGTTAAGTGATGAATCATCAACATAGATTTTACAATTGGCTAGTTTATTGTGTGCTTTCCAAAGCTTAGTCCAGTCACTTTCAACAAGTTCTCCGTGAAGAGCTTTTGACATATCAACATTGGCTACTGAACAAAGCATTCTTTGTGCAAGTTGTTCCCTGCTCATTTCAAGAGAGAATACTGCACACTTTGCACCAGCTTCTAACGCTGCATTTGAAACCATATTCATAGCAAGAGATGTTTTACCGACAGATGGACGAGCCGCAATAATTATAAGTGCGCCCTTTTGAAGACCGTTAGTCATTCTGTCAAATTGATAGAAGCCTGTTGGGATTCCTTTTACATTCTTGCCTTCTTTGTGGATTTCTTCCAAGTTTTCCATAACAAGAGGTAAACTTTCAGCCAAACTCTCAAGTGAAGACACTTGACCTTTTTCTGCGATTTCAAAAATCTGCTTTTCTGCAAAACCGAGAGCATCTTTGCCCTCACTTGCGTATGCTGTTTGAATAATTTTGTTTGACGCAGAAATAAGCTGTCGAAGTACTGCATTCTTTTTAACAATGTCAACATAGTTTGAATAGTATGCAGCACTTGGTAATGTGTTTGCAATGGTTGTAAGATAACTAAGTCCACCAACACTCTCTAACGCTTCCATACCCTCAAGCTGGTCCGCAAGCGTAACTATATCAATATGGACATCTTTTTGATAAAGGGCGACCACCGCTTCAAATATTTTCTTGTGTCCTGAAGAATAAAAATCTTCTGGCACAAGTTTTGCCACAATATTAATTGCCGCTTCCTCATCACCCATAGCACAACAGATTACTGCTTGCTCAGCTTCGAGGTTGTTTGGCAATATTCTAGCATCAGTTCCCATCAAGTTTTCTTTCTTTGGCATTAGATAATCCCCCTTTATAAAGTATTATTATACTGTAAAGTATAAAATTAATTATTCTCTCTGTCAAGCCCTATACAACTTTTTTACTCTAAACTGCTTATTTATGCCAAACCTACAAATTTCATTTTTGTAACATTATCACAAAGTTTTATAGCACAAACCCACCAAAATTGTATAAAAAAGACTTTTCAATATTGAAAAGCCCTTTTATAAAATTCCATTATTCCTAATTCATCACTCATCATTACTATATCCCAAGCGGAGCAACTTTATATTTGAAAAGCTTCGCTTTTAGTTCCTACGGAAAGCGAAAACAAGTTTCGCCTTCATTCTTCACTCATCACTCTTCATTAAAAAAGACAGGTTTCCCTGCCTTTTTTCTTATGCAACCTTTTCATTTTCTTTTAAAATTGCAATGTATTCATTTTTATTAAGTATTACCTCATTCAAATAAGAGTTATCAACTCGATAAGCATTATCTTCTTCTACCGCCTCAACTTCCGCACCGTTTACTTTTTCACCATTTGGAGCAAAAGTAAGCCCAACTGCAGATTTATACTGCTCTAGCGTATAGCCATAGTTTGTTGTATAAGTAGCATTTGAAGACCTGTAATTCCAATATGTACTCCAACCACTTGGTTTGCTAGAAGCATTTGCAACATCTGTATAGATTACTAAACTACTTGAACAATCACTAAATGGTGCATATAAATAACTTGAAGCAGAAATGGTTGTTACACTGCTCGGAATATATACACTTGTTAATCCACTGCAATAAGAGAATGCTCTCTCTCCTATACTTGTTACACTGTTTGGTATTGTTAAACTTGTTAATCCAATGCAATCCTGGAATGCATAATCTCCTATGCTTGTTACTCTATTTCCAATTGTTAAACTTGTTAACCCCATACAAGCCATGAATGCATAATCTCCTATAATTGTTACACTATCCGGTATTATTAATTCTCCGGTTAAGCCACTGCAACCATAGAATGCATAATCTCCTATAATTGTCACTTCTTCTAGCACGCTTAAATCTGTACAATTATGTCCATATATTATTGTATTTGTACTTTTCTCTATTATTGCGTTCTTCCCTCTGTCTTCATATATTGTATTACCATTAGTCACTTTTACTTCTGTTAATCCAACACAATTATAGAATGCATTTTTACCTATAATTGTTACATTATCGGGTATTATTAATTCTCCTGTTAAACCAACACAATTAAAGAATGCACCATTCCCAATACTTGTCACACTATTAGGTATTATCAACTCTCCCGTTAACCCAGTGCAAGACTGAAAAGCAAAATCCCCTATACTTGTTACACCATCCGGTATTATTACACTTGTTAAGCCATTGCAACCACCGAATGCTCCATACCCTATACTTGTGACACTGTCTGGAATTGTAATACTTTTGAGATTGTATACATAAAAAAATGCACATTCGGGAATTGTTAAAACTCCAGACTGTAAACATAAATTTACCTCATTATTAAATTCAAAGAGAGAGATTCCCTGATTGGTATAATCAATGCTAGTCTGCACATTATCATATTCTTTTGGTAATACAACAATACCTTCCACATCCTTGTTTGATAATCCTATTTTATATGTTTGAGTAGATGAATCATAAGTAAAAGAAAAATCGCTTTCCGGATTTGCTGTTCTTGTATAAATATTTATACCTTCACTGCCTGCCGTTGCTGTTCTTGGTGTAAAGGTTATCTCTTCTCCTACGGAGGTTAAATCTATTGTATCATTCTTTATTGTTGTTCTAAGTTCACTATCTAAAAAATATCCACAACAATGTTCATAATCAAGTGGCATATCTGCCTCTTTTAGAGTATAACTTTCACCACCAGCATTGATTGTTTTTGCAAGTGTTCCGTCAACATAAACATTAATTGGTGTTGTCTTTTCTAAAAAGATATTTCCATCAACTAGGGCTTCGTCACTTACTTGTAATAATCCACCAGTTTCAACATAAATTGCCGGGGCATTCATTCCATAGTTTCCAGTAATTGTTCCTCCGTTGATATAACATTCACCACCATTTGCAACATAGATTGCTCCGCCATATTTTGCATAGTTGCCAGTGATTGTTCCGCCTGTCATTGTAAATACTGCACCATCACTTATATATAAAGCTCCGCCTTTTTCTGCAAAGTGTCCACTTATCTCTCCACCACTCATATTATAGGTTGAGCCAGCAGATAAATAGATTGCACCGCCTTTTTCTACGCACTCACCATTCATAATATTTTCAACAATTTCTGTTTGCGATAATGCACTTGCAGTAATTTTAGTATCAAAATTAAATGCAAAAGAAAAGCCTAGACATATTATACCTAGAGCAAATACAAAACTTAAAATTGCTTTTAGTTTTTTCATTCCTTTCTCCTCTTTTATCTCTCTACAAAACAAGCCCCCTTACTCCGTAACCAAAAAAAATAAAAAATCCATTTTTCTTGGTTCCTCCGGACGGGGGAAAGGTGGTGCTTGCACCAAAGGGGGAGATTATAAAAGCTCTCAGCCCCTTCTCTTTAGTTTATACCTTCACACTTATTATTATATACAATATTTTTAAAATCTCCAAACAAAAACAAGGGTTGTTTTAATTTTTTTCACCTTTTTAAACCTCTTTTTAACACTATTGTGCCACAAAAAAACACAAGACTTATTATCCTGTGTTTTTTATATGTCTATTACCAAACTCTCACACTAAAGGGTCGAGTTTGCGTTTCCTCTCCCCAACCTATTATAGTACTAGAGGACATAGTTTAGTTTTTGCTCAAGGCTCGGCGGGTAAACTAATTCCGCCTCTCTACCGAACCGGCGGACTATAACACGCACCTTGGGTTTCTTTTAGCCCAAAAGTCGCAAATCAAGAACCTTTCGTGTAACATCTAGATACTACGAAGAACCTTGTTTTCGCCTTTTGAATCTAAAATAATTCCCAATCTGCTACCAGTTTGCTCTTAACCAATTTTTACAACAACTCTTCTTCATTTTTAGATAAAGATTTTAAGAAGAAACCTATATCCAAATTAATGCTCAAGTTTATTAGACATAAATAACTGTTTCGTTCCCTCCAACACATCTATAGTACTAGAGGGCGAAGTTTGCCCATATAACGAGGCAACAAAAAAATCCCAAGCAGGCGTTTATTAGACATAAATAACTGTTTGGGATTGTTTTTGTTAACAATGTTAGATGGGTGAAATTCGCCCTCTAGTTGTTTTTGTATGGAAGAAGAGCCATAACTCTAGCTCTCTTTATAGCATTTGTAAGCTCTCTTTGGTGCTTAGCACAAACACCAGTAGTTCTTCTTGGGATGATTTTACCCTTTTCTGTCATATATTTTTTAAGACGAGCTGTATCTTTGTAATCGATAGCTTCAATCTTTTCATTACAAAAAGCACAAACTTTCTTTGGGCTCTTTCTAACTTTCTTTGGGTTTTTATCATCATAAGAAGCATTATTGTTATTCTTAACTTGCTTTTTCATAATTTTCTCCTTATAAATTGATAATATTAGAATGGAAGATTGTCATCATCAATAGGCTCAAACTTAGAAACGACATCTTTCTTGCCCTCATTAATAGGCTTTTCAAAAGCTTCGTCATCTCCGCCATTTTTAGTGCTTAAAAACTCAACTTCATCAGCAACAATTTCAGTGATATATCTTCTTTGCCCGTCTGTACTTTCGTAAGATCTTGTTTGAACACTACCAGAAATAGCAGCTTTGCTACCTTTCTTCAAGTATTTATAACAGTTGTCTGCTTGACCTCTCCACACGATAACTGGAAGGAAATCGGCTTCTCTTTCACCATCATTACCAGCGAAACGACGAGGAACAGCAATAGTAAATTTACATAAAGAAACACCATTGTTAGTTGTTGTAAGTTCAGGGTCTTTAGCAAGATTGCCAATTAAAATAACTTTATTCATAAAATTTTCCTCTTTTTAAAACTTAAAAAATTAGTTCTTAAATGTAACCATGTGACGAACAACGCCTTCCATGATTAACATTTGACTTTCAAGCATTTGTGGTACAGTTGCAGGTGCTTCAAAACTCATAAGAACATAGTATCCTTCGGTTTTATAATCGATAGGATATGCATACTTACGAACGCCCCACTTGTCGATCTCACCAGCTTTTCCACCATTTTCTTCAACAATAGTTTTAACTTTTGTGATGATTTCTTCTTTTTTATCATCAGCAACAGTTGAATCAATGATATATAAAAGTTCGTATGTCTTCATATTTTTACCCTCCTTTTGGACTCATTCGGCATTGATATTTCCTCAGTTTTACACACAAAAAAATAACAATGCAAGGAATTGTTGTGCTTATTATAGCAAGTTCTTTTTCATTTTGCAAGTATTTGTTTGTTTTTTACTCAAATTTCATCAAAACTTTATTATTTAAAACGCTCATATTGTTGACAAATTTGTTATATATATTATAATATTTAATTGTATTTCAATACGATTTAATATCGAAGGAGAAGAAATGGCACCAAAAGGTAAACAAGTAAAAATAGAGGATGTTATGACTTCTGCAGAACCTGAAGATAAAGAGGTTTCTGCAAGCGAAAATCCTCCTAAAGATATAGAAGAAACTAAGCCTGTTCAAAAGAAAAAGGCGAAAGCGTCTAAAACTAAAGGGATAGAAAAAGATAAACCTGAAGAAAAAGCTGATGCACCTGTAAAAACGGTAACTGAAGGCAAAGCTTTATCTCTTGAACCTGTCGAAACTGAAGTTGCTATGGAGAACAAGTCAAAAAATATTTCTTCAAAAGCAAAGAAAGACCAAGAGGCAGACAACTCTAAAAAGAAAAAAGGGCGTTCTAAGAAAAAAGACCAAGAAGTAGCAAAACCTATTAGAGTAAAAAGAGTAAAAACAGACCCAAATACTGGCCTTTCAAGCGAACAAGTTCAAGAAAGAGTTGACAAAGGTCAAACAAACTTTACTCCAAATGAGAGCGTTAAGACATACAAGAAGATTTTCTTTGAAAACACTGTAACATTCTTCAACATTTTATGTCTTGCGATTGCCATAAGTCTTATTTGTGTTGGAGCTTGGTCAAATTGTTTATTTATGGTTATAATCATAATAAACACCACTATTGGTATTATCCAAGAAATTAAAGCTAAGAAAACCATTGAAAAACTGTCGCTCTTAACCGCTCCTGCCGTTAAAGTTATACGAGACGGAATTGAACAAACAATAACAATGAGCGAGGTTGTTATTGATGACATTCTTGTGCTTTCAAACGGAAAACAAATTGTTGCGGACAGCACCGTTGTTGACGGAACAATTGAAGTTAACGAAAGTATGCTTACCGGTGAAAGCTTACCAATAAAAAAGAAAATTGGCGACACTATTTACGCTGGTTCATTCGTTGTAAGCGGACACTGTAAAGCAAGAGTTGACAAGGTTGGTAAAAACAACTATGTTCAACAACTTGCAGCTAAAGCTAAACAATATAAGAAACCAAAAAGCGAACTTTTCACTTCTCTTCAATTCATTATTAAAGTAATTGGTATTATCATTATTCCAATTGCAATACTAATGTACCTAAACAACTATGCAAGTACAAAAAGTATAGTTGACACAATTACTCAAACTGCAGGCTCTATAATTGGAATGATTCCAGCAGGAATGTTCCTTCTCTGCTCTGTAGCACTTACTGTATCGGTAATCAAACTTGCAAGAAGAAAAGCACTTGTTCAAGACTTATACTGTGTTGAAATGCTTGCTCGTGTAAATGTACTTTGTCTTGATAAAACTGGTACTATCACTGATGGTACAATGAAAGTGTTTAACTGCTTGCAACTTAATAACACTCAATACACACTCAAGAGAATTATGGGCTCAATGCTCTCTGCTCTTGGGGACAATAACCAAACTAGTCAAGCCTTAATCAACTACTTTGGTTACAATAAAGAATTAAAACCAGTAGCAACTGTCCCATTCTCAAGTTCAAGAAAACTAAGCGCTGTAACTTTTGAAAACTCTGGAACTTATATTATGGGTGCTCCTGAATTTGTACTTCCTAATTGTGATGATGCAAAACTAAATAATATGGTTGAACAATACGCAAAAGATGGTTATAGAGTTCTACTCCTTGCCCACTCTACTGCAAATATTGTAAAGGACAACCCACCATCAAACAGAACACCTATTGCTCTTCTTATTTTGGAAGACCGCATTCGTGATGACGCTGTTTCAACTATTGAATGGTTCAAAAACAACGGCGTTAAGGTTAAAATTATTTCTGGTGACAACCCATTAACAGTTGCAGAAATTGCTAAAAGAGTTGGTGTTGACAATACAGAATCATTTATTAACCTTGAAGGCCTAAACGAAAAACAAGTTATTGCGGCTGCTAACAAATACACCGTTTTTGGAAGAGTTACACCTGAACAAAAAGCAATCTTAATTAAAGCAATTAAGTCTGCTGGAAACACTGTCGCAATGACTGGTGATGGTGTAAACGATATTCTTGCTCTTAAAGAAGCTGACTGCTCTATCGCTATGGCGAGCGGTAGTGAAGCTGTAAGAAGCGTTTCACATATGGTACTTCTTAACAGTGATTTTGGAAGTATGCCAGAAACTGTTCTTGAGGGTCGAAGAGTTATTAACAATGTCCAAAAATCTTCAGCACTATTCTTTATGAAAACAATATTCACTATTGTATTCTCAATAATCTGCTTGATTTTAAGAAAGACATATCCTCTAACCACAACACAAATGCTTCTTCTTGAAAGCTTTGTAATTGGTATTCCTTCATTCTTCTTGGCATTCTTGCCAAATGATAAACCGATAAGCGGTAAATTTATCTATAACCTTATTAGAAATGCTTTGCCGGGTGCAATTACATTAATTCTTAACATTTGTGCTGTCTATTTGTTTATCTATTTAACTGAGGGAACAATTGGCAAGTCAGTTACTGACATTTTAAGCACAATGTCAACAATAGTTCTTACATTTACAGGCCTTGGTCTTCTTATTAGACTTTGCAAGCCTTGGACAGCTCTTACAAGCATCTTGTTTATAGTTATGAGCTTGTGTTGTTTGTTTGGAATTATATTCTTCCCTGGTTTCTTTGGGCTAGCCATCACAACACTTACTCAAAAATTATTTATGGTAATACTTGCAATACTTTCTCCAACAATCATAAATATTATTTATAAGTTATTTGAGAGAATCAAGATTTAAAATAAAAAGCGAACTTAATTGTTCGCTTTTTGTTTTGTTAATTTTAATTAATATTCAAAATCTCAACATTGACCTTAACATCAAGATTTTTTAGATAATTATCACCATACTCATCATAAAACTTTTTCCACTCTTTAGTTTTTGTTTGATACATTTTCTCCCCAACATCAAAAATATCAACACCATCAGCTTTAGCTTGTTCAAAAGCTGAAATTATGAAATTTTGAACTTCTTCTTTGATTTTTTCTTTTATAACATTCATTGTTTCTTTATCCATTTTATTATAAAGATTAACTGAAGGCTTATCATTGTTTAGCATTTCAGTTATTTTTATGTCTTTTATTTTTATATTAAAAGTGAATGTTGGTTTTCCATTTTTAAACTTGACTTTTGTTGATGCTTTTTTGTCTGTAAAAGACACACCTACTGTTGCGTCTTCTAAAATACCTCCAGTAACTCCACTTATTTTAAACTCACCATTGTTGGCTGTTTTATCTGTGAAAAATACACCCAAGATTTGATATTCTTCATCAAGTTTACCAATATATTTTCCGTCTTTAAAATAATAAATCTCATTATAGAACTTTATTCTTGCATTCTTTGCTTGCGTTTGATTTGAGCCTTGTGAAGAACCTTCTTGTTCATTTCCGCCAGATTCATTTTGAGCTTTTGAAGATGTGTTTTCTTCACCCTCTGGAGCAATTGTTATTCCGCTTGCTATCGAACTTTTAGAAATTCCAAAAGTTGCATTTATAAACTCCTCAATTGGCATAACTAAACCATTTAACGAACTTTGCTTATAAATAAAAACCTTTTGCAAGTCCACACCAACTGAAAGCTCAAGTTTCCCTGTTTGTTCAAGTGTATCTTTTGCGTTTCCTTCGCAAATTAATAACATAAGAGAGGGATTTACCTTTGCATCTCTTGCAAAAAAGTCTAAGAGCGTAACAAGATTTTCCTCTAAAACATTTTCGCCAACAATCACAAATCCTGCGTGAGAAAGCCCTGCTGTTTTTCCTATTTTATATGCAATTTTTTGCACTCCTTCACTTATGCTTTCACCTGTTTCACTAATAAAGTCAAGCCTTGCCCCACTTCCTCCAGACTCGCTTCCGGGAGTTGGCATAATTACCTGTGCAGTAACCTCATACCCATTTTCTGTTTTGTCTATTCCAATACCCGTTACTAAAACACGCATATTGATTTTTGCCTGATAGTTAAAACTTTGAGGAATAAAAAGTATTCCAGCAATAAGAATTATTATCCAAACTCTCTTCTTTAAAAAATCAATAACTTTATTCACTTACAGCCTCCTTTTCTTTCAGCTCTTTTCTTGGCTCTTTTTGAGGCTGTTTGTTTTTTTGATAAAGAATTTGATATTTATCAAAATTATACTTTTTTAGTGTTTTTTTGTTTGCAACAATCTCTGTAATAAGCAGAATTATAGGCATAAACAATATCATACTTATTGCAAAATATTTGCTTATAAAAGCAATTATAGAAACCCCTTCTTGTATGCTCTTAAACACAAAAATATCCGCAATATAAATAAGAGCCACCAAAACAAGCACAATGTATTTTTTGTCTTTTATTCCAAACACTTCTTGAAAACTTTGGCTTGCAAGGTGTAAGTATACTCCACTCGCAACAACCGTTCCAATTTGAAAAAAGAGAACAAAAAACCAATCAATTCTACCTATTTCTAAATTCAAAAGCGAAAATTGAGAAATTGAACTAATTAAACTGTTTTGACTTGGACTCAAATGCTCATATAATCCGTAAAAAACAATATACGCAAAACTAATCACAATAACACAAATACTGTACATCAAAATTATTTGCCAGCCAAGTTTTTTGCCATCTTCTTTGACCTTTCCAACAATCATATAGATTATTAAAAAATCGCCAAACCATAAGCTGTATGTTAAACAAGTATCAATAAGCATTTTTGCTTCTAGGTCTGCAAATGGAAGTGTTCTTTGATAGTTTGTTGTTGTCGCACCAAGGACTAAAAGTACAATAAAACTTAAAGCAATTGTGTAATAAAAGATTTCACCCAATCGTCCAATATTTTTAAGCCTTCTGTTCGCAACAAAAAATACTGTTATTGCAAAAACCAAACTATAGGTTTCCCAAGACAAAAAGTCAAAAAGAATGTTTGCAAAAAGGTCGTGAACCGCCTCATACGGAAGCAGTGCATTTGCTAGATAATATATTCCAAGTAGCACATATATAATTTTTGCATAAAATTTTCCACCTGCAGTTTTGCAAATTTGATAAGTTGTTTTTCCTCTGTTATTTTTGTTAAAAAGTAGTGCTAGTAATAAAAATAAAACATCAATAACCCCCATAGCAAAAAACACCAAAAATCCGTGCCTGCCAAGAGCAGAAGAAACCAAGCTTGGAAGCCTTTGAACTTTGTTTGCAACAAAACAAATGGTAATTAAAAACAGCGCTTGCCTTTTAGTTAACTCCATCTGCATTTCCTCCTTGACTTTTCGTTTTTGACCGCTGACGAATTATGTTTTTTATCCTTAAACTTTGCGGACGAGTAGACATATATGAAAGAGGCTTTTTAGTAAATCCATCTTTCTTATCAATATCCACACTTGGAGCATATGGTGCCATATATGGGGCAAAATAAGACTGAATCGACACAAGATGAGTTGCAAGAATAATAAAGCCTAAAAATATCCCATAAAACCCAGCGACTCCACCAACTATTGTAAACAGTGTTCTTAAAAGACTCGCTTCGCTTGACTCGTTTGGAATAATGTATAAGGTTATTCCTGAAATTGCAACAACTACTATACTTGGCGGAGTTATAATTCCTGCTTGAACAGCAGTATCTCCAAGAACTAAAGCACCAATAATGGAAAGTGCCATACCAAGTTGTTTTGGCATACGAACACTTGCTTCATTAAGTATTTCAAACAAAAACAACACAAAAAGTATTTCAAGTATAGGCGGAAAACTTATCCCTTCTATACTACTAAGCAAACTTATTAAAAAGTTGATTGGCAACACCCTATAATGATAACTTTGAAGAGCAACATACATTCCCGGCAAAAGTATTGCAAGAATAAGTCCCACAAAACGCACAAATCTTACAAAACTTGTTCTTTGCGGAATATCATAGTAATCCCCGGGCGACTGCATATCTTCAAACAAAATAAATGGTGCAGAAAGAACTATTGGCGAACCGTCAACAATTATTCCAACTCGCCCCTCTAAAATTTTTGCTGTTAAAACATCTGGTTTTTCTGTATTTCCTAACTTTTTGAAGAATTTACTTGAACTTTTTGTCAATAACTCTTCAAGATAATAAGAATCAATAACACCATCAATATCAATGCTTTTTATATTTTTTTCAAGCTCTTTCACCACTTTATGATTTACTATATCATCAAGATAAACAAGAGCAATGCTTGTGTTTGTTCTCTCCCCCACCGTAAGCCTTTTTATTGCAAGGCTTGGTGTTTTTAATCTTCGCCTAATAAGACTGATATTTGTTTCTATATCCTCAATAAAACCCTCTCGTGGTCCACGAACAACGCTCGCTGTTGGTGGCTCTGTTATTGCCCTTTTTGAATACCCTGCAGTGTTAACGGCAAGCAACCATTCTTCCCCTTCAATTTGAATAATTACCCCACCGTTAAAGATTTCTTCTTGTATCTCTTTTTCTTCTTTTATTCTTTTTATTGTTGAAACAGCAATTAATTCTTTTTCAAGTTTATCTATTATTTTTTCTTTTGAACCTTTGCTTTCTTCAAGCTTGTTTATTCCTCCAATTATACCGCTTGCAAAAAGTTCTTTATTTATTAGACAATCAATAAAAAAGAGGTTGATATGTTTTTCACAAACAAAAAATTTACGAACCACAACCTCCGCATTTTTATTAAATAAATCCAATATTTTTTGAGTTATATCCTTTTTTGTCGCCACAATCTAAAACCTTTTTTTATTTTAGTTTGTAGCAACTTAAACTTTTTATGCAACCCCCTGCTTCCTTTACAATTATCTTTTTTACACTTTTTATCAAAATTAATCAAAGAAAAAAAGCACTCAACAAAAGTTGAGCACTCTTTTTTGTTTTTTAGGGACTAAATGTTCAATAGTCTTAAAATGTGCTTGCTGAAAATCATCATGATAAGGTCAATAATCCAAACGATTGTGAAACCAAAAATAAGTCTAATAAGACCAGCAACGATTTTACCTTCCATGAATCTTGTAACAAAACCACAAATCCAAGATGTTACTGGAATAATTGCAAGAATAACACTTACAAGGTATCCAAGTCCAAAATAATCTGATCTAGATTTTGCCATAGTTCCTACCTCCATTATATTCTTATTCAAGTATATAATATTTTATGAAAAAATCAAACTATTTTAATAAAGTTTTTTAAAAAAAGTTTTAATTACCTAACAGACCTTTCCAAAAGTTCGTGAATAATAGGTCTTGCTTTCTCAACATTTGCCTTTCCTTGAGTTTTCTTCATAAGGCTTCCAATAAAAAAGTTTTCAACTTTTACAGGGTTGTCTTTGTAATCTGCAACAGCAGAGCGGTTTTCTTCCATTACTTCACCAATAAACTTTTCAAGGTCTTGGTCGCTCATTTTTACAACCATTCCCCTAGATTTTGCTTCCTCCTCTGCATCAAACTCACTGTAACAGGCATCTTCAAAAAGTTCTTTACCGTTTATCCTTGTAATTTCTTTATCTTGAACCGCATTGATAATATATGCCAAGTTTTTAACAGAAATAACTTCTTCTAAACTTTCAACAGCTTGTTCTTTACATTTTGCAAGAACCTCTGTCATAACCCAGTTAGAAACAATTTTTGGGTTTTTAACCTTATCAAGAACTTTTTCAAAATACTCACAAATATATTTCTCGCTTGTCAATATCTTTGCATCATACGCAGGGAGTCCAAGTTCTTCAATATATCTAAGTTTCTTTTGATGAGAAAGTTCAGGAAGTGTCTTTTTGATGCTGTTAACAACATCTTCACTAATTTCTACAGACAAAATATCTGGGTCTGGAAAATATCTATAGTCTTGAGCCTCTTCTTTAGAACGCATAGCAAAGCTTCTTCCTCTGTTGTCGTCCCATTTTCTAGTTTCCTGAACAATAGTTTTTCCAGCTTCTATTTCTTCAACTTGTCTTCTTGCTTCAAACTCAATAGCTCTTTGAACCATCTTGAAAGAGTTTAGGTTCTTCATTTCTGTTCTAGTTCCTAAAACACTTGAGCCTTTTTTCTTAACAGAAAGGTTAACATCACAACGCATTCCACCTTGCTCCATTTTACAATCTGCAATATCACCAAAAACAAGGTTGCTTCTGTATTTCATTAAAAATTCAACAGCCTCTTCAGCACTTGAAATGTCAGGTTCTGTTACCATTTCAATCAATGGAACACCACCTCTGTTATAGTCAATAAGAGTACCAATCTTGTCGTTTTTATGCACAAGTTTACCAGCATCTTCTTCAAGGTGAATTCTGTTAATTCTTATCACTTTCCCGCTATCAAGAGTAATGCTTCCCCCAACGCAAATAGGTCTTTCAAGCTGACTTATTTGGTATGCTTTAGCAAGGTCTGGATAGAAGTAGTTTTTTCTTTCAAAAACAGCAATTGGAGAAATGCTTGAACCAATAGTATGACCAGCTTTTATTGTGAGTTCAACTGCTTTTTTGTTAAGAACTGGCAACGCCCCCGGAAGCCCAACACAAACAGGACAACAGTTAGAGTTTGGCTCGCTTCCAAATTCATTTTTACAAGAACAAAAAACTTTAGTTTTTGTCTTTAATTCTGCGTGCACCTCTAAACCAATAACAATGTCATAATCCTCAAACATTATTTTATCTCCTTTTGAATTTCTTTTGTGATTTCTAAAAGTCTTAAATCGTCAAAATGCTTGCCAACAACCTGCAATCCTAATGGAAGTCCACTTTCTCCCTTTCCGCAAGGAACACTAACTGCAGGAACTCCAGCAAGGTTTGCAACAATTGTAAACATATCTTCCGCATACATACTTACAGGGTCTTTTGTTTTTGAACCAATTTCAAAAGCCTCACCATAAGTTGTAGGCATTATTATTGCATCAACTTTCTTAAATGCTTCTTCAAACTTTGTTTTTAATAATTTTTGAACCCTTTTTGCGTTTTTGTAATAAGCATCATAGTAACCGCTAGAAAGAGCAAAGTTTCCTAGCATAATTCTTCTTTTTACTTCATCACCAAAACCTTCAGTTCTTGACTTTTTATAAAGGTCATTAATTCCGCTTACATCACCTGCTCTTGTTGTGTATTTTACACCATCAAATCTTCCAAGGTTAGATGTTGCTTCTGCTGGTTGAATAACATAATATGAAGATAATGACAACTCATATTCTGGAATATCCACAGAAACAATATCTGCACCTGCAAGAGCAAGTTTCTTTTCAATATCTTTATATATTGCATAATATTTACTGTTCTTAGCAACTTTATCTACTTGACTAATAACACCAAACTTTAACCCTTTTAAATTAACTGGTTTAGAGTCCACTAAAGGCTCATCCGCTGTTGTTTGGTCATTGATGTCTTTACCTGCAATAACTTTTAAAACAAGTTTTGCATCTTCAACACTTTTGGTGATTGGTCCAATTTGGTCAAGGCTTGAAGCAAACGCAACTAAGCCATATCTTGAAACTCTTCCGTAAGTAGGCTTAAGTCCAACCATCCCGTTAAAGCTTGAAGGTTGACGAATAGACCCACCAGTATCACTACCAAGAGCAAACGCACACATATCAAGAGCAACCGCAACAGCACTTCCGCCACTTGAACCACCAGAAACTCTAGTGTCATCATAGGCATTCTTACAAGCACCAAAAGCAGAGTGTTCACAAGAACCACCCATAGCAAACTCGTCCATATTTGCTCTACCAATAATCACAGCATCTTGGTCAATAAGTTTTTGAACAGCAGTAGAAGTGTATTGTGACACATAATCTTTCAAAAATTTAGATGCACAAGTACACTTTTTACCCTCGTAAAGCATATTGTCTTTAATGATAACAGGAACACCCGCAAGCAAGCCCAAATCCGCCCCAGAAGCGATTTTTCTATCGATATCTTCCGCTATTTCAACAGCATCTTCAAAAACCTCTAAAACTGCATTTTTACCTTTATATTTCTCAATGTTTGCAAGATAATATTTTGTAACTTCTTTAGCAGAAAATTCTTTTGATTTTATCTTTTTTACAAGTTCTTCTATACTAAGTGATTTTATATCCATTAGTCTACCACCTTTGGTACATTGAAATACCCTTTTCTTTGTTTTGGAGCATTTTTCAAAAGTACTTCAACAGGAGCACTTTCTTTTGCTTCGTCTTCTCTAAGCTGTGCAACGGGAACGCTTCTATTAAAAGTATCAACGCCCTCAATTTTTGCATTTGCTATTTGGTCAACAAAACCCAAAATACTTTCAAACTCGCCTTTAAATTCTTCAATTTTTTCCTCATCAAAATCTAGTGCTGATAATGAAGCTAAGTGTTTAATGTCTTCACTTGTTACAGTTTTCATTCTTTTCTCTCCTAAGGTTTAATTCTGTCTGGGCCACGGAATACAAACATAGCCTCTTTTATTGTTGGAAGGTCTAAAAGTAGCATTGTAATTCTGTCTAAACCAAGACCAAAACCACCGTGTGGTGGGCATCCATATTTAAAGAAATCAATGTACCCCTCTTCCATAGTTTTAGGGTCAATTCCTTTTTCTCTAATTTGCTCTGCTAATATGTCTGCTCTGTGTTCTCTTTGAGCACCACTTGTAATCTCAACATCTTTGAAATATAAGTCATAAGTTTTTGTATACTCTGGGTCATCTTCTTTCTTCATTGAATAGAAAGGTCTAACCCCCGCTGGATATTCTTTTACGAAGAAGAATTGATGTCCCGTCTTCTTTTGCATATACTCTGTTAAAAGTTTTTCAGCTTCTCTATCAAGGTCATCACCTTCATCAAGAGGATAATCACACTCTTCATCAAGAATTTCATAAACCTCTTTCATTGTGAGTCTTGGGAATGGAAGTTTTGGAACAACAATATCTACACCGAGTTCTGCTTTAACTCTATCTCCAAGTTTTTCTTTAACAGCTCTAATGCCTGCCTCAATAAGCTCTTCTTCCATCTTCATTACATCTTCAACATCTTTAACTCCAGAAAATTCAAGGTCAAAACCAGAAAATTCTGTTGCGTGTTGTTTTGTAAATGATTTTTCCGCTCTATAAATAGGAGTTGCGATAAATACTTTTTCAAATCCGCTTGCAATTGCCATTTGTTTATAGAATTGTGGGCTTTGAATTAAATATGCTTTTTGGTCAAAATACTTAACTTCAAAAACACCTGCACCACTTTCACTTTCTTGACCAGAAATTGTTGGACAGTGAACCTCAATGAAATCTCTTTCCATTAAAAACTTTCTCATTGCGTGGACAAATATTGTTTGCACCTCGAAAATTAATCTTTTCTTAGAATCACGAAGGTCAATCCATCTATAGTCAAGTCTTTGGTCAATGCTACTTTCCTCTCCTATTGGGCTTACTTTTGCACTACTTAATACTTCAACTTCTGTTGGATATAATTCCACACCACCTAGTTTAACACAAGGACTCTCAACAAGCAAACCTTTTACTCTAATAAAACTGTCAGTCATTAAAGAAGTTAATGTTTTTGCTATTTCTGGCGTCTTTTCTTTTTCCACTGTAATTTGTAATTTACCTGAACGGTCTTTGATGATTACGAAAAGCATACTCTTTTGGTCTCGAACCCTATCAAGCCACCCTTCGACTTCAACTTCTCCTACTTTTAAATCTTTAATTTTTTGTTCCATAATTTTATCTCCTTAAAAATTGTTTTTTGATTTTTTTCCAAAAAAAAGAACTTTTTGGGTGATTGCCAAAAAGTTCTTGAATTTACTTTATTTTTTACAATGACAATAACAACCCATAACTTTATGTGTTCAAAAGATTATTATTGTTGTTATTAATTTGAATAAATGTCATTGATTTTGTTTCCTTTTTCGTGATATTCATATTATAATATTGATAATCGAATTTGTCAAGAATAATTTTCTTACTTTTTTCTTGACCATATCTTGGAGGCACAAATGAAAATATCCATAAACCTGTTTATTCCTTTATATATTGGGCTTTTCGCCTTTGTACCACTTATATTATTATTCTATATAAAAAGTCAAAAAAAATACACAAAACTTTTTATAATTGATGTTTGGCAAACCCTATTTCTAGTTTTAGCATTGTTCTTAACACTCTTTAATGCCAGACTTTCAACCACTCATTTATACATAGAACCCCCTCAAAACCACAGCTTCTTTGAGTTTAATTTTGCAGACGGTATGAGTTTTCATAATTTCTTTATTAACTTTGCCCTCACAATTCCTATTGGGGTTATCTGCTTTGCAAAACAACACTTTATAGACAAGACAGATAAACTATTACTAAAAAACAACCCAGCTCTTATTGGATTAATATTCGCTATTATAATTGAACTTCTTCAAGGGGTTTTACCAACAGGAAGATTTGTTGACCCTGCTGACCTTGTTTTTGACAGTCTTGTTCCCTGCTTCACATATTGCATAACTGAGCTATATTTCGAGTTTATATCAACACCTCTAAAAAACAAACTTCAATTAAGTATATAAATAAAAAAGGCACTTCGTTTATAGAAGTGTCTTTTTATTTTATTATTTTGTTTCGTTAATAACTTTTTCTCTTAGTGAAGCATACTCTTCTTCGCTTATTGCACCAGACTCTTTAAGAGCTGTTAACTTATTAAGCCTTTCAGTCATTCTTGCAAGTTTTTCATCTTCTGGATTAACCTTCGGCTCTTCTTTTTTAGGAGTAAGACCAGCCATTGTCTTTGCTCTTAATGATTCAAACTCTTCCTCACTAATAGCTCCCGTATCTTTTAGTGCTTTTAATTTCTCAAGCCTAACTCTTATCTTCTCAAGATTTTCAGGTGCTAAAACATCTTCTTGTTCAACAACTCCAGTACTCATATTAACAGTTTTTCCTGTTGATGTGGTCCAATTAGCAGTTCCACCAACAACTCTTTCTCTTTGTTTCGCTTGAACAGCACACAAACCTGCAGTTGCAAGACCACCAAGTAAAAGGCCACCAAAGAAATATGCAGTAATAGTCCAACCTAGACATTTTCCCCACTTTTCATCAGCTTCTTGGTCTGTAAGATTTGAATATTTTAAGAAGTATACACCAGAAACATACATAACAGCAGATGAACCAACCATAAACACAATCATTGTTATTATCATTGAGTTTACCATCTGTAAAGCTTCAAGCATTTCTGGGGTAGCACTACCATACTCTGCTAGTAAATCAGTTTTTATTGTTTCAGAAAGAGTTCCTGTTGCCATTCCTATAATTAAAATTAATGAATACAATACACAAATTGATGCAAATACAAATTCTAAAACAGATGTTGCAACATAAAATTTATTTTTGGTTCTCTCCATAACTTATTTCTCCTTTTTAATAATTAATCCTTATAGCTGTTTAAAACTTCCGTTCTAAACTTTTCAAACTCTTCCTCTGTTATAAGCCCTCTTTCTCTTAAAACAGCAAGAGAATCAAGCCTTTGGATGAGTCCGTCAATATCATTTCGTTTTGGGGACACAACTTGTGGTTTAACAACTTGCGAAGTTACAATTTGTTTTGGTTCTTCTGGTTTATTCATATCAACAGCACTTTTTATGTTCAAAACAGCCACTGCTATAGACACAAAAAAACTAAAAACCAATACAAAGACTTCTGCACCTTGCTTCTTTGTTACGATTACACACAATAAAATGTATGCAGTAATAGCGATCACAACAAACGCAATCCCCATTAGAACTCTTGCCTTTTGACATTTTTTTAATGTTTCATCACTCGCTCTTGAATACCTTAAAGCAAGAACGCCATCAACAGCGAAGGCAACCGACAAAACAAATAGTACACAAGTGATTACTATTCTTCCCGTCAAGTCACCTTCTAGCGAAGATAACCAGTTTGCAGAATAGAAACCGTCAAAAATTAAGAGCACTACAGCAAGCATTAACTCTAAAATACTTGCACTAAATAATAATTTTTTTGCTTTTTGCATTTCTTCCCCCTAAAGAAATTATACTATTAAGTTTAAAATTCTTCCAGGAACATAAATGACTTTTTTGATATCTCCTGTCACAAATTTAGCTATTTCAGCATTTTCAATAGCCAATTTTACAACTTCATCCTGTGAAGCTTTTACATTAACCTTGATTGTGCCTCTCATTTTTCCAAGAATTTGAACAGGTAAATCAATTTCATCTTGAACTAAAGCTTTTGCGTCATAAGTTGGCCAAGATTCATAAGAAACAGTATTATTATGACCAAGCTCTTCCCACAACTCTTCTGTAATAAATGGACAAATTGGGTTTAATAATTTCACAAAACCTTCAGCATATTCTCTTGGGAAATCATTAACTTTAGCAACAGCATTAATGAATATCATCATTTGAGAAATTGCAGTGTTAAAGTTTAGAGTTTCATAATCTTCAGTAACCTTTTTAACTGTTTGGTTATAAATAGTCTTAAGTTCTCCTGAATTTTCTTCAGTAATATTCTTTTCTTGATAGATACGATAAATTCTATCAAGGAACTTTCTTGCAGCAACAATACCGCTATCACTCCAAAGTTTAGCCTCTTCAAGAGGACTCATAAACATTTCATAAAGTCTTAAGCTATCTGCACCGAACTTTTGAACAGTTTCGTCAGTTCCAACAACATACTTAGGATATCTCTTACCCATCTTTATACCGTTAGCACCAAGCAACATACCTTGGTGTACAAGTTTTTTAAATGGTTCTTTTACTGGAACAAGTCCTTTATCAAACAAATAATTGTTCCATACACGAGAATATAATAGGTGTCCAACTGCGTGCTCTGGACCACCAACATAAAGGTCTACAGGCATCCAGTGTTTCAAAAGTTCTTGATTTGCGAACTCATTGTCATTCTTAGGGTCAATATATCTTAAGAAATACCAGCTTGAACCAGCACTTCCCGGCATTGTGCTTGTTTCTCTTTTTGCCTTTTTGCCATCAACAACAACATTTACCCAGTCAGTAGCTTTCGCAAGAGGACTGTTTCCGTCTTTTGCAGGTTTATAATCGTCAAGAACAGGAAGAATAAGTGGTAAATCTTTATCTTCAAGGGCTTTTGTTGTACCATCTTCAAAATGAACAACAGGAATAGGTTCACCCCAATATCTTTGACGAGCAAAAATCCACTCACGAAGTTTATAGTTGTTTTTCTTTCTGCCCCTTCCCATTTTTACAAGTTTTTCAGTTATTGCTTCTTTTGCCTCTTCAACAGTAAGACCTGTAAACTCTTCACTGTTAAGAAGTTTACAACCTTTACCTAAGTAATCTTGCTTTTCAAATGCTTTCTTACTAACATCTGCACCATCAATAACTTGAATCATTGGAATGTTATGAACAATTGCATACTCAAAATCTCTTTGATCGTGAGACGGAACAGCCATAACTGCACCAGTACCATAACTTGCAAGTACAAAATCGCCAATAAATACAGGAACTTCTCTCCCGTTTACTGGGTTTATAGCAAAAACTCCATCAAGTTTAACACCAGTCTTGCCTTTGTTAAGCTCGGTACGGTCAAATTCGCTTAATTTTGCTGTTTCTTTACGATATTCTTCAACTTCTTGCCAGTTTTTAATCCTTGGTTTTAATTCGTCTACAAGCTTGCTTTCTGGCGCCATAACCATAAATGTAATACCATAAATTGTTTCAATACAAGTTGTATAAATAGAGAAAGAGCCACCACCAACCAAATCAAAGTCAACTTCAACACCAGTAGACTTACCAATCCAGTTTCTTTGCATTGTTTTTGTAGACTCTGGCCAATCAATTTCATTTAACCCTTCAAGAAGTCTATCTGCAAACTTAGGAGTATCAATTATCCACTGTTTCATATTCTTTCTAACAACAGGGAATCCACCTCTTTCACTTTTACCGTCAATAATTTCATCATTTGCAAGAACGCAACCAAGACCTTCACACCAGTTTACAGGCATTTCTACACATCTAGCAAGCCCATCATTATAAAGCTTTTTGAAAATCCATTGAGTCCACTTATAATAACTTGGGTCACTTGTGCAAAATTCCCTCTCCCAATCATAAGAGAAACCAAGGTCAAACAATTGACGAGAAATGATTTTTACATTCTTTTGAGTAAATCCGTCTGGGTGGTTTCCTGTATCAACTGCATATTGCTCAGCTGGAAGACCAAAAGAGTCAAATCCCATTGGGTGCAAAACATTATAACCTTGCATTCTTTTCATTCTCGCAACAATATCAGTTGCTGTATATCCAACTGGGTGCCCTGCATGAAGGTTTGAACCAGATGGATATGGGAACATATCTAGAGCATAAAATTTTGGCTTAGAAAAATCCCAAACATCAGTTTTAAAAGTTTGATTGTCTTGCCAATATTTTTTCCATTTATTTTCAATTTCTATATGTTTATAATCACGCATAAATTTCAGCCTCTTTGTATTTATTAATAGATTTATCAACTATTTTCTTTTATTTTAGCACCCACACAATAAAATGTAAAGTATTCTTTTGATTTTTAACCTTTGCAACCCAAAAAGTGAAGTTCTCTCAACAAAAAACCAACTAAACTAATAAACTGTTTTTTATGTTTTATTTGTTTCCCCACCCTTGCAACGAATTTTCCCCAATCGTTTTTATAATTTAAAACAAAATTCTTAAATTTTACAACAAAAAAGAGACGGCTTTTGACCGTCTCTTTTATTACTAAACAAATTTTGCAAGTTTTACAAGATTAAGAAATCTCAGCATCTACATCATTTGTAGCATTGTCGCCAGTAGCGTAGTCAACTCTATAATCATTACTGATGATAGTTGTTGAGTTGCTAATAGTTAATGTACCGTTAGTGTTGTAGAAGATAGCTTCAAAGCTTGAACCTGATGCTGTGTTCGCACTTGTTGTGCTACCAATTGTACCACCACTAACTGTGAGTGTACTTGCGTTGATGTTAAACATTGTAACACCTACAGCGTTATGTCCAGAGATTGTTGTATTTGTCATAGTACCAGTTGCACCACTAGTTAAGTTAATAATTGAACCATAAGTACCGTTAGCACCAGTCTTACAACTTGTGATTGTAGCTGTTGTAATATTTACCTTACTTGTAGATGCGTCTGCAAAGAAGATATTAGTAGCAGTTACACCAGAAAGTGTAGTAGTTGTGCCAGACTTACCGAATGTAAGTGTAGCGGCATTTACATCAAATAAACCGTTAGTAGCAGTTGTAGTACCAGCAATTGTTACGCCGTAAACATTGAGAGTTGCGTTAACAACGAAGTTAGCTGTTGATGAAACAGTAATTGTGTTAGATGCATTAGTTGCTGTTAAGTCAATTGGTTTAGAAATTGTAACAGCAGTTGTCATACCAACACTCTTAACAACTGTAACAATACCACTTGCAGCAGATGAGTTACCATTAATAGCTGTGATAGCAGCTTCAACAGTATTGTATCCACGAACAAATGAGTCAAGAGCAAGTTCTGTACCAGAACTGTTCTTAGCAACAGCCCAAACATAAGCTTGTGACCATACAGCATATACAGTACCGTTTGTTCCAGAAATTGAAACATTGTCTGTATTTACTAAGAATGAAACTGTAGCATTAGATGTAACAGCACTTCTTGCAATTGATGCAGTTGTTGCAGATGAAGATTTGTTAAATCCAAGATGTTGATAGTTAGTTACTGCATAAGCGTTGAAGCTTAGAGTAGCAGTAGCAGTAGTACCGTATCTTACAGTTACATTGCTTGGCATTGTTACGCCAGTCTTACCGTTTGCATTGAATGAAACAGTAATTTGTTTACCTCTAAATAGAACTTGTACATTATTTGCAGTAGCTGCACCGTTTTGAGTTAATGTATAGCTTGAAGCAACTGTGCTAGCAGTAGTTGGTGTAGCTGTAGCATTAGTGTTGAAGCCATATGCCTCATAGTTAGCGTTAGCAGCTGCAGTAATCACATAAGCACCATTATAGTAAGTTGTGAATGTGTATGCACCATCTGAACCAGAAGGTGTAACAGTTGTTGAACCAATCTTAACTGTTGCATTACCACCAGTAACACCTTGTGTGTATACAGTGTTATTGAGATAATAAACTTTCATAGACACTGTTGTTGCATTTGGTGTGTAGTATGCGTAGTATGTCAAGCTTCCTGTGCTAGTAATATTAAGAGTAGCATTGCTTCCTAATAAGTTAGCAGAAGAAATTGTTGTTGACCTGTACCAACCTACAAATGTGTAACCTGTTACAGTCTTAGCTGTAATACTCTTGAGAGTATTTGTATTACCAGATGCAGTGTTGTTACCTGCAGTTAATGTTTGAGTTGTAACTGTTGAACCGTGCATTGATTCAGGAGTTCTATTAATTCCGTTTACAGTCACACTGATATTTGCATACCAATGAGCGTAGAATGTTGTATCTGTATAACCAGAAACAACAGCATTTGTAACTTGGTCACCAGCACCGCCAGTTTGAGTGAACCAACCAGCAAATGTGTAAGCACTTCTTGTAGCTGTTGGAACTGCAACTGTTCCAGTATGTCTATAAAGAGTCATAGTTGTTGGAGTTACAGAACCACCTTGTGGGTCAAATGTTACTGTATAAGTACCTGTTGTGAAGTAACCGTATACTGTAATAGAAGCACCAGCAGTTGTAGAAGTAATTACATTTGAAGTTGTATTACTACAATCTTCGTTGCTGTACCAGTTAATGAACTTATATCCAGAATCAGGAGTTGCACCAAGAGTTACCTCGAACGCAGAACCTGTACCGATATAGTATGTTCCAGCACCAGTGATAGAACCACCAACACCATTGCTCTTAGTTCCGCTTAAAGCTGTTGGGCTTGAAGCATTTTCACCACGAACAACAGTTGTGATTGTATATTGTGCTGTTACGAATTTAGCATATAGATTTGTTGTAGCTGTCAATGTGAATGTGTATGATGCATCATTAGATTTTAATGTTGCACAAGTGCTATCACTATACCAACCCTTGAATACATAACCAGTATTAGCTTGAGCAGTTACTGTTACAGATTGTCCGTAAGCATATGATGTACTTGAACCTGTTACTGTACCACCACCAGCTACTAGAGATGTAGAAAGTGTTGATTTACCAGTCGCATTTTGAGCAAGAGCTGTAACTGTTACAGATAATGTGTCTGGTCTAAATAATGCATAGATTGTATGAGTAGCACCAGCTTCAGTTCCAGCAAAAGTTGTTATCTTATTAGCTGAATTGAATGTTGTTGAATTATACCAACCATCAAATACATAACCATTAGCAGTCTTAGGTGTAGTAGTGAATGAGCCAAGAACATTTGCACCACCAAAGATGTAGAAGTTCTTAGTCACTGGACTTACTGTACCACCTGTAGTACTTTCAGTTGCAGTACCTGCACCGCCAGTTGTTACTGCACTAGTGTAAACCTTAACATTTACTGTATAAGTTTGAGCATCAAATCTAGAGTAAATTGCAGTTGCACTTGTAATACCTGCACCAGCATATGCGGTATAAGAGTTGCCACTCGTTGTGAAGTTACCTGCGTGAGCGTAGTTGTCAGCAGGAGTTGTTGTAATAGTAGGAGCTGTGCCATATAAGATATAACCAGTCTTACCATGAGATACAGTTGTCTTTGCTGTAGATAGAACAGTTTGGTCAGTGAACATTGTTGATTCTACAGAACCACCTGTTGTTCCAACTGTAGGGTTAGTTGCTATTGCAGTTGCACTGCTTGGAGCTCTAAACATACTGTTAAGAGTTACAGCAACTTTATTGATTACAAACTTAGCATAAATACTTAAGTCTGCTGTCATTGTAGGTGTGTATGTTGCAGTTGTTGCAAGTTCAACACCTGAAGCATTGTACCAACCAACGAATGTATAACCTGTCTCAGCAGAAGCTGTTGCAGATTGAGTTGCTCCGTAGAGAGCACTTCCACCGCCAGAAACTGTACCACCAGTTTCGCCTGATGCAAGGCTAGCATAAGTAGTTGCGTTTGTAGCAGCTTGATACTTAGCGCTGATTGTTAATGTGTAAGATACACGAGTGAACAATGCGTAGATTGTTTCATTAGAAGGCTTCTTAGAGTAGTTAGTGTATGAAGCAGAAGTGCTTAATGCAGTACCATCACAAGCAGATGTATCATACCAACCTGTGAATCTAAATACTTCATTGTTGCTTGCATCCTTAACACCTACAGCAGTAGCTGAGATTGTGTATCCTGGGAAGTAACCAGTTAATCCATAACCTGAGTATGCAGTTGTGTTAATTGTTGCAGTTCCGCCAGTGAATGAACCTGTCAATCCGTTAGTGCTTGTTATTGATGAACCATCATCAAATCTTGCAGCAGCAGAGATTGTGTATGGTGTCTTAACAAACAATGCATAAGCTGTAACATTGTCAGTCATTCCACTAATTGTCAACATGTTGTCATTTACTGAGTAGATACCAGTAGATGTGATAGCTGTAGAGCAAGTACTATTAGAATACCAACCAACAAATGTGTAACCTGAGTTAGCATTTGCAGTTAATGATCTGCTTTGACTATGGTAAACAGCACCAGCACCAGAAATGGTTCCACCTGTTGTTCCAACAACAGCGTCTTTTAATGTGTTAATAGTTGCAGAATCTTTATATGCTGCTGTACCAGTAATTGTGTAAGACTTGTGTACAAACTTAGCATAAAGTTCTACATTTGCAGTTGCAGTAACTGTTCTTGGGTTAGTAGTTACCTCACCCTCGTCACAATTACTATTATTATACCAGCCAATGAATGAGTAGCCAGCATTTGCAGTAGCTGTAAGAGTTACTGAGAATCCGTGATAGATACCTACAGTATATACACCACTAGCATTGTTGAGAGCTGGAGAACCAGCGAGTGAACCACCAGTAGTTCCAGTTGCAAGGTCTGCAAGTGTTGTTACTGCTGTTGCTTTTTGGAATCTTGCAGTTGCAGTAACTGTGTATTGATTTTGTACGAACTTAGCATACAATTTGTTGCCAGAAGTTTGTACTGTGTAAACTGAAGTAGCTTCATTTGCAACATTGCTTGTACAAGCTTCATTGTCGTACCAAGCAACGAAGTGATAGCCAGTCTTATTAGCAGCTACAATAGAGATGTTGTATCCAGCGAAGAATCCAGAAACTCCATCATTATCGTTGTATGCAGTAGTTGTTGTAGAAACAGTGCCTGCTACAGCGCTTGTATCTTTAGCAAGAGCGTTCAAGTTTTGAGCATCTTTTGCTGATTGATACATACCAACTAATTCTACAGTGTATGGTGTTTCAACGAAGTAAGCGAACACTTCAGTATTGCTTGTTACATTAGAAACAGTATAACTTGTATTAGTTGTAATTCTTGTTGAGCAATTACTGTTAGAATACCAACCTTTGAATGTGTAACCATCATTAGCTGTTGCTGTAAGAGTTGTATCACTACCATAGTAAACTGTAGTAGTTGTTGCACTTACTGTACCAGCTGTATTACCAGTCTTTAAGTCACCAAGAGTGTTAACATTCTTAGATTGTTTGTATTTTTCAACAGCAGTAACTGTGAAGCTTGCTCTTGAGAATAATGCGTAGTAAGTCTTGTTTTCAGTAATTTCAATTGATGCGTTAATATCATTACTGAATTGAGCTGTACAATCTGCATCAGTATAGTAACCAACGAAGCTGTACTCGTTTTCGTTCCAAGTTGTGCCTGAAACTTTACCAAGTTTAACATTGCTTAGTTTGTAACGGTAAGTTGCACTAGTTACAAATGTTGTTGATGTAGAAGAACCTGCCCAACCATTTGTAGTTTGTGTAATTCCACCATTGTTTTCTTCTTGAGTCATAGTTACAACAGTGATTGTGTAATTATTAGCCTTGAAGTAACCAAGAATTGTCTTATCAGCAGTCATTGTTACAGTGTAACTATCTTCAGTAGATAGTGCGTTTGTGCCAGTTTCACTTGGAGCAATAGTTGTTCCGCCGTTATACCAACCAATAAATGAGTATCCAGTAGCAGGGGTTGCAGTAAGTGTCAATGTTAATCCATAGTACACTGTACCTGCACCAGCTACAGTACCACCGATAACACCCTCAGTAGCATTAGTGTTGCTACTAATCATATCACCAGAAGTGTAAACTGATTTAGCAGTTAATGTATATTGAGCTTGAGTGAACTTAGCATAGATTGTTGTATTTGAAGTGATTGTTGGAGAGTATGTTGTTCCAGTTCCAAGAGAATTAGCACAAGCCTCATCTGCGAACCAACCGCCAAATACAAATTGTGTGCTGTTATAAACAGCTTTAAGTTCTCTAGTCTTTCCGTAGTATACGGTAGCAGAAGCTGTATCAATTGTGTCAATTGTTACATATGGAGCAGTTAAGCCATTAACATTTGTGCCTCCAGATACTTTCTCAACAACAGTAACTGTATATTGAGTTTGAGTATATTTAGCCCAAAGTGTTACATCTGCTTTAGTTGTTGTGTATTCATATTCTTCAGTTGCGCATACAGGAGTACCGATGCAATCAGCAGAAGTGAACCAACCATTGAATGTGTAACCATCTGCCTCTGCATCAGCAGTAAGAGTGATTACTTGGTCGAAGTAGTAATTACCTGCACCACTTACAGAAACAATGTTTCCAGTATCATCTTTAGCAAGAGCATTTAACTCTGTTGCGTTCTTAGCACTTTGATACATTGCATTTAATGTCAATGTATATTGAGTTGCTGTGAACTTAGCGTAGATTTCTCTATTTGCAGTTAATGTAACTTTGTTGCCAGTAACTGTTATGCTTGTTGTACAAGCATCATTAGAGAACCAACCGTCAAATCTGTAACCAGTTATTGGAGTAGCTGAGATTACAAATTCTTGACCATGATAAACTGTGTACTTATATGTTTCGTTATCGAATGTAATGTATTCGTTATCAACAATAGCAACTGTACCACCTGTAGTTCCTGTTTCTAGAGCATTTAGTCCGTTTGATGCGTTAGGACTTTGGAATCTAGGAGCAAGAGTTAAAGTGTATTGTGCTTGTACGAATTTAGCATAGATTGTTGTTGCGCTTGTTACAGTAACAACTACTGTATTTTCTGTAACACCAGTAGTAACAGCTGATGTACAAGTAGGATTTGTGTACCATCCTTCAAATACATAACCTGTTGTTGGAGTTGCAGTAAGAGTTCTTGCTTGACCGTGATATGTTGAACCTGCACCTGTTACAGTACCACCAACATTCTCAGCAAGAGTTGTACTTAATGTACCAGCATCTGTAGCAGATAATCCATATACCTCAGCAGATAATGTATATGCTGCAGGAATGAATAATGCGTATGCTGAAACCTTAGAGCTAGATACTGTTGCATCTGTTGTTGTAGCAAATGTAGTATCTGTGTGCCAAGTACCTACATAAGGAACTCCGCTTACTGTCTTAGCAATTAATGTAATTGCAGTGCTTGTTCCGTATAGGATGTAACCAGAAGCAACATTTGTAGCAGTTGCTGTATTTGTTACATCACTAGAAGTGAGAACTTTATTAATTCTTGCAGTACCCATATCTTCACCAGATTGAGCATTTCCAAGAACATTGTTTGTAGCTACTTTATAGTAAGCACCTACAGTAACCTCAACACGGTTAATTACAAACTTCGCATAGATAGTTTGGTCTACTGAAGTCATATTGAATGCGTATGAAGTTGAAGTTGCGTCTGCACTACCATTTAGGTTAAGTTCAGTTGTGCAAGCTTCATCTGTATACCAACCAACAAATGAGTAATTAGCGTTAGCTGAAGCAACTAATGTTACCGCTGTACCAAAGAAGTATTTTCCAGCACCTGTTAAAGTCTTGTAAGCAATACCAGTAGTATCATCTGCAAGATTTGCAAGTGTTGTTGCGTCTGTAGCACCTTGATATCTAGCTTTTACAGTAACATTGTATTGATTGATTGTAAACAATGCGTTGATTGTTACATCCTTAGCAGGCATTACAAATGTGTAAGAAGTTGCATCTTCTACTGGAGTACCAGTGAAGTCTGTTCCTTCGAACCAACCGCCGAATGAGTAACCAGCCTTAGCTACAGCACTTACAGTAACAGATGTACCGAAGTCGTAACCTTGACCACCAGTTAATGTTTGACAACCATCAGTAGATTGTGTGATTTCACCTGCATAGTTCTTAGTGTAAGCAATTAATGTTACATTAAAGTTTGTTACAGTCCATTGTGCATAGTAAGTAGTGTTTGTTGTTACTTTAACAATGTCTCCACCATTTACTTTTGTACCGCCAGTTGCAGAAGTGAACCAGCCGTCAAATGCGTGTCCTGTTCTAGTAGGTGTAGGAAGAGTGCCATCAAGAGCACTGTTGTAATAGTATGTCTTCTTGTAGCCACCAGTTACAGCATCAAATCCTGTAGTATTTGTCCAAGATGTAGCATCTACTGCAGAGAATGTAATCTCGTAAGTGTTTGCAACAAACTTAGCAAATAGGCTAATGTCTGCACCATTGTCACCAGCTACTGGAACAGTGTATGTACCTGTATGAGTGTTGCCACTTGCTGTTGTAGTAACTTCAGCTGAAGTTGTACAGTTAGCATTTGTGAACCAACCCATAAATGTATAGCCAGTATTTTGTGTTGCTACTAATTCAATTTCTGCTTTGTAGTTATAAGAACCAGATGTGTTAGGAGTAATTGTACCACCAACATTTGTTGCGTCTGTTTCAGTCGCATTCTTATAAGTTACAACGCTGAATGAAATGTCATAACTATTAATTGTGAAGCTAGCTGTGTAGCTGTTTCCTGAAACCTCAATTGCTTTGTTGATTTCAAGAGTTGTGTCGCTTGAAGACCATTCTGCGAAGTGGTAACCACTGTTTACTGTTGCTAATGCTTTGAATGTATTAGCTGTAGCAGTGTTTGTTGCAGTGTCAATTGTGTAAATTTCTGTGTTCACACTGTTAAGAGATACTGCACCGCCCTCAACATAAGTAATCTTAGCTGTACCAGCAGTTGTATTGTTAGAATCAACTGCGATATCTACTGTCTTTGATTCAAGAACTGCATATAAGTTGATTGTAGCACCGTCAGTTCCACGAACACCAGCTTTTTCAGCTAGACTAGATGCGCTAAGTCCGCTTTGGTTAGCTGAGTAGTCAGCAGAAGCACCAGTATTTGCAACTTTCCAACCTGCAAGAGCTAATCCCTTAGCAGTTAATGCTGTTTTGAATGCGTCACCGTTTAGAGTGTAAGTTACAGCAGTGTTATTCATCTTAGATGAAAGTGTAATTGGCTCAAGAGCATCAGTTAATGTACCTTCACTCTTATTGTCTACTACTGAGTAGTCTAGGTTGTATACAAGGTTGTATGTCTTAGAAACATAACTTAATGTATATGTTAAACCACCAGCAGTCATCTTAGTTGTTGTCAATCCTTCACGAGTTGCTCCGTCAACTTTGTTTCCAGATACAACACCGTTACCAGTATACCAAGCATCAAACTTGTAATCTACAATAGCAGAAGCGCTGATGTTTAGAGATACAGATGTAGGAATTGAAACTGTGTATTTGTAATTAGCACTATCATATGCAAATGTATATGAAGCATTACCAGTAGAAAGTGTTACACCAAGGTCTGCAACTTGTGGTTGTAAGTATACAGTCAATGTGTTCATTTCTGCTTCAAATAATGCGTATTGTGTTAATCCGTCAACACTTGTACACTTAGCAGAAGTATTTCCTGCAAGTTTAGAAGATTCAGCAAATGTGTTATCAGTGTAGAAGCCTACGAACTTGTAACCGCTATTTGCAGAAGCGCTCATTGTAACTGTTCCGTCAAACTTGATTGTTGATGGAGCAGTAACGCTACCACCATCATTATTAACTGTAGTAGAGTTTCCAACCTTTGTATAAACTACAACATTGAAGTTGTAAGAGTTAGAAGACCATACGCAGTAAATAGTAATAGTTTGTGTAGAGCTTGAGTGTGCATTAGATTTAGCATTTGTTGCCATTGTAGCAACTGAGTAAGCCTTAGCACAATCGTAAACAACATCACCAGCGGCAGCTGTTGCGAAGCCTACGAGTGAGTAACCTGTCTTAGTAAATGATGTTGTAGAAAGAGTTGTATAATTATCTGTGTATGCAAGTTCTGCACTTGTTGCAGTTGTTCCTTGAGCAAGAGCTCCAGTATTTGCATTTACAGAAATGATATACTTATTAACTTGGAAGTTTGCATATAGAGTATATGTCTTATTATGCTCGTTATTTGTTAACTTATTGTCAAGAGTGAATGTGTATGAAGTACTTGTTGACTTAGCAGATGCGTTTGCGAAGTCTGTTGTATCATACCAACCAACGAAGTGGTAACCAACGCTAGGTGTAGCAGATACTGTAACACTTGTACCTTCAACAACATTTGACTTGTTGCCAGTTACATTACCACCGTCTGTAGAAGCAACACCATTAGTATAGCTTTCAACAGTTAGGTTGTAAGTATTAGTTTCAAATGAAGCATAAATTGTATAAGTATCTCCATTGTTTGCAAGAGCAGGCATATTGAATGGAACATCACGAGAGTCAGTTAAGTCAGCATCTGTGAAGAATCCAACGAAGTGGTATCCAGCATTTGCTGTAGCAGTTAAGCCAACCTCTTGTTCAAATACAACACCTGAAATCTTACCAGAAGTAATAGTTGCATTCTTTCCAGCAACTGTAGCACTTATTGTACCACCAGCAGAAGCAGAAACGCCATCAGTGTAAGTGTTGATTAAAATGTCATAAACATCTCTTTCAGCATTAGCAGTGATTGTTGCACCTTCTGTTAAGTTATAAGTGATTGTTGCACCATTATTTCCTAAACCAGAAATTGTCTTGTTTGCTGTAAATGAAGTGATATGATATCCAGCCTCGTTAACAGCTGTAATCTTAAGAGTTTCACCATAAGCAACAGAGATTGTTGTTTGTGATGTAACTTGTTGTTCACCATTTACACCAAGTTTGTAGCTAAGTGATTTAACGCCTGTACCTAAAGCAAGTACAACATCAAATTGATTAGCTGTGAAGTGAGCAGTAATTGTTTGCTCGTTAGTGTTAGTTGATGCTTGTGCAAGTGTGTAAGTTAATTCTGTAGTAATTGGAGAACCACTTACGCCATTGCCAGTATACCAACCAGCGAAACTATACTTAGCATTTTCAGCAGCTTTAAGAGTAATGCTCTTAGTTAATGGGATTTCTGTTGTCCAAGTAGCTGTAGACTTGTTAACTGTTGCAAACGCATTAGTTACTGTAACATCCATAGCTGTTAGAGCAGGATCGCCATTGCCTGTTGTTAAGTATGAGTAGATTGTTGCTGTGTAATCAGTAGCTTTGAATAATGCGGTATAAGTTAATCCGTTAATACCCATAGCCTCTGCACTAGCTTCAGCAGATGTAGAGTAAGCTGAGCTATTCTTATCTACTGTTGTTCCCTTGTACCAACCAACGAATGTGTAGTTACTATTAGGAGTTGCTACCATTGAAGCAACAGCACCATAATCATAGTTTCCAGCACCTGTAACTGTACCACCAACGGTTTCAGTTGTGTATTGAGAACCAAATTGAGTCATGACATTAATAGTTAATGCATATTGGTTAATTGTGAACTTAGGAGTTAATGTGATGCTCTTAGCTGGCATTGTGAATGTGTATGTTGCCTTAGTTTCGTCAGCAACTTCACCAGATTCATCATTCCAACCATCAAATGTGTAACCTTCACTAGCAGTAGCTGTAACTGTTACAGATTGAGGAGCAAGAGCTGATGTCACAATGTAGTAAGATTTTTCTTTTAATGTGCCAGTTGTACCAATAATACCAGTACCACCAACAGCACTATTAATTGTTACTGTGTATAAGTTAGCAGTGAAGAGAGCTGTGTACTCTTGACCTGCAGTTGTCATTGCTTCAGTTGTTGCAGGAGTTGCGTCTGCGTACTCAGTAGCTACGCCCTTTCCTTTGTACCAACCAGCGAATGTGAATCCGTCATTAGCAGAAGCAGTCATTTGTGTTGTCTTAGTAAGAATTACTTTGCCAGCACCTGTAGCTGTACCACCAATAGCACTTTCAACAGCAGCATTACCACCGACTTGTACATAAGTGTAAATCTTCACATCATATTCATTAGCTGTAAAGAGTGCGCTGTATGTTAATCCGCCAACAACCATTGCATCTGTTGTGATTGGAGAAGTTGTATCTCCCTCACCAGTTGCAGTAGAAGCTTTGAACCAACCAGCGAATGTGTAACCTGATACAGTGTTAGCTGTTAGGTTAACTGTCTTGCCATAGTAAATATCAGCAGTGTAAACATTTTCGTTACGAGTGAGAGTTACTAGACCAGAAGAGATTGTTCCGCCTTCAACACTTGCCTTGTCAGTTTCAGTACCATACTTAGTATATGTATTGATTGTGAGAGTGTAAGTATTGATTTGGAATTTAGCATAGATTGCTACATTTGCAGCTGGCATATCGTACTCGAATGAGTTGTTAGCGCCAGTACCTGCAGAAAGTTTTTCGTCATTAGCAGTATTGAACCAACCAATGAATGTGTATCCAGTCTTAGGTGTAGCAGTTAATGTTGCAGTATCTATATTTCTATAAGTACCAGAACCTGTGCTTGTACCACCTACATCACCAGTTACAGCAGCTGCAAGTGTTGTTGCATTTTGTGCACCAACATATACATTTGTAACTGTTAATGTATAGTCAATGTAAGACCAAATAGCGTCAAGATTGATTTCAGCCTCGTTTGTATCAACAACATTAGCAGCTTCGATAATTGCAAGAACAGATTGAGCAGAGCCTACTGGGTAAGTTGCTTCTGTACCTGAAATCTTCCAGCTATCAAGAGATGAACCTTCGTAAGCGAAACCAGCACCTACAGCAGTTTCAAGAGTTGTGTTTGTATTAGCATTAGCTGTATATATGATAGTTGCACCAGTCTTTGTTGCATTTGTCTTTGTTTCTGGGTCTGTTGGATAGTTAGAGTTGTAAATCAATGTATAAGTGTTTGCTACGAATACTGGGTAAAGAATGATTTCTTGCTTAGAAGCATTACCATTACTCATACCAACAGCATCAGCAATTTCTTTAACAGAAACTTGAGTGCTTAGTTCAAATGTCTTTCCAGAACCATCTTCAAGGGCATTCCAAGAAGTGATATGATGTCCTTTCTTGTATTGATCGTTACCGTTGTCAGTTACGATATTGTCAGTGTAAGAACCTTCAGTTGGAGTAGCATCATTTGTACCAAAGTAAATTGAATACTTATTAACTTCCCAAACAGCATATAAGTCAACATTTCCTTCTTCTGCAAGTGGAGCATCTGCAGAGATAGCGTGTTTATCATTGTAAACCTTTGTGCCATCTTCAACAGTTGACCAACCAGTGAAGTAGTAACCTTGAAGTGTATAAGTGTTTGCAGTTAATGAACCTGCTTTGTTATAAACAAATGTTGATGTAGAAGTTGCATCAGTACCATTATTTGCGTGATATGTTACTGTGTAAGTGTTAGCAACAAACTTAGCATATAATGAAACAGTTGAACCTTCATCACCAGATGCAGGGATTGTGTATGTATTACCATCAATAGCCTTTGAGCAAGCTGGGTCAGTGAACCAACCTGTAAATGTATAACCTGCTTTTTCAGTAGCTGTAAGAGTTACTACATCACCAAGTACAACATCAGTCTTGTTAGCACTTACTGTACCACCAACATAAGTAGAACTTTCAGCACCATCAATATATGTCTTAGCATTTACAGATAATTTGTATCCATTCTTTTCAAACCTAGCAACTAAGTTGTAAGCACCATTGTTTGCACTAAGTGCTGGCATCTTGAAGTTGTAAGTTGCAGAAGTAGATTTTTGAGTATCACCATCGTACCAACCAACGAAGTGGTAACCAGCATTAGCAGTAGCCTTAACTGTTACATCACTGTTGTATGTTACGCCAGTTGCAGAAATCTTATTTCCAGCAATTGTTCCTGTTGTAGCTGTAATTTCAGCTGTACCACTACCTGTAGGGTCTACAGCAACGCCTAAGGTGTAGTTAGAGTGGATATCCCATCCTGCAGTTAATGTAACTTTAGCACCTTGTGCAGAAGCTAAGTTAAGAAGAACTGACTCTAATGTGTATGTCTTTCCATCACTTCCTAAGAAGTTAGCAAAGTCATAACCAGCTCTTGTAGCATCTGTAATGATGTCACTTACATTTACAGAAACACTGTAAGTTGCTGTATATGTGTTAGTAGCACCAGTAGCAAATGTGAATGTACCTCCGTTCTCAGCGAACTCAATTGTATAAGTGTTTGCTGTGAATAGAGCTGTATACACAAGACCAGCAGTAACCATTGGAGCTGTTTCAATTGGGTTAGTTGTGTTAACATCAGTGAACGCAGTTGTTACACCATCACCAACATACCAACCAGCAAATGAATAACCAGTAGATGCTGTCGCAGTCATTTGTGTAGTTGTACCGAAGTTAACAGTTGTTGCAGCCTTAACTGAACCGCCAGTTGTTTCCTTCTCAGCAGTGTTTGAACCAACTTGAGTGTAGATGTGAACAGTTAAGTTGTAACTATTTACTGTCCATTGTGCAAACAAGTCGTGGTCATCAGCAGTGCTTACCATTGTTTCTTCAGTTACTTGAGTTCCACCAGTTCTAGAAGTGAACCAACCGTTGAATGTATAACCTTCTCTAGTTGTATCTTCAAGAACATACTTAGAATCAAATGTTTGCTCAATAGTCTTGAATACTGTTGAGTCTGTAGCACTATGGTTGTTATAAAGAGTTACATTATATTTATTAACAGTCCATTGTGCATATAATGTAGTTGAACCAGAAGTGATAAGTGTTGAAAGCTTAGCACCATCAGCAAACTTAGTACCAGAACCGTTTGCATTTGTGTTCCAACTATCGAATGTCCAACCAGTCAATTTGAATGTGTTGGTATTAATAGCTTCTTCAACTTCATATTCGAACTCTTGTGCGTTCATTGTACCTGTAACTGTGTTAGTAGCAGTTGTAGGTTTATTTGAATTGAAGTTAACTGTATATTTATTAGCTGTCCAAACAGCAGTTAATGTTACTGTTTCTTCTGCAGTTGTTAAGTTCTTAATCTTACCATCAGTGATAGTAGTATTAGCGTCAACCTTCCAACCAGCGAATGCATAACCAGTTCTTGTAGCACCAGTAATGTAATCACCTGCAGAGTATTCAACATCATAAGTGGCTGTGAATGAAGTTGTACCAGTTATTGAACCTTGACCTTCAAGTACAGCGAACTCAACTGTATAAGTGATAGCATCAAATCTTGCGTATACATTGATTGTTGCGTTATTAGAAGCTTGAGCAGCAACTATATATGCACCATCAACATCAGCAATCTTATTAGCTGTGCAAGCAACATCTGTGTAGTAGCCAGTTAATTTGTAACCATCTGCCTTAGAAACAACACTGAATGTGATATTTTCTTCGAAGATAGGTTTATTGTTATTTACAGTTACAGAGAAGCTTGAAAGCTTATCAGTAGCTTCATTATTATTAATAAATACCTTATTAACAATATTAATTGTGTAGGTGTCTTTCTCAAAGTCTGCAATTAGCTTGTAAGTGCCATCATTTGTAGCAAGTGCAGGCATTGTTGCAGTGTATGTTGCGTTAGCACCTGTAATCTTATTAGCTTCTGCAACAGATCCTTTATACCAAGCAACGAAGTGGTATCCAGCATTTGGTCTAGCAATTGCTGTAAACTCTTGTTCGAATGCAAGTTTAGTAGCTGTTGCGCTTTCTGGGTCAGTACCGCTTACTACAACACTTCCGCCAACAGTATTGTTAGATTCGAGTGTTAATGTGTAGTTAGAGTGTCTAGCCCATTGAGCAGTTAATGTAACAACTGCATCTTGTTCTGTTGCAACATTTTGTAATGCTTCAGTAAGTTGAAGAGTTGCACCAGTTGTGCTTACTTTGAAGCCAGCGAAGTCATAACCAGCACGAACAACGCTATCAATCATAACATTAAGAACGATTGGTTTGTCGTAAGTTGCTTCGTATGTCTCAGTATAGCTTCCTTTGTAAACAATTGTACCGTTGTTCTTATCGAACTTAACAGTATAAGTATTTGCAGTGTAGTGAGCAAATAAGATAATTTCAATAGCTTCAGCACTAGCAGTTGTCTTATGTGCTGTGTTAGCTATTTCTGTAACACTAGCTGTAGTACCAACACCGTAAGTAGCTTCAGTACCAGCGTCATTGTGTTTATAACCAACTAATGTATAACCTGTCTTAGCAAATACATTACCTGGAGTTGTGATTGTACCATCATATCTACCAGATACAGTAACATCATTACCTGTAGCGCCTGTGCCTGCTTTGAATACAATGTTGTATGTGTTAGCAACCCACTTAGCTACGAATGTTGTGTCGTCAACAATCTTAACAGTGTCATCAGTCTTGATTTCAGTTTCACCATTGAACCAACCAGCGAAGCTATAACCATCTCTTGTTGGTGATGGTAGAGTGCCATAAGATGTATCGAATGTTACAGTCTTACTAGCAGTCTTTCCACTTAATGTAAATCCGTGATCTGCTACACCCTTAATTCCAGCCCATTCACTTGCATTTACTGATGCGTCAGTAGCTGAAAGTGTAAGAGTTGGTTCAAGAGCATCATATACAGCGTAGATTGTAGTGTTAGCACCATACATATTAATAGATGTAGCATCAGCAATCTTGTTGCCTTCTGTTACTTCATTAGCATATAGACCAACAAAGCTATAACCTGTAGAAGTTGTATATGTGATTGTAAACTTAGTAACAGTTTCTGCTTTAGTAGCATAGTTGTATGAAGAGTATACAATTAATTGTGATTTAACTCCTGCAATTGCAGAGCCATTGATTGCAGTAATGTTAGCAGTACCGCAAACAGTGTTTGCTTGAGTATTGAGAAGTGTTTCAACAGTGATTGTATATTCGTTTGGTGTCCAGTGAGCAAATAAGTTAATTGTTCCTGGAGTGTCAGTCATACCAGCAGCGGCGATAATTTCATTAGCTTTTACAGTAGCACCAACTCTGTAGTTGTATGAACCATCAGTATCTGTTAACTTCCAACCATCAAGTGTGTAGTTAGCATACTCAAATGTGTTAGCATCAGCAAGCACAACAGTTGCGTTGTTGCTTGGGTCATATGAGAATGTTGAACTTTCAGTTTTGTCTGTACCACTTAATGTGTTGATGTTATAAGTAACTGTATATTCATTAGCAACCCAATTAGCATAAATTGTAATTGTTTGAGTTGTTTGATTTGCTGTAGCCATTCCTAAGTTATCAACAATTGTTGCAACAGGAATTGATGTACCTGCAGTTTCAATTGTGAATGGAGTTTGACTTGGTCCATAAATCCAGTTAGCTTGTTTATGTCCAGTTCTTACATAGAAGTTAGCACCCGGAGCATCAATTGATTCTTCATAAGTAGTGTTGATTTCTGCTTTAGAAGCATCATAGTTTGCACCGTTTGTACCAAGGTTAGCACTAAATACAATCTTATATGCATTTTGTGCCCAAACAGCTTCAACATTTAAGTCTGTCTTAACTGTTTCTGTAGAACCATCCATACTAGAAATGTTAACATATTCACCACTTCCATCAACACCTACTGCCCACTCTACGAAGTAGTGTCCAGTGTATGTGAATACTTTATCGTCTCGTATCGCAATTGTGTTTCTAATATTTGCACCGAAGTAGATAATATGCTCAACAGTTGCTTCTGTACCATTATTAGCATAGAATGTTGCAGTGTAATGATTTCTTGTTGTATAAATAGTGAACTTAGTTGAACCATCAGCAGCAACCATCTTTGTGAGGTTTGCAACTCCTGTCTTAGACTCATCATATGTAAATCCAAGAGTATCTATATCATTTACATAATCAGCAGGGTTGATAGTAATTGTTTGATTTGGTTCAGCATCTGTCATAACCTTTTCAACTACATCATATTTGTCTGTGATTAATTTACCGTTTGCATCAATTGCTGGTTTCATAATCTCAATAGTGTAAGATGCACTATCTTGTGACCATACAGCATATAAAGTAATTGTAAGAGCAGTTGCGTTTTCGTTTGTTGCACTTAAGTCAACAACAATCTTATCGATATCTGCAAGGTTTGCATATGTTACAGAACCGCCATTTGTAGTTGCCCAACCAACGAAGCTATATGTTACTGTATTGCTGTTTCCATCAATATAAGTAGCAGTATATCCGTTGTTTTCAAGCTTAGCAGTTGTTCCGTAAGTATATGTCTTGTTCTCCATTGAACCAGCGATTGTTGGTTGTGGAGTTACACTATTAGCGTTACTATCAAATGTAACAGTTAATGTTCTTCTTGCATAGTAGAATTCTATTACTGTTGAACCATCAGCAGCGATTGTTCCACCATCTTTAGCAGCAGGAGTTACAAATCCATTGTAATCAATACCTGGAGTAACTGTTCCAATAGCTGTATCAGTTTCACCAGAAAGAACTTTTCTGTCAGCTGTTACTTCAACATAATCTTTAAGGTCTGTTGAAAGAGCTGTGTTTTGTTGATAGTACTTAATTGTGTACTTAGTATCTTTGTTTGCTTCCCAAACAGCTACAAGAGCGATTACTTCAGTTTCAGCATATGGTGCAGAAATTCCATAAGCTTTAACAAGAGCTTCACCAGTCATAGAACCAGTGATTGTAGCAATTACAGTAGAACCATCTTTGCTCCAACCCTTGAATGTGTAACCTGTCTTAGAAACAGCTGTGTGGATTGCTATAGTTTGATCAAAGTCAACAGTTGTCTCTAGGTCGCCTTCAGCACCATCACCTGCATCATAAGTGAGAGTATATGTGTTAGCATCCCAGATAGCATAAATTGTTGTAGCTTCATCTGTTTCGTTATAGTTGTCGAATAATGTGTTAACTTGAGCAACACTTACTGTACCAACTTTAAACTCACCAGTTGTAGCAGTCTTTGTTAAGCTATAACCTTCGAAGCTGTAACCATCTCTTTCAAATGCTTGAACAAGAGTTGATTCAGCATCATATGTCATAGATGTATTAGCGCTTACACCATCAATTGGAGTACCGTTATTAGCATCTAAGATAATTGCGAATGTAATAGGAGTAGCTTTTGCCATTAATGTAACATCACTAGCACCCATTTCTTCAATTGTGTAAACAAGATTTTCATCTGTGCTTACTTTAGTTTCACCTTCATACCAACCATTGAAGATGTAACCTTTGCTAAGAACTGCAGTAACTGTTACAGAACTTCCGTAAAGAACACTGAATGTTCCGCTTGTTGCTGTTTCTTCAGTTCTAGAACCACTAGCTGTAATAGATTTAATACCTTTAGCACTCATAGTAATTGTTAAATTGTATGAAAGTCTATCATAGTAAATCTTAATAACAGTTGTAGTTTCACCACTGATATTAGCTTGTGCAAATGCTTTTGCTTCAAAACCAGTATAAGTTTTTGCAGTAGCATTTGTAAGAGTATCAGTTGTACCTGTTAATGTTTGAGTGTCTTTCTCAATTAATGTGTATTGAGATAAATCACTTACATTTTGTTGATAGTGTTCAACTTTATATTGAGTATTCTTGTTAGCCTCAAATACAGCATATAAAGTGATATCAGTTGGAGCATATGGAACAGCTACACCAGCAGTTGTAACAATGTTTTCACCTGTGTGAGTAGTTGTATGAGCAAGCTCAACTGTTAGGTTGTTATCAATAGACCAGCCAATGAATGTGTAACCAGGTCTAACCATTCCTGTACCATTAGATAATTGAACGGCTGAATCGTTGAATGCAAATTCTTGAGATTCAATAGCACCAGTACCATTACCTTGGTTATAGATAACTTTGTACTTATTAACATTCCATTTAGCAGTGAAGATAATGTTTGCAGTTTCAACTTTATAGTTAGAACCTACAGCAATATCATTTGTACCATCATTCCATGTAGAGAATGTGTAACCATTTCTTACAAAACCATTTGCTTTAACTTGGAACTCTGCTTCATAGTAGTATGTTTCAACTGCCATAGAACCAGTAGTATTTTGGTTACCAGCATATGTTACTGTGTAAGATTGTCTTGTGAAGTAAATTTCAAAGACTTGAGCACCACTTGGGTCAAGGTTTGTTGTTTCGAATTTATTAATTGCTTCTGTCTTAGCAGAATCATAAATTAATCCGTCAACCAATGATACATAAACTGAACTTGATAATGCTAAGTGAATTGATTTTTCTCTAGCATTGATTGTACCGTTTGCAACACCATCAAGAAGAGTTTCGCTATCGAAGAATGTGTAAGTGTCAACAAGAGCTGTACCACTTGCATTCATATCTTGTAGATAGTAGTTAATTGTGTACTTAATATCATCATCAGCTGCCCAAACTGCGTGAAGTGTAACGATACCGCTTGGAGCAAGTGTAGAAACTGTACCACCATTGCTGTATGCAACGCTACCACCCTCAGTTAAAGACCAACCTTGGAATGTATAACCAGTTTTAACATATTTGTTAAGGCTTAAGTTTGCAGGAGTGTCATATGTGAATACACTGTTTGGCATTTCACCAGAAGTTGCACCATTACCTGAGTAAACAACTGTGTATTGGTTAGCTTTCCAAACTGCATATAATGACATTGTTGCTTGGTAAGTTGTAATCTTGCTTACAACATCTCTGTCAGCATACTTAACTTCAGTACCAGCTTCAGCAGTATCCCAACCTTGGAATGTGTAACCAGTTTTACCGAAAGTATTTACCGCAAGAGTTTCATTACTTGCAAATGTGTAGTCATCACTATAACTTGAAGCTCCACTAGATGTTCCACCATTACCATGGAAAGTAATGTTGAATGATTTAGGAATCCAAGTAGCGAAGATTTCAAACTCATCACCTTGGCCAGAAGCAAGACTTTGAACTGTAGCACCATCAGTGTACTTTTGTTCACCGTCAGCTGTAAGAGCCCAGCCACCAAATGTGTAACCACTTCTTTCATAAGCATTACGAGTTAACGCTTTTGATTCAGTGTATTTGAACTCTTGATTATCCATTGAACCATCTGTAGCACCGTTTCCGTTGAATACAACGAAGTAAGTGTTTTCATCATAGTTAGATGTAAGAGTTACATTAGATGCTGGCATATTGAATGTGAATGTACCAGCTGTTTTATCATAGTTGATAGTTAATGTTAAACCTTCAGTAGATAACACAATTGTGAAATCTTTGAATGTATAACCTGTTCTTGTAGGAAGAGTCTTAGAAACTTCAGTACCGAACTTGTATGTACCAAGGTCGCTACCATCACGAGTTACTTTGTACTCTTGTCTTACATAGTAAAGTTTAAGAACTGTAGTACCATCACCATGGATTGTAAGGTCTTTTACAGTACCTTCAACAGTCTCATCATAAGAGAAACCACTGATTGTTAATGGAACTACTGTAGCAGTTGTATCAGTCATTCCTGCGTGAGTTGTTGTCTCTTTGAAGTTGAATATACCATCAGTACCTTGAGTGTAGTGGTTAATCTTATAAACAGTTGTCTCTTCTGCATCCCAAATAGCAAATAGAACTAAGTCATCAGCTGTATCAAGAGTTGTTGTTTCGTTAACCTTAACACCGTTTGTTGGAATAGCACTCTTAAGAGTAGCTGCATCAACATAGTACCAACCATCAAGTGTATAACCATTTCTATCAAGATCTGTTGGAAGCTTATCGTAATAAGTTGCACCATATAGAACATCAATAGATTCAGGTTCTGCACTATTAAGTGTACCAGTTGTACCACCTAAGTTAGTATCGAAGCTTACAGTGTAAGATTCTCTTAGATAGTAAAGTTTAAGAACTGTTGAGCCATCACCGTTGATATTAGCAGAAAGAACTTCTAATTCATAACCAGTTTTGTAAGCAAAACCAGCATAATCGTTAGGAGTAGCAGTTGCTGTTGTATCAGTTGTTCCAGTATATGTGAATCTTGTTTCATCATCAACTGGAGTAGCAAATGTACCAGCAGTTAAAGTTTCGAGATAGTGTTCTACAACATATTGTGTATTTGTATTTGCTTTCCAAATAGCATAAATGTTAACTACACCATCTTTTAATGTTGTTAAGTTTTTAACAGTTTCGTTAATTTCATACTCTACTGAACCAGTAGCAGTTGTTGACCAACCTTGTAATGTGTAACCTGCATATTCGAAGTAGTAATCAACATCTGCGTTGTTTTCGAATGTGAAGTTAACTTCATAAGTCAACTCAACATCTATATATTCAACTCCAGCATCTGGGAAGTTTGGATGAACTCTCAATGTATAGTTGTTTGGAGTTGCTTTTGCAGAAACAGTTAAGTCTTCTGTCATTGTGAATGTGTCTGGTTGTTCAATTGAAGAATTACCAACTACATATCCAGCAAATGTATAACCTGCAACAGCTTCAACATTAAGAACTACTGTAGCGCCATAATAAACTTTATCGCCTGTTATAGTACTATCTGCAGAACTTGCAGTAAAGCTTGAAATACCTGTTTGTTTGTTAAGTGTTAATGTGTATTGGCTTCTAGCATATTGGAAGTTAACAACTGTAGAACCGTCAGCATTAATCTTAACATCAGCCTTGTCGGCTGGTTTAATGAAGCCTGTGTAATCTTCTTTTGTAGGAGCAGGCTTAATTGTTTGTGTACTATCAGCTTCTGCTTTAAGTACGATAGATTCTGTTGGAGTAGCTGAGTAGTTACCATATAAATCCATCTTATAATAGTTAACTACATAATCAACTAATGCTTGAGTGAATCTTGCGTAAAGAGTAGTATCTCTAGCAATATCCCAAGCTACAACACCTTTACCTGTACCATCAATGTAGCAAGTTCTACCGCTTTCATCATAGTAACCAGCAAGTGTATAACCTACTTTAGTTGCAACAGTTGAAATGCTCTCAGGAACTTTATCAAAGGTTGCAGTAGTTGTAGTTGTACCTAATACAGCACCGTTTGCGATATCTGCATCTAATAAAGCAAGAGTGATTGTATAAGTATTAGCTTTCCAAATAGCGAATAATGTAATAGAACCATCAGGGTCTTTTACTAATGTAGAAACGCTTGAACCTTCTGTATAAGTAGTTCCTAAACCGTCTCTTTGTGTATTCCAATTTTGGAATGTATAACCTGTGTAAGTAAAGCTATTCATAGCCAAACTTGAAGCAGTGTCATAAGTATGGTTAGTTGGGTTTGTTGTACCATTACCACCGTTAGCATCATAGTTAACAGTGTAGTTGTTTGCAATCCACTTCGCATCAAGTGTTGCATCACCAGGAATATCCCAAACTTCATCTGTTAAGTCACCATCAGCATCTTTATCTGTAACTGAACCGTCAGCGTTGAAGTATTTAGTAGAGCTTGTAACACCATCTTCTGTCTTATTATAGTAATAACCATCAAATGTGTAACCATCTCTTCTTGGTGGATTGATAGGTTTTAATGCGTCACCATAAGTAACACCAACTGTATCATCACCATCTTCTCCGCCTTCCTTATCAAATGTAATATCGTAATCATTTTGAGTCCAGCTTGCGTATAAAGTTGTATCGTCAACAAACTTCCAAGTTGATTCAACTGCCTTACCATCTTTATCAAAGTATTTTACACCACTACCAGAAGTACCAGTGAAGTAACCTTGGAATGTATAACCAGCTCTTGTAGGAACAGAAGATAAGTCTTCGATAACTGCATCATATGTTGCAGAAATTGTAGTATCTCCACCTACACCGCTTTGCTTATCAAGAGTAACTGTATATGTATCAGCATCAAATACTGCACTTACTGAAACATCAGCTGTAATTGTGTAAGCATCACCAACATTATAAGATGTTCCATCAATTACCCAGTTCTTGAAGCTATAACCTGTCTTTTCAAATCCGCAGTCAGGAAGAGAAACAACAGCTTCATACATATATCTTACACTAGCCATTGAACCACCAGTGATATCAGCAGGAGTTACAAATGACATTGTGTAAATGTTTCTTGTGTAGTAAAGAACAAGTTCAAGTGAGCCATCAGGAGCAATTGTACCAGTCTTTTTACCAGGTTTAGATGTTGTTAATGATTCACTATAAGTAAATCCAACAAGTCCACCATTGTAAACACCATCAGTGAAGTAAACAGATACATTAAGAGCGTTAACCTCTCCATCTGTTACACCCTTGTGTGTTTCAGTAGAGTTTGCAATCAAGATAAATCCAGTTTCTGGTTCAAATGTTACAGGAGCATTTGAAACATTTTCAACAACATGGTAAATCTTGTATTCTGTATCAGTATTAGGAGCCCAAATAATTGTAATAGTAATTGTGTCATCCTTAACTGATGTTAAGTTCATTACTGATTCTTCATCTTGATAAGTTTCGCCATTATATGACCAACCACCGAAATGATAACCAGTTTTCTTGAACTCATTTTTATTTAAGTTCTTAGCTTCGTCATAAGTGTGTGTAGAGTTAGCAACTTCACCACTATCAGCACCATTACCGTTATACACGATTGTATATTGGTTCTTAATCCAAACAGGAGTAAGAGTTACATTTCTAGCAGGAACTGTAAATTCGCCACCAACTGCGTATTTTTGACTATCATTGTCAACATCTACCCACTCTTCGTAGTGGTAACCAGTCTTAGAGAATGTGTTATCACCTTTTAGAGTTTGCTTAGAATCAAATGTGTATTCTTCACTAATATCTTGTCCGTCATAAGTGTAAGTCAATGTGAATGTGTTATAAGACCATACAGCATAAAGTGTAATAGTTGTATCTGCATAAGTTGAAGTTACACCTTGAACACCAGCATTGTATGCCTTAGAAATTAAGTCAGCACCAGTAATGTGAGCACCACTTGCAAAGTTGTTTGATGTAGCACCGCTTGTGAATGCCCAACCAGCAAACTTAAAGCCTTCTTTACTGAACCCGTTACCATTACTCAAAGTAACATTTGTGTTGTACTTAACTGTTGCGCTTTCAATAGCAGTGTCAACGCTTCCTGTACCAGCATTATATACGATTGTGTATGTGTTTGCTGTTGCAGTTGCAGTAACAACCATATCGTTAGCACCCATTGTGAATGTTGCAGATTGAGTTTCTTCACCATTCATTAAGTTACCAAGAGTATATCCCTTAAGAGCAGTTGCTGTTAAAGTGATGTTTGCTCCGTAGTAAACTTTGTAAACACCAGCAGAAAGTTCTTCAATACCACCATTACTTGATTCAGCAATGAATGTATCAACACCTTCTTGAGTGTTTAATGTTAAGCTGTAAGAAATAATTGCATAGTTGAATGTAACAACTGTTGTTCCATCAGCTCTAACAAGAATTTCTTGAGCATTAGGAGTTGTGTAACCTTCCCAAACAATACCTTGTGTTCCAACTTCAATTGTTGAATCTGCTTTAGCAGTTAATGTATCAATAACTTGTGTTGGAGTTTGAGGATATGTTAAATCAATATTTTGTTTGTAGAAGTTAATAACATAGCTAACATCATTTGCTGTAAATTTAGCATATAATGTGCTGTTTGTAGTTAATTCGTATGTGTCAGTCTCTGCAATCTTAGCATCATCAGCAGTATACCAACCAGCGAATGTATAACCTTGTCTATCAATACCAGCAAGAGTACCATACTTAGCACCATACTTAATAGTGATATCATCTGGTGTAGCACCAATTGTACCAGTAAGTACAGCATCCTCAGCAATACCATTATCAAAGCTGATTGTGTATATGTTTCTTGTATAGTAAAGTTTAAGAACTAATGAACCATCAGCAAGAATTGTACCAGAAGCAATTGTTTCAAATTGACCTTCTTCATAAGATGCTTGATAAGTGAATCCTGTGTAGTTTCTTGGAGTAGCAGTAACTGAATCTCCAGTCTTACCAGAAAGGTTGTCAGTAGCAGCTAGTGAGAATGCAAGAGAACCATCTTCTGTAATGCTTTCTTGATAGTGTTCTACCTTGTAAGTAATACCATCACTTTCGTTCCACATAGCATAAAGTGTAACACCTTCGCCGTTATTGAAGAATGTATTTCTACTTTCAAAACCAGCAACATATGTTTCACCTTCACCATTTGCTTTTGTGTTCCAACCAGCGAAGTTATAACCAATTCTTGTATAGCCGTTTTCAGCTAAAGCATTGATTTGGTCATAAGTGAAGTTAGATGAAGCAGTAACACCTTCACCACCATTTCCGTTGTATGAAACAGTGAATGTCTTAGCTTCCCAAATAGCATAGACAGTAATATCTTCGCCATCTGCACTTAATGTATTACCAACATTTGCATTTGCAGACATTAATTCATCTGCAGTAACTACTGTTCTAGTCTTAGCCCAACCCTTGAATGTGTAACCTGTTCTAACTTGAATGTCCTCAAGAGTGTTGTTTGTACCATCAACAGTAAATTCTTTTGTAAGAGCTGTACTTCCATCATAGTTAAGGTCAAATGTTACAGTGTATGTCTTAGCTTGCCATACCGCGTAAAGAGTTTTCTCTTGAGCTGTATTTACAATATTCTTAACATTAGCACCATCTTCATAAGCCTTAGCACCCTTAGGAGAAGTTGCCCAACCTTCGAATGTATAACCAGTTCTCTTATAAGTGTTTAATTTTAAGATAGCATCTTGGTCGTAAGTGAATACAGAATTTGACATTGCTGTTCCACCAGTGTGTCCATTACCATCATAAACAATTGTAAATTGAATTGGTGTATAAATTGCGTAAAGTGTAATTGTTTGTTTGTCAGTTGTTCCTTCAGCTTTATTATCAGCAATAGCAAGAGCAGAAACTTCAACAACTGCACCAGCATTATAGCTAGCAGTAGTTGCAGAAGCTGTTAATGAATAACCAATGAAATTATAACCAACTTTTGCAAATGCTGTACTTGCAAGAGTTGTAATTGTCTCATTGTAAGCTTTCTCAAATGCAAGTTCTGTTGCTGTAGTAGTACCTGTATTCGCATCAAATACAATTTCGTACTTATTAGCAATAGCTTTTGCTGTAAGAACAATATTTTCAGCACCCATCTTAAATTCATTAGCGTGAGTTGCTGTTTCTTTATAGAACGCATCAACTGTGTAACCTTGTGAAGCAACAGCGTTTAATACAACATTAGCATCATATTTAATTGTATAAACATTTCCTTCTAGAGTTGCAGTTGGAGTTACTGTAGCACTAACACTATTAATACCTGTCTCTTTATTTAATGTAAGAGTATAAGAGTTTCTAGTGTAGTGAAGTTGAATTGTTGTATCACCGTTACCAACAATAGCACCTAAATTCTCAGGAATTGAGAAGCTATATGTGAATCCAGTGTATTCATTCTTTATATCATCGAGAACAATGTCTGTGTCTGTAGTACCGTTAAGAATTTCTTTAAATTCCGTTCCATCTAGACTTGCAAGAGCTGGATACTCATTATCGTTTAGATTTTGTAATCTATGGTAAACGATAAATGTTGTATCCTCTTTAGCTTCCCAATGAGCGTAAAGAGTTTTTGTTGTTTCATTATACCAAGTATAAGTTGTTTGTGCAGTGATTAGTTCACCATTTTCAGCATCAGTGAACCAACCTAAGAATGTGTAACCGTTCTTTTCTGGAGTTGCAAGAGTACCAATTTCTGCTTGATACATTACATCTTCAATATCAGCAACCGCACCTGTTGTGATTGAACCAGTCTTATCACCTTCATTTAAATCAAACTTAACTGTATAAGTGTTTCTTGTGTAGTAAACTTTTAATGTTAACTCATAATCGTTAGCTGGGATAGAAGCTGAAATAAGTTCTTCTGCATAACCTTCATTATAAGTAAATCCATTGAATGTCTTGATAACTGCATTTGCTGTAGCACCGAATACACCAGCACCTTCAGTAGTTGCACTTGAATCAAGTTCATATTCACCGTTTAAGTTTTGTTTATAGTATTCAGTAGTATACTTAATACCAGAAATTGTTTCCCAAACAGCATAGATTGTAAAGCTTATGCTATCTTCTTCACCAGTAGCCTTGTTAGAAATTACATCACCAATACCTAAACCAGTATCAACAGATGTACTTCCTTCAGTTGCACTCCAACCAATTAGAGTGTGACCTGTACGAGATAATGAAATTTCTTCATTATTATTGTTTAATGTGTATTCTTGGTCATATTTTAATGTTACTTGTTTTTGTGCTGTAGAAGCACCAGCGTAGTTAGCATTTACATAAAGTGTATACTCTTTAGCTGTCCAAGTCGCATAAAGGTTGAGAGTACCATCTTCAAGTCCGTTAATATAGTAGTTATTAACAACACTTGCAGCAAGTTTAGCACCTGCTTGATAGCTAGAACCCTTACCGTCTGCCTGAGTGTTCCAACCTGCAAACTTATAACCAGTTAATACATAATTATTTGTTGCCAAAGTAGCTTCGCTATCATAAGTGAATGTCGCATCTTCAACACTATTGATAGGATTTCTTGCAACTGGTTCACCGTTTAATGTAACGGTGAATGGATTGCTGTTATAAACAACTTTGTAAGTGTTTGCAATCCATACTGGAGTAAGAACAAGGTCTTTTGCAGGCATTACAAATGTGTTAAGTTCGCCATCTTTATAAATATTATATAGATTGCCATCTTGATCTTCCCATTGTGTGTAAGCCCAACCAGTTTTTGTGAATGTCTTTTCGTCTTTTAAAGTTACAACTGAGTTAAATTCAACTTCTTCCCCACCAACAGTTTGTGTTTCGTGTTGGTAAGTAAGTGTGTAACTGTTAATTTGCCATACAGCAAATAAGTTAATACTTGTTGCTGGATATGGAGGTCTTGCTCCCGGAGCATTTTTAACTAATGTCTCAACAGGAACAGCACTAAAGTTATCATCTGTAACTTTGTAGTCTGCTTCAACAGCATTGCTTGTATAAGCGAAACCAAGGAATGTATATCCTGTTCTCTCAAGACCAGCAGCTGCATTAGCTAAGTTAAGAGTTTGTGTATATTTAGCTTTCTTCTTTCCATCAACGAAAGAGTAAACTCTCTTAAATGTTGATGCAACTGAGAAGTTTGGAACAATTATGAAGTCATATTCATTTTCTTCAAATGTTGCATTGATCTCGATATCTTCAGTTCCTGCTGTAACATTAGTAACAAGATCACCATTTGAATCTACCCAACCAGTGAATGTGTAACCATCTTTAGTAGGTTCTTCAGCAACAAGATCTTCAATTTCAACAACTTGACCAAACTTAACTTCTTCTTTAACAATCTCTTCACCTTCAACCTTGATGATGATATCAATTGTTGTTCTTGTATAATACAATTTTAATACAAGAGCTTCATCAGCACTATTTTGACCGCTAACAACTTCACTCGCATTACCAGAAGCATATACAAAACCAGTCATTACTTTTTCTTGAGCTGAAACAATAGCATCTGTATCAGCAGTTGTGATTGTTTCTGTGTTACCTTCAAGAAGAGTAAATCCATTGTCATCAACATTTTCAGTCCAGTGTTCTACTGTGTAAGTTGTCTTACCAGCTTTCCAAATTGCATATAAAGTAGAATTTGTTGTTTTGTTATAAACATCAGTTGAAGCATTAACAGCAACTGTCTTATCTTCTTCAGTTGCCCAACCAATAAATTCATAACCAGTTCTTGTAAGAGCAGCGAATACACCATTTACAACATATGGAAGTCCATAAGTAACAGTGATATTTTCTACACTTGTAGGAAGAATACTTCCTGTTGTACCGTCAGCTTTGTTAAGGTCAAAGTTTACAGTATAAGTAGCTCTCTTGTAATACAATTTAATAACTGTATCACCGTGACCACTAATTCTTACATTTGTGTTATTGTTATTAACATTGTCTTCATCAAATACATATCCTTCAGGAATTGTAAAGAAGTTTCTAGCATCTGCATCTGTAACAGTAACTAAAGAACCAGTTTGAGCAGATAAATCATTTTTAGAACCAGTAGCTGTTGTTGGGTAAACAAGATTGTAGCTTCCGTCAACATCTTGTAGATAATATTCTACAGAATATGGAGTTTCAGCATTTGCTTCCCAAATAGCATAAAGTTTTAACTCTTCGTCAGCTTCTGTTTTTTCAACAAGCCAGTTAGCAATGTTAGCTATAATCTCACCATTAAGAGTTTCAGCCCAACCAACCAATGCATAACCTTCGTTTACAAAAGGATTTTCAATAGCAACATTGTTATATGGAATATATACAACTTCTGTATCTGTACCATCATTTAAGCCATTATCAAGAGTAACTGTATATGTGATTACTGTCCATTGAGCATAAAGTGTAACTGTTGCATTATTTTCTGTAGTTAACGCAGAAACTGTTTGTTTATCTGCATAAGAAGCTAATGTTCCATCAGTTGCTAAATTCCAACCGTTGAAAGTATAACCAGTTCTTACAAAAGTATTTTCTGTAAGAGTTACTTCACTTCCCTCACCTGCGTATGGGATTGAAGCAATTGGTTTCATTTCTTTTCCATCAGTTGTTGTATCTGTACCGTTACCATTAAATACAATTGTGTAAGTGTTTACTGTCCACATTGCATAAAGTGTAACTGTAATATTATTTTCATATGTAAGATTTTCAATTTCTTGTTCATCAACATATGATAAACCGTCACCAGTCTTGTTTGCATTCCAACCTGAGAATGTGTAACCAGTAACTCTAAAACCAACGCTTGGTAAGTTTTTCTTCTCACCATAAGTCATTGGAAGGTCATCCATTTCACCAATAGCACTAGAGTTGTTTGCATCAAACTTAACAGTGTATGTGTTTGGAGCCCAAATAGCAAACAATTCAATAATATCATCTTGTGTTGCAGTTAGGTTAGAAACTTCTTGACCAATAGTGAATGCATCACCTTCACCATTAGCATTAGTATTCCACTCAACGAAGTGATTACCTTGTTTTGCAAAACCATTTGTTGGAATAACAACCTTTTGATCAAACTTTACATCTTCAATTGTATTTGTGTTACCTGAAGTATTGTCATTACCATTGAATGTAATATCATAAGTAATAGGTGCCCAAATAGCATATAATGTTTGATATAAAGTTGTTTCTTGTCCATCATTTGTATCAAGCTCACCAGCAAGAACTGTTGTGTTAGCGTCTACAAATGTGCCACCAAGAGTTTGCCAACCTGTTAATGTATAACCTTCTCTTGTAACGATTGGGAATGAATATTTAACACCATATCTAATAGCTTTATTATTTGAACTACTTGATGGGTCAACTACTGGGTCTGTTGAACCCTCCCCTTTATTTAGATTATATCTTATAGTATATATAATTCTATCATAATATACTCTAAGCACTGTTGAACCGTCACCATCAACTCTTGCTTCTTGTAATGTTCCATCAACACTGGCGTTATATACAAAGCCTGTAATATTATCAAGAACTGTGATACTTACAATTGTATCAACAAGAGCTGAAGCAGAAGAACTAGAATCCAGTGAGTATCCTTCACCATTAAGGTTTTGATAGTAAATTTCTTTTGTATAAGAGACTTGCTTTCCGGTCCACTTAGCAACAAGAGTTACTGGAGCATTTCCTTCAAAGTTTGTACCAGCAGTAATCTTTGTTTCGCTAGTTGATGACATATACCAACCATCAAAATCATAACCAGGTCTAGAAGCTGTTGGAAGTTGTGGATATTTACCTTGATAGTAAACTTTTACCTTTCCATCAACATTATCAATACCTGTAAAATCAAGAGTAGCTTCAGTAACTGAATTTAATGCATCATTCTTATCGAAAGATACTTCATAGCTATCTCTTACATAATATAATTTGATAGCAAATGATTCGTCAGCTGAAATATTACCACTTGAAACAGTTCCATCAACTGTAAGGTCAAGAGTGAATCCTGGGATTGTTTTTGGTGTGAATGTATTATTAACTTCAACCAAAGCATTTGTTGTTCCCCACATCTCAATAGGACCTTCATTGATGATTGTGTAATCATTTGTTACACCTGTACCATCAGCATCTAAGTTTTGAGTTCTATATTCAATATGATACTTAGTTTGTTCACCAGGTAACCAAATTGCATATACTGTTCTTACGCCTTGAGCATTTTTTGCAAAATCAACAGACATAAGTTGATCTTCAACTTTTGTACCATCTTCAAGTTGCCAACCTGTAAGAGTCCAGTTTCTAGCAATACGGTCACTTGCACTATCTTTTGGTAAATAGTTAAGAACTAATTCACCAATAGGCACAAGTCTTGGTTGCATATTTTCTTGTGAAACAGAACCCGCATCTGGTTTGTTTTCAGCACCAAGACCATAGTTTAATACGATATAGTAAGCAGCTAAGTCAATATTATCATTATAAGAATGTCTAGTGTGATAAGCAGATGATTCATAGTTGAAAGCTTTGAACAAATTGTTTTCTGGATCAGATGGTCCATAAACCTTAAGTTCAGTAATGCTTTCAGGAGCACCAAATGCACCGTCTTGTATTCTAATAACATTACTATTTTCGCCGAATACTATTTTATTCAACAAACTATAACTTTCAAAGGCAGCAGTACCAATTCCAGTGAACTTAGGACTTAGGTTCACTGTAGTAATCTTATTGTATTCAAATTTATTAAGGAAATCTTGACTAAGAACATCATAAGTAGAAATTCCAGAATCGTGAGTAATGTTAAGAGTAAGATTATTGGCATCAGCTTCGTCAGCAGGAATCATAAAGATTTCAAAATCTTCAGCCGGAATACCTGCAGGTAAAGAAGAAATGTCAATTTCTGTACCATTACCCATAGTAAGAGAACTTAAACTACCAAATTTAGCAAGAGCCTCTGGCATAATCTTAATAATCTTAGAATCTAGGTTTACTGTTGTTAATTTTGTTAAACCTTGGAATTTATCCATAAAAGCTTCTGTAAGATTATCTTCAGCCCAATAAATGTTTAATGTTGTAATGTTTGAGTTTACAAACGCATTAACATCTACAGATAAGTTGCTATAGTTATAAACACTTAAAGTCTTAATATTATTAAGTCCTTCAAATGCACCATCACCTACAACAACACCTGTGCTAAGTTCCACATCTGTAATTGTACCTGAAATATTACTTAAACTTCCGCTCTTCAATGAATTTGAAGCTTTCAAAATGCTAAGAACCTTAAGTTCTGTTGCACCATCAAGAGAGTCTTCAAGAAGAACTAATGTAGAAGCATCACCGACAGTAAGCTTTTCAATACCTGAACCCTCAAAAGCTTTACTACCGATTGTAGTCATTGATTCTGGTAAAATCAATTCTTTGATATTCGCACAACCTTTAAATGCAGAAGCACCAATTTGAGAAATACCTTCTTCAATTGTTACACTTTCAATATTTTTGTTTGAAGCACGCTTTTCTGCATTGAAGGCATCTGCAAGAACATATCTTACTGGTTTACCATCAATCCTGCTAGGTATTGTAACATCATTGCTATCACCTATGTAACGCACGATATCATAATACCCTTCTGTTGTGTCATACCTCAAGACGAAATCACCAACAGTCTTTTCACTGTAATGATCATCATCTTTTGGCGCAGCAAAAATAGCAATTGGGGTCACAATTGCAGCAAGGAAGAATACAATGCTCAAGACTAACAAAGTAACCTTGGCAGATTTCTTCATTCCTTTCTTTTTTGTTGCTGGGTCAATACTTTTTGAATTGTCCATACTTTTTCCACCTTTTAAAAATAGTTTTTTCATTGGAGTTTGTTTTTATTTACCACTAACATTGCAAAATTTGTTTTATTTTGACACTGAAAAACAGTAAATAATCCCAGAAAAACCGCAAAAATGCCATAAAACTCCAATATTTTATGTGCTTTTTAATGTTTTTATGGGTGTTTTTGTGAAAAATATCAATATTCAAATAGAAGATTTTTGAATACTGAAAACCCTGTTTTTTATAGGGCTTTTCCACTTGTATATATATTACCATTTTTTAAGAAAATAGTCAAACAAAATAAAGCTTTTTTTTGATTTTTTTTAAAAATATTAAGCCCATAATTATGGGCTTAATTTTATATAATTTATATACTAATTAATAAGGGCTTTTCTAGGCGTTTTTAGGGCTTTTTACCCCCACTTAAAAATATATTTTTATTTAAAAATTCTGTCTCAGCACGCCTCAGCAATCACAACCAAACAACCTATAATACTTATCAATCTAATATAAAGACACCATACACCCACCTTTTACCCCTACCCTCTATACAAATAATCCATCTTTTAAATAACAGACCAGATTAATAATATAAAATCTTATCCAGAACTAACCTTAACAAATTAATAATAAATTTACTTGTTTGTATTTCAATACCAACAACACAAATACCATCATTATTGAAAACAACAAGAAACAGAAACTAGATTTTTTATAAAATAAACCCTTATATAATAAAAAAAAGAGAGCGAATAAACTCTCTCTTATACAGCTTGTTTTTATTTTATTGTTCACCACCAACCAAAACAACCTCTTTTGTTGGTTTATATATATCTTTTCTTATAACTTCTGTTTTTACCAACACATCATCTATATAATATTCCAAAACGCCTATAGCTTCAAAACCTTCCTTACCTTTACAAACCACAATTTCCTCACCTTCTTTTAACGGTTTATCAAATCCATACAACTCATAATTTTGTGTTTTTATTTTGTCAAAATGTATAAAATTATCTATTATTTCACTTTTTCTTACAATTTTAAATTTATTTTTAACACCATACACATTTATTAAACACTCATCATTACTGCTTGAAGTTGCTATAATTATTGGTTTGTCTGTATTGTTTTTTACAACCAAATCACTCGTTCCCATATTTACCATAGCATCAAAACAAGGTTTTTCATAAGATACTGGCAGACTGTGAGGATTAACCTCAACAATTTCTAAATTAGCTAAAAGACAAGTATTATATAGTGTTGTACTAACTTGACAAACACCCCCTCCAAACTCAGGAACAAAAATTCCATTTTTTATAGTTTTTGCTTTTTGATAACCATTTTTTTCATTTCTTTCACCTGTGGTTCTATTAAAGCTAATCTGCTCATTAGGCATTATAACTACACCATCTAAAGATTTTAATGCTGTTTTAATATTATTTTTTCTTGAATTATTACTGTTTTTAAAAGATGTTTTATAACTGCCTTTTAAAAATATCTCGCATTCATTTATATCAAACTCTGGTTTTATTTCATTAAATTTTAATTTTATTATTTTTTTATTTTTTGATGATAAATTGTAAAAAATGTCATTATATAATATATTTTTATCAACTAAAACCCCGTTTTTGCAATTTTTTATTTTTATATTTCCTGTGTTTTTTAAGATTTCAATTTTTGAATCTATTGGTTTTTTTGTTGTGTTTTTTTCAATATTTTGTACAGTCTTTTTTATTTCTGGAAAAACATAATTAATTGAACTCTCTTTAGAAAATCCATTCTTGATAAAAAAATTTACTAATTGTATTTTTTTATTTGTGTCTACATTTTTTAAGTTTAGAAACTCTGTTTTTTCATTCTCAATATTTATTAACTTATTATCATATGAAAAATACAAATCCAAGCCATTATCTTTAGAAATATTATTTGAAACTTCTATGTTTTCTTTAAAAGCTAAATCTTTTTTATTGTTTTTTACATCTATTTGCTTTATTTTTACATTACTTGCGTATGTTTTTGCGTTTTTCACACCCGCAACACTTAATATATTTATCAATAAAGAAACAACACAAAAAGTAATTATTATATAATTTATTATTTTAAATGTATTATTCTTATTCATATTTATATTTTGTCATTTTTTGTAAAAAATTATACAAAAAAAGACGATAGTTTTTTCTATCGTCAATAACTTTAATAATTTTATTTTTCATATGAATCTAATACACCATTCACATACTCTTGAGATTCTTTCTTTTTTATTCCATACTTAGCTATTAAGAAAACTGAAACACTAAATAATCCTAAACATAACAAAATCATAAATATTTTCATATTAATATAAATACTCCTCTTTGTTTTTTGATACTATCTTATTTGCTAATCTTAATAAATCTTCTTGATTATTATATGCAGGCCAATCAACACATTTATATAACAATTCTTTTAACAATTGAGATATTTTATTAACTCTTATATTTTTTATTTTTGTTATTAAAACATCCCCTTTAATTTTCAAATCACTAACACTCATTGGAGTTCCTTTATTTATCATATCTTCATAGATTTTATTTAATCTATTTGCTCTTATTGACTTTCTTTTTAGATTGCTTTTTTCTAATCTTATTGCATTTTGAAGTTTAATAATTAACCACAAATTCTCTTTGTTTTCAATGATAAATCTTTTTATATTTTTTGCAGATTCTATACCAAACTTGTTAAAATCTGCACAAAAAACCACATTTTTTACTCTTTCAGTAATTTTTTTAGAAAATCCTAAACCTTCACTACCAAGATTCTTTTCTATTATAACAGAAGCTAATTCACTAGCCCCAGCAAAATTCCCGTATTCCATTTTTGCTTTAGCTTTTCCCACATCATGTAATAGTGCTGAAAGTCTAACTTCTTTATCACTCAAAGCAAAAACATTAATAATATGCTCATATAAAGTTTTATTTTTGTCAGCTTTTAATCCACTATTTTTAATATCGCTAAGAACTGGTAATATATACTTTATTGCATCTAAGTCATCTAAAAATACTAAACCTCTTGCATGAGCATATTTTATATCTGTTAAGAAGTCATATTTTGTATCAGCAGTAACAATTTTACTAAACTCCTCTCTTTTTCTAAAGTTGCTTATGTATTTTAGCTTAAAGACATTGTTTTTGGCTTCATTATATGTTTCATTATCAATTTTAAAACCTAAAGTTACAGCAAACCTAACCATTCTCAAAATTCTTTCTGCATCATTTGCAAAAACTATTTTTGGTTCCTCTGTTGTCCTTATGATTTTCTTTTCTATATCCTTTATTCCATCAAGAGGATCAATAATTTCTTGGTTAATAATATCGTAATAAATAGCATTACACCTAAAATCACGCCTTAAAGCATCAATTTCTAAATTATCAACGAATTCTACATTGTTTGGTAAATGAACCCCAGGTAGGGCGTATTTTTCCCTTCTAAAGGTTGCATGTTCAACTCTTATGTTACCTTTTATTTCTAATACGCCTACATCTTCATTCATATATCTAACAGAAAATTCAGTATCTTTTAACATTGATATTATTTTTTCTGGCTTAGCAGAACTACAAACATCAATATCAATATTATACTTATCTGGGAATCCCATAATTTGATTTCTTACAAAACCACCAACAATATATAACTTTTCATTATTAGAATAAAAAATATGTGCTAATCTATTTAATTCATCAGGAACTCTTATATTCATAAAAATTTTGCTCCTTTATTTTTATTTATTATAGATTAACACATTTTTTCAAAATTACAAAATATTTTTAACATTATTTTTAAATTGCCATTGCCAATCTCCAGCTTTACTATAAACACTAGAGAACTTTGAAATTAAAAATCCTCTAAAATCCTGAGGGACATTTTGATTTTTATTATGAATATAAACTTTGATAATATAAGTTAATTCACCGATAGCATTATTGTCAAGAACTAATAAACTATCAAAACCAAAAGTTAAAGTTTTTAAATTTGGCAAATTGTATATAGCTTTTGCTTTTATAGAATTAATTGCTCCGTTGAAATATATTTCTTTTAATGATTTAGCACCATAAAAAGCATACTTTTCAACAATGTAAACATCTTTATTAAACTCTACATATTCTACTGAAGTTGCATCATAAAAACAATATTCTGCAACCATAGTATCATTTGTTACAATAACATTTTTTAAAGTTTCTGGAGTATAGTTGTGGTTTGAAACAAAACTGTTTGCCCCAAAAAAATAACCAATAAATTTATTCTCACTAACAGTTTTTCCAACGAATGGAACTTCTATAGTTTCAATAAATGTTAAACCAAATAACGCATTATTATTTATTACTTTTACAGTTGAAGGAATTTTTAATGTTTGAATGTGTTTATTAAAGGCAAAAGCGTATTCAGCAATGATTTCTACATCATAATCAATAACAACCTCAGTTTGTGTTTTTCCACAGGGATACCTTAAAAGAGTTGTTTTGTTATAATCAAACAAAATCCCGTCAACACTAGAAAAATACAAATTGCCATCAGCAACATCAATATTAGACAAGTACTGATTTAAGTATAAACCTTTATCTAATATTTTCTCAACAGTTGAATTAATTGTAAAGTTTACATATTTTTTATTTTGAGGATAGGCAACTATTATTTTTTTATCTACATCATATAAAACACCTTCAATAGAAACATAATAGTTATTCCCTAAACAATTATAATTTTCAATGTTTTTGCAATAATAAAAAGTACTGTCTTTTATAGATTCAACATTATTACCAATGTTAAAGTTTTTTAACGATTCACAGTAAGCAAAACTATTTTCTCCAAAATTTACTACATTATCAAAAGAAACATTAGTGAGACTTTTACAATTAACAAAACAATCATCACCAATATTTTTAACATTATTAAACAATACGGTTTTTAAATTAACACAATTTTTAAAAGCGCCTACACCAATATTTTCTGCTGTAAACAAAGATTCAATATCTGTAAGTTTTAAACATTCAGCAAATGCATAATTATTAATATTTTTAATATTACCCGTCTCAACTTTAACAAGAGCAGAATTTTCATAAAACATTTTTTCTGGAATCTCTGTGATTTTTGAAGAGAGTTCTATACCTTCAAGATTTGAACAACCGTAAAATAATTCATCACCTACAAAAACAACACTTTCAGGAATAACAACATATTCTAAGCTTTTACAATTTTTAAAAGCTCCATTACCAATGTAATTTATATTTGACACACTTGTAGCTGTCGATATATTAAACACAATATTTTCTATGTTTTTACAATCTCTAAAAGATTCTTTCCCAATACTTTCAAGCCCGGTTGCAAATTGAATTTGCTTAATCTTTTCACAACCACTAAATGCATAGTTTGAGATTTTATAACTTTTTGCACTATTAAATATAACTTTCTCAAGATTTTTACAGTCTTTAAACGCCGAATCCCCAATATAACTAAGAGAATTAGGGAATGTTACACTTGTTAAAAACTTAGTTCCATACAAAGCAAAATCACAAACCTTTTGAGTTTGTTCATTTATAATTAAACTTCCTGAATAGTTTGATGGAACATATATCAAATTGAGATAATCGTAAGAATATAAAGCATTGCCGGTAATTCTAAAGTTTGGATTTTCATTTTCTATTGTTATGTTATTAAGTTGCAATCCATAAAAAGCTTTAGGCTCAATTGTTTTTAAATTTTTGCCTAAATTTAAAGTTTTCAAACTATCACAACCTTCAAAAACAGATTGACCTAAATTTTGAACAACTTCTAAATTATCTAATGTTTCAAGATTTTTACAATTATAAAAAGTATTGTTTCCTAAAGTTATTGTTTGGTTACCTAATTTAACATACTTTAAGTTATAACAATTTTTAAACGCATAGTTCTCAATTTTTACAACATTCCTTGGAAGGATAACTTCCTTAATTGTTGTTTCCCCAAAAAAGATTTCATTGTCAAGAACTTTTTTCTCTAAATCTGCGTTTGAAAGATTAAGATATCTAACTCCTTTTTGAAGAATAGTTTTTAATTCTGCTTTTGTTAAGGTAACGCCATCGAAAGTTTTTATTGTTAAGAATTTTTGATTAGTAATATCTTTGTAACTTATGTCTTGAGTTAATGACTTGTTAATAACTTTACTGTAACCAGCTTTTAAAATTCTACTACTATTAAAAACTGTTCCTTTCTCAACTTTAGTTGTTAACTCATCATCATAGAACCAACCAATAAATTCATAACCCTCAACATCAACAGGCTCAAGCATATTATCAATTTCACTACCTGATGAAGTTTTAATAACCTGTTTTGTGTTTCCAATAGGTGAGTATAGCGTTATATAAATATTATTTTTATCTTTCACAAACAATAGCCCAAAAACAAAGGCGAAAATAACCACAATTACAATTGCAGTTATGACTGAATATAAGATTTTATTATCTTTTGCTTTCATCATAATTATTATAAAAATTAAATTGTGCTTTAGTCAAGTAAAACTATGTAATCAATAAATATTAAATAAATAGTATAAATTTTTCAAACAAACTAAAACTATGTCTAAAGGAGATATTATGAAAAAACATCATACGACATTTGGATTTAATAGAATTTTAACATTACTATTATTGCCGATAATAATTCTTCCAATATTCCTTTTCGCATCTTGCCAAAAAAAGACGCGGACTATGAATATAAATCTTTTCGACACAAAAAGTCAAATGTTTCAACAAATTAATTTAGAAAAATATTTAGAAGGTGTTGTCGCTGGTGAAATTAGTAACAATGCTCCAATAGAAGCCCTTAAAGCACAAGCTGTCCTTGCAAGGACATTTACTTTAAAATTTTTAAGAGATGATTCATCAATGTATGAAGGAGCTGACATTTCAACAGATATTAATGAGGCACAAGCATACAATGAAGATTATATAAATGACAATATTAGAAGAGCTGTTAAGGAAACAAAGGATATTGTTGTCTATTATGACAATGATTATATAAATGCTTGGTTTCATTCGAATAGTGGAGGGCACACAACAACAGCAACTGATGGTTTAGGTTATTCTTTAGAAGAACCTAAGTATATAAAACCAATAAAAACTAATGAAAATACAAATAACTCAAAAAACTTTAAATGGTATTATTCGTTTACAAAAAGCGAGATTTTAACAACTTTACGAGATTTAGGAATAAGTATTTCATCTTTGTCAACTTTTAAAATAGGAGAGAAAGATAGTTCTGGAAGAGCTAAAACTTTTATTGTTGGAGGCAAAGAAATTTCAGCTAACAAATTTAGGTTAAGTATAGGTAGTACTAAATTAAAATCAACCCTTATAGACTCTATTTCTGTAGATGAAAACACTATAACTTTTAGTGGAAGGGGATATGGTCATGGTGTTGGTTTATCTCAAGAGTATGCTATAACCTTAGCGAACGAAGGAAAAACATATAAAGAAATCATTTTTTACTTCTTTAATGATGTCAAAATAAAAAGTTATAAACAATAGTTATTGACTTTATTGTCAAATTTCGACAAGTTTTAAACAATAATGTGAACAAGTTATAAACAATAAGGATGTCTTGATTTATCTAGCATTTTTTGACTTATTAACTTATTGACATATCCTCCTACTTATACTACTTAAAAAAATAAAAAATTAACTAAACTTACAGTTAAATAAGTGAGTTATTTTGTCAAAACATATAATAAAACATACTTAAAAAATACATTTTAACTCAATTTTTATAAAATAAAAGTAGATATATAAATATATCTACTTTTAAACTTTTACAAACTGACTATTATAAAGGTTAGCATAGAAACCTTTCTTACTTATTAACTCTTCGTGAGTACCTTGTTCTATAATATTACCTTTGTTCATAACTAAAATAACATCAGCGTTAGTTATTGTTGATAACCTATGAGCAACAATAAAAGATGTTCTACCTTCCATAATTGTATTAAATGCTTTTTGGATATTCATTTCTGTTCTAGTATCAATGTTACTAGTTGCTTCATCAAGAATAAGCATTGGTGGTTTTAAAAGCATAATACGAGCAATACACATTAATTGTTTTTCACCTTGTGATAAATTACTACCGCCTTCAATAACCATAGTATTATATTTTTGAGGCATCTTTTCAATAAATTCGTGGATACCTGTAAGCTTAGCAGCTTCAATAACTTCATCAAGAGAAATATTTGGATTTCCATAAGCTATATTTTCACGAATAGTAGCGTTAAATAACCAAGTCTCTTGTAAAACCATTCCGTATTTATTTCTTAAACTACTTCTTGTTATTTCTTTAATGTTATTACCACTAACACTTATACTACCGTTGTTAACATCATAAAATCTCATCAATAGATTTATGATTGTTGATTTTCCACAACCTGTAGGGCCAACAATAGCAACTTTCATACCTTGTTTAACTTCAAGGTTAAGATTTTGAATAAGTTTAACTTTTGGAACATATGAGAACTCTACATTTTTAAGTGATACTTCACCGTTACAATGAAGTAACTCTGGTAAATTCTCATCGCTGATTTCATCAGGTTCTTCAAGAATATTGAAAACACGCCCCGCAGCAGCAAATGCAGATTGAATATCACTAATGTTACTGCTTATTTCATTGAATGGTCTTCCAAAAGAATTTGCGTAAGAGAGAAATGTACTTATTATTGAAACATCAATATTCCCCCGTAAGGCTTGAAGGGCACCAAATAATCCTACTACACCATAAACAATACCATTAATAAATCTAGTTGTTGGCATAGAAAGATTACTAAAAAATTGAGACTTTTCTCCTGTTTTATAGTAAGCATCATTTATTTTACTAAATTTTTCAATACTTTCAGGTTCGTGGTTAAAAGCCTTTACAACTCTCTCACCCGCAATATATTCTTCAAGATAACCGGACAAATCACCTTGAGTTTGAACTTCCATTTTAAAATATTTTTTTGACTTGTTAACAATGTACAGAGAAACTAAAACACTTAGAGGTGTTAGAATAATTATAATTAAGGCAAGAGGAATATTTAGGATAAGCATAGAAACTAAAGTTCCTATAATTGTCATTATTCCAGATATTAAAGCGGCAAAACTTTCTAAAAAACCATCCGTCATAACATCAATATCGTTAATCATTCGAGACAATAAGTCTCCGTGAGATGTTGTATCAATGTAAGAAAGTGGCAAAGAATTTATTTTTTTAAACAATAAGTCTCTAATTCTGTAAGTTGCTTTATAGTTATATGAGTTTATGCATAATGTGCCAAGAGCATTAAATAAGCTTGCAAGCAAAACACAACCAAGCATAATCAAAGAATAAATGGTAATAGCTTTAAAATCAACATTACCCGGGCCAATTGCTGAGCCAATTGCCTTTCCCATAAAAATAGGTACTAAAAGTTCAGCAACTGCACTAAGAAGGTCAAAAACAAAAGTTAAAATCATAAAGTGTCTGTATGGTTTAGCATACTTAAAAACTTTTTTTATGATTTGGAAAGAAGTTTTTCCTTTTAAATACTTAGATTTAAACTTTCTTGTTTCTTTACTTCGAACTTCTTTAGAAGAGAGGTATTTTCCCATAATTATTTACCCTCCTTCTTATTTTGAGATTCATGAATTTCTTTATACAAAGAACATCTTTCTAAAAGTTCTTCATGTTTTCCAATATCAAGAATATTACCGGAATCAATAACAATAATTTTGTCAGCGTCTTTTATTGAGTTTGTTCTTTGAGAAACAATAAAAGTTGTTGATGTTAGTGTTGTGTTTATTGCTTTTCTTAATTTTGTGTCTGTTGCAAAATCAAGAGCACTTGTACTATCATCAAGAATGATAATTGAAGGGTTTCCAACAAGAGCTCTTGCTATTGTTAATCTTTGTTTTTGACCACCAGAGAAGTTTGTTCCACCTCGTTGAACTGGATGGTCTAGAAAATCAGGATATTCTTTTACAAAATCATATGCTTGAGCAATTTTTAGAGCCTTGATAATTTCTTCATCTGTAGCATCTGGTTTTCTCCAGCGTAGATTTTCTCTTATAGTTCCAGAAAATAATGTTGGATTTTGAGGAACTATACCTATGTGATTTCTAAGTTCTTCAACATTATATTTTTTTACATTATGACCGTTTATATAAACAGTACCTTTTGTAGCATCATAAAACCTTGGAATTAAATTAACAATACTACTTTTACCACTACCAGTACCACCAATAATACCAATAGTATCACCAGGGTTAACTTCCAGATTTAGATTGATAACAACATCTTTTAAATTACTATATGAAAATGAAACATTTTCAAAAACAACTTTACCATATTCAGGACTATTAATATCAATGGTAATTGGTTTACTTGGTGAAGTTATTGAGTTTTTAGTAGACATTAATTCGTCTATTCTGTTTGCAGAAATTTTCATTCTTGTCAAAACTGTTATAATTCTTGCAAAAGCAACTAAAGCAGCAGAGATTTGTCCAAAGTAGTTAATAAAAGCTAAAAGGTTTCCTTGAGAAACATTGCCAATATTAATTTGTATTCCACCAAAGTAAATAACTGCAATAATTGCTATGTTTACAACTAAATAAATAAGAGGTTGAAGTATTGCAGCAAGGTAACCTTGTTTTAATTCATTTTGCAAAAGATTAGTGTTTGCATTTGTGAATCTATCAATCTCAAAATTTTGTTTATTAAAAGCACGAACTACTCTTACACCACTGAGATTTTCACGAGTTATTTGACTTGTCCTGTCAAGTCTTGTTTTTCCCTCATTAAGAAGTGGTTGTAATTTTTTCATGATTATAAAAACTATACTTAATAAAATAGGTGATACAACAACAAAAATCAATGAAAGTTTCAAATCAACAAAGAGAGCCATAACTAAAGAACCAACAATAAGAAAAGGGATTCTCATAACATTTCTCAAAATTTGACTTGTTCCTTCTTGAATATGGTATACATCATGAACAGCCCTATTTAAAATTGTTGTTGTACTAAACTTATCAAGTTCACTATGAGAGAATGAGTTAACATGTTTAAAAATATCATTTCTCATATCTTTTCCTATACTTTCGCTTGTAACAGATGCACATTTTTGACCTAATATAGCAAAAACCATACCTAAGATATTTATAGCTAAAATGATTAATGCGTATTTATAAATATAAGGCTTATCATTATTTTTTATACCAACATCAATAATGAGTGCCATAAAGTAAGGAGCAAAAACTTCACTAAGGGCTTCTAGAGCTTTGAAAAAAGGTCCAAGGAAAACAAGCCACTTATAATTTTTTAAATAGCTAATAGGTCTAAAAGTTTTTTTAATTACTTTTTTCTTAGTCATCTTTACTCTCTAAAAATCTTTATTTCTAATAAAGTATAAAAAATATATTATTTTAAGTCAAACAAAAATCACTTATTTTTATAAAAAAACGCAATAAAAACGCAAAAACAAGTTAAAAAAGTTGAAAAAGTATTATAAAATAGGTGTTTTAAGGTAATTAACCAAAAATAAAAATACTATATA
>JAFVWN010000024.1 GCA_017501645.1 Clostridia bacterium | reverse complement strand
GCCCTCCACGCATCATATTTACAACAACAGCAGGAAGTTCAGCACCAGAAATATAAGAAATTCCTTCTTGTTTTAAAGAAATTCCAGGAGAAGATGATGATGTCATACATCTTGCTCCTGCTGCACTTGCACCCATTACCATATTAATAGCTGCAATTTCACTTTCTGCTTGTAAGAATGTTCCACCAACTTCAGGAAGTCTTTTTGCCATGTAAGCTGGAATTTCATTTTGTGGAGTAATTGGATATGCAAAATAATATTTACACCCTGCTCTAATTGCAGCTTCTCCAATTGCTTCATTACCTTTCATTAATACTTTATTTGCCATATTTTACTCAGCCTCTATTTCAATAACACAGTCAGGACACATAGTTGCACAGAATGAACAAGCAATACAACTAGATTCATCATTACAAACAGGATAATTTACACCCTGACCATTAGTTTCTTTTGACATTTCTAAGATGTTTTTAGGACAAACTCTAATACAAAGTCCACATCCTTTACATCTTTCAACATTGATTAAAGGTCTACCTTTTGCCATATAACCTCCAAAATAATCACAATTTTACTATATAAATTATAGTGAATACGCACCTTTGTTTCAATAGTAAAAAATTAATTATATTTAATTTTTTTAATAATATTAAAGTTTTTGTAATTACTTCAGTGATTATTTGTATCGTTTTACCCTTTCCAAAACAATAACTTTGTAATATAATATTTAGAAAATATTTGATATATTTCGGCTTATTGTCGTTTATTTTATTTATATTAGGAGTCGGTATGAATTATTCATATTTCCCAGGCTGTACGCTCAAAAACAAGGCAACTGACCTTGAAAAATATGCGCGCATTTCTGCGGAAGCATTAGGATTCACACTTGAAGAAATTCCTGATTGGCAGTGTTGTGGCGGAGAATATCCAATGGGTAAAGATGAAATTGCATCTAAACTTTCATCAGTTCGCGCATTGGCTTCTGCAAAAGATGCTGGCAAGGATTTGGTAACACTTTGTTCTGCATGTTACAACGTTCTTAAACAAGTTAACAACGATGTACAAACAGACGAAACTGTTGATTTCAAGGTGAACAATTATCTAAAAGAAGATGATATTGAATATCATGGAGAAACAAAAGTTATTCATTACTTAGAAATTCTTCGTGATGTTATTGGTTGGGACAATGTAAAAAAAGCTGTAAAAAATCCTTTTACAGGCAAAAAAATTGGTGCTTATTACGGTTGTCTCCTTCTTCGTCCTGGAAAAGTGCTTCAATTGGATGACCCAGAAAATCCTCAGTTATTAGAAGATTTTATTAAGGCAATTGGTGGAACTCCAGTGATTTATGCACAAAGAAATGAATGTTGTGGCGCTTACACAATGTTTGAGGATAATTCAATTCCAGAAAATCGCTCTAAGAAAATTCTTGCCAACGCAGAAGATATGGGTGCAGATTTCCTTGTTACTTCTTGCCCACTCTGTCGTTACAACCTCTTAAAAAACAAAGGCGAAAGCAAACTTGATGTAGTTTACTTTACAGAATTGTTAGCAGAAGCTCTTGGGTTAAAGGAGGCTAACTAATCATGGAAAATAAATACTTAAAAGAAATCATTTTACAAAAAAGCGGTGTAAATCCAAAAAAATGTATGGTTTGTGGAAAATGTTCAGGAACATGTCCAAACTATGATTCAATGGAATATCACCCACATCAATTTGTTCAAATGGTAGAAAATGGCGACATTGAACCTTTATTAAACTCAAAATCAATTTACGCTTGTTTAAGTTGTTTTGCTTGTTTGGAAAGATGTCCACGCCAAGTTGAACCAACAAAACTTATTGATGCTGTTAGACAAGTTGTAGAAGGAACAAGAGGACCTCATCACTTAGATCCAAACCAAGTTCCATCTCATCTTGATGATGATATGCCACAGCAAGCAATTGTTAGTGCATTCAGAAAATACAAAAAATAGGAAACTTTTATGGAAAGAATTGGTGTTTTTGTATGTCACTGCGGTACTAATATTGCTGGCGTAGTTGACGTTGAAAAAGTAGCTGAAGAACTTGGAAAAGTTGATGGTGTTGTTTATTCAACTCATTATACATACATGTGTTCATCAGCT
>JAFVWN010000023.1 GCA_017501645.1 Clostridia bacterium | reverse complement strand
TGCTTCAACTGAAGGTATTGTATTTGAAAAAAATCCTTCTGGAACTTCCAATTCAGAATAATCATGTGGTCGTTTAATTAAATGAGTTGTATCAGATTTACCTAATGAGACTTGTTTGCGTTTAAGTTGTAATGGCAACTCTTCTTCAATTTTTGCTTCAACTGAAGGTATTGTATTTGAAAAAAATCCTTCTGGAACTTCCAATTCAGAATAATCATGTGGTCGTTTAATTAAATGAGTTGTATCAGATTTACCTAATGAGACTTGTTTGCGTTTAAGTTGAGAAGCTTGAGCTTGAAATGGTGCTACTTCATCAATTTCATCGAATTCTGGAAAAACGGGGTCTTCCTTATCCTTAAGAGAATCTAAAGGACTTCCAAAACCAAAATCAAAAGTTTGTATACTGTTTAATTCTCGCAATTCTTTATTAGTTTGCCGATTTCTTTCAAGAATTTGATCAATATCATTAGGATCAATCAATAAATTCTCAGTTTTAGGAACATCTATAGTAGGCAATTTTACGCCATATTTCAATTCAAAATATGCTACTCTGGCTGGATTTGGACCTGCTTTTTTATAGCCATTTTTTTTATTCAAACGATCTATTGCATCTGCTTGCTGTGATAACCAACCGGTTCTTTTTTCATTTCCTTGTTTCCATTCTTCAATTTCATCTCTATTAACATAACGAGATAAAGTAGCACTTGTTGGTTTTTTATCCCTTCCTTTTCCTTTTGTATACCAAATTTTAATTTTAGTATCTGATTCAATTAACTCGTATTTCATTTTTTCTTTTTGATCTTCTTTCATAGCACCTTCGAAAGCATCAAGTATCACAGCTTCTTTTTCTTTTACTAGAGCTTCTTTAGCTAATGGCTTTAATAATTCATCACGTTCGGCTGAAGTTATTTCGCCTTTGTTGGCAGCAATTCTTATTTGTTTTGCTTCTTCTAGTTTTTCTTGTCGTTCTTCTAAAACCTCTTGCTTTTGTTCTTTAAGATTTTCAATACATTCTTCTTTCACATCATTTGCTGCTTCGGCAATACTTGTCTTTTGACTGGCTAATTTATCAACACTAGTACTAAGTATTTTTCTGACAATTATTTTTGCTATTTCCATTACTGCAAAAAGGCCTATACCGGCGGCAGCACCAAGTCCCGCACCAACAGCTCCAACTGTTCCTCCAACCCATCCTATTCCTGTTGATAAAGCTCCTCCTATTTCAGGAACGTATTCAGTAAACTTTGCTAAAGCTGCTGTTTTTCCTAAGTTTACTGCTCTTTCAAGTCCTAATGTCGCCACAGTTGGTGCAACACCAGGCAATAAATCTACTCTTTTCTGAAATTGTTCAGCCACAGAACGAAATTTTGGTTTTTCAGGTAATACATTTTTAGGCAGAGGAGCTGTACCCATCAAACTCACTAAATCATTATAAATATCATCATAAGTTACTTCTTTTCCTTTTATAAACTTATCTATAGTATCACTACATACTTTTCTAATATCTTTGTAACTTAAACTTTCAATTAACTTTATTTCATTTTCTAAGTCTTGTAAATCATATTCTGTAAAAGCTTTTGACCCTAAATTATTCTTCCAATTATCATAATCTGTAGCAGCTTGCATACTTTCAAACAATTTTTTAGACATTACTTCTCTTTTAAACTTCGGATCTGACTCAACTTTATCAATAAATTCTCCACCACTCATAAGTCCAACATCTTCATCTGCCCCTTCAGGTCTAGGCCATGATATATCTTCTACTCCTTCTCTTTTTCCTTCATATCTTCTATCTATATCTCTAGCTAAAGCACGTTTTAATTTTTGTACTTTAGGCTTAGCTGATTGTAATTTCATTTCATATACTCTTTGCACATTCAAAGGTCTATCTGGTCCTTCTAAAAACCCTAAATCATCTTTATCATATATGATTTTATTAATATCTAGTCCACCTCCCCATTCATAAAGATCTCCTTTTTTGTCTATATAAAGTTCACTATCTGGAATTTGATTTATACGAGTCTGTTTTATCGCATCTAAATAACGACCAAATTTTGTTTTATCTCTCATATTTGCAGGAAAAAAACTTAACCCTGGTCCATCTTCAAGAAATTCAGAATATTCATTAGGATATACTAACCTGGAAATAGGATATAATGTCTTTTCTTTAATTTTTTGTCCATATTTTGATGCTCTTGAAATAAGATTCACATCTATAATATCTTTTAAAAACCCTGCAGATTGTTTGACAGATTCTCCTTGCCCTATATATTCCAATCCCTGTCGTTTTATTGCTTCTGTAAAATCCATTTATAAGAAAAAATAAAAATTGTCTTTATTTAGACTTCATAAAACGTCCTGTTTTAGGATTTCTTCGTACTTTCTTACGACCTTTTCTTTTTCCTTTTCTACGAGAACGTCGTCTACTTTGTTTACTTACTGCTTTTCTAACCATAGAAACTGGGCTTCTATAGCTAGTTGTTGTTAATAATGGAATCATAGTTTTAGATTGCTTTAAATAAGCTTCTACTGGATTAGTATAATTAGATATAAAACTTGACATTTAAAAAAATCTGATTTTATTTAATTAAACGAAGGAAAAGAGTTATCAGAGGGGAGCTCGGCACCAAAACCAGTGTTATCGATGCTATTGTATACACAAGTGTTGTTCGGAACACATCCTTCTTGAATGACAGTTTGGGTTGTTTTCTTTTTGAAGACACTTGGTGGATATGTACCTTCCGGGTAATACGAGACCCTGATGCTTGCCTTAGGAAGTTTCCTACGCATGAAGTTGAAATCATAATCACGAGATGTAATATGAGCAATCCCATGAATAGAATATGAAAGTTCCCCATTTTTATTCCTTGTATAAGCGTGTGAAAAGATTGAATCAATAATCTTACTGTTATGCAACTCTGCAAGAACAGAATTAGCTTCCTCCAAGGTTTTGGAATTAAACGCAAAACGTAAATATTGGCCTGGTCCATCAACACGAGTAATAAACTTATGGGCACAGACAGTTCGAGTTTTTTTACTAGTCGTTTTCTTAGCGCCAGAGTCTGAAAATATAGTAACAGGAACGGGACCTGAGCTAGCCATGTTCTATTTAACCTAACTAAATAATAAAAAAGTATGTAATAAAAAAGCGTTGCTAAAAAATTTTGACAGAAAAAATCCACGTCATTATTGATTTTTTCTAAAATTCTAATTTAATTTTCTAAAATTTAATTTCAAACTAACGCTAATTTTCCTCAAAATTTATTTTCTTGTTTATGAGTTTAGCTTTCCTTTTTGTCAAACCCATAACCATTAACGGAAGAAAAGAAGTTATTGTGCGCGCAGTACGCGAGTATAAAATCCGAAACTATCTTGCCCGAGGGTGGATTCCACTAGAAGAACATTTCGAACCAGACATTGACGTCATCATTTAATTTTTCTTTGAATAAACACCTACTTTTTTGTACCTTTTTAAAAACTTGAATAGAGGGGGTTGGCGGCTGACCCCCGTGACACTTTTTTGTACCTTTTACCTACTTGAATAGAGGGGGTTTTTGGCACGGGGGTCATTATAATATAT
>JAFVWN010000022.1 GCA_017501645.1 Clostridia bacterium | reverse complement strand
TATTCTTCTACAAAAATGACAAAAGAAGAATATATTGCTCAACAAATGGCTCAAACTCAAAGTATACAGAATCAGCTATACGGTAACGGCTCAAATATGGGCTCAGATATCGGCTCAAACAAAGAAAACTTCTTTAATAATTCTGGAACAGTAGGAAATGGCTATTATATGAGTAAATCAAGTCTTTGGGATGGAACTATTATTTCAGCTGCATTGGTAACCAGTATTGATACGGCAAATCCTGGTGTTGTAATTGCTCGTGTAACAGAAAATGTTTATTCAAGTTATGACCATTCGTATTTATTAATTCCAGAAGGTTCAATGCTTTTTGCAACCTACAATTCTTCTGTAAGTTATGGCCAAAATCGAGTTCAAGTTGCTTGGAACTTATTGATAAGACCTGATAACTATAGAATTCAACTTGGAAATATGAATGGAGTTGATTCCCAAGGAGCAAGTGGATACAAAGGGCATGTGAATAATCATACTTTTGAAACACTAAAGGCAATGGGCATGATCGCTATGTTTAGCATTATTCAAACAGAAGTAACAAACACGATAGATAATCAATCAAATGAATATATTCAAAACTCTTTAACTGATGTTTATGCTGAAGCAAGCAAAATCGGTAATAAGATTCTAGATAGGGCTTTAGATATTCAGCCTACGATAAAAATAGGACACGGAAAAGAAATCAAATTAATAACAAACGGTCCTTTGGAACTTCCACCTGTAGAAGTAAATCAGGTAACTCAAAAATACATTAGAACACGTTAAAAATTCTTATAACCTTAAAAAATAAGATTCTGTCTGCCCAAGAGGAGTCTTATGAAAAATTTAAAATCTCTTTTTTTGACAATTTTCACATTGCTCATGGTTTCTTGTAATTTCTTTACAAGTTTAACAGAAGAACCAAGCAATATGATTGAGATTTCAAGTTTAACTTTGAATAAATCAAATATCGAATTGTCAGTTGGAAATATGGAATATATTTCTGTTTTAGTTAAACCAAATGGAGTTCAAAAAGATATAAATCTTCTTTGGTCTTATGATAAGAGCATCATCGAATGTGATTCAAGTTCATCTTGGGGCTTTACTTTCAAAGCTATAAAAGAAGGACAAACCAATTTGCGTTGTTCTTATAATGGATTCGAAGCAAGTTGTTTAATCACAGTTTCCGGTTATTCAGACAACTATGAAGCTACAACAGAACCATATATTTACTCAAACACTTCTATTCTCCAAACAAGTCCTGGAATAAGTGAAAAAGTTTTTGTTTCACTTTACGGAGGAGATGCTTCTGATATTGATGGATACTCTTGGACTGTAGATAACAGTTCAGTAGTTTCAATTCAGCCAACAGGTCAATATTGTGTAATAACTGCAAAAGAAGCAGGTTATGCAAGAATAAAGATATCACACAATAAAGCTACTTATCCATATTATATAGGGGTTTATGTTTTTGAAGATAATACTTCAGTGGGTTATATCACAACTTCAAATAACATTGTTACAATGAACAAAGCTGACGGTGAACAAAATATCTCAGTTTCACTTGTAAATGGAAAAGATACTAGTTCAGATTCTCAATTCAAATGGGAAATAATCAAAGAAAATGATTCAAGTGTTCCTATTGGTATTGCT
>JAFVWN010000021.1 GCA_017501645.1 Clostridia bacterium | reverse complement strand
TTTCTTTCTTCTTTTTCCTCTATTATTCTATCATAGAGTTCTTCTAAAGTAATCATAATTCACTACCACTCAAATTCTAAAGTTTCATTTTCATCACATATAATTTTGCATATGCTTTCTTTAGGGAAGTTGCAAAATTCTTCACAAAGTAATTCTAAAGGATTTTCAATTCCTTGAGCTAAATATTCTTGATAGGCCACTCTTAGTTCTGTTGTCATTGTATCTTCACCCCAACGTGTTTCAGTTGTCATATCACATTTCATCGGAAGAACAATTTCAACAGCCGTGCTTGAGTTTTCCATAAGAGCTTTCAATCTATTTCTAATAGCCTCTGCATTTTCAACAGGACAGTCTAAAATAAGCTCATCATGTATTTGGAAAACGATACGACCGCCAAGTTTTTTGATAAGTGAATCTCTTGACACCATGACCATGATCATTTTAGTAAGTGTAGCTGCGCCGCCTTGAATACGCGCATTGAAACTTTGTCTTTCAGCTTTTTTTATAAGTTGTTCATTGCTAACAATTATAATGTTATTTTTCTTTGCTTGTATTCTTAATTCTCTTAGTTCCTCTTTAGTAAGTTTTTCTTTGCTATCAAGAAGTCCTCTTAGAAGACGTTCAGCTGATTTATCACTTGTTGTTGGTGTACCAAGAAACACAGTTTGATACATAGGTAATTTAATGTTAGGTAGGTGTCTTTTCCTTCCTAAAATATCTTCTACAAAACCATGCTTTTTACAATATTCTACAGAGAAATCAATAGCTTCTTTTACACCTGTGTATTGACTATAGAAGGCGTTAAGCATTTCTTCAGCCTCATCAGTTGATATACCGAGTTTTTGCGCTACTGACCTTTTGCCCATTCCATACATTGTTGCAAGAATTATAACTTTTCCAACCTTTCTTCTTTTCTTACCTTCAAGATTAAGTTGAGTCTTTTCCTTGTCAAAGAACTCTAAGTTATCTTCATAGTTATTATTAAATATACTTTGAGCTATTGACGCGTAAATGTCTTTTCCTTGTTCATAAACTTGGAGCATGTTTTCATCAAGTGAGATATGAGCTGTAATTTTGGGTTCTTGTTGAGAAATATCTCCACCTACAAATATTCTACCGGATTCAGCCTTAAACATCAATCTAATTTCGTGATTCTCAGACGGTAGATTTTGAGCGTTCATTCCTTGTATTGTTATTGGTTCTTCATTCTCATAAAATTTCCAAACACCACCAGAAGTAAATCTTCCGGTACGCGCTCCCAGCTGATTAAGGTGGAATCTTATTTTTCCGTCAGACCAATGGTTAGCTAATTTCGGTACAGGATTTAAATAAGTGGTAATTATTTTTTCTACTTGTCTTCTTTTTGACAATAGACTACAAATATCAATAATTGCTTCTAACTTAGTAATTACCTCATTATCACATTCTTCTGTATCTTCCTTTAGAAACTCTAACCTCATTTCAGCTTCATATTTAATAGCTTCTATTTCATGTTTTCCGGTGCCTGTTGGTTTTCTTTTATTTACCACAACAGAGCCGAGCACTTTATATAATAAAATTGCTAACTGCTTAGGTGAAGATAATTTAATTGGGTCATGCAGTTGAGAAGCATAGGTCTTACCATGCTTGTATCTTTTTCCACTTAGTGGGTCAAGGAGAGGGTATTGTCTTTCAAGTTTTTCAGGAGTGGTTCTATCTTCAACACTTTCAGGTGGAAAGACTCTTTCTTTTTCTAAACCTGATTCTGAAACTTTCCACTTAGAGATTATCTCTTCGATACTTATGAGCTTATCATTTAATTGTTTATCTATTACTGATAGTTTTGTTTCATACTTTTCTTTCAATTTTTGACAATAGCTCAAATCTACAAGAGCCCCACAGAGTTCCATTTCAGCAACAATAACAACTAAAGGCATTTCAATTTCCGTAAATAGCCTGTAGAGTTTCTTTTCACCTTTTATCAAAGGTAGCTGATATTCAAATAGCTTGTAAGTCATAAAAGAATCGGTAGCTGAATATAGTGCAAAAATCTCAGGTTTTACATCAGCATACTGAATATTCTTAAATAGCTTTTCAATATTGTATTTTTCTTGTGTTTTATCTATCTTAGATATGTATTGTTCCTTTAAACCGTATCCTTCATTCTCGTTGAGGAGTCGTGTTGCCACCATAGTGTCCCAATGTGGTTCTACACAAATATCACAAGTACACTTTAAAACTTCATAGTCAAATTTTCCGTTGTGCATCACTATCTTAATGTTAGAATCAAGAACTCTTTGAAGTTCGTCTTTGATGTCTTTTTCAGATAGCTGTTGGTTTAATCTGATTTTTGTTTCTGGGTTTCTATGATTGATTGGAATATATGCTTGTTTGAGCCCCGGTGCATAGAGACACAGACCCATCAATTTACAGGTTAATGGGTCAAGACTGTTGTTTGTTTCTGTATCAATAGCAATAATGCCGGTGCTTATACAAGAAGAAATATAATCGCGAAAAGTGTCTATATCTCTTATAGTGATTACATTATCTTGTTGTTTACCTAAAACACGAACAACTTCTTTTTCTATTTCTTTCAATGCAAACAACACTTGAGATTGAGATAGAATCTTAGTACTCATCGTCTTCCTCCTCGTCGAAGTACTCATCATCTTCTTCAACAGTAATGTTTGTCATATTACAGAGTGTGAAAGTCCACGATTGTTTTGGTTCAACACCTGTTGCTTTAACAGCTGATTTTTCTTTCCTTATTATTTCTGTATATTCTTCAGCACGTTCTCTTATTGTTTTGTTTATTTTTGTGCCGAAAATCTTATCTTCATCAGTAGCGAGAACAACGTTAGATATTATTTCAAGAATGTACAAGTATCTAACAACTTGATTGTTGATTGTCTCTACCATGAGTTTTTTGTCAATCTTGTTGTAATCTATATTCGTAAACACCTTTGCCTTTCCTTGTTTGAATATTTCAAACACTAAAGATAGACCTAACGATTTACTAATCACACCATTTATTTCATGTAGTGAGAAGTCTTTGTTCTTGAAGAATCTTAGCTTTTCTTCTTTACTGATTTTTAGAAGCTTGTCAACAAATATACAGAGCTGCAAGTTGTTCATTTTATTTAAGTTATTAACAAGTGCTTTCCTGAAATCTATCTCTAACGGTCCTTCTTTAACACCTTGTTTATCTAAATTGCTTAAAATAACAAAAGCAGAGGGAAGCCCTTCTTGAAGAATGAAAGCCACCTTATCTTTATTTTCTTCTAAAGAATCGCCATTAATAATTTTTTCTAAAGCTTTAATATCTTTATTAGTGAGAGGGAAGATTTCAGTGTTATTCACTATTAGCCTGAGCTCTTCTGTTGTTAGGTTGGAGAACTCTTTTTTTATTAGTTTTTTCAAAAATATTTCTCTCATAAAATTACAACCTCTTCATAATGCCTTTAGCTTCACACTCAGCTATAAATTCATTTGTTTCGTCCATGGTTTTCTTCCAAGCGAGTTCGCCCATATACTTTTTGAAATTTTTGTTCATTATCTCAATTATTTTATTTAGTTCCTGTGTGTTGTTTTTTAGGTAAGGTTGTATCAACATAAGCAGACTGATTTTATCAACATCAATAAATTTACGATTTTGATATTGGTCGGATATAAATCTATCTACATTAGTATCAACATTTGTATTTGGTTTTTTACTCTTGGTTGGTTTGATTCTACTTGTTCCAATAAAGATATTTACAAATCTATATTCCATACCTAAGTTTTTATTTATTATGTATGCTTGGTGTGAATAGTCATAACAGATTTTTAAAAAGTCGGCCTTGCTTAAAAAGTAATGACAGTGCCTTTGATAGTATCCAATAAGTGTAAGTAGTGAGTAGATTCTATTCTTATTGACATTTAATGATACCAACAGCTCATGAGGGGTCTCAACTGCTTCTTCCTTGAAAATGTCATTCCCGTAAATTATTTTTTTATTTCTTTGAAATAAATCTTTATTAAAGTAGCTTGTTATCAGCTTAATGAGTTTTCTTTTGGTTTGAACCTCTACATTTTTTATTTTGTATTTAGGTGTCTCGTATTCAGGAATATCAGTTCCAGAGTTTACCTTTTCAGTATATTCGTTTTGTGCGTATTCCTCAATCTTATTTAATTCTTCTACGTATAGACTTTTTACTATTGTAGCTTCATCAACAAATTGTTCGACTTTTTCAGGAGAAACGAAATAGTTAAAAAGGTTAAAAGCTGCACGAACCTCTTCAAAAGAAAAGTTAATTAACTCATTAAATGCTTCCGTTTCAAAACATTCTACTATGTTCATAAAGACTCTCCTTATGTAATAAATCAAAATTTCTATTTCAATTATATCAAATTTGCATATTCTTTTCAATACAATGAGAAAAAGACAGCCGAAAAGCTGTCTTGTTTCACATTTAATTGTATCTTTAAATGATTTTATTTTTAATTTCGCCTTTATATTTATAATAGGAATTGCGCGAACAACCGCAAAGTTTAATCACTTCTAAGTCATCCAATGAACCACCAAAGTCTTTTGAGTGTTTCTTAATTATTTCTTTACACTCAATACTTTTCTTAGTTGTAAGCTTGATTCCTTTTGTAATTCCTATTTTAGTTCCTGATTTCTTAGCCTCTCTAATTCCTTCAGAAATTCTTGTATGTAAGTCTAATACCTCTTTTTCTGATTGCTCAAATGCAATTTTGATTTGTTCCTCAGCAAGTGCTAACAAGAAATTATTAATAAGTTTAATATTACCTTGGAAGAACTCATCTACAGCTGTATTGCCAGTGTTGATGGATACCTTCAATAGATTGTTTCTTGTGTTATCAAGAACAGAAGAGTTTATCATTGGTTCATTTAGAAAAATTAGAATGACTCCCATTTCATAAAGCTTCTTATAATCTTGAAATCCTTCTTCTGAATTTCTTGACATTCTCGATACTGAGTCGAAAACAATAATATCACCAGACTGAACCACACTCATAAGCCACTCCCAACGAGGACGACTCATGGTTGTTCCTGTGTAAAATTCCTTGATAATAGTTGCGGTTGGGAACTTTTCTAAAATGTTTGTAATTTGCCTTATTATACGTTGATGTTTTGTGCTAACACGACAATAGCCATAAATCATAATTTTTATTCCTTTCAGTATTGAAACAAACTTTAGTTTCTTTCTGTACTTTAATTATGCCGTGTTTTATATCAAAATACAGCGGGTTTTAATACAAAAGTTAAGAAACTTTCTTTTGGTACTGAAAATATGTTTTAAAAATATTAAACATTTCCTAATTGCAAACTTGTTGCAAACAAATTTGTTTCCTTATTCGCAATTACATAAATCCTCGGTATGATTTTTATAATTAAAGAAAGGAGAAACAAAATGGAAGCTGTAAACATTGGAGACACAATAAAAATTATATCTATGAAGGACGAACCACAATATGCCAACCGAACCGGTGTTATCACTCACATCGACGATGCCGGACAAATTCACGGAACTTGGGGTGGTTGTGCTATCATTCCAGAGGTTGATACCTTTTTAGTTGTTAAACGAAAATCTTATTAAAACAAAGTGCCATATAGACTTGTTCAAATCTATATGGCTAACTTTTTAATATAACGAATTCCAAGAAACCATTTCTATTTCTTTCTTTAATGTTTCCAACTGTTCATCATAACCTTTATAACACATTTCACTTAGTGCGCCTTTTATCGTAACTAAACCCGTGTTTGTTGGTTCAAAAATAATAGCATTGCATGTTTTTAGTTTTGCAACGTAAGTATAATAAGCTCCCATATCGCTTAAAAAATTAACAAAATCCACTTCTTTCATTCCCACAGGACGCCTTAATAACATAACACCCCACTCGCCATTAGTAAGTAATTTGGGCTTTGCTAAATTTGGAATATTGATGTTTTCTATTATATTTGAGTATACTTCTGTCACATTAATGATTTCCGAAACATCTAAACATAACATTGTTTCGATTAAAGCATTTCTTGAACAACTCATATTTTTGTTTAAATCAAATAATATTTTGTTAAACACTATAACACGATTTTCATAATTACTTATTTCACCATATGCGTTTCGCAAATAGTATTTAGCATAGTCCTCTTCCGTTTCACATAATGAAACAGACAAATCGTTAGAAATATAGCGACTTCCACCTTCTTTGGGAACAAGTATTTTTCTTTGTTTCAAATATCGAACAATATCTGTTGGTGTTTTAATTGTATCTAACATTGTCTGATAATCGGACTTGTTAAAAACATTGATATATGTTTGTAGTCCTTCTGAGTAATACAGTTTATCATATGTTTCGATGTTGTCATTAAAAAATACAATAACCGGTAGAATCTCCTTTTTGTTATCTATTACAATCTCAGTTTTATCACAAAAATATGTAACATTAACCTTTTTTAAATCTCTTATTGTATTTTTAATTTGTTGTTTGGCTTTTTTTAATACCGTCTTTTTAAACCAATCAACATCGGTTTTTGTTCCACTATTTTCATCACTTTTTTCTTTTATTTGAATAACTACATAACAATTTCCTGTTTCTATGAGACAATCACACAATTCGGTTTCTTGTTTACCTTCTAACATTTTTACGGTTCCAAATGTATATTGAGGCAAAAAGAACCTGCCGAAATACTGTTCTGTAATTTTTTCTGACTCTGTCATATACATCTCTTTCTTGTTATTTAGTGTTTCTTAATGAAAAGAATATGTTACACATTAAATTTTATAAAGCCTGAAAATTTCTTCTAAGGTAATATCCAAGCCGATGGCTTTATACTTAGGAACGCAGCGAGCATACAAATCAGTTATCATTTTTCTTTGAACTTCTTTTGTTCCATAGTGAATGGCCTTATGACAAGTCGGACACAAAGAAACGAGGTTTTCAACACAGTCAATGTTTACTTTGTATTTGTCCCAAATATCTTTTTGGAAACAAACAGGAATCAAATGGTGTGCTTCCATATATTTCTTGTTTGTCTTTTTCGAAATAAATGTTTCATGATCGTGGTCTTTTTCACATACATAATAAGCTTTCTTAATTGCTATTTTTCCTAACAAGGGGTTTGTTCTGAAACGTCTGCCGACATCGTATTTTGAAACTGCAATAGGCTCTATCTTGTGTGCTCCTTCGCCTGCATTTTCATTTATATTGGTTTCCTTAATACTGTCTACCTTCTCAATATATTTAGATTCATCTTCATCGTCTATGTAAGAAGATACTGATACTTGGGTTTGAATATGCGAACTTTCAGAAGAATTCGGTTCATCAATCAAATTTACGTTGAACCCTTGTACGTTATAAAGAAAATATGAGTAATCTACATCTCTTAAAAGTTGCTCATGCAATTCTTCAAAATCATACTTTGAAAGAAAGTTGTTGTAAAAATAGTCATCGAACTTAGGATTTATAGAAATATATTTATTATCAATGTTGAAAAGGTTCGTGTTCTTTTTTATACAAGTTAAAACACGACTTCTTGATTTGAATTTTGATACTAAGTTTGAGATTGGAGAATTTGTTCTTATAAATTCAACAGCCTCATCAACTTCACTATACTTTGAACAAGTCATTACATATGTATATAGTTGATCTATTGTGATTTTATCGATAGAGTATTTTTCTTTAAGACTACGTAAAACCTTATAAATGAATACAACAGGTAAAATATTGCATTGTAAATTGTTATCTGCTGTATCAATTATTGCATGAATCTTTAATTTTAAAATTTGTTCAGTTTTTAAAACATTATATTCTGTTCCATTTAATGCGAGGTTTTTAATAGCATCAAATATCGCTGTCGGGTTTTCTGAATTATATGGTCCACTACGTTCGTAAAAAGGTGTTTTTGTAATCAAACCAAAGAACTGTGGAATAATCAATATTCTGTGTCTATCAGTTGAAATTCCATATCGTGCGTGATTATCTGTAAAATAATTTTCGATATTGGTCGTTTCTTTGCTTGGTATTTCACTAAAAAGCAATGCTGATTTAAAAGATTCATCAAAGTCAGTTTCTTGCTTTGTAAAAATCCAAACAGACCATTCATTTAACTGCTTTAATTTTTCACTTGCTGTTCTCATTTAAGAATCTCCTTGTAAGATTTGCTAAGAAGTACGCAATTTTAGGTGGAACCGCATTACCCACTTGCTTGCAGATCGAACTCTTCTTTCCGTAAAATATAAAATCATCAGGAAAACTTTGTATTCGAGCCGCCTCTCTTGGGGTTAATGTTCGATTCTCAACTGGGTGAATAAATTTTCCACCAGAAGGGGTGTCAAAACGTGTTGTAATTGTTGGAGAAATGCCATCTTTTTGTAATCTTCCATATGCACCACTATGTACCGAATGTATTTCTTCATCTAAAGATGTCCAGTTTTCTCCTTGACTTATTTTCTTCATTCGTTCTATCGCCACTTTGCTATGATTTGTTGCGGTGTTGTTATGTAAGATTGGATTTTTGGAATACAGGTACTTTTGATAATCACTTTCTGCGGGTAAAGCCTCACATTCGCCTGTTAATGTTGGAGAAGGAATATTTGAAATAGCCTCCCAAACGGTTGTGTTATTGAAATAGCTTGGTATGTACTTTTCTATTTTTTCACGAGTTGTTTTAAATTCTTTTTCTATATCAAAGTCTTTATTTTTAACCCCGATAATTATAACTCTTTCTCTTGCTTGGGGAATTCCAAAATTTGAAGCCTTGACAACTTTGTGATGAACATAATACCTATCTCCACCAAAATTATTAGGGTCAGAAAACAACTTAACAATTTCGGAAAAAATTGCTCCCTTTGACATCGTTAAAATACCCTTTACATTCTCAATAATGAACATTTTGGGTTTAACTATTTTAACTATGTTGAAGTAATGTTTGAACAGATAGTTTCTCGGGTCATCGACAAATCCACCTCTAATTCTTGCACCAGCCATAGAAAAGCCTTGACAAGGAGGGCCGCCAATTATTACATCACATTCATTTTCAGAAAAGTAATGTTCATTGTCAATAGTTCCAATATCTGCAACTATTGTTTTTGTTGTGGGGTGATTGATTTGATAAGTGTTTGCGATAGATGAATCGAACTCTACCGCTTTTGATATATTAAATCCTGCTTGCATAAAGCCTGTGGAAAAGCCTCCACAACCTGCAAATAAATCTATAACTTTCATTCTTCCTCCGTATTGTTGGACACACTTAATCTGTACTTTTCATTGTAATTTTGAATATATTCTTTTTCTTCTTCAGAAAAGCCATACATTTCTGCGATTAAATCATTTATTGCAGATATTTCATCATAACATTTTCTGTGAATATAAATGTAATCTGTTTGTTTGCTGTAAATATATTCACGGGTTTCATATAGTTTTTTCTCTAATGCTGTTGCCAGTTTTACAAGTTGAGATTGATAGTTATCTTTAAAGAAATTTGCACAAACTCTCAAATTCCACAAATCGCTTTGTGTGATGTGCCAACAGTCAGAATAGGTTTCCCACAGCAAGAAGAACAAAGATGAATTTACTAAGGCAGAAATTGCTTTTGAATTTACAGTTTCTTCAATAAAATATTGTTTATATTCTTTTGAAGTTTCTGCCTCTGAAAAACATTTTACCCAAAAAGTCATTCTTTGGTTCAAGTATATACTATCATTTTGATTGTTATCAGTCAATATTGAATCGAAAGAAAAAGGACAATCTTTTATTTTTTTGAGTATACTTAGTTTTGTTTCATCTCCCAATTTGGCTATACCAAATGGGCTGATAAAAGCTTTTGTAGTTCTATAATACTTAACAGAATCAAAAAGATTTGAACGTTCTTTTTTAGACCAATGATTATACGAAGATGTATAAACCTTACAACCGTTTTGAGGTTTGGTTTTTTTGACAAAAATGATTGATAATTTTTGATGAACGCCTGTGAAAAGACATGCAGGTCTGTCTGAAAAATTTGCTATATATACATTTTCACAATTATCAAACAACACATTTCTTAGAGGCTCCATTCTTTGTGTGGAAGTGATTGATATTGGAACAATCATGCCCATGTATGCGTTGTCTTTTAATATATTTAAAGAGTTTTCAAGAATATAAGCATATAAATTTCCACACTTTTTTGTCTTATACTCTCCATAATCATTGATATTAACATTGATTTTTGACGACTCTACATAAGGTGGGTTCCCGATTATACAATCGAAACCGCCGCTTTTAAAAACAGAAGGGAATGTAGACTTCCAATTGAATCTTTTTGCAGATTTTTTCTCGTTAGGTTTTATCAAAGAATCTCCACAATGAAATTGGAAACTGATGGTTTCAGCTATGTCCCTGCTTATACCTAAATTATATAAATAAAGCTTACATCTCAAATGAATCAAGGCAATAGCGCTTTCTGTTATATCGACGCCAAAAAGACAGTTCCTAAAAAGATTAACAACATAATCACTTAGGGAAATATGCCAATACATGTTGGTTGATTTATACAATTCAATCATGACATCTGCCGCAGCTATAATAAAAGCTCCTGTTCCACAAGTCGGATCAATGATTGTAAATTCTAAAATGCTGTCGAAAACATCTTTCTTCTCACTCTCTGATAATTGGTTTATTGCATTTGCAAGTTTCTCAACCGGGTTAGAAGAATCATTCAAAACGCCTACATTGCTTTGCTCATCATATTGCTCGTAGAAATGGTATGCAAGTGCAGGAGAATTGCATTTGCACAACAGTGAAAAAACAATGCTGTACTTAGCTATGTATCCTGTGGTATCCTTAGGGGTGTAGTATGAACCGGTTTCTTTTTGATTTACAACCTTTTCTATTACGGAACCTATTGTGCTTGGAGTTATTGAATTGTATCCATCCTGCTCGTTGAGCGACCATGTAAATTTTTCAAGTTCTGAAACAATGGTGTTGTGTGTTTCAAGAGGAATATTTAGAGTTTCTTGATTTGGAATAATTGTTGTAAAAAAGCCTAACAAGTATTTGTTTAATGTTTTGACGTTATTGATTTCGGTATCTGTTAATAACGTTAATAATTTCGTGTAAACTTTAAAAAATTTGTTGATAGCGTTTGTGTTTGTATCGCTTGCTTGATTTTTAATTTTACTTTTTTTGTGTTCGATTCCCAACAACAAACACTTTCGTATTTTTTCAGCCCTACTTAACCCTGAGATATACTGTTCGATTTGTTCTATTAGCTGTTCTTCGATTCGGGTGTTTACAATAACACCTACTTTTTTACGACCAGCATTTATTCTTACTCCACCACTTGACATAATTCTCTCCGTTTTGAAAAACAATATCGTTAATCAAATTATATCATTTTGAAAGGCTGTTGTCAACATAAATATAATATATTTACTGATCAAAAAGCCATACTGTCTTAAAATCGCGACACTTAGTAAAACTGTATGACTTCTCACACGGGCAGATTGTGTTTAGTGGGCTTGACACACATTTAGAATGTGTGATTTTTTATTTACTTACTGGTAGTGCACAGAAAGCCACAATAAACACATAAAATTTCCGTCTATTATGTCAGCTCGAAAAGTTTTAAATTTATGTTATAATTTTTCCATAATCACAAATTCCACTTTTGGAGCTTTTTGAAAAATCAGCACACACGATTTTCCATAAAATTTCCATGTTTTTGTGGAAAAACGAACAATTTAAGCTAACAAAAAGGGAACAGATTTCTCTGTCCCCTATGTATTCAAAATCCTTATATTACAAGGCTTTATCTTACTTCTTGAAGTATCTATTCAAAAGTCCCTCGAATGCCTTGCCGTGTCTTGCCTCGTCGCGAGCCATTTCGTGAACTGTGTCGTGGATGGCGTCAAGGTTTAGCTCCTTTGCGCGCTTTGCAAGGTCAAATTTGCCCATTGTTGCGCCGTTTTCTGCCTCAACTCTCATTTCGAGGTTCTTCTTTGTAGAATCAGTTACAACCTCACCAAGAAGCTCTGCAAACTTTGCAGCATGCTCAGCCTCCTCCCAAGCTGCCTTTTCCCAGTAAAGACCGATTTCTGGATAGCCCTCACGGTGTGCAACTCTTGCCATTGCAAGGTACATACCAACCTCTGTGCATTCACCCATATAGTTAGCGCGAAGGTCCATAATAATGTCCTCACGTGCGCCTTGAGCAACTCCAACAACGTGCTCAGCAGCCCAGTAACGATTTTCCTCTACAACCTCGTTGAATTTCTCAGCTGGAACCTTGCATTGTGGGCATCTTTCAGGCGCTGAATCTCCCTCGTGAACGTAACCGCAAACAGAACATACAAATTTTTTCATAATAAATCTCCTCTAAAATTATATTTTTTAATTATTATTTAAGCAATTTTTACACGTGCCATAGCAAACAAGCCTTTCATAGCTGACGTCAAATCCGTCGCTTGATAAATGCTCCTTTGCCGATGTTGGCAATTCAAAGTCAAAAATATTTTTGCATTTTTGGCAGACAAAGTGTGCGTGGTCCTTTATAAAGCCATCATAAAACACACACTTATCACTTGTTTCTACAGAAATTATCTCGCCACTCTCCAAAAGCGTAGAGAGGTTTCTATATACAGTACCTAAGCTGATGTTAGGAATTTTTTCACGGACGGCATCATAGATTTGACTGGCGCTGTAATGCTGTCTTTTCGAGCGAAGAAATTCCAAGATTGCTGTTTTTTGCTTTGTCTCTCTCATGTTGCCTCCTTTTTCCTTATCAGTAATGATTACTATTATCATTATAGCAGAAATTTTTCACTTGTCAATAGGTTTTTTAAAATTTTTTCAATTTTTTTAATTTTATTGAAAAAGAGCATTACTTATGATATAATAATTATGGCATAAGACGCTCAATCGGTGGGCGCAAAATGCTATCTTTAAATAGAGGAGAACAAATGGCACAGGTTTCAGTTAACAAAGGCTCACGTGTGGCGTGGGTAATTCTTGTCGGTATATGGTCAAGCGTGCTTAGCGTTATAATGGGCGCTTTATGCTGTCTTACCATTGTTGGTATTCCTTGTGGGCTAAAATACTTTAAGTTTTTAAAGATAATTTTTATGCCTGACGGTATGACCACCGCATATAGACCTACACCCAAGCGCAGAGTATTAAATATATATTGGAGCGTTTTTGGCGGATATGGTATGAGGTTTTTGTACTCGGTTGTCGCATTCGTGTTCAGAATATTCCCACCAAGCCGTAAAATCGCACTAAGAATTGATAAAATGTACGCGTACTTAAAAACTCCATTTGGCGCAGAGCTTATTGAGTATGGAAAATACACACGCCAAAAGAACACAATGTACGACTACACGCTTTTGCAAAGAAAGATTTGCAAAAATCCGATGGTTCCTATTTTCGATGACTCAAAGGGACGCTCCGTTTCCGTTAAAAAATATCTACAAAAGCTTGGTGGTGCGATGTCATCTATCAAGCGCCCGTCACAAATTGTAATTTTCCTATCGCTTTCCGTTGTAATTTTCGGAATTGCAAGCTTGTCCCTTTCCTGGATAATAGGCACAGTGCTTATCGTCTTTGGCTTAGTGGTTGCAATAGCGATGGCAGAGTTCAGAAACTACCAATATCTTCGATTCTATGATCAAAATATGAGGCCTCTTTTCAAGCTTTACGGTGAGGATGCCGAGTTTGAGGAGCTTCCTGCGGGAATTAAGCCATCTTACGTTTTTGAGCATCTTTCAACCGTGCACGAGGAAAACAAAAGGCGCTCCATTTTGGCGGCGGCTGCAAGACAGCGCGAAAAGGAAAAGCAAGATAAAAAATAATTTAAAAGGGCAGAATTTCTGCTCTTTTTTATTTGCAAATACAGCGTGCTTCACAAGCGAGGCACGCTTTTTTATATAATTCATATAATAAAAATGAAGTTTTTTTCATCTGGAGGCAAATATGGGCAAATATTTTGGCACTGACGGCTGGCGCGGAGTTGCAGGAAATGACCTATGCGCGCTTGACGCCTTTAAAATAGGTAGATTTTTAGGAGGTGAGCTTAAAAAGAGAGGTGGGCGTGCTGTTATCGGCAAGGATACCAGACGCTCCTCGTATATGCTTGAATATGCAGTAGCCTCAGGAATTGCATCAGCCGGGGCAACGGTGTATTTATTGCACGTCACAACTACTGCGTGCGTTTCCTACATTGTAACAAACGAGGGCTTTGACTTAGGAATTATGATTTCGGCAAGCCACAACCCATATTACGACAATGGTATAAAGATTTTAAATTTCAAGGGGGAGAAAATCGGCGATGAGGAAATTGCAAAAATCGAAGCCTACATTGATAGAGCAAGCGACACGATTGAAAATGCGCAGGGTGAACAAATTGGCAAAATTATAGATTACTACGAGGGCAGAGAGCATTATCGCGACTATCTAATTTCGACCTCAAAACGCAAATTTAGTGGACTACGTGTCGGACTTGACGCATCAAACGGCAGTGCGTGGGAACTTGCAAGGGACGTCTTTGACGCTTTGGGCGCACGCACCTACACAGTGGGCTGTGAGCCAAATGGAGTTAACATAAACCACGGCTGTGGCTCAACGTCAATTAGCGCCCTTTCCTCACTTGTGCGTGCGCGTGGGCTTGATATGGGCTTTGCCTATGACGGAGATGCAGACAGATGTATCGCAGTTGACTCAAACGGCGACTCATTTGATGGCGATGATATTCTATACGCGCTTGCCAGCGACCTACAGGGAAAGGGAGAATTAAAAAACAGCACAGTCGTTGCAACCGTCGCCTCAAATTTAGGGCTAAAAAAATCACTTGAGGCACTTGGGATAAGTACAATTTTCACCTCAGTTGGCGACCGATTTGTCTTTGAGGAAATAAAAAAAGGCTCCTATTCCTTAGGCGGTGAGGAGTCTGGACATATCATTATTTCAAAATACGCAAGGACGGGTGATGGAATTTTGACCTCAATAAAGCTTGCCGAGCTTGCAATGAACAACGGGCGTGACCTGCGTTCACTATCTCTTGGCTTAAAAAGACTACCACAAATTTCAAAAAGCGTAGTGGTGAAAAGCAAGCAAAAGGTGATGTCAAGCGTGCGACTTAACGAGGAAATTAAAAAAGCCGAGGCGCGCTTGGTGGGTGGCAGAGTGCTTGTGCGTGCAAGCGGTACTGAGCCAAAAATACGCGTGCTTGTAGAGGGTGAGCCACGTGAGCTTACCTTAGAAATTGCAAAGAGCCTATCCCGTGTAATTTTGGAGTGTGACGAAAATGAATAGAATAGAATCAAAAGAGATATTTACAATACCAAGCTCAATTGCACACGAGCAAATTATTGGGTATAAATACCCGTGGCAAGCAATAGAAAAAATCCCCGATATTATATCGAAAATTATACCCACACTTGGCAGTGAATACGAAAAAATAGGCGAGGGAGTGTACGTTTTTAAGGGTGTAAAAATACCAAACAGCGTTGAAATCTCGGGCAGAGCTATTATTTGCGAGGGGGCTGAAATGCGCCACGGTGCATATTTACGTGGTGATGTTATAATTGGACGTGGATGCGTGGTTGGCAATAGCTGTGAAATAAAATCCTCAATACTATACGACAAAGCGTGCGTACCACATTTTAACTACGTTGGAAATTCAATTTTAGGCTATGGCTCCCACCTCGGCGCAGGTGTTATTTTATCTAATTTAAAGGGGAATAAATCCAGTGCCAAGGTGCATCTAAACGGTCAAATTTTAGACACAGGGCTAAGGAAATTCGGCGCAGTGCTTGGAAACCATGTCGAGGTCGGCTGTGGGGCAGTATTAAACCCAGCAACAATAGTCCTTTCAAATACGCAAATTTATCCCCTCTCATCAGTCCGAGGCACCATCCCCGAAAGCTCAATTTACAAGGGAGACGGGAAAATTATAAGGAAAATATAGCCGCGTGTTAATCTTTTGCACTACTTAAAAAGCCACGTGCCAGCAAATAACCCTTATAAAAGCCCTGTCTTTGCGCCAAGGCTTCCATTTCTATATTCCATTCGTTTATCTCGTTGTAAAGCTCTTTTTCCTTGCCTTTTAAAGTAGAAAATAGTTTTTCCTCAAGCGCATCAATCTTTTTTGATATTTCAATCATTTGCTCCTTGAATTTTGCGACTCTGCCTCGTCACCAATTCCTGATTCTATAATTTTTTCTACAAATCGTTCTAAATCTTGCATTTTCTCTCTCCTTTCTGGTACATCATCATATTATAACATTCAAACGAATGTTTTTCAATCATTTATTTGAATGAACTGCTAAAATTTATTTAGAAGCTTTTCAGGGAGGTGCGATTTATGTATTTGTATCAGCGCTTGCGTGATTTACGCGAGGACAACGATAAAACACAGGCAGAAATTGCCAAGGTTTTAAAAATAACCTCTCAACAGTACCAGCTATACGAAAGTGGCAAAAGAGAAATCCCACTACACCACATTGTCACCCTTGCTAAATATTACAACGTTTCACTTGATTATCTCTCTGACCTTATAGAAGTACCAAGAAAATTGCATTAATAAAAATCCACCAGCTTAGCTGGTGGTTTTTCATTTTCGGGCATAGCCCTCATACTACTGGCTACGCACAAGTGCGTATATGACGACCTGCCAGTCACGCATATTGTTACTGGCTACCCATTAAATGGGTCGCGTGGGTCGGGTATACTCAACTGTTCTGCTTTCTTATCTTCTTCCAATTGTTTCGCTATATATTCTTTTATCGCTGCAGTGTTTTTTCCTGCTGTATCTACATAATATCCTCTACACCAAAACTCTCGGTTTCTATACGCAAATTTTATGTTTCCCCATTTCTGAAATATCATTAAACTACTTTTTCCTTTGAGATATCCCATAAAACTCGAAACCGATATTTTTGGTGGTATTTCGACTAGCATATGTATATGGTCTGGACATACTTCCCCTTCTATTATCTCTACGCCTTTCCATTTGCATAGCTGTCTTAATATTTCACCTACTTCTGTCCTTTTTCCCTCGTAAAATACTTTTCGCCTGTACTTTGGTGCAAACACTATGTGATACTTGCAATTCCACTTTGTGTGTGTTAAAATATTGCTGACATTATCTTCTTTCATTTTAATGTCCTCCTAATGTGATTTCTTTGTGCAACTGCCAGGTCGCACCTTTATTATATCACATTAGGAGTTTTCTTTTCTGCCTCACCGGTGGAACCTT
>JAFVWN010000020.1 GCA_017501645.1 Clostridia bacterium | reverse complement strand
TAATGTTCCCAATTTGAGATTTAGTTCAAGTATATTAGATTGGGAGTTGAAACCGATTACCACTTTAATAGAAGAATGTTCAGAAACAACTTCTAACTTTGAAAAGTACCCATTATATAGTTTTACTATTGAAGATGGCGTTGTTCCTAAAAGTGAACGCTATGAGCGCAGTTTTCTTGTAAAAAAAGATGGGGATTCATTTAAGGTTGTCAAATATAATAACTTCGTAATGAATCCTATGAATTTAAGATTTGGCGCAATCAGTTATAGTAAAGTTAAAAACGATGTTTCCGTGTCAGGATATTACAATATTTTTAATATAGATAACGCGCAATGTAACGATTATTGGGAAGCATTATTTCGTAGGACAAAAACATTAAAACTATATGACTCTGTTGCAACTGGTTCGCTTCTAGAGAAGAAAAGAGTTCATTTTTCGCAATTTAGGAGCTTAAAATTTTATATCCCTGAATACAATGAGCGAATAAAAATTTCTTTATTCTTCTCAAAAATCAATGAACGTATTGATACCCAAAGCAAAATCATTGAGGATTTAGAATTAGTTAAAAAAGGCATAAGTAATACTGTTTTCGGGGACGAGAGTGTTGTAAAAAAATCTTGGAAAACGATAAAACTCTCAACCATTCTTAAAGAGCGAAAGACGTATGATATTAAAGAGTCCATTTATCCACATGCTACGTTATCCAAGGAAGGTATAAGCGCAAAAACAGATAGATTTAACCGTGACTTCTTGGTTAAAGACGAAGAAAAGGAATATAAAGTTACACACTTAAACGATATTTGCTATAACCCAGCAAACTTAAAGTTTGGAGTAATTTGCCTAAATACTTTTGGCGATGCAATTTTCTCCCCAATTTATGTAACTTACGAAATAGATAAGAAATGTGACCCTTACTTTATATCATTGTACTTAACTAACCCTACGTTTATTGGGCATATACGTAAATATGAACAAGGTACAGTTTACGAACGAATGGCAGTTAGTTCGGAAGATTTCTTGAAAGGTGAAATTAATTTGCCTACATATGAAGAGCAATTAAAAATTGCTAAAACGTTTAAGTCTATCGATGAAAAAATTGCAATAGAACAAGCAATTCTCAACAAATTAAAAGAGCAGAAAAAATTCCTGCTCTCGAATATGTTTATATAAACATGTTGCTTAAAAGATATGCTTTCTGCTTTTTATAAAGCGAGAGTATATCTTTTTCTTTTTGTATTCTTTCATCCATTAAAGATAATAAAGATACTATTTGTTTGTTTTTGCTCTCGCCATAATACGGAATCTCAATACTTTTTACGAAGTCGGCATTTATATTGCTTTGCGTTCCTGTTTCAAGATATTTATGTAATTTATTTTCACGGAAAAACGAAAGATAATAATATAAGAAATCTAAAGTGCTTTTATCTTTTAGTGTCATTGAAAACATTGCTTGACTTGTTGCTAATGGAATTTTATTTATTGCAACTTGTCCTACAGAAGCATACATAGAAAGTATCAAGGAATTTTCAGGCACAATCCAAGCAGTTGAATTTTCTAAACCTTCTTGTGTTAATGTTCGCTGTGTCCTATAAAGATATTTACCCTGTTCTGTCATGTCAGAAATACTTAGAAAAGGGATATTACCATCATAATATTTTTTATTTGTGGATTTAGGAGTGCCACCAGCTTTGCCTTTATTATAAAAAGAACATAATAATTCTTTACGTATAGGTTTTTGAGAAAAAATTTTATCACTAATTACTTTCTTTTCGATATTTAAATCCTCAATGATTTTGCTTTGAGTTGATATTCTTTCATCGATTTTGGATAAAAACCCAACTATTTTTAGTTGTTCTTCTTTTTGTGGAATAGAAACGCCCATTTCTCTAAAATTACTGAAGTTTATTGAGAAAATTTTTGTTCCTTGC
>JAFVWN010000019.1 GCA_017501645.1 Clostridia bacterium | reverse complement strand
GAAAGAATGGGAACAAATCCTGACTTGATTGCTGTTTATCTTGGAATTAATGACTATAACTTTAACAGGTCTAAAGTTGGTTCTGGAGAAATTAATTTTGATACTCTTATTACAGATAATGGCAACGGTACATTCTCTTACGCAACTCCAACAGAATTTAAAGATGCATACGCAATTATGATTCATAAAATGCTTACAAAATACAATCAATCTCAAATCTTTATCTTTACACTTCTTCCAGAAGATATGTATTCAGTTGATAAAAATTCTTGGGAATTGCATAACAAATACATTAGAGATGTTGCCGAGCATTTCAACTTACCAATAGTTGACCTTGCTGTTGATAGCGGAATTACATGGACAAATATGCATAGTTATTTGCATACAGACAAAATCCATCCAAATGAAGCAGGTATGGACTTGATTACTGATTGTTTCCTTGATGTTTTAATTGACTATTATGTGGGTGATGAATAATAAAATAACTATAAGAGTGGGCAATAGCTCGCTCTTTTTTTATGTTGCTTTTTAAGTGAGAAATTTATAAAATGCTGTTTTTTTAATAAAGGTTCATATGTATAGTTGGTTTAATGTATATATTGAAAAATTTGTGCTTTTATGGTATAATATAATAAATATTATGAGCAGGAGGAGGCTTTTTATGTCAAATAGCAAAGGCGAAGCTTATTTTATTGATAAGTTGAAGGCTCAAATGGGTGAAGATGGAAGAATTGCTTCAGTTGATAAAGAGACTAGAACTTATCTAAAAAATAGGTATCATAGAATGAATATGAGATTGCCTGAAAATGAGCAAATGCATAGTATTGCAGAAATGATAGCAAAACTTATTCCGGGTGCTATATATGTTACTAATGAGCAGGCTAAAAAGCAAAATTTTTCAAACGAAGCAATATTAAGCAGGTTAGAAGCTATAGCGGTTGAGGTTGACGATTATAAGACTGGTAAAAAGGTTAAAAAACTTGACTTTGGCAAGGATGAAGCTTTAAGAAGTGCTATTAAGTATAGGGCGGAAAAACAAGGAGTGTCAGTTGAAGAAATTTTGCGTGGCTATGGCTGTTCAGTTACTGAGATTTATGAGAGGGCGATTTCGGTTGAAGAGCATATTGCAAATATAAGAAGTTGTGTAGACAGGAAAGGTAATATTGTAAACTTAGCGAAAACATTTCCTTCAACCCATCATTATTTGTCATATCTTGCAAGAAAAAACAAGTGTAGCTATACGATAGCTGTTAACCAACTGCTTAATAGTCCACTTCAAGAATATACTTATGTTGGTATAAAGAATAAGCTTTCTAAGTATGATAAAGAAAACCCTGCTTATATTGGAAGTGATAAAAAGTTTAGAGAAAATGTTTTCAATGCTGTTACCTCTTGTATGGATGAAAATGGTGTTGTAAATGGGTTTTATAGATGCGATACTGTATATAAAATGCTTATTCAAATAGCTAAAATAAATGGTGAAAAGTTATCTTCTGTTATATCTGAGTTTGTTCCAAATGCTATATATATTGATAGAGAAGAGCCAGTAATGAAGCATCAAACAAAAAAAGATGTGTTGGAAAATTTAAAAAGATTTGATGATGGTTCTGGTTGTATAGATAGTGTTAGGGCAAATAAGACAGTTGTAAAAGCGTTAAGAAAATTTGCAAAAGACGAAAATCTGCATATGAGTGAATTTGTAGAAAAGTATACTAATTTGTATTTTTCAGCGTGTAGTTATGAAATTGATTATATAGATTATGTTATCAAAAGACTTGTTTCAAAATATGGTGTGAATGGTGAGGTATATGGATTATCTCAAGATGACCCTCAACTATATTATGCTGTTCACAGAATTAAAAAGTTTTTCCCAGGTGGCGCTAAGAAAACAATGGAAGACACTTTTATGGCCTTGGGGTTTCAATATCGTGGGATAGCTAGTGAAACAAAGTTTACTGAATCTTATGTAAGAGGATTACTTGAAACTAATTTTGGTAAAGAGGGTGGAGTGATAGAAAGTATATATGATTTGGACGAGGTTGGAATGTCTGTCATAGCATACTCTGGCATCATAGGAAAAAGTGTTAAGGATACTCTTGAATATTTTGGTTTTCAATATGTTAGTGAAAATCCAAATGCAAAAGAAAGATTGACGAGTAAAAAAATGTCTCTTCAAGAGTATAAAAAATACAAACAAACAATAAATGATGAAGAAGAAAAAATATAGAAAAAGGGCACAGATGTGCTCTTTTATTTTGTGCTTAATAATTATTATAAAAAAATCAAATAAATAAAAAGTGCAAAATACAAAAATAAAAATGTAAAAACGGCATCAAAACAAGCAAAATAACAAATATTTATTTTGTAATTGTATAAAATTAATGTTTTTGGTGGTGTTGATTACATTTTAAAATTTGGTTTCAAATTCGTTCATTTGTTTGACAAACACTATAATTAATACTATTATATAAATATATTAGGAGATTTTGTTTGTATGATTATACTTGGGATAGACCCTGGATATGCAATTGTTGGGTATGGTGTAATTGAGAAAAACGACAGAACAGGGAAGTGTTCTTTGGTTGATTATGGAGCAATAGAAACACATAAGACTGAGGCTTTTCCAACAAGACTTGCAATCATTCAAGAGGGGATGAAGGCGTTGATAAATAGGTATAAACCGGATGCTGTTGCTGTTGAAGAATTGTTTTTTAATACAAATATAACAACGGGAATTGCTGTTGCGGAAGCTAGGGGTGTTATAATTTGTACTGCGGTTCAAGAGTGTGGGAGTTTATTTGAATATACTCCTATTCAAGTAAAGCAGGCGATAACGGGTACTGGCAAAGCGGTAAAAAAACAAGTACAGTATATGACGAAAATGTTGCTTGGTTTAACTAAAGACCCAAAGCCTGATGATGCTGCAGATGCTCTTGCAATTGCGTTGACTCATGCGCAGACAAATAATAATTTAAAAAATAATAGTATGTTTAAGTAGGTGAATTATGTTTTATTCGTTAACTGGAAAAATAAATAGAATTGATGATAATATGATTGCTGTTAATGTAAATGATGTTGCTTATGAGGTAACTTGTTCTCTTAATAGTATTGATGACTTAAGGGGGGGAGGTGCAAAAACTGTTTATACATATCTTTATGTAAGAGAAGATACTTGTATGCTTTTTGGCTTTTCATCACTTGAAGAAAAAAGAATGTTTATGAACTTGATTTCTGTTAATGGTATCGGGCCTAAGATGGCAATAAGTATTCTTTCAGGAATGAGTCCAAAGATGCTTGCAGGAAGTATTGTTAATGGTAATATTTCTATGCTTACAAGAGTTAAGGGACTTGGGAAAAAGACGGCTGAACTTATTGTGTTAAAACTTAAAGAAAAGATGGAAGAGGCTGTGAAGCTTACATCTAATCCAATGGATGGATTTATGACTGTAGTCGAAGAGGTTGTTGATTTTACAAGAGAAATGTCGGATGCGGTTTCTGTTCTTGTAGAGCTTGGTATTAAAAAAGAAGAAGCAACAAAACTTGTAAAAGCTAGAGCGACTAGTGGTGATAAGACAGAAGACATTATAAGAAAATGCTTGTAATAAAGAGGTGTTTATATGGACGAGAAGTTTACTAGTTATAAAGATAATGACGACAACAGAATTGTAAGTGTTCGAGAGATTGAGGGCGAGGATAAAGAAGAAGCAACTCTAAGACCAAGAACAATGGGTGAGTATGTTGGGCAACAGAAAGTTAAGGACAACCTTAATGTTTATATTACTGCGGCGAAAAAAAGGAAAGAGGCTCTTGACCATGTTCTTTTATATGGGCCTCCAGGACTAGGAAAAACAACTCTTAGCTCTGTAATTGCAAATGAACTTGGTGTTCAAATGAGTTTAACAAGTGGCCCTGCTATTGAAAAAGCTAGCGACCTTGCGGCAATACTTACAAAATTAAATGAAAATGATGTTTTGTTTATTGATGAAATTCATAGAATGAATCATAAGGTTGAGGAAATTTTATATCCAGCAATGGAAGATTTTGCCCTTGATTTTATGGTTGGAGAAGGACCTTCGGCGAGGTCTGTAAGAATCAATTTACCTAAGTTTACATTAATTGGGGCAACTACAAAGGCAGGAATGCTTACAGGTCCTTTAAGGGATAGATTTGGTGTAATTTGTAGACTTGAATTATATTCTCCAGAAGATTTAGCAAAGATTGTAACGAGGTCTGCAGGTATTCTTGGTTCTAAGATAGAAAAAGATGCAAGTTTAGAGATTGCAAGAAGAAGTAGGGGTACGCCAAGAATTGCAAACAGAATACTTAGAAGGGTTAGGGATTTTGCTGAAGTTAAAGGCTCTGGTGTTATTGATGTTAAGGTAACAAAGATGGCTCTTGAAGCAATGGAAATTGATGAACTTGGTCTTGATAATGTTGACAGAAATATTTTATATGCAATGATTGATAAATTTGGTGGAAGAGCTGTTGGGCTTGATACGATAGCGGCAGCAACCGGCGAAGAACAATGCACGATTGAAGATGTTTATGAGCCATATCTTTTGCAAATTGGTTTTATTGCAAGAACTCCAAGAGGAAGAGTGCCAATGCCTATTGCTTATGAGCATCTTGGAAGAAAAATTAATTAAAATGATTAAAAGGTATTGAAAAAACAAGTGTTTTGTGTTTTAATCATTAGGTTGAAAATTTAAAGGAAAAGATTTATGAAAACTAGTGATTTTTATTATGATTTACCAGAAGATTTAATTGCTCAAAATCCTGTTGAGCCTAGAGATAGTTCTAGGCTTTTGGTTTATGATAAAAAAGCTGATAAGGTTGAGCATAAAATATTTAGAGACATTTATGATATTTTAACAGATAATGATGTTTTGGTTATAAATAATACAAGGGTTATTCCTGCAAGGCTTTATGGTATAAAGAGAGAAACTGGTGCAAAAATAGAAATTCTTTTGCTTAAAAGGTTGTCTCTTACGGAGTATGAGGCACTAGCAAAACCGGGCAAAAAAGTACCTGTTGGAACAATTATTGATTTTTCTCCAAACTTATATGCTAAGGTTGTTGCGGATATTGAGGAGATTGCTGGAAAGAAAGTTGAACTTTGTGTAAAAGAGGGAACTCTTGAGGCTGAACTTGATAGAATAGGAGAAATGCCTCTTCCTCCTTATATTAAAGAAAAACTTAAGAATAAAGAAAGGTATCAAACTGTTTATTCAAAAATTCCGGGTTCTAGTGCAGCACCAACAGCAGGGCTTCACTTTACAGATGAGCTTATAAAAAAGCTAAAAGATAAAGGTGTTATTTTTGAAGAGGTTCTTTTAGAAGTTGGTCTTGGAACATTTAGGCCTGTTCAAGTTGAATCAATAGAAAATCACCATATGCATAGTGAAGAAATAGTTGTGACGGAGGAGGTTGCTAAAAGGCTTAACGAGTATAAAAAACAAGGCAAAAGAATTATTGCTGTTGGAACAACAAGTGTAAGAACTTTGGAAAGTGCATCTATTAAAAAAGGTGAAATAGAGGCGGTAAAAAAGAATACAAATATATTCATTTATCCGGGCTATGAGTTTAAGTTTGTTGATGCAATAATTACAAATTTCCACTTGCCTGAGAGTACATTAATAATGTTAATTTCGGCATTTGTTGGAAGAGAAAAAACTCTAGAAATTTATAACAAAGCAGTTGAAGAAAAGTATAGATTTTTTAGCTTTGGAGACTCAATGTTTTTACAGTAAAAAACAAAAAATATACAAAAGATAAAATTTGTTTGTATAAAAACGATAAAAAATAAAGAAAAATATACAAATTAATTTTTAAAATGATAAAAGATTAAGAATAAAGGAAAAGAAATATGAAAGAAAAACAAGAGGGGTTTGAATTTACGGTTAAAGAAAAATCCTCAAATACTTATGCAAGAATTGGAAGATTAAAAACTCCGCACGGCGAGATTGAAACACCAGTATTTATGCCTGTTGGAACAAAGGCTACAGTTAAAGCTGTTGAACCAAGAGGGCTTGATGAAATTGGTGCACAAATCATTCTTAATAACACATATCATTTATATTTAAGACCCGGTGCAGATTTAGTTGAAAAGGCTGGTGGTGTTCATAAATTTATGAACTATAATAAGCCAATATTGACTGATAGTGGTGGGTTTCAAGTATTCTCACTCGCAGACCTAAATAAGATAACAGATGATGGTGTTGAGTTTAAGTCTCATCTTGACGGAAGTACGCATTTCTTTACCCCTGAAAAATCTATGGAAGTCCAAAACAAACTTGGCTCTGATATTATTATGGCTTTTGATGAGTGTTCTAATTATGGAGTGAGTTATGAGTATGCAAGAAGAGCGTTAGAGAGAACGCAAAAGTGGCTTGACAGATGCTATAATTACCACAAAAGAAAAGACCAAATGTTATTCCCAATAGTCCAAGGCAATATGTATAAAGATTTAAGATTGAAATCATTAAAAGAAATTCAACCTTATGTGGGTGTTGGTTTTTCAATTGGTGGTCTTTCTGTTGGTGAACCTAAAGATGTTATGTATGAAATGCTGGATGTTCTTGCTCCAGAATATCCAGAAGATAAAGCCCGTTATTTGATGGGGGTAGGAAGTCCTGATTGTTTGGTTGAGGGTGTCATTCGTGGTATAGATATGTTTGACTGTGTTCTTCCAACAAGAATTGCTAGAAATGGTACTGCGTTTACATCTGTTGGAAAGGTTGTTGTAAAGAATGGTAAATATAAAGAAGACTTTACTACTCTTGATGAGAATTGTGATTGTTATTGCTGTAAAAACTTTACTAAAGCATATTTGAGACACTTATTCAATGCGGATGAAATTTTAGGAGCACAACTTTTGAGTATTCATAACTTGCGATATTTGATTCATTTAATGGATGAAATTAAACAGGCTATAAGAGAAGATAGACTTCTTGAGTTTAGAAAAGAATTTTACGAAAAAACAGGTTACGATAAACTTTAATTGTTTGATTTATGTCAAAAAGTAAGTTTACTAACAAAAAAATTACATTTTTACATTAATTTTACAAAAAATTGCTTGATTGTTAGGTTTTGTGTATGGTAAACTTTGCTCAGTATAAAAAAGGAGAAGAAAAATGCTAAATTTATTATTAACAGAAGGTGCTGGTGAAAAAACAGCAGCTGCAGGTAATCAATGGTGGATTTATGTTGTTCTTATTGTTATGGTTGTGTTGATGCTTGTTCTTCCAACTATTACTAACAGAAGAAGAATGAAAGAATACAACCAAATGCTTGACCAACTTAGAGTTGGAGATAAGGTTAGAACTATTGGTGGTGTTGTTGGTAGAGTAACCAAGATTACAACAAAGGGAGATGTTAAGACATTCATCCTTGAAACTGGTGCCAAGGGAAGCAAGACAACTATGGAGTTTGATATGGCTGCGGTAGGCACTGTTCTTGAATCTACTTATGTTCCTCCAGTTGAAGAAAAGAAAGAAGAAAAGAAAGAGGAGAAAGCAGAAGAAACAGAGGTTAAAACTGAAGAAGTAAAAGAAGAAGTTGAAACTCAAGAATCTGCTGAAAAAGTTGAAACTGAAGAAATTAAAGTTGAAACTCCAAGTGAAGATGTTGTTCTAGCAAAAAAGAAAACTTCAAAAAAATCTAAAAAGTAAAATTTTAGTGTAGGTTAACGCCTACACTTTTTTTTATTGTTTTTTTTGAGGATAGAAAAAATTATTATGGAATTTTAAAAAAGGGGTTAAAATCGCTTGACATTTTCGTGGGGGGGGGGGGTAAAAATATATTATAGGAGTATAAAGAAAGATTCTTTATCAATACTAATAGGAGAAGTGATGCGATTTCTTATTAGAAAATAGAGAGTTTACTTATACAAAGTATACGGAGGAATGTATGAAGAAACAAAAAGTAGAAAATTCTACAAAGAAGAAAGGCTTTTTCAAAAAAAGTTTAGCACTAGCCCTTGTTGCAGGAACGCTTGCTGTTAGCTCAGTTGGACTTGTTGGTTGTAGTGATGGCAAGGATGGAGAGAATGGTGCAACCTGGTTTAGTGGACAAGACACACCGTTTGAGTCTACGGGGAAAATAGGCGATTTTTATTTTGATACTGATGACTATAACATTTATCAAAAAGGTCATCAAGGTTGGGTGATAATTTCAAACATTAAAGGTGAGACAGGTGCTACTGGATCAACAGGAGAAACAGGGCCTCAAGGTCCACAGGGTGAAACTGGAGAGATTGGAGAAATAGGACCGCAAGGACCACAAGGTGAGGCGGGTGCTGACGGTTCTTCTTGGATTACTGGTACAACAGCTCCTACTTCTAATACAGGAAAGAATGGTGATACATATTTAGATGTCACTACAAATTATATCTACACAAAAACTGATGGTACTTGGAATAAAATTGGAGAACTTTCTGGTGATAGAGATATTACTATACAACAAAATGCAAGTCCTTGGACAGGAAAAACAGCAGTTTTTGTTGGTGACAGTATAACTTATGGTTCTGGTTGTGATGGTGATAAGTATTGGCAAGTATTAGAAGATGAACTAGGATTGGCTCAAGTTATAGGAATGGGCGTTGGTGGTTCTTGTTTTAGTACAACTAGTGACTATGGGCACAACAACCAACCTCTTATGGATAGATATAAAACAATTCCAGAGGCTGATTTAATCCAGATTTTTATGGGCACAAATGACTATGGTCACGGGACTCCTCTTGGGACTATTGAAGATTCAACTGATGTTTCATTTTATGGGGCATTAAATGTAATTCTTCCTTATCTTCAAGAGAAATATCCATCTAGTAGAATAGTGGTTTGTACACCTCTTCACAGATATGGAAGAAATGCTAGTGCAAATGTATTAACTTATGACTATTTACCTCATCCAGTAACAGGCAACACATTGCAAGATTATGTAGATGCTTTAAAAGAAGTTTGTCAAAGATATTCAATTCCGGTAATTGATTTATTTAATATAAGTGGTATTAATCCAACAATTGAAGCCGTTAGAAATAGGTATATTCCAGATGGGTTACACCCAAACACAGATGGTCACAAAATAATGGCAAACATTATGAAATATCATCTAAATCTATACGCAACAACAGAAGAGAAAGAGATAGTTTCAACTGATTATGAATATGAAATTAAGTATGGAAACTTATTTTCTACAGATTCATCAACTCAATCAAATACAACAAGAGCAACTGCGGTAAGAAATCTTTATTTAAAGAAAGATACAGTTGTAAGTGTTAAGGATACGAGCAGATATAATATTGCTATCTATTCTCAAACTGGAGAAACGATAAATGCAAGTTCTAGCATTTCTGGTTTTGTGGACTCATACACTATTCTTGAAAATGGTTGGTATGGTTTTGTATTGTCGCAAGATGATGGGGCGGCGTTTAATTTCCCAACAATGAGTAAAGAATTTTATGATTATGTTTCTATTGTAGGTACAGAACCAGAGGCTTCATTAGTAACAGGAAACAAATTTGGTACTGGTGCAACTCTTACAGATTCAACAAGAGCAACTGCTTCTAAAAATATTTATTTATCTGCAGGAACAAAAATTGCAATAATTGATTCGTCTGTTTTTAAAATGGCTGTTTATGCTCAAACTGGAGAAACAATAGAGTCTTCAAGTAGCATAACTGGTGGATATGTAACAGAGTATACAGTATCTTCAGCTGGTTGGTATGGAATTGTTATTAGCCAAGAGAATAGTTTTAATTTTGCTACAGATAGTGCGGATTTATATGATTATGTAACCATTACAGAGCCAGAAGTTCAATTAACATTAGTAACTGGTAATAAATTTGGTACTGGTGCAACTCTTACAGACACAACAAGGGCTACTACTTCTAAAAACATTTATTTATCTGCAAATACAATAATCACAGTTAAAGACTCATCAGTTTATAAAATTGCTGTTTATGCTCAAACAAGTGAAGACATTGTGACGGCAACAAATATAAGTGGTGGGTATGTAACAGAATTTAAGATAACAACTGATGGATGGTATGGATTTGTTATAAGTAATACATCAAGTTTTGATTTCTCAACATCAAGCGTTGATTTTTATAGCTATGTTGCAGTTGGTGAATTTGAAACTGTAGATTTAACAGCTGTTTCTGTGGAGACAGGTTCTAAATTTGCAGCAAATTATGAGAGTGTTGCAAATAGGGCATCTACAGATAAAAATTTATATTTAGAAGTTGGGACAATTGTAACATTAAAAGATTCTAGTACTTATGCAATGGCAATATATGCTCAAACAGGAGAAACAAATATTACAACGGGTACTTCTATTACTAATGGTTGGAATGATACAACATTTGTAATAACTGAGGCTGGTTGGTATGGAATTGCTTTTAAAAGGGTAGATAATGCAAATTTTGATTTTGTAAATACTGATTCAACAAAACTAGAAGAATATGTTACTGTTTTAAAAGAGAGTGAGTCTTAAAAAATAATAAAAACATAAAAAAGAACGAAACTGTTATTAATATGCTTTTTTCGTTCTTTTTTATTGGGAAAAATATTTATTTTTTTATTAAATGTTTACAAATTTAAATGTGGTTGTGTTAAAGCCTATTTGTGTTGAAATTGCACTTGACTTATTATTGTAAATATCAATATCAACAGGGGGAATATTGCTGTTTGAAAGAGGTTCTTCAGTGATTAAATCTTGAAGAATGATGAATTTATCTATAATTGACGAAAAATCATTATTTGGGAAAATATTTTTAGGGGTCGCTTCTGTGTTAAGTCTAGGTACTTGTGAAGTGATTATTATAGGTAAATTAGTGTCTTTTGCTGTTTCTTTTAAAGTAGAAACAATTTCGTGAATCTCTTCTTGGTGGGTGTTGTGTTTTTTTGAGCCAATCATTAGTTGAAGATAATCAATTACAACAAAATCAATCTTATTTGCTTTAGCAAGCTTTTTTATAAGTTGGCAAAGTTTATTAACAGGGGTTAAAACTGTTGTTTCAATGATTAGTCTTTCTTCAAAAAGCCAGTTTATTATGCCTGCACAAGGAAGATAATCTTCATTAAAATTAGGTTTTTTCTCCATAAAGAAAGCGTCAAATTTTGCAGTTAATTCAGTATTTCCTGCATCAAAAGAGACAAGCAAACATCTTTTGTCATCTGCTCCATCAAGATTATTAAAAATGAGAGTTAGGGCAAGGGCTGTCTTGCCAATTGCTGGTCTTCCGCAAATAGCAATAAGGTCTCCGTTTTGAACTTGTAAATTTTTATCAATTTCATACAAATTAAAAGTTATGGCGTTTGTATTCATAGAAATAACTCCTTTAATGTTTTTATTGACTTGTGTCTTAATTGTATTATATAATGAGTTATGTACAAAAAAAAAGGATTTTAAGGAGATGTTTAAAAAATATGGCAAATCCAAGAACAATAATTAAAGAAAAATTTACAAAACCTCAAGAACAACTTGAAGTTGCAATTATGAAACTGTTAGCGTTTGATGGATACCAACCTGTAATTTATAAAGGTGAAAAAGTATTTAAAAAGGGTGATGGTGTTTGGTCGGCGGAAGAGCTTATTAAAATTGAATTTTCTGGTGATGAAATTACAATCAGCGGTTGGATTTTAGTTTACGGAAAGGAACAAGAATTAAAAGGATTTGTGGGCTGTGTTCCTAAGAAAGACTGCAAAAAATCTATTGATAAAATTCTTACATTGGTGAAAGGATAATGGAAGGGAATATTCTTATTTTAGGTGCTTCTGGAGGCATTGGTGAAGCTATTGCATTAAGGTTTGCGGAAGACAGAAACAATATAATAATTGGCTATAATCATAACAAAGAAAAAGCACAAAAACTGGTTCAAAAGATTCATACAAAAAAGGCAAATGCTTTTGCGATAAAGGTTGATATGTCTTCTAGCAAATCAATCAAAAAGGCTATTGATGAAGTTCTTGCAGATGTTGGAAGAATTGATGTTTTGGTATGTGCTCAAGGTGTGGCTGATTATAACATTTTAATTGATGATAAAGATGAAAACATAGAAAATATTATTGATGTAAACTTGCTTGGGACTATTTTTGCAAATAAATATGTTGCTGAAAATATGATTAGAAATCAATATGGTAAAATCATAAACATTTCTTCAATTTGGGGAGAAGTTGGTGGCAGTGGTGAAACCGTTTATAGTGCAAGCAAGGCGGGAATTATTGGCTTTTCAAAAGCTTTGGCAAAAGAACTTGGAAGGTCTAATATTAATGTTAATGTTGTAGCTCCCGGTGTTATAAATGCAGGAATGTGTAATTGTTTAGATAAGATGATTATGAGTGAGCTAGCAGAACAAACAGCACTTGGAAGGCTTGGAACTGCTGAAGATGTTGCAAATACCGTATATTTTTTAGCCAGCAATGAGGCAGGTTACATTACAGGAACAGTTGTTGATATTAATGGTGGTTTTTAAAAATGGTTAGAGATGCTTTAAGTAAAGATGTTGAAACAATTTCAGCTATGGCGGTTAATATTTTTACTAATTCTAAAATGGAAGAGCTAAACAAAGAATTTGAGGAGTTTTTGCAAGACGATAATGTTTGCTTACTTGTAAAAGAAGTTGATGGAAACCTAGTTGGGTTTGCACATATTGAGCTTAGATTTGACTATGTTGAGGGTTGTGAAAGTTCTCCCGTTGGGTATCTTGAGGGTATATACATTAAGCCGAATTATAGAAACAAGGGTTATGCTAAAGAACTTTTGGTAGTTGCGGAAAAATGGGCTAAAGGAAAAGGGGCTAAAGAGTTTGCAAGTGACTGCGAGCTTAGCAATACTGAAAGTTTAAAATTTCATTTAAAACTGGGTTTTAAAGAAGAAAACAGAATAATTTGTTTTAAGAAAAATATATAGGTTCATAAATTTTATTTATGGACTTTTTTTATTCACAATATTGTTGTAACTGACATAATATGCCATATAGATAAGAGGTGTATTATGTGTAAGTTTGAGATTTGTTATAATGAGATTTTGGATAACTTAAAAAACATTAAAAATGGGGTAAATAAAGACACATTAATTTGCGGTGTTGTAAAAGCAGATGCATATGGTTTTGGACTTTCAAAAATGTGTCATCTTTTAAAGAGTAGGGTGGATTATTTTGCTGTTGCAAAATTAAGTGAGTTTTTAAAATTTAAAGAACTAAAAATTGATAAACCGTGTTTAATTCTTTCACCGCTACAAAACAAAGAATTTTTAGTTGCTATAAAAAATGGGGCGGAGATTTCTGTTGATTCAATTGATGATTTAGAGTATATTGTTGGTGTATGTAATACATATAACTTAATTGCTAAAATTCATATAAAAATTGATACCGGAATGAATAGATATGGGGTTAAAAATCAAGAAAAATTATTAAAAATGTTGCAAAAAATAAAAGAAAATGCAGTAATTCGCCTTGTTGGGTGTTATTCACACTTGTTTTGTGCGGAAAAAACGCAAAATAATATAAATCAAAATAAAATATTTGTAAGATATAAGCAAATTATACAAAATTTTGGTTTTTCTCCTATTTTTCATATTTCGAATTCTTTAGGCTTAAAAGACAAATCTCTCACTTATGATATGGTAAGGATAGGCTATGATTTGTACACAAATAAACAAGTGAGTGAGCATAAATTTGTGTGCGATGTTGCTGAGGTTAAAAAAGTATTTAAGGGTGAGACTGTTGGGTATGATGCCACTTATAAAGCAAAAAAAGATATGCTTATTGCTGTGTGTAATGCGGGGTATGCGGATGGTGTAAAAAGGGCATTTTCAAATGGAGGAAAAGTTATAATTGATAATCAGTTTTGTGATATAATTGGCAATGTTTGTATGGATTGTTTTATGGCGGATATTTCTTCTTGTGAGAAAGTACATAAAGGTGATGCTGTTGTAATTTTTGGAAAAGTAAAAGAAAAGTTGATTTCTGTTTGCGATTTGGCAAAAAGATGTGATACAATACCTTATGAAATATACACATCAATTTCGCAGAGGGTGAAGCGGGTGTACAGATGGAGAAGGTATGAATATTATAACAGGAAGATACAAAGGTAGAGTTTTACATAGTATAGATAGTCTTGGCACAAGGCCAACTCTTGCAAGGGTGAAAGAATCTACTTTTGATATGATTGATGAAAAAATCCCAGGGGCTGTGGTTCTTGACCTCTTTGCAGGCTCTGGTGCTCTTGGTATTGAGTGTTTGTCGAGAGGAGCGAAAAAGGTTTTCTTTGTGGATAATAATCCTCAGGCAAAGCAAGTTATTCTTAAAAATTTAATTCGAGTTGTTGAACCTTATGATATTGATATATTTGATTTTAAGGTTGCGCTTATGACTTTTAAGAAGCAAAATTTAAAGTTTGATTTAGTTTTTTTAGATCCACCATATAATAGTGATTATGGCGAAATTGCCCTTGAATTAATGGCTGAATTAAAACTTTTAAATAAAGGGGCGACTATTATATATGAAGAAGACTGCAAAAAAAACTTGCAAAAAGATAGAGAAGAGTATATAATAAAAAAATGTAAGACATATGGGCTTGCTAGTGTAACATTATTAGAATATGTTGGGGAATAAAGAATATATGGATATTATTCAATTAATAGAAGAATTAGAAGGTGAGTTTTCGCAAGGCAAGAACTTCCTTTGGAGTAAAAAATCACTTGTTAATCTTGATAGGTGTGCGGAACTTATTGAAGAATTAAAGCAAAATTTACCTACAGCCCTTCAAGAAGCAAGTTATGTTCTTGCGCAAAAAGAAAAAATTCTTTCTCAAGCAAATGAACTTGCAGAAAAAACAGTTAAGGAAGCTGAGGCTCGTGCGGAACAACTTGTTAGTGAGGCCGAACTAGTAAAAAAGAGTGAAGAACAAGCTGAAGAGATTTTAAGTAATGCAAATAAAAGATGCAATCAACTTTATAATATCACTAAAGAAAACATTGACAAGATGTTAAAAGCGGTTGAAGATTATTTGGTTGAAAATCTTAATATTGTTCGTGCTAACAGAGAAGAACTTAATAATGTTGTATTTAAAAAGAAATAAAAAAAGCCTAGCAAATGCTGGGCTTTTTGATTTTATAAAAACAATAGAGAAAAAATCAAACAGATAAAAAACGATAAAATTGCTTGAAGGATTTTTCCTAAAAAGAAAAGTCCTTTTTTTATTGGAACAGAAGAAAGAAAAGACAAAGATTGCATAATTATGCTAAGTCCGCCAAAAGAGATTAACATACTTGCACAAGCTGTTGAAGTTGGAGTGATGTTTTGTGATATGATTTTAATTCCGTTAGTCATCTCGATAATTCCAGATAGAGAGCCAGAAACAAGTTCTTTGTGTGGAGTGCTGAAGCTTAGTATGTTTGATATAAAAGAAAGAATTTTAATATCGTTAAGTAAATCTATGACAAGTGAGAATATTGCTATATAAAAACAAACTGTTAAAAGACCAACGCTGGTATCAACTGCAGAGTTTGTGAAAATTTTTAAAATGTTAGGTTGAGACTTTGTTTTATTGCTGGCTGTGTTATTTACAAGGGTTGTGTTTTCTGTATTATGAGCTTTGTTTGAAAATAGATGAATAAACAGTGAAGCAATTAATACCGCTAGAATGTTTGAAACATAAATAATAATTCCTATTTTAACGCTTTTGAACATCAATCCGCCAACAACACCAACAATAAACTCAAGGCCTGAAGAAGAACTAATAATGGCGGTTTTTGTGATTTCGTTCTTGCTCAAAAGTCCATTAGAATACAGGTCTGCGGTGATTTTACTTCCTAACGGATAGCCGGAGATTATGCTCATTAAAAAGGCATAAAAGCCATAACCACCAACACCAAAAAATCTTTGCATTGGTTTGTTTAGAGGTTTTGAAAGTTTGCTGAAAAAATCAATCTCAGTTAAGATTTTGCAAAGAAACATAAAGGGTAAAAGCCCGGGAAGTACTGCTGTAAAAAACAGTTTTAGTCCGCCAGTTACACTTTTTGCGTAGCGTGAGGGGTTGACTAAAATAAGAATCATCACAACAATAATCATTATTGATAATAATGCGGAAGTTAAAGAAGTTTCTTTTAATCGCAAAAAAAGACTTGATTTTGTTTTACTTTTTTTTAGTTTTATTGTATCATTAATTTGTAACATATTAATTTATATTCAACATAGTGCAAAAAATAGACTGCACGAAAGATAAAAGGGGGAAGTATGGCACAAAAAGTATTAAATAGTGATGAAAAAAGAATAATTGCAATGCCTAAACTTTTAAATTCAAGACTTATTATCACTTGCATATTTTCAGTTATTGCCTTGACTTTATATATTGCGGGATTTTTCAATTTTCCAGCTTTGTGTTTGATTGTGGCTGGTGCGCTTTGGAATTTCTTTGCGGATATTAATTCTTGTTTTGCTTTTATTTTGTCTTTAGTTGTTGGGCTTTTGTATGGTATGTTTGCTTATATGGAAGGAATGTATATGAATGCAATTTTATATACTGCGTTCTACATTCCAATGCAATTTATTACTTGGATTACAAATTTAGATAATAAAGATATGTCAATCAAAAATGACAAAAGACTTTTTAAGAAAGGTTTTGTCTATGAATATGTGGCAATGTTACTTGTTTTAGTGTGTTTGGCAGTTCTTTGTTATTTTAATCCGTTTATGACTTTGTCTGTGTTAGACGCAGTGACTGCTTGTCTCCTTGGTTTCTCTGCAATGCTTCAAAGCTATATGTTTAGGGAATACTACTACATTAGGCCATTTGCTGTGCTTTCTGCTATTTTGTTGTGGGTTGCAGTGATTTTGATTAACGGTTTTTCAATGATTTGTTTTGTAATGATTATATTATATTTGATGTATCTTACAAATGACTTGATGACAACATCATATTGGAGATTTACAGTTAATGTTGTTGAGCCTGAAGAAGTTGAAGAGCAAGGCGATAATGGTTCAAAGACTATCGAAAAAGAAAAAATTGAAGAATATAAGAAACTAGTTGAGCAGGAAAACAATAAAAACTCAACGGATGGCGGAAATGTAACTGCGTAATTTGTTTTATCTAAAAGAAACCAAACTGCTAAATGTGGTTTGGTTTTTCTTTTGTGTGGTTATATTTTAAAATTTGTAGGCATATTGTTTATCAAAAGGAGAAATGATATGGCAAGTAAGACTGAAAAAAAAGAAGTTTCTGTTGGAACAAAAATGATTTTTGGTTATGTTAAAGCGTTGATGCTTTCGCTTATTATTACTTTTGCAAGTATTATTTTGTTTGCGTTTATAATAAAGTGGGCAAATTTAAGTGATGAAGTTATTTCTCCAGTAAATCTTGTTATAAAAGCTATAAGCGTGTTTGTTGGTGCTTTCGTGTTTACTAGAGGACAGACAAAAGGTTTATTAAAAGGCTTTTTATTTGCTGTTCTTTATACCTTAGTTGCTTTTGTTATATTTTCAAGCTTGGCAGGAACTTTTGTTTTAGGTCTTGGGCTTGTTGCGGACTTTGCATTTACTGGACTTGTTGGTGCAATTGCTGGGGTTGTTGGGGTAAATAGCAAAAAATAATAAAATTTCAAAATACCCTCAAAAATCATTTGGAGATTTTAGAATTATTGTATATAATAATAAGCGTAAAAGTATAAACTAAAGAGAAGAGTGAATAATAGATAGATAAATTATAAAAAACATTATTTTTTAGTTTTTATTATTTTTCAACCCTTTGGGTTAGTTCCTACGGAAGACAAAACTCTGTTTTGTGATTCTTAATTTTTCATTGCAAAACCTGTTGGTTTTGTTTAGTTCCTACGGAAGACAAAACTCTGTTTTGTGAATCTTCATTATTTATCCTAAGCGGAGCGTCTGCCGTAATTCATCATTTTTTCATTCTTCATTCATCATTACTTATGAGGTGTGTGCCATAGTGGGTAAAAGACTAAAACTTATATTATTTGTATTGTTACCAATAATATGTCTTGTAATAGCAGGCATACCTTTTACTTTGGCAGATTATCCTGAAACACCAACAGAGCAAACAATGAACGGTACAAGTGCAGAAGATACAGGTGCTAGCACTGCAGATAAATCTCTTAAAGGTGGGGCGTTATATATAAGTGGTGGAGCTTCATATACAATGACAGGTGGCTCAATTACTGGAAAAACCAACCAATATGGTGGGGCTGTATATGTAACAAATGGTTCAACCTTTACAATGACAGGCGGAACAATCACTGGTTGCGTTGCATTATATGGCGGAGCTATTTATGTAGAGGCAGGTGGAACTTGTAATATAACTGGCGGTACAATTACAGGAAATAAAGCTCAATTTGCACCAGCAATTTATGTAGAAGATGGTGGAGTACTTAATGTAGACCAAACTGCAGTAATTAAAGATAATGAGTATGAAAAGTATGGCAATGCATTAGAAATATATGTAGATGGAACACTTGCAAAAACAATGTATATGAAAGCAGACACATATACAATTAATGAAGCAGATATGCCACTTCAATATGAAAACTGTTGCGGATATTTTTTAGACGAAAAATTAAGCCAATGTTCATTTGGTGAGGTTGCACTTACAAGTGAGGCAATGGGTTTTGCTCCAAGAACAGCAGATGCAGAAGAGTATGTTGCGAGGTTATACACACGAACAGCAAACCCAGACAATTTCAGTTTTACATATAACAGTTCAACGCAAACATATGACATAAAAGCAAAAGACACTACAATAAGTGGGCATATGGTACTCCCAAAAGAGTATAATAATGTGCAGACAAGTATATATGATACATTAAATTATAATAGTGGAGCTTTTTATAATTGTACATCAATGAAAGGAGTAACATTTCAAGAGGGATTAACTAAAATATCAAACTGGGCTTTCTATAGATTGACAGCAATGACCGAAGGCTTGGTGATTCCTAACAGTGTAACAACTATAGGAGTTTCTGCATTTGAAAATTGTACTGGTTTTACTGGAAATTTAACGATTGGCAATAAAGTTACAAGTATTGGTAGTTATGCTTTTTCAGGATGTAGTGGCTTCACTGGAGATTTGGCAATACCAAATAATGTAATAACCATAGGGAATTCAGCATTCTCTAGTTGTAAAGGGTTCACTGGGGACTTAATAATAGGTACAGGTGTAACAACCATAGAGGATAGTGCATTTGCCAATTGTAACGGACTTACAGGGGAATTAACAATTGGAGAAAATGTAACAGTAATTGATAACTATGCGTTTAATTTTTGTAAGGCATTAACAGGAGATGTAATTATCCCCGATAGTGTAACAAGTATAGGGAATTATGCATTTAACAGTTGTTCTGGGTTGAATGGTCGTTTAGTGATTGGAAACTCTGTAACAACTATAGGGCGACTTGCTTTTAATGCAACAAGAAAATTTATAGGGAGTTTAACCATTCCTGACTCTGTGGTGGAAATAGGAGATTATGCTTTTGATGCATGTCAATTTACAGGTACTTTATCTATCGGTAAATCTTTATCAAGCCTCGGGTATAGTGTTTTTGGGCATTTATCTAGAACAATAGAAGATATAGATGTTGATGATGAAAATCAGTATTTAAGTGATGAAAAATCGGCATTAGTTGAATTAGCAACAGGAAGATTAATAATTGGTTGTAATAACACAAATATATCTGTGTTGCAAGATGTGATAAGTATAGATGGTCATGCATTTTATAATTGCAGTAATTTAACCGGTCAATTAGATTTTAATGAAAATTTAACGAGTATTGGAAGCTGTGCATTTTCTGGTTGCGGAGGATTGACCGGCGAATTAATAATACCAGATAGTGTAACAAGTATAGGAGAGAGTGTATTCTCTTCTTGTAGTGGATTAACCGGAAGTTTGACAATTCCAAATAGTGTAACAAGTATAGGAAGTTCTGCATTCTCTTCTTGCAGTGGATTTACAGGAAGTTTGACAATTCCAAATAGTGTAACAAGTATAGGGAATTCTGCATTCTATTGTTGTAGAGGCCTAACAAGTGTATATATTCCAAGCAGTGTAACAACTATTTCTGCTTTAAGTCATTCAAATGCACCATTTATTTATTGTTCGAGCAGTTTAGTAATATATACAGATGTTGTAAATGCGTCTGGCAAACCAAGCGGTTGGGGAACATATTGGAATTATTATGACAATTCAAACCAGCTTCAAGTTGTTTATGGTTGTTCTCTTGATGCTGAAGGGAATATTGTTGTACCAACTATGATTAATTTCTATGTTGATGGGACTTATCATAGTTCTATAACAAAAACAGAAACAAGCTATACCGTTGTTGAAAGCGATATGCCACTTGATTATGAACATTGCTGTGGGTATTTCTTAAATGAGGAACTTACTAAGACAATTAAAAATGATGTTGTAGATTTGTCGAATGGTGATGTAAATGTTTATACAAGAACTGCCGATTCAAGTTTGTTCACATTTACAACAGATGGTGCTGACGGCTATATAATAACTAAAAACAGTGCAGTAACATATAGTGGAACAGAGTTTAATCTTGTAATGCCAAGAGAGTATGAAAACAAAACAGTAACAACAATTGCAGATAGTGCTTTTTTTGGTGTTTTTGAAAATTGTGATTTGATAAATGTTGTTTTTTCGAGTGAAATAAAGACTATTGCTAAAAAATGTTTTGATGCTGATGAGGGTGATAGCCCTTGCGTAATTAACGAATTAAACATTCACGACAATATAGAAACAATAGATGATTATGCTTTTGCTTATTGTGAAGGAATTGGACAATTAATACTTCCAGATAGTTTGAAGACGATAGGTATTCATGCCTTTAGAGCTTGTACGGGATTAACAGGAAACTTGATTTTACCAAACTCTATAACGAAAATAAACGAGGGTTCATTTTTAAGATGTGAAAATCTTACAGGAGAATTAATAATTCCAAACAGTGTAGTAAATATTGGTCACGAGGCTTTTTATGGGTGTTTAGGATTTTCTAGCTTGACATTATCAAACGCTTTATCTAGTCTAGGTAATTATGCTTTTTATGAATGTTCAGGTTTTTCTGGAGTGTTGGTGTTGCCGGATAGTCTAAGAACTATAGGTATGGCAACATTTGCTGAATGTAGTGGCCTTTCAGGTTTAACAATTCCAGTTACGGTTACTAGTATAGGGGTACATTCTTTTTATAATTGTAGTGGATTGACTGGGGAATTAATAATTTCAAACAGTGTCACAAGTATAGGAGATGCTGCATTCTATAATTGTAGCAAATTAACAAGTTTGACAATAGGAAATAATGTCTCAAGTATAGGAACTAAATCGTTTGCTAATTGCTCTAGTTTCACTGGAAATTTAACAATTCCAAATAGCGTAACAAGTATAGGGAATTCTGCTTTTAGTAGTTGTAGTAATTTAACAAGTTTGACAATAGGAAATGGTGTGGCAAGTATAACGAAACTGACATTCTCTTATTGTTCAGGACTTGAAAGTATTTATATACCAACCAGTATAACAACTATATCGTACTCGGGTGATGGGTCTTATCCATTATATGGTTGTTCTAGCAGTTTGGTAATTTATACTGGTGTCTCAAATGCTTCTAGCATACCAAGTGGATGGTGTCTGTATTGGAATTATTATGATGACAGCCATAGACTAACAGTAAATTACGGTTATACACTTGAACAGTATAAATCTGCAGTTGGGTTGACTTTTGCTCCAAATGGAGAAGAGATAAGCAGTGTGGAAGTTGAGACGATAGAAAATGTTAATGATTATCAAGTGGATGATTCTTATTTGCAAGATGTGATGCTTAATAAAAATGAGTATGTTGCAATTTTGAAAGAAAATGAAAAAATAGCTTAAGAAATAAAGAGTGGTTGTGAAGTGAGACTTATAAAAAAAAGTTTCTTCAGCCACTCTTTTTTTGTTGAGAAATATTTATAACAAAAGAAGACCCTTTTATATTGATACTCATATATAAATAGATATAATTTTAATTATCATTAATATGAAAATTGATTTTTTGGATGAATTGATAAAAAAATCTTAGTAATTTTTAAAAAAGATTGACCTTTACTGCTTAAGTGTTGTATAATTGGGCAAAATGAATTCATGTAAGGACGATAATAATGAAACCTATTAAAAAGAAAACAGCAAAAATATTTATTGCACTCATTGTTATAGCAGCTGTAATTGGCTCAGTATTTACTTTTGTGCCAATTAACTTTGGCAAGGTTGCTTTCACTTCTATTGCGGGAGCGATTAACATCTCTACTGACCTTGGTGCAGGTGTGTATGCAGAGTATGATTTGGATGGGGATTATTCAGCTAACCAAATTAACAACTCTATAAGTACAATTCAAGAGATTTTGGACGAAAAAGGGTATGCAGGAAGCAATATCCTATCTTTGGATGGTCAAAAAATTAGACTTGAACTTGGTTATCCATTAGAAAGTACATCTTTAAAAGACTCTTACACTTTGCTTAGAGCTATTGGTATTGGTGAATTTGAACTCCGTAGTTCTTCAAGTGAAGACGATACTTATATCGTAGGAAGAGAGCATATCACTGATGTTGAAATTAACAACTACAATGACCAATTATATGTAGTTCTTAACTTCAATGACGCAGGTGTAGAAGCTTATGAAGACTTACTTGAGGCAAGTGACACTATCTATGTTTGTATGGGTGGTGAGACTATGACTAGCTTTGATTCCACGAATATCACAGCTGCAGAGTCTATGCCTTTGTCTTTCCCAAAATATGCTGAAGCTGAAGACTTTGCTATGAAAGTTAAGCTTGGAAGTATGCCAATTAGCCTTAACCCAGATACTGTAAGAATTGGAACAATGAGTAGTGTTCTTAGTTTTGCTATGTATCCAGTTGAGGGAAGCAACGAAGTTAACTTAACAAGAATTATTGGTATTGTTGCTCTTGCTATAATGGTTGTACTAGCTCTTGGATTTATGGCTATTAAGTATGGTATTATTGGTTTATTCCAACTTATTGCTATTCTTTTTGATACTATTATTGCTTTAATTTTAATGTGGGCATTCCCATGGATTGAAATTGGTTTCTCATCACTTATCGCAATTGGTATTGGTTATGCAGTTCTTTTTGCTTCAACTCTTATCTTTACAAGTCGTTTTGAAGAAGAGTACAAGCAAGGTAAAACTGTTTCTGCATCTTTAGAGGGTGCATACAAAAAGTCAATGCATAGCATTCTAGCTACTGGCATTGCCCTTACAGTCATTTTTGGTGTTGTGGCAATAGTTGGTGCTGGAGAACTTAAAGTGTTCGGCTTAATCACTTGCATTTTCTCATGCTTATCACTATTTAGTTCACTTGTTATGCTTCCAGGTTTTGTAAACATTTTTGAAGCATTTAATGATGGGGCTATTAAGCCTTATAGATTACCAAAGAGGGAGGATAACTAGTATGAATAAGAAAAAATCTTTCCTTGGTTTATACCTAATTATCGCATTTGTTATGATTGTTACTGCAGTAATTGTTTCTCTTACTGCAGGCATCAATCTTGGTATTGATGTTGGGGGTGGTACTCAATTTGAAGTTGTTGTCACTCCAGAAAGTGGTTCTGTTACAAATAAGTTTGTTCAAAAGCAAGAAGACATTATCAAAGATGTATTGAAAGATAATGGCCTTTATGCTGAAAAGATTTTTGTTCAAGACAAAGATAGTCATGTATTTGTTGTTGTGAGAATTGCTGATGACAACATTACTAATCGTGCAGAAATCGTTGATGACTTAGTTTCAGCTTTAGAAATTGAAGAAGAAGCTGTTTCAGAGTTCTCAATTATTAGTGGTTCTTTAACTAAAAAATCTGTTATTTGGGCAAGTGTTGCAATTGTTTGTATTTTACTTGCAGTATTTGTATTTGGTTGGATAAGATATAAACTTATGTCTGGACTAACATTAACATTTAGCGTGCTTCTTGCACTTATGTTAAGTGTTGCTCTTCATATAATTACTCGTCTTCCAATTACATTTAATAGTATTATAATTATGCTTTGCAGTGCTGTTCTTATCTTGTTTGCACTTATCTTTGTTCTTGAAAAAGTTAGAGAGATTAGCAAGTCTAAGAGTAGTGAAAATATGGAAGTTGCAGAAATTATTTCAACAGCAAAGAAGAGAACTCTTCTTCCACTAATTTGCCTTGTAGCAATGATTTTTGTAATGGCTGTTGTATTTGTGTTTATTCCTGTTACTTATGTTCAACTTACAGCTTGTTCAGTAATCGTATGTTTAGCTTCAATTGCTTACACATATTACTTTATTGCTGTGTCTTTACACGAGAAACTTTTGGAAATTAAAGATGCAACAGAAAAAGCAAGACTTAGCAGGGACAATTCTCCAGCTCCTCAACAAAAGAAGGCTGTTCGTCCTAAATCTGCGAAAAAGTTAGAGCCTAAAAAAGCTAAGAAAGCTGAAGATAATAAAATTGAAGTTTAATCAACTTTTTAATAATAAAAAAAATTAAGCCTAATCAAGATATTTTTCTTGATGGGCTTTTTTTGTTTAATAAAGGATATTATGAAAGCATTTGAATTAGATAAAAGAATAATTGAAGTATTAAAAAATAGAGGGTACAAGACGGATAAAGAAATTAATGATTTTCTTGAACCTAATTTTTCTATGCTTTTGAACCCTTTTGACCTTGACGGAATGAAAGAGGCTAAAGAAAGGATAGAAAAGGCTATTGCTTTGAAAGAAAAAATAGTGATTTATGGTGATTATGACTGTGACGGCATTTCAGCTTGTGTAATACTTTATAAATATTTTAAATCAAAAGGCGTTATTTGTGATGTATATATTCCAAATAGATTTGATGATGGTTATGGCCTTTCTTTTGATATGATTGATGAAGTTGTAGAAAAATCTAAGCCAAATCTTATTATTACAGTTGATTTGGGGGTTACCGCTGTAAAAGAAGTTGAAAAAATAAAATCAATGGGTGTGGACATTGTTGTTACAGACCACCACGAACCATCAACAGAACTTCCTGATTGTGTAGTTATAGACCCTAAAAAAGAGGGACAAAAATACGCTTTTGACGGGCTTTGTGGTGCGGGCGTTGCTCTTAAGTTGGTGGAGGCGCTTGCCGGCATTGAAGAGGCAAAAAAATATTTGGATGTTTGTGCCATTGCAACAATTGGAGATATTGTTCCTCTTGTAAGTGAAAATAGGGTGATTGCTAAGTTTGGCATTGAAAAACTTAATAAAGGTGAATGTATAAACAGTTATAAGTTTATGTTTGAAAAACTTGGACTAAAAAAACTTAACGCGACAGATATTACATTTAAAATTGTTCCAAGAATTAACGCAAGTGGAAGAATGAGTAATGCAAAAAAGGTTTTTGATTTTTTGATTGAAGAAGACTCAAAAAAGGCTGAAATTCTTTATGATGAAATGACAAGAGATAATGAACAAAGACTTGAGTCAATTAATGAGGGTGTTGTTTCCTTAGAGAAAGAAATGGAAAATGTTAATCTTGCAAAAGAAAATATAATTCTTCTTATTGGTGATTTTCATCAAGGTGTTCTTGGAATACTTGCATCAAGAATATGTCACGATTACAATAGACCAGCAATTATTTTTACAAAGACAGAAGATGGAACATATAAGGGTAGTGGTAGAAGTCTTGACGAAATTGATTTGCACCTTGCTCTTGAAAATGTTTCTTCGCTACTTACAAGATATGGCGGTCATAAAATGGCTGTTGGTGTCGAGCTAGAGATTGATAAGTTTGATGAGTTTAAAAAGTTGATGGCTAAGGAAATATCTAAGCAATCAGGTTTTAAAACTTTTATTACAAAAGAAAAGTTTGATATTAAAATTGACGATAATGACATAAGCAAAGGATTTATTTCTCAACTTGAAGCCCTTGAGCCTTTTGGTTGTAAAAATGAAAAACCAACACTTATGTTGGAAGCAAGGTCTTTAAAAGTTCAACAAATGAAAGAAAACAATTATAGGCACTTTAAGCTTGTTACTCGTCACGGTAAATCTATAGTTGCGTTTTCTAGTGAAAGGCATATTGAAGCTCTTAAGTCTTCAGTAAAAAAACATATAATTGTAGAACTTGAAAATAATGAATTTAAGGGCAAAATTTATCCTCAAGCAATTCTTAAGAATGTATACATAAAAGAGGTTAAGCTTGAGGAGGATAAAGAAAGAGAATGTATTTTATCGCTTATTTCAAAGTACCAGAGCGAAAATTCTATAGTTGGTAATGTTAACACATATAATTTGCACGAGCTTGACAAACTTCTTTTAAATTTAGAGGGTGTTGGTTTTGGGACAATAGTTGTTGTTGATAGTTTTTCTGTCGCTGAAAGAATGAAAACTGTTTGCTCAAAACTTAAAAATTATACAATTTCGCATATTCCACTAAAAAATAAGCAAAACACAATTTTAATAAGTAATCGTTATGTAGTTGCTCAAAGTGAAATTTGCGGGTATAATAATGTTGTGTTCACAAGAAGTTTGTTTAATCACGAAAAAGATGTTTTTGCAAAGAATTTGAATGTTTATACAGTAAAAGATAAACAAAAATTATCATTTACTCTTGATAATTCAAGAAATGTGAATATAATGGCGTATAATATATTTAAAAAATATACAAATGCTATAAAAGCAAATAATATTTTTGAATGGCTAGATAAAATTCAAGAGACGGAGAAAGGACTTTCAAAAATACAACTCATTTTCTCTTTATTATCATTTGAAGAGCTTGGTTTTATGAAAGTTAAATTTGCTCCTGAATTTATAGTTGAGGTTGTTGAGAGCCCTCCTAAAAGAGAACTCTCTTCATCAAAATTTATGAATAAATTAACACAAAGGAACTATTAATATGGATAAATTTGTGGATTTGGTTAAGGAAAAATTTGAAGATGCTTCGCTTGTTTTGAAAGCATATGATTTCGCTTGCGAAGCTCACAAAAATGATAAAAGAAAAAGTGGTGAACCATATGTGATTCATCCGATTAATGTGGCTAAAATTCTAACAGAGTATGGACTTGACCAAACCACAGTAGCCGCCGCCTTGCTTCACGATGTTGTTGAGGACACTCCTGTAAGTTTTAAAAAGATTAAAGAGGAGTTTGGAACAGAAGTTGAAATGCTTGTTAAAGGTGTTTCAAAAATTAGTTCTATTAAGTATTCAAAAGAAGTTATTGAGCTAGACAGCTTAAGAAGACTCTTTATTGCAATGAGTAAAGATATAAGAGTTATTCTTATAAAACTTGTAGATAGACTTCACAATATAAGGACAGTGCAATACCTAAAACCAGAAAAACAAATTAAGTTTTGTACTGAAACAATGAATTTATTTGTTCCGCTTGCTGAAAGACTTGGAATAGATGTTATAAAACTCGAACTCGAAAACACTTGTTTTAAGTATTTAAACCCTGTTGAGTATCAAAAAATTAAAGGTGAGTTAGATAAAAAACAAGAAAAGAATCTTGAAAGAATGGGGCAGATAAAAAGCAGACTTGAAGAACAGTTATCAAAAGCAAATATTGATGCTTCAGTTTTGACAAGGTTTAAAAGGATTTATACTCTATATAAGAAGTTGAGGGCTAAAGGAACGGCAAAAGCTTATGCTGTTATTGGTATAAGAGTGATAGTGAACTCTATGGAAGAGTGTTATAAAACTCTTGGTGAAATTCACAAAATATACAAACCTGTTCCGGGGCAAATTAAGGATTACATTGCTTCTCCAAAAATTAACGGTTATAAGTCGTTACACACAACAGTTATAAGCGAAGATGGTACTCCTTTTGAGGTTCAAATAAGAACAAAAACAATGCACGAGCTTTGTGAATATGGTGTACTAGCTTATTGGGGCGGAAAACTTGGTTCAAAAAGGGATAAGGTTTTAAATGATAAAGTTGCTTGGATAAAATCAATTATTCAAGATGAGAAAGAAATTAAAGATAGTGAAAACTTTGTTGAAGCTCTTCAAAAAGATTTTGCCTCAACTGCTGAAATTTGGGTGTTTACACCCAAGAATAAGCCAATATCATTGCCTGAAAAATCAACACCAATAGATATGGCTTATGCTATTCATACAGACCTTGGCAACACCTGCGTTGGAGCAAAGGTAAACGGAAAAAAAGTTCCGCTTAATTATATACTTGATACAGGTGATGTTGTAGAAATTATAAAATCTCCGCAAAGTAAGGGACCTTCTAGAGACTGGCTTAAAATTGCAGTAAGTGGAACGGCGAGAACGCATATTAGAACATTCTTCAAAAAGAACATTGTTCCCGAAAATGTTGCTGTTGGAAAACTTATATTAGAGGGCAAAGCTGAAGATATGGAAATTCCTATCAGCATCTGCTTATCTAAAGCCGTTTTAGAAGAGGTAAAACATAAGTATTTAATATATTCGCTTGATGATATGTTTTCTTCGATTGCAATGGGAGGAATAAAGGTCAACGATATTTTAAATATTGCAATTTCTAAATGGAAAAAAGAAGAACAGGTTGAAATACAAAAGAAAAATGACTGCCCAATACTTTTAAATGGAAGAGAAGTAGACATTGTAAAACTTGCAAGATGTTGTACTCCTGTTCCGGGTGATGAAATTAGCGCAATTGCTTCAAATAATGGTGTTACTGTGCATTGTTCTGATTGTGTAAACCTAAGAGATATTGCTGACGATAGGCGTCTTTCAGTGTCTTGGAAAGATGACATTGATAAAACATTTGAGGTCTCGCTTCGTGTTGGTGGAAAAGATGAAGTGGGTATGGCTAGTAAAGTAAGTGATGTGTTATATTTCAATGATGTTGTTATGAAAAGTTTTTCAGCCAAGGTGCTTAGTGGTGGCAGGTTTGAAATTATAATAAATGCAATGGTAAAAGACAAATCTCAAATGGAATTGATAGCGGATGCTATACGAGAATTAGACAATGTTTCATTTGTTATAAAAAATAATTTAAACTAAATTTTGGTAAACACTTTACTTTTTAAAGTAAATGTGCTATATTACTGCTTGTACCTTTGAGTAAGGACTGCACTGATGGTTTTTCCCAGATGCAAAATCCTTAGCTTTAAGGCGAATATTACAGGAGGAAAAACATAATGGATAAGATTAAGAAGCAAGAAATCATCAATGCTTATGGAAGAAAAGAAGCAGACACTGGTTCTCCAGAGGTTCAAATTGCTCTTTTAACTGAAAGAATCAACCACTTAACTGAGCACTTAAAATCTAATAAGCAAGATGACCATTCAAGACGCGGACTTCTTCAATTAGTTGGTCGTAGAAGAGCTCTTCTTGACTATTTAAAGAAGACTAACCTTGATGGATACAGAGAACTTATTGCTAAGTTAAACATTAGAAAATAATTAATAGGGGGCAGATGTTTTTCTGTCCCTTGTTTTTTTACAAATTTAAGGAGAAGATGAAATGGAAGGAAAAGTATTTAAAACTGAAGTTGCAGGCAGGGAACTTGTTGTAGAACTTGGCAAATATGCTGAGTTTGCCAACGGTTCATGTCTAGTTAAGTCTGGCGAAACTGTTGTAATGGTTAATGTTACAATGAGTGATAAGCCAAGAGAAGGAATGGATTTCTTCCCTCTAAGCGTTGACTTTGAGGAAAAAATGTATTCTGTTGGTAAAATCCCTGGCGGATTTAAAAAGAGAGAGGGTAGAGCTAGTGACCAAGCTATTTTGGTTTCTCGTCTTATTGATAGACCTATCCGTCCTTTATTCCCAAAAGGATTTTACAATGATGTAACAGTTGTTGCAACAGCTCTTTCTGTTGACCCAGACAGACCACCAGAGGCTCTTGCTATGATAGGTTCATCAGTCGCTCTTTCTATCAGTGATATCCCATTTGCAGGTCCTACAGGTTCTGTAGTAGTTGGTATGATTGATGGAAAATATATCATCAACCCAACAGTAGAAGAAGATGAAAAGAGTGATCTTCACTTAACTCTTTCTGGTACTAAAGATGCTGTAATGATGGTTGAAGCTGGTGCTAATGAAATCACTGAACAACAAATGCTTGACGCTATTATGTTTGGTCACGAAGAAATTAAGAAAATTGTTGCATTTATTGAAGGTATTCAAGCTGAAGTTGGAAAACCAAAAAGAGAAATGGAACTTTTCACTGTGGGCGAGGATATTAAAGAAGCTGTTACTGCATATGCTGATAAAGCGATGGATGAAGCTCTTGCTGTAACAAAGAACAGAGCTGAAAGAACAGATAGAACTGATGCTGTTGAAGCTGATGTAAAAGAGCATTTTGCTGAACAATTTGAAGGCAGAATGAACGAGATTAGTGATGTTCTTTACAAAATGAAGAAAGAGAAAGTTCGTAGAATGATTATTGACGAAGGTATTCGTCCTGACGGAAGACAAGTTACTGAAGTTAGACCTATTTGGTGTGAAGCGGGTATCCTTCCTAGAGTTCACGGCTCAAGCGTGTTCACTCGTGGACAAACTCAAGTTATGAATGCATTGACTCTTGGTACAATCAGTGAGGTTCAAAAACTTGAAGGTTTAGATACTGACGAATACAAGAGATATATTCATCACTATAATATGCCTGGTTATGCAACTGGCGAAGCTAAACCTCTTCGTTCTCCAGGAAGAAGAGAAATTGGTCACGGTGCATTAGCTGAAAGAGCTCTTGTTCCAGTTATCCCAAGTGAAGAAGAATTCCCATATGCATTAAGACTTGTAAGTGAAGTTCTTTCATCAAACGGTTCTTCATCAATGGCAAGTGTTTGTGCTTCAACACTTTCACTTATGGATGCAGGTGTTCCTATTAAAGCTCCTGTATCTGGTTGTGCTATGGGTCTTATTAAAGACGAAAAGACTGGCAAAGTAGTTGTTCTTACAGATATTCAAGGTACTGAAGACTTCTATGGCGATATGGACTTCAAAGTTGCTGGTACCACAAAGGGTATTACTGCAATTCAAATGGATATCAAGATTAAGGGTATTGATAAACCTATATTAACTCAAGCTCTTGCTCAAGCTAAAGATGGTAGAGCTCATATCCTTGGCAAAATGCTTGAATGCCTTCCTGAAACTAGAACATATATGAATAAATACGCTCCAAAGATTATTTCTTTCTCTATTAATCCAGAGAAGATTGGTGAAGTTATTGGTTCTGGCGGAAAGACTATAAATAAGATTATTGAGGAAACTGGCGTTAAGATCGATATTGAAGATGACGGAAGAGTTATGATTGCTTCTAGTGAAGAAGAAAAGGCTCAAAAAGCAAAAGAAATCATTTTAGGTATTGTATTTGAACCAGAAATTGGTGAAAGATACACTGGTACAGTTGTAAGACTTATGCAATTTGGTGCATTCGTTGAACTTACTCAAACTGTTGATGGTATGATTCATATTTCTAAGCTTTCTACTAAGAGAGTTGATAGAGTTGAAGATGTTGTTAATATTGGTGACAGAGTTGAAGTTGAAGTTATCAAAATTGATGAAAGAGGCAGAGTAGACCTTAAACTTATTAAAAAACTATAATTATTTTCAAAGACTTGTCGAAAGATAAGTCTTTTTTTTGTTGTATTTTTAAAGTAGTGTGAATATTATTTATTATGAAAATAATGAAACTAAGCGATATAAAACAAGATGGAAGTGCTGTTTTAGAAAGCATTGATAAAATTGAAGAAAAAAAACAAAAAAGACTTTTAGAACTTGGGTTTGTTGAAGGAACAAAAATTAAAGTTTTAAAGAAATCAAAAGGACTGCTTTTGATAGGTGTTCGAGGCTATTCTATTGCATTAGACAAAGAAATAACAGACAAGATTAATGTTTGGGGGAATGTTTAGTTTATGCAAAAAGTTCTTTTGGTTGGAAATCCAAATACAGGTAAAACAACTTTGTTTAACACAATAGCAAAAGCAAGTGAACACGCAGGCAATTGGCACGGGGTAACAGTTGCTGTTAAAGAGAAGAAATTTACTTTTAATAAAAAGGAATATTTGCTTTGTGATTTGCCTGGGATTTATTCGTTAGATTATATTTCTAAAGAGGAACAAATTTCTGCAGAGTATATAAAAGAAAATAAAAATGCCATTGTAATTTGTATGCTTGATGCAAACAATTTAAAAAGGAATTTGTATCTTGCAATTGAACTTTTAAAGCAAACCAAAAATATTATTTTAGCAATAAATATGGCAAAAGAATATGATAGTTTTGAACATAAAAAAATAGAAGATTTGCTTGGGGTAAAAGTTGTAAAAATTGATGCAAGAAGCAAAAAAAGCGTTAAAAGTTTATTGCAAGTTTTAGATAATTTTGAAATTGAAAAAACAGAAAATAAACAAGGCGAAATTGGTCAAATTTCACTACAAGAAACTAAGCAAAAAAGCAAAGAAAATTTTCAAAAAATTGATGAGATTTTAAGTGTTTCAAAATATAAAAAAAATACCTATTATGGTTATAGTAAAATTGATAAAATTTTATTAAACCCTTGGTTTGCAATTCCTGTTTTTTTACTTGTTTTAGGAGGGGTGTTTTTTATTACATTTGGTGTGGTTGGAGAAACCTTTTCTTCATTTATAACAGGAGTTGTTGAAAAATGCTTTTCTTGCATAATTTTATGGCTAAAAAGCATAATTAGTAGCAAAATTGCAATAAATTTTATTGATTTTGCGGTTTTTGGCGGTGCGTTAACTGTTGTTTCATTTATGCCACAGATACTTTTGATGATGGTCTGTTTAAACTTTTTAGAAGATGTTGGATACCTTTCAAGAGTGGCGTTTGTGTTCGATAAAATATTCAAAAAAATAGGCCTTACTGGTAAAAGTGTTTTTTCGTTGATTATGGGGTTTGGTTGTACAACTTCAGCACTTCAAACAACACGCATTTTAGAGACTAAAAAAGCAAGGGAAAGAACAGCTGTTTTACTTCCATTTATGAGTTGTTCTGCAAAGCTTCCAATATATGCTGTAATATGCTCTGCTTTCTTTTCAAAATACAAAGCACTTATGGTGTTTTTGCTCTACATTATTGGTGTGATATTAATGATACTTGTAAGCCTTTTAATGAATGCTTTTTCAAAACAAAAATCTCAAGATTCTTTCATACTAGAGATGCCAAAATTTAGAGTTCCAAACTTCAAAAAAGTAATAAGCGGGGCGATAGAAAGTGCGAAAAGTTTTTTGTTAAGAGTTGGTGGAATTTTAGTTGTTTCAAGTGTTGTTATTTATCTTTTGAATAATTTCAGTATTTCGCTTAAGTATGTTGGAAGCGGAGACGGAAAAAGTATTTTGGAAGTCATTGCAGGGGCTATAGATTTTCTTTTTGTACCACTTGGTTTTGGAAATAAAGGTGCGGTTGTTGCAATTCTTTCAGGAATTATTGCAAAAGAAATGGTTGTGTCTTCACTTGCAATTGTAAATGGTGTAACTGCAGGAGAACTGGCGAAAAGTTTAATTGTTACGACAAGTTCGGTGCATTTTAATACTCTTTCAGCATTTTCATTTTTAGTGTTTGTGTTGTTATATTCTCCGTGTGTATCGGCAGTTGTTTCTATGAAAAAAGAAACGAGTAGAAAAATTGCATTACAATCTTTTGTGTTGCAGTTTGTAGTTGCTTACTTTACAAGTTTTGTAATTTATAATGTTGGCTTGGTTTGTAAAAAATCTATAATACTTGGAGTTGGTCTTGTAATTTTGCTTGCGTTATTGTTTGTATTGGTGATAAAATTAATAAAAAGAAAAAAGCACAAAAACTTAACATTTGTTACTTGTGATGGTTGTGCGGGGAGTACTTGTGGAAATAATAAACTATGTAGGGGAAGATAAAAAGGTTGTTAAGATTTTAACTGAAAAATTTCCCAAAATGAGTTATGCGACAATCCAAAAACTATTGAGACTAAAAGATATCAAGGTTAATGGTGTAAGGATTAAAGAAAATGTTGTGGTGCATAGCGGTGATGAACTATATGTGTATGCAACTAAAGAGATGATTGAGGGAATAAGTTTAAAACCTACTGTGGTTTATGAGGATGATAATATTCTTGTTTGTGATAAGCCGGTTGGAATTGAAGTTGAAAGCGACAAGTATAATGACCTCACGCTCTCAGTCAATAATTACTTAAAACAGAAAAATCAAAAAGCAAATGCTTGTCATAGATTAGATAGAAATACAAGAGGCTTAGTTGTTTTTGCGAAAAATAAAGAAGCGTATGAAGAGTTGCTTGATGCTTTCAAGAGAAGAACCATTGATAAGTTTTATCTTGCAATGGTTGTGGGTATGCCAAGGCGTCAGGAAGAGCATTTGTATGCATACTTATATAAAAACCCAGAAGCTAGCTATGTTAAAATTAGTGATGACCCTCTTCCAAATTATGAACCAATTGAGACAAAGTATAGGGTTTTGCAAAAGTTAGAGGGGAGAACCCTTTTAGAAGTTGAGCTAATTACAGGAAAAACACATCAAATCCGTGCTCATCTTGCTCATATTGGGCTTCCTCTTGTTGGTGATGGCAAGTATGGAAACAATCAAGTTAATAGAAGTTTTGAGGCTGATGGTCAAGCACTTATTGCATACAAAATATGTTTTAGATTTAAGGCAAGCAAAAAATTGTCTTACCTAGACAATAAAGTAATAGAACTTTCAAATGTGAAATAAAGGCATACAAATGTATGTCTTTTTTTTAAAAAAGCCTTTTTTCATTTGCTAATAAAAACATTTTTGGTTATAATAAACCTATAAGGATATTTTTTTTGCAAACGGAGTAAAAAATGAAGAAACTAAAACTGCTTTTAAGTTTTGTTTTCGTACTAGGCATAGTGTGTCTAGGTTTTTCTTTTGTTTCAAATAGTACTAGTCATTATAAAGCTTTTGCATATTCAAGCCAAATAGTTCTAGAAGAATCAACTTTTAATATGGCTGGTGGAGTAATATCAAATTCAGCAGGAGATAATGGCGGAGCTGTTTATGTTGGAGATGGCGCAACCTTTACAATGTCTGGCGGAACAATAAAAGATTGCAGTGGAATAAATGGTGGTGCTGTTTATGTTGGTAATGGAGCAACCTTTACAATGACTGGAGGAAAGATTAAAAACAGTACAGCAACAAATGGAGGAGCTGTCTATATTGCAAATGGCGGAACATTTATGTTTGAAGGCGGAAAAATAGAAAGTTGTTCTGCAGATTTAGGCTATGCTGTCTATGTTGCAAGTGGTGGAACTTTCAACTATGAATACAACGGTTCTGGTATTACAGGTTGCGGAGAGGGATTAAACTTGCATATTTATGCAGAAGATGGTGCTACAATAATTGGTCCAGGAACAAAAATTAATGTTTATGTAGATGATTGGACTAATCCTGCAATGACAATGAAAAAGCAGGGGGATTCTTATACAATTGATGAAGCAGAAATGCCTCTTGATTATGAGTCTTGTTGTGGGTATTTCTATGACGAAAAGTTAAGTCAATGCACAAACGGGGTTGTTGATTTAACAAGGGCGGTTGATGAGTATACTGGAGTAAACATTTATACAAAAACAGCAAGTCCAGAAGGAACATTTTCTTTTACGCATAGCAGTACTTTAGGATTGTATCTTATCAAAGCCTCAAGCACTAGTATTTCTGGAGATTTAGTTTTTCCAAAAGAGTATGAAGGTGTGCAAACAGGAGTACTATCTTCAACAACTACGACATCAGGGGCTTTTTATGGCTGTACAGGTGTTACTAGCATAACATTTCAAGAGGGGCTTCAAACAATTCCTGCATATATGAATTATGGGCAAACATCTATGAATAAGGGGTTGTCAATACCTGATAGTGTTACAGAAATTGGAACATATGCTTTTTATGGATGTAATGGATTAACTGGAAGTTTAGTCATTCCAAACAGCGTAACAACAATTGGGGTGAATGCTTTTCAAGTTTGTTCAGGTTTTTCTGGTGATTTGATAATTCCAAATAGTGTTACAACTATGGGAACAAATGCTTTTTATGGGTGTAGTGGAATTACAGGAAAGCTAACAATTTCAACGGGGCTTACTTCAATTAGTGAAAGAGCATTTACTAATTGTGGGTTTACAGGCGAATTAAAAATACCTGAAAGTATAAGGAGTGTTGGGCAAGAGGCGTTTTCAGGATGTACAGGTTTTACGGGAGATTTAATACTTCACGATAATATGGGAACTGTTGATTATAATGCATTTTATGGTTGTACTGGATTTAATGGTTGTTTAATAGCGACAGGAATAAGTGCTATAAGAAATTCGGCCTTTCAAAGATGTGGTTTTACAAGTGTTTATCTTGCGGTAAATACAACGCTTTCTGCGGTAATGGGGGCTACGGGATATCTTGCACCATTTTATGGTTGTTCAAATATTTCGGCAATATATCTAAATGTTCAAACAAGACCATCAAACTGGGGTGATTACTGGAATAGTAAAGATGGAACTTTTGCTCATTCTGTAAAATTTGGATACACTTTAGAAGAGTATAAAGCAGAGGTTGGTTATACTGCGTTTGCTCCAAATATTAAAGTGGGAGAAAATACAGAAGACGGATTGATAAAATTGGTTAATGTAAAAGAAAGTCAAGTTGATTTAGAGTACTACAATCAAGATTTTATACTAGATAAAAAAGAGTATGTTGCACTGCTTAAAAAAAATAGAGGGAAAGAGGCTGTATAGAGAAATATCGCCTCTTTTTTTATTGTTATGTAAAAAAATGGTTAATTTGGGCTTATTTTATATAAAATAAATAATAATACTTTATGAAATTGTTTGACACTGTGATTTT
>JAFVWN010000018.1 GCA_017501645.1 Clostridia bacterium | reverse complement strand
CACAGCATACTATTATATAAAGAATCTCCAAGGCGACGTAATATCAATCTTCAATGCAAACGGCAACGAAGTCGCCACATACACCTACGACGCATGGGGCAGAACCCTCGCAACAACCGACACCAGCGGAGTAAACATCAGTGCAATAAATCCCATAAGATACAGAGGCTACTACTACGATACTGAAACCGGCTTCTATTTCCTGCAGACAAGATATTATGTGCCGGAAATTTGCAGATTCCTGAGTGCGGATACTTATGTTTCTACAGGGCAGGGAATACTTGGTTACAATATGTTTGCATATTGTCTTAATAATCCTGTTATGTATAGTGATGAGACCGGACATAGTGTTTCTGCAGTTTTATATAAAATTGGCTCAGTAGTTTTAAATGGTTTTCTTGGCTTTTTGAGTGTATATATTGCAGATGTTATAACTAACTATTTTACTGGAGCACAAGGTGTTGATATATTTAAGCCTACAAGTTCTTTAGGCTCTTATTTAGCTGGAATACTAACAGCATTTATTCCAGGAGGAAAAGTTGTTAATGCTGCTAGTAGAATATTGATAAATATAGCAGTTCCATTTGTTGTCGATAATATAATTTTGGGCAATGATATTGATGGTGAAAAAATTGCAATATCAACTTTTATGAGTATACTTGCTGAATTGTTTTCATATAAAATTCATTCTGTTCTTGAACAGTATATGCCTGGAAATTATTCACAGTTTAAGCATAAAATATCACAGTTTTTACCTAATATATCAAGACAAGAAACATATACTGCAATGAGAATAATTGGTAATGTAATTAGAAGAACAGAAGACGTAATAGATTTTTTTGTTGGTATTTTTAGCAGCGTGGAGGTGTTTTGATATGTTATACATTGTTTCATCTATTGTGCCATATTTGATTTTTGCATTGTTGTTTAGTAGTGTCGGGTTTATGTTTTTTCGCTCTGTAAAACATAATATAAAAAAGAAAAAAGAGAATAAACTTTGTATGAGTGTTGCATTTGATATGGCTGCTTTGTTGTTTTCATATTGCGGATATCTTTCATTGGATATATTTTGCGGTGATCCTGAAACATATATTGGTACGTATGTAGAATGCAAAAAAAGAGAGTATTCATATCATCTGTATTTTGATATTGGTGAAGATGAGTTGAAAAGTGTTTATGTATCCGGCAAAAATCATTTTGATTATGAAACTTTGGAAGTCGGCGAAATTTATGAGTATGTCAAAGCCAAAAGAACAAAAAAATTACTTTCAATTAAAGTGGTAGAAAAAAACTATCATGGGATGGTTGAATCCACTGAAACTTATCAAAACCTATCACGGGATGGTTTGTAAACACTGAAAAAGTCTAATTAAATTCTCATTTAGCAAAATAGAAAAATAAATGCAGTGCTTTATGGTATAATAGATGCATAAAAAGGTAGGAGAAGATAAGATTCTTGAGTGAAGCCTATTGTACACAAAAAAGAAAGCAGCTTGACTGAAAGAGAAATACGCAGGAGTGCAATAATGGAAATAAAAATGTTTGGAGGAATTTGATATGTTTTTGTATAGAAAAAAAAGAATATCAAAAAAACTCTGATATGCTTGTTTCTGTAAACTTTTCCGCTTCTTGTGATATTGATATCAATGGGATTAAGTATTCTGTTAAACAAAAAAATGATAAGCAATTTTATCTAAAGAAAAAAACAGAAGCAGAATACATATTATTGGTAAATTCATATATCCCATCAATCAGAATTACACTCAAAGAAAACACTATTTCGGTTGAATGTCTTATTGACATTTTCGCAAGAATTCTATTATTGATTATTTTTACAGCCGTTTTTCTGACAGTTGATATCGTATTTGTTTTTTTGGGTGAGTATTTAGCTTCTGATATTTCAGGGATAATATGGCTTCCGAATTTGCTTGTCGTGATAAATATTCTTACAGCAAAACTTATGTTTGAATATTATTCCAAAAAAATATATGCTTATACGGACAAACTGTTTGTACATTCCGAGGAATAGAATCTTTTTCAAATCCTAAGAATTTTGGCAGTGCTGTTAAACAGATGACAAATTATTTAACAACAATGGGTGCTGTTTTTGATGATTGGATTGCAGTGCTTGATATGTATTTTTAGTGGAGTGAAGGATAAAATGACAAAAGATGAATGCAGAGCTTACCATAAGGAAAAATTAAAGAGCATGGGGTTTAGGTCAAAGAATAGTTTTTTTTATAAGTTTCTTGATGATAATTATGCAGTAGGATTTTATATGAATCATAGTTCGTATGGAAGGGAATATACTTGTGAAATAGGAGGACAGATTGTAGCCCTTGGACGTCAAATATTTGCAGGATATTTGGATTGCCGAAAAATATTTTGGTATCCCACTAATCCAGAAGTTCCGTTGGATTGTGATTTGGACACTGTTGGAAGCGACATACGAAAAAACAGAGAATTGGCATACAAATATACAAGTGTGTTTAAATATGAAGAATTTACCGTAGAGCAACTCGATGAATACTTTGATATTAATTATGCCCATTGGTCACCATTTGTTTTGAATAAAAACAAGTTTCTTGAGTACATGTGCAGTGATTATAATAGATTTATGTTTTATACTCCTGAAGAATTATTGTTGGTATGTAACATGTGTAACCTTGATAAAAAAGAGGTTTATGATTTTGTTAAGAAGCAAGGTTTCGGAAAAAAGTATCATATTAATACGCTTATCTCAGAATATAATTGGGAGATTTTGTTAGATTAGTAGAAGCTATCAGAAAAAACCTATTAGAGGGTTGTTTTATTGTTGTGAATAATATTCACGTTTGTGTTTTTATTGGCGGAGATGCTGCTCTCCGCCTTGTTTCTAAGTTTGATTTTTACTGACCGTATTGTCCGTAAAAGAATTTGCAGATGACGAGCCATATAAATTTAACCTGAAATCATCACTGGTATACACCTATGAGAATGGAACCAATAGGTTAAACAGAATAACTGCAAAAACAGAGCTTGGGGAAAATATACTTGATGTTGGGTACAAAAATCCCAAGGACGGACACATGCCCGATGCCATATATTCCGAATGGTGGAATGGAAGCTGGACAAGAAGTTACAACTATGACGATCTCGGAAGGCTTTAT
>JAFVWN010000017.1 GCA_017501645.1 Clostridia bacterium | reverse complement strand
TACAGCATATAATGTTGAACCTGGTCTAAACACAATAGAGGTGAGCCTTGTTGTTGGTGAAGATGAAACTATTGTTTTGGGTGGTCAGGGGTCAGTAGGTCTTTATGTCGCAAAAGGTATTCCTGCAGAAGACGAAGCTGGCAACTTTACACTATTGGATAACACTGTACACGAAGATATTGTTTGTGAAACAGGAGATATTCAAGACACTTTAGCAATTCAGGTGAGTGCAACTGTTGAGTCTATTAGATATGTAGATCTCACAACTTCAAGGTCTGCGATTGAGTCTGCGGAAAAGCAAACTGCAGCTGTTTCAACTTATGGTATTTCAAACCCAGCAAGTGCACCTTGGATGTTTGGCTCAAGTAAAGATGCTTTTGCGGGTAAAGCTCTTGTAAGCATTAGAATCCCTGTCGTTTCAGTAAAATCAATTACCGAAAATGCCGTATTCACATTGCGAATTGCAAAATATAACAAAACTGGAACAATTATTGTTCCTGAAAATGTGAGAGAAACCATAACTCTATCAATACCAGTAAGCGAAATAGAGCACGGTGTTTATGATAGTACTTCGACTGCGGGAGCTCAGTCTACTCGTGGGGAGTATGTTGTAAATAAGTGGATTTCGCTAGATTTAACAAAGTATAACATTGTTGTGGAAGAGGGTGAAACAATTGTGTTTGGTGATATAAATGATACAGTTAGACTTGCATATTCTGCAACTACAATTTCTGGTCTTGATTTTTACTCATTGAAAGGTGTTCCTTCAACAGGGAGTACTTCAAACAACCTTGGATATCTTGCAGATGTGGTAGTTGCGGATTGTAAAGAAGAGGCTTCTTTTGAGGTTCATTTAGAAAAGTTAAAACAAAAAGAAGATCAAGCATCATTAGTTTAATATAAAAGATGGGTGATTGTTTCAAGAGAGATAAAATAATTGTTCTTTTTATCTCTCTTGATAAAAAAAATTGTAAAAGCAGTGGTTAAAACTACTTTTAATAAAAAAAACAAAGGAGATAAAAATGAAAAAAGAAAAAAAAGAAAAAACACCTTTTAAGGTGTTATCAAAAAAAGGTTTGGCTTCTTTAGCTCTTGCGGGGGTTATGATTGCAAGCCCTGTTATGTTGGCTGGTTGTAGTGCTGGCAAAGATGGAAAAAATGGAACAATGTGGTATAGTGGCATTGATTCACCATTTGAATCCACTGGTAAAGTCGGTGATTTTTACTATGATACGGATGATTTCAATATTTATAAAAAAGGTGAAAATGGATGGGTTATCATTTCCAACATAAAGGGAGGAACAGGAACTCAAGGTCCAATTGGAAATGATGGTATTTCCGCATATGTTGGTTATGATGGATATATTTGGAATGGCACAGAAAGAACTCAATACAAAGCCACAGACACAACTTTAGGTGAAGGTATTGTAGAAAACACTATCGGTGTTGAGGGAACAATGAGTAAGTACTTTGATGGTTCGTTTGTTGATTTAAGCGAAAACACAGTTGCTGTTATGTCTAACTTTATGCCAAATGCTAAACTTACAGGTTACAGCGGAACAAAAATTACTCAAATCAAAATTGTTGCTAGTAATAATGGTGTGCTTCATATTGGTACTGCGAAGGTTGCAGATATTATTGATGCACGAACTAAAGGTACTTCTTATACAGCAGAGACAACTGCATACAGTGTTGTTTCAGGATTAAATACAATTAATGTTGAACTTAATATTGAAAATGATGAAACAATTGTTCTTGGTGGTCAAGGCTCAGTTGGTCTTTATGTTGCAAAAGGTATTCCTGTAGAAGATGAAGCAGGAAACTTCACTCTTATTAATGGCTCCGCTCATAGTGAAGTGATTGAGGCTACTAATAATATTCAAGACACTCTTGCAATTCAAGTTACTGGAAAGTTTGATGGTGCTATTGTTGTAGACTCATCAACTGAAGCTTCAGCGATTGCTGCTGCAGGAAATCAAACAGCATCTGTTTCAACTTATGGAATTTCAAACCCTGCAAGTGCGCCTTGGATGTATTCAAGCAGTAAAGATGCTTTTGCTGGTAAAGCTCTTTCAAAAATTAGAATTCCAGTTGTTTCTGTTGATACAATAACTGAATGTCCAGTATTTACAATTAGAGTTGCAAAATATAATACTTCAGGTACTCTTATTACAGAAGCAAATGTAAGAGAAACAATTCGTCTTGAAATTCCATTAAGTGAAGTAGAAAATGGTGTTTTAGATAATTCATCTGCGGAAGGAAC
>JAFVWN010000016.1 GCA_017501645.1 Clostridia bacterium | reverse complement strand
TCCACATAACATAATTTCTCCGTATCAGTTGTAAGAAGTTTACACTGCAAAAAGTGTCAGTGTAAATTCTTGCATCATTTTACTTATTCCTTAGTATACAACACTTTCACGAATGTATCCAAATTTTTACACGGATACTGGGAAGTTTTACATTTTCTCATAACAAACCTGAGGAGTAATATACTTACATTTATTCAGCAAACTTGAATTGCTGAATAAATGTTCCTTTTTTTATTTTAATATAATATCGCTATCAGATGCTGTTCCTGTAATTGAAACTTCATAAGAATCAGCTGCATCAAAATCTCCACAAATTCCTTCCCTTAGTAATATGTACCAATCATCCAAAGATTCATAATCTCCATATTTTAATTCATCAAATTCTTCCGAAGAAAGAACGTTAACGTACAGTCCGACTTCTTTTTCTGCAGTTGCACTTAATGTTCCTTTTATTTTCCAGATTTTACTTTCTCCTGGTGCTAGAGTTGGAGCACGATCTTTGATGTCTTGCATTTTGCCCAAACGATATGACAGCCAGTAAACAATTTCTTCATTTGTATCATTTGTTATAGTTACAGTTGTTGATGTTGGTGAAAATTGACAAGCTGTAAGTGATAATACGCTTAAAATAATTCCCAGCTTAAAATATTTTTTTAACAACCTTAAATTCATAAAACCCTCCTTCGATTTTATTCTTTTTTTGAACCCATAAATATGTTTACGGTCTTTCTTATTGACAATAAGCACGCCAATGGCCCATCCGCCTAACATATTATTCTGCAATACTTTTAATTTTATCATAGTTTTTTTATTCTTCAATAAAATCTCACGTTAAGCCAAGAGGAAAGAAAAGTTAACTTATTTCTTTTGTAGAAAACACAGCTTTATTTTTCAGTATTTTATAAACACAACACTTTACAAAAGGGCTATTTAAAATGCATTAAAATATAAATCATCAGGACATATGTCTTGACCATCAAGCCATTCGATATTATATCCGTTTGCTTTTACAGTTTTATGCTGTTACATCATTTATGCGAGAAAGATAATATTTGTTTAATTATTTCTACAATCTTTTTTTTGAGACATTAAATAATAAAACAAGGCTCGTGCATAATACAAGCACAACAGGATTTAATCGCATAGAACATGATTCGAGAGTTATTTCTGGAATATCACACGGATTCGAACCGGCTAACGCCGTTTCTTTTTTTTGATTTCCTTTTTCCAGATTTTGCGTTAGCAAAATCCAATCCGTGTGACAATTTATTCTTTCGTTCTTCAATTATTCTATCTAAAAGTTGTTTTCCAGTTTCTGGGGGCGTTGCGGGGGTATCCCCCGCAGAAGGGGTAGCGGAAGACAGCCTGCTGGCTGGAGCGAGGGGAAGGCTTTCCCCTTCTACATTACTAATCAACTTTCAATTGACACATCCTATAGTGTCTCATCACGCAATAGAAAGTCAATCAATCCCACATGATAAATTCCGTTTTCGTCATACCAAGGCATTAATTCATTCTTTGTAATTACGATTTTCTTGAATGAATTGTTGATAATGCTAAAAGGTTTTAATTCCGATGCTTGTTTTTCAGGAGTTGTCATTTCAAAGGCAGATTGAATATAGCATTGATTGTTCCCATTGTTTACCACAAAATCAATTTCTCTGACTACCCGTACAGTTTTACCCTCTGAATCTTTTGTAAAACTTTCTACAACACCAACATCAACGGAACATCCTCTTTGAATAAGATCATTGTAGATAACATTTTCCATAATGTGAGATTCTTCATTTTGTCTCATATTAAGCCGAGCATTTCTAAGACCGTGGTCTATGCAGTAAAATTTACTTTGAGATTCAAAATACTTTTTCCCACGAACATCGTATCTTTTTGCTTCACTAAAGAGAAATGCATCTTTCAAATGATCCACATAGGCTTTTATTGTAGGATCTGTAACAAGAGAATGCTTCTTATTATGTTGGACAGAGTTTATTGTTGCAGCTAGTTTATGAATATTTGTTAACGAACCAGTAGAAGAACTAAGACAGTCTGTAAGATTTGAAAGTATATCTTCTCTTTCAATTTGTTTGCGCTCAATGATATCTTTAAAATATGTTTCTTCAAAAAGTTGTTTCAAATATGCTATTTTTAATTCGGGGGAAGGTCTGTTTAACACAAGTGGCATTCCACCAAAAAGCATATATTCATTCAAAGCGGCATGTTTGTCTCCACCTTTGGCTGCATAAAACTCTTTAAATGAAAGTGGAAAAATTCTCACCTCATCTCCCCGTCCTCTGAATTCTGTTAAAATATCAGAAGACAGCATTTTCGAGTTGCTTCCTGTAATATAAATATCAAGATTTTTCTTTTGAAGAAAGCCGTTCAGAACGTCATAGAATGTAATGAAATCTCCTTCTAAATCAGGATTTGGGATTTTTTTGCAGAATTGGATTTCATCAATAAAAACAAAGAACTGGTCAACTGTATTTATTCGTTCTTCTACATATTTTGCAAGCTCATTTGGATTACGCTGTTTTGCAAATGTATTATTATCAAGAGAAATTGTAATAATTTTTGAATCTTCAATTCCTTGGGAAATAAGGTATTCATAATAGAGTTCAAAAAGCAAGTATGATTTTCCACAGCGGCGAACACCAGTAATTACTTTAATCATACCGTTCTGCTTTCTTTCTATAATTTTATTCAGGTAATTATTTCTCTCTATTTTCACTTGCCATCCCTTTAATTACTTGTGTTTAGACACATCTTTTTAAATTATACAATACTTTTGTCTATTCTGCTATGATTATTTTGTTTATTTTAAATTTATTTGTATATACACAAGTTTTTAAACTAAAAGTTGAAAATTACGTTTTTCAACTGACTAATGATGTCTGCTGGAGAATTGAGTTTCTTATGCTGGTGTCTTTTGTTATCTTTGCCAGTTAATTTACACTTTCCAAATTTTGCAAGTAGACTTATAGCTCAAACTCCCCCTCTTACTCCCCGTGAATTCTCGTAATGGAAAACTCTACCCATTCGGCGATGTTTGTGGCGTGGTCCACATAACAATTGGTTGTACCGCAGCGGGCTTGACCCGCTGTCGGCTACGAACCTTTGTTACACGCTTTTTTATTTCTCATCTTCTGACTTAAAATATTTGCGATAATAAACATCTGAAATTGATAATGTATGAGCTCCATCTCTAAGGGATCCTTCTACTTGTGCATATAAATTGTTATGAAACTCATTCGTATATTCTACATAATACTCCAATTTTTGGGTTAATTCATAATTCTTATAGGCAAGATAACCAATGGCAAGAAAAGCAAGAAATAAAAAGATTTTTATTCCAGTAAGTTTTACAGAGCTATTTTTTTCATCTGACATAAATGCACCTCTTTAATTTCTTAAAGATAATACTGTATATTTTTAGAAGCAACGCTTCCATATTTTTTGTGAACAATTTCAAAGCGACGAAAGTCGCGTACTACCGCTTTCTTGCATCGCCCTAAAGTTTAATAACTAATATAAAGCAAGCTCGACTTGCTTTATATTAGTTTCCTATTTATTTAACGCTTCTTCGTCCAAGCCCAATTTTTTTATTCTTTAGTAGAAGACAGATTTATATATTCTTCAGCAATTTTTTCGGCAAGAGATTTTGATATGGTTTTCATATCTGAGAATTCATCTCCTTCTGAATTTGCGGTTGCTTTAAATGCGACTTGTCCTGTTTTTATGTCGGTTAAAATAATGTCAAAACTTGCTTTTGGATATGAAACAGAATATCCACCAGACGTTGTTGTATATGGAACAGAAGTTAATTTGCCATTTACATATTGACTGCGATAATTTGTATATGACCTTTGAGGTACATATGCTGATTCTTCAGTAGCCGATACGACAGCTACTGAAAGATAACCGTCTATATTATTTTCAATAAAAATATTTTGAATCTCTTCAGAAGAATATTCTTTAATAGGAGATATTAAATCAATACTTGAAACTGCTGTAATATTTTTTTCTGTGAATGCATTCACCAAATCGGCTTCTAATGTCTTTCGAAAATCGATATCTCGTGAATTTCCATATACCATAATTTTTTTATAATTAGAGAAGTCAATATCTGGATTTCTGAAACTACTTATATTTGTCGAAGCACAGCCTATTAAAAAGAAAGGAACAAAAAATAATAATAGTTTTTTCATTTTTCCTCCAAAAGCAC
>JAFVWN010000015.1 GCA_017501645.1 Clostridia bacterium | reverse complement strand
TCCCTATCCATCGTGGGCGTAAGATATTTGAGAGGGCCTGCTCCTAGTACGCAAGGACCGGAGTGGACGTACCTATGGTGCATCAGTTGTCTCGCCAGAGGCATAGCTGGGTAGCGATGTACGGAAAAGATAAGCGCTGAAAGCATATAAGCGCGAAACTTGCCTCAAGATAAGATATCTCATACCGTAAGGTAGTAAGACCCCTTGTAGACAACAAGGTTGATAGGTCGGGTGTGGAAGTGTAGTAATACATGTAGCTGACCGATACTAATAGGTCGAGGGCTTGATCACAATTTTTGTGAATCACAATATCATATACATTATGACAAATTGATAGCTAACTATTTTACAAACCATTTAAACTCTGTAATAATATGCAGTTGCCAGTGTGCGAAAATAATACTTGACAAATCTTAATAGATATGTTAAAGTATACACAGTTCAATAATTCCAAGAGAAATCTTGTTATTATACCATTAACGGTGATAATGCCGAGGAGGTCCACCTGTTCTCATCCCGAACACAGAAGTTAAGCTCCTCAGGGTCGAAAGTACTTGTCTGGTGACGGACCGGGAGGATAGAACATTGCCGTTTTCCAAATTAAAGACTGACAGAAATGTCAGTCTTTTTGATTTGTATAAAATATAAGAGATTTGTGTGGTTTAGACATAGATTATGAAAAACATTGGATTACATTAAATAATAATCTTAGTATTGTAATAATATTTGAAATATGCTATACTTATTTTACTTTTAGGAGAATGAAATGAAGAATGGTTATTTAGGTGAGATGTCGCCAAAAATAAAAATGGAATTATTGTCTCTATTAAATGATTTTTACACCATTGAAAAACAACACACTGTTGTTGTTATGCCTTTTTTCGGGTTGTTGCATTCACAAGGAAACGAATGTAAGCCTTTTTTTAATTATGTTGATATAAATATTCTTGATTTAATGAACAATCAATTTAGAGATGTAATTGTCTATCCCGGAGAAAACAGATATTTATCTTCATATGGATTGCCATTAACAGTTGTTGAACATTTGGCTCACGAACAAAATTTGTTAAGTAGAATTGTAAACAAAACAACAAACTTTGATAGATTGTCTGATAGACATAAAGAGATTTTATACCTATATGAAAAAGCACTTGATGACTTTGATACAATGAAAGAAAAATATCCATTGCCTTATCGAACAGCATTTAGCATTCAAACACCAGAAGACTTAATAAGTTTTGTTAAGCAATTAGATATAAAAATTAAACAAGAAGATAGAGATAATAGAATTTGTTTGGTTTGTCCTATTTCTTATTTAATAGACTATCCAAGAGAAACTTATAATTTACTTGCAGAAACAATAAAAACGATTGACGGAACTTTATATTTTGCACAAAATCAAAGTGATAAATACTTGTATAGCACCGACTATCAAATGTTATTTGATGAACAATATGACGAAAAATTTATTCAATCCATTCAGGACTTTGCGATAACTTATAATGAAGATATGACCAGAAAAGCAAAGAAAAGAATACATTTTGATAGTATTATAGATGCTGTTCAAAATGGTGATTATGGTTCTTCTGAAGGTGAAATTATTAAAAATTTAGGGCGTACTGATATTCTAAAACCATCTTTTGCAACTCAGTTAAATAAAACAGAAGAAATATTAAACAAATAAATATTTAAGGTGTTTTGAAATTAACTTTGAATGTCTTTTTGTCATAATCGCCTAAGATTAAGTGTTGACATTTAATTTAGTAAGGATTATACTATAATTACACGAATGGATTAACCATTAGCGATTAAATATTGTTTTGCAATATGCTGTGTGTTGAGATGGATTTTGTCCATCTCTTTTTTATGGTGAAAATTAAGGATTAGCATAGATAAAGATTAATCAAAATAAATAAAAGTTGATAAATGTTTGAAAAAGTGTTTTGTTGTGTTATAATGAATGTATGAGATTATATTTAGATGATATTAGTGTTTCGTTTGGGGCTAATGAGGTTTTAAAAAATATTACTTTTGAAGTTAATACAAAAGATAAGGTTGCCATTGTTGGGAGAAATGGTTCAGGAAAGACAACGCTTTTAAAAGTGATTACTGGAGAGCAAGAAATTGATTTAGATTCTCAAACTAAGTTAAAAGATAAAATACAAAAAAATGGAAACTTTCAAATTGGTTTTTTAAAGCAAATTGCGTTTGAGGATGATACTGTTACATTTGAAGAGGAGATTTTAAAGGCCTATAAGAATGTAATTGAAATGAAACTTCAAATTGATACTTTGGAACAAAGAATGCAAAGTGATTGTACTCAAAATGATGTGTTAAAGTATGAAAAGCTTCTTTCTAGATATGAAATGGAGGGTGGTTATACATATCAAAAAGAGTATAATACTGCGATAAAGAAATTTGGTTTTACAGAGGAAGATAAGAAAAAGAAAATTTGTGAATTCTCTGGAGGGCAACGAACAAAGATTGCTCTTATTAAGTTGTTGCTTAGTAAACCAGACTTACTTATCCTTGACGAACCTACAAACCATTTAGACATAACAAGTATTGAGTGGTTAGAAGAATATCTTAGTGGATATCAAAAAGCAATTATTGTTGTTTCGCACGATAGAGCTTTTCTAGATAAATTTGTTAATGTTGTATATGAGATAGAAAGAAACAAAATAAAAAAGTACATTGGTAACTATACAAAATTTATACAGACTAAAGAACTTAATTATGAAAAAGATTTAAAAGACTATAAATCTCATAAAGAAGAAAAAGAAAGGCTTCAAGCACTTGCGGACCGTTTTAGATATAAGGCGACCAAAGCAAAAATGGCACAAAGCAAGCTTAAGCAAATAGAGAGAATGGGAGAACTTGACAAGCCTGAAACGGCAGATACAAGAGCTTTTGGAATGGATTTAAAGCCAAGAATAGAAAGTGGAAACGAAGTGCTTTCTGCAAACAATATTGAGATTGGTTATGATACTGTTTTAAGTAAACTATCATTCAAAGTGTTTAAGGGTGATAGATATGGAGTTATTGGAGGTAATGGATTAGGAAAGTCTACACTTTTAAAGTCTATTGTAGAAAAAGTACCTCTAAAAAAGGGTGTGATTAGGTTTGGAACAAATGTTGAGATTGGATATTTCGACCAACAGACAGCAACATCAAATATAGAGGACCAAACAATATTAGATAACTTTTTAGAATGCTTTCCAGAAGAAGATACTCAAAATGCAAGAAATATTCTAGGAATGTTTTGTTTTAGTCAAGATGATGTATTTAAAAACATTAGAGATTTATCTGGCGGAGAAAGAGTAAGATTACAACTTTGTAAGATATTAAAAAATAGACCAAATCTTTTAATTCTTGATGAGCCAACTAACCATATGGATATTGTTGGAAGAGAAGCTCTTGAAAAAATGCTTGAAAGATTTGAAGGAACTATTATATTTGTTTCTCACGATAGATATTTTGTTAATAAAATTGCAAACAATTTAATTGTTTTTGAAAATGGTGAATCTCAAGTTTATAAAGATACAACATATGCAGAATATGAGAGAATGCAAAAAGAAAAAGCACAAGAAATTGAAGAGACTAATAAGATTGTTTCTAAGCCAGAAAAAGTTCAAGAAAAGCCTCAACCAAAAGAAAACCTGTACTTGAAAAACAAAGAAAAAGCAAGGCTTGAAGCTAAAAGAAAAAAGTTAGAACGAAATATTGAAACATTGGAAACTGAAATTACAGAATTAAACAATTTGATTGTTTCTCCTGAGGTATGCAGTGACTATATAAAGATTATGGAATATCAAGAAATTATTGATGAAAAAAGTAAGACATTAGAAAAGTTTATGGAAGAATGGCTTGAAATAACTGAAAATGATTAAAAGCGGGCGGTTGCTCGCTTTTTTCTTTTAGTCGTGTAAAATTGCAAAATATTGACTTTATAGCTTAAAAATTATATAATATAATTAATCAAAGGGGGGCTTATGGACTTAAAGAAGAATTATGAAAATCTAAACAATTTGCTTTCAGCTTATGGGCTTTCTTATCAAGATATTCAAGAGGAATTTACTAGGCAACTACCTCAAAAAAAAGTTGGCTTTAGCTCTAGGGTTGTGGCAAGTCATATTGTTGTGCCACTAGAAAAAAAGATTTATCCTCAAGAAATTGCTAATGGTTCATATTCAGGTGATACGCCAACGCTAAAAGATTGGTTTGAGTATGATTTTAGAAATGAAACAATAATGGCGAACTTAGGAAATCAAAGGGTTATTTCTGCTCTTCAAAGAGATAGGGATGTTGAGTTTATTAGTTCAAATGACAACCTGTATCTTTATGATGATGGCAATCACAGGTTGTTCAATTATTTGCTTTTATATTTAGTTGAGAGTAAGAGTGCAAAAACAGAGCAAGAAAGAAAGGCTGTTGAAGAAAAATTTGCACTAAAAAAATCAATTCATTTTGAGCATAATAGATGGGCGATTGAGAGGCTTCAAGATAGAATAGAAAAGAAAAAAGACCAATTTCCAAGCTATATGAGAAGTTATATTTATGACCGTTCAATGATAGAGGGAGGTTTTGGTGATTATATTGAGTATAACAATGAAGAAAACTGTTATAATACAGTTATTAATGGCGTAAGGCGTTTTGGGATTGCTGAGTCAAATCTTGAAGAATCTATAGCTCAAGAATCTGAATTTCCAGACTCATCAATGATTTGGGAAAATGATGGAACTTATTATATAGCGTATCATAACAGGGTTGTAAAAACTCAAAATAGAGAGGTTTTTAAAGAGTATTACAAAGGTTTGTTAACTGGAGAAATAACCCATAAAAAGCCTCAAAATGAAGACAAATATATTATTGAATATGATTTTGATAATAACAGTTATAGTGTGTTTGTAGATACAACAACAATTATGAGTGATGAATATCAAGACGATTTTCAAGAAAGAGTTGAAGCCCCATATATTTCATACATAAAAAACAGAACACAGCTTTTTCATAAAATGAACAAGGATGATGTTGTTAAGGTACTAGCAGAGTGTAAACCGTCTTTGTATAATATGGTTTATATTCCAGAAAGAAAGTATGAAAATATGACAGCTCAGGAATGTAAAAACATTGTGGCAGAACTAGATAAAGAAATTCGTTTTAAACAGGATTTAGAAGAAAAAATTAATGTGTAGGGAATAATGGAAAGAGATTATTTAGAAGAATATAACAATGCGTTAGATGAATTGTATGATTGTCCTTCTTTAACAGACCAAAAGAGGGATTATCTTTATAATAAGATGCAAGATATCGCAGAAAGTGCAGTCGCTGAAGCAGTAAGAGATGAAAGGTTGAAAGATGCTCTTGCAGAGTACAACAAAATAGAAAATAAAAAAATTAAAATTGGTGGGGTTATGTTCTTGTCTGGAGTTGTGGCTTCGGTTGGGTCTCAAATATTGTATGGCTATGGAGTAAATCCCGACCTTATGCAAAATATACACTCTATTGCGCAAAATGTAGCCACTATTTCAGGAAGTGTTACATTAGCTGTTGCAACGGTTGGTTTTGCTTGTAAAATGACTGCTAATTATATAAAAAAAGACCTTAATGAATTAAAAATTCAAATTGGAAAGATTGCAAGAATGCCATATAATAATCTAATGAAAAGTATAGATGAAGATAATCAAAAGGAATAGGTTAATAAGATGTCGTATTATAAAGAAGAGTATCAGGAGTGTTTGTCTCTTTTAGATGATAATGCTGGGCTTTCAAATGAAGAAAGAGAGACCGCATTAAAAACATTGTATGATATACAGAAAGATTTAGATAGAGAAATTTATTCTCAAGAATTAACAACAAGATTTTATGATGAGGTTTCAAAAGGTGTTTGGAAAAGAGCAAAACAGGGTGGTGTTGTTTTCCTATGTTTAGGAGGTTTAACAATTGCAAACACTCTTTTAAAAAGTGCTATTCCAGAGCTTGATGTTATACAAAACCCTGCCGAGTTTGCTACAAATGTTGCCGGATGCTTTACTGCAATTATGGCGACTTTTCGTGGAGTGCTTGAATATATGAATAAAGGAAATAAAGAGTATTTGGAAAAACTTGCTCAAGAAAAAGAAGAGATTTTTGCAATTGAATCTAAAAGACTTATGAAGCAAGTTTTAATGCAGAGTGAAGAGTTGGAGAAATAAGACTATGATTAATGAAGGAAATATAGTTCTGTTGAGCGACAATATTAAATATATTGTAGTAAAGTCACTTTATGGTGAAAGAGTTAATTATTATTATGTTTATAAGCTTGTGGAAGATGAAAAGCAGTTTAAAATTTTAAAAGAAGAAGACAATAAATATTCGGTTATTGAAGACCAAAATGTTTTGGATAAATTTCTTGAACTTATGAAATAAATAAAAATGAGTGTGCTGGTGAGCATTTCTATTGTTTTGCTTGAGGGCACACTCTTTTTTTTGTTTTTATAAATTTTTTAATAAAAAATTGAATATAGGTGTTTTTTATTTTACATTGCAGTATTAAAATGTTAGAATGAGTGTGTAGGGGTATAAATATTTCATTTGAATAAAAATTTTGAGTATTATCAAAAAATTATAAAGGAAAGCGAATGAAAAAAAAGTTAAGATTTTTAATAAGCATATTTTTCGTTTTAGGCATTTTTTGTCTAGGCTTTTCTTTTGGTGGAATTTTAGGTTTTGGGTCAAATGAAGTATATGCAAAAGAAGGCGGAGCTATTTATCTTAAAGAGGGTGCTTCGTACACAATGAACGGTGGGTCTATTTCAGGAAAAACTGCTGATTATGGTGGTGCTGTTTATGTAAGTTCAGGTGCAACTTTCACAATGAATGGCGGAACGATTTCTGGAAACATAGCTACTGATGGTAGTGGTGTCTATGTGGCAGATGGTGGAACTTTTAATATTGGTGGAGGAGCATTAGAGGATGATGTCTACGCTGTTGGGACAATGGTTTATAACGGTGGAAATATTACTGGAGAAATAACACTAGAGGGTGCTGAAAATTTAACAATTAATACAAAGCCATCAAACACCTTAAATATAACAGCAAAAACAACTGCTGTAGGCACAAAACTCGTAAAAATTAATGCAGATGATTTTGTTATTGGAGATGTTTCTGTAAAAGGACTTCCAACAGGAAGAAAAGCTACAATAAGCGGAGAATATGTTGTTGTAGATTATACATATCATACCGTAACAATAAATTCTAGCAACTCAAATTACGGGAAAGTAAGCAAATCAAGTTTAACAGTTGCTTATGGAACAAGTATTTCTTCAAGTGGTTCAACGCTAACAATTGGTTCAAATAATATTACTGCAACACCAACAACAGATACAGCTCAATATGATTATGCTTTTTCAGGATGGACTGGGGCAAGCGGTACTGTAACTGGAGATAAAACAATAACAGCGAATTTTACTAGGACTGTAAAAACTTATACTGTAACAATTAATTCAAGCCCAAGTGGTTATGGTTCAACAACAAAAACAAGTGTTACTAGTGTTCCGTATGGTTCAACAATTAAGGTTGGTTCAAGTAATAATATATTAAGCGTCAATGGGACAAATGTAACGGCAAATGCAACAACTAAAAGTGCTGAATACACATATGCATTTAGCAAATGGACACAATCTACAACCGGTGGTACAACTATTAATACAACAGGGTTTACAATAACTGGAGCAACAACTGTATATGCGAACTTTACAAGAACAGCAAATTCATATACAGTTACAGTTAGTAAAGGTACGGGTATATCAAGTGTAAGCGGAGGGGGAACATTTACCTATGGTTCAAGTGTAACAATTGATGCAACGGTGTCCACAGGTTACACTTGGAATAATTGGACAGGTTATACAACAAATGCGACTAAAAAATATACATTTACAATGCCTGCACAAAATGTAACGCTTACAGCTAATGCAACTATAAATACATACACATTGACTATTAAGTATTATTCTTCGAAGGTTACCAATGCAACAAACTTAAAAATCACACAAGCTAATTGTTCAGTAAGTAATGGTAGTGCTTTGGCAAGTTCTGGAAGTGCTACTGTTAGTCATACCTATACAACAACCGCATACACGGTGACAATTGAAAGAGTAAATACTAGTTATACTTATTATATGGGAACAAGTGCGGTAAGTACTTCGTCAAGTACAAACTCAATCACTTATAGTTGGACTCCAACAGCCAATGCGTCTATTAATGTTTATGTTGGGCAAAGGTATCAAGTGAGCTATAGTACTTCTGGTTCAACAAGTGGAACTGCACCAAGCAGTCAGTATAAAGTTCACGGCACTGCAATTACATTAAGAACAAACACTGGAAGTTTGGAAAAAACAGGACACACTTATGTTGGTTGGAGTACATCATCTGGCGATACTGACGGAACCGCTTCTTATAGTGCGGGAGCAAGTTATACAAGCAACTCAACAAAAACATTATATCCTGCTTGGAAAATAAATACATATACTGTAACTTGGAAGAATCACGATGGAACAGTTCTAGAGACAGATACTGGTGTTGCTTATGGTACAAAACCAACATATAATGGAAGCACACCAACAAAGACAGCAACCGCCCAATATAGCTATTCATTCAGTGGCTGGTCTCCAGCAGTTGCTGGAATTACAGGGGCAACAACATATACAGCTCAATTTAGTGCGACAACAAGGACATATACGGTAACTTGGAAGAATGGTAGTACAACACTAGAAACAGATACAAATGTTGCTTATGGTACAACTCCAACATATAATGGAAGCACACCAACAAAGACAGCAACCGCCCAATATAGCTATTCATTCAGTGGCTGGTCTCCAGCAGTTGGGGCGATAAGTGGAAATACAACATATACTGCACAGTTTAATGCAACAACAAGAACATATACTGTAACATGGAAGAACCATGACGGAACAGTTCTTGAGACAGATACTGGTGTTGCTTATGGTACAAAACCAACATATAATGGAAG
>JAFVWN010000014.1 GCA_017501645.1 Clostridia bacterium | reverse complement strand
TGTAATTACTACTTCTTCCCATAAGACACCTCCGCTGTTTCTTTCTTTTGTTCTTCATTATAACAGAATTATTTTTTTAGGCTACCTTTTTTGAGCATAAAATTAATAAATGGCTGAATAGTAACACATTGATAGTTACTGTTCACACCCTACTTATATTCTAAATTTCTAAAGATTATATTTTGATTTGCTATTTCAAATAAATTTTGTTAAAATAACTGTATTAGAACTAGATAGGACGAAAGAACATGAAAGAAAAAGTATACCCTATTCCATTAGAAAAACAAATTTCTATCATGAAAGAAACCATAGCATATCAAGAACGTCTTCTGGAATTACAAGAGGAAGAAAGAAAACTACAGAATCAATTACAAGAAACACTTATGGAGCAAAACAGCACTCTTTCGCAACAAGTAGAGAAGTTACATATTTTTTGCAAAAAAATGACCGATAAGTTAGATGAATTAGGAATTCCCTATGACTCTATGTAAGAAAAAAGGAGTATTTGAACCAGTATGCATTCTAATTTTGAGTATATCACAACACTACAATATCAAAATCAAGCATTAAAGAAAAAACTACACTCTTTCGAATCAGGGAAGCAGTATGTCCAACTACAAGCAAATGCTCAAAAGCAACTTAGGAAAAAAGAGCAAGAAATTTGTGATTTAAAAACAGAATTAGAACAAGCACATCGAACCATCCTTTTAGTAAGGAAACAATGGTTTGAAGTTTTTGAAGATGTAGAAAAAGAACATTCCATTCTTGTGAAAAAATTAAAACAAAAAATCAACCATCTCACACAACAACTTCTCGATATGACACAAAAGTATGAGCAAGTACAACAAAAATTAAAAGAAAAAAGACAAGAATGCTATGCGATTCAAACGGAATTAGAAGAAGAAAAAGGGAAAAATGTAAAATTAACTGCTCAAATCAACCGAGACTATGAAAATTCTTCTCTATCCTCTTCGAAAATGATACATCACAAAAAGATTTCGAATAGCAGAGAAAAGACAGGAAGAAAACCAGGAGGACAACCAGGGCATCAGGGACATGGTCGTAAAAAACAGATACCAACGATGCCACCTATCGTATTGCCACCACCACAAGAAGTAATCGAACAGGAGGAATTTCAAAAAACAAGAAAGATAATAAAAAAACAACTGGTGAATGTACGTGTTCTGCTAGAAGTAAAAGAATATCATGCTGAGGTATACTACAATGCGAAGACAGGAGAACGTATCCATGCGAAGTTTCCCAAAGGTGTAGTCAATGATGTAAACTATGGAGGTAGTATCAAAGCATTTCTTTTCTTATTAAATCAGGGTTGTTGCACTTCGATTGATAAAAGTAGAGCATTTTTATCCGATATCACGGAAGGAAAACTACAAATATCCAAAGGCATGATAAATAAACTAAGTAAAGAGTTTGCCTTAAAATCAGAAGCAGAACGAAAGCGTGTATTTGCAGATTTATTGTTGTGTCCTGTATTACATACGGATGCTACGAATGCGAAAGTTAACGGAACGAGTGCTGCTGTGTATGTATGTGCTAGTCCCGAAGGAAAGGCATTATACTTTGCACGAGAAAACAAAGGACACAAAGGAGTGAAAGGTACGGTCGTAGAGGATTATCAAGGAATCCTAGTCCATGACCATGAACGTACCTTTTATCGTTATGGAACGAATCATCAAGAATGTCTCGCTCATGTGTTGCGTTATCTAAAAAATAGTATCGAAAATGAACCAAAACGTACTTGGAATAAAAAAATGCGTGTTTTGATACAAGAAATGATTCATTATCGAAATAGTTGTTGCAAGGAAACTGAAGTAACAGCAGAAAAAGTAAGAGAATTGGAAGAACGCTATCGTAAGATACTAGAACAAGCAAAAGAGGAATACGAAGATGTTCCACCAAGTGAGTATTATAAAGAAGGATATAATTTATATCTTCGAATGAAAGGATATGAAAAAAATCACCTTCTTTTTCTGCATGATAAAAGAGTTCCACCAACGAATAATGAAGCGGAGAGACTCTTACGAAGTTATAAACGAAAACAACAGCAGGCAATGACCTTTCGAAGTTTCGAGCAACTCGAATTCCTTTGTGAGTGCATGAGCATGCTAGTTTTGATGCGACAAAAAGAAGAAACGAATGTATTTCAAAGAGTAGCTCAAATCTTTGGATAAAGAACACGGATGGTTGTTTACTGACCTTAGTATATACCATCCGTGTTTTTTCTTCAAGTTGACGTGTGAACAGTAAC
>JAFVWN010000013.1 GCA_017501645.1 Clostridia bacterium | reverse complement strand
ACACCACCTACGACAACAGCCAAATCTCCGCCGTTGATATGCACCAAGAAAATTTAAACGGAAGTGCGCTAATAAGTTATCCCTTAGATAAAACTACCAAGATAAATTTTCAAAATGTTTCACGTGAAACAATCTGACTTTTTGACTTTAACAACTTTCTTCCATTATATAGTAGTCTTATTCAAGCACTTCCACAACAAGTTGTGAATAAGCTGTTGATTATGTGGAAAACAAAATATAGTAAACCGTATTATTTATAATCAAGAAAGGATGATGCCTATGAGAAAAGAGTACGACTTTAGTAATGCAAGAAGAAATCCCTATGTGAAAAAAGTAAAGATAGTAAAAAAGCCTAAATAAAGCAGAAAAGCGATGCTCGTTTGAGCATCGCTTTTAGTTCTTGATTACCACAATTATTCCTAATATAACATTCTTAAATAAAATATCCTATAATATGTTTATTTATTGTGAAGTGGTTATTTTCAGCTTTTATTTATATTGTTCAGGTATAGGTATGCCAAACTTCTTACAAATCAATAAAACATCATGTCTATCATTTTCTTCAAATTCATAACCTAAATGAAAAACTACTTGGCTTACTGGTTCAATACACGCAACATCGTAGTTCCCAATTTTTCCAACACCACTGAAAATTTTCAACGGATATACTTCCCCATCATATCTTATTAGAACATCATTTATTATTTCAAAACAATGTAAATCAATTATTCTACCTGCTTTATCAACCCATACAGTATGATCGTTCGTAGTATACTCCATTACCTTTTCAGAAAACCCTTTATCCCTAATCAAAGCAATGAATTTATGGTACTCTACTTTTTCTAAAAATAAATCAATATCATTATGACTCCTTGTTACCTCGCCAAGTAAAGCATCTACTCCCCAACCACCATCAATATATAATTTAAGATTATTATCTTCAGCTATTTTAATTATTTCGCAAGCATCTATTAAAGTTATCATAATAATCTCCTCTTCTTGTAACTGATACTTAGATTATACCACAAATCTTCTATTTCAATATTTCCATACAGCACCGGTTTCTTAACTACAATGCATAAGAAAAAGTCAGAATGTTTCACGTGAAACATTCTGTCTTTTTGACTTTTGTTTTAATCTATTCTTCTATTAACTCATGCTTTTTCAAATCATTTGACCTAATTTGTTCAAAGCCACGGTCTAACTTTTCCATAAACTCTTTATTAGAAACTTCCAATTGATTTTTGTCACTGATATTGTTCGAATTAACATAGTTCTTATAATTTACAGAAGCCTTTTCATTAAACATAATACCAACTCCTTACCTATTTTTATTTTACTACATACATTATAAAACGCAAAGTTTTATATAGTCAACTATAAAAACTTTTCATTTTTGAACACTTTTGTTAGTCCACTATATAAAACTTTCAATTTTTCTGCACTTCAAACAAAAACTCCGATGCTTTTATTAAAAACATCGGAGTTAATTTTTATTTCTGTTTCTTTTGGTTCTTAATCCTCAGTTGAATAACAACCTCGTCATTTTCCAAAGTCTGTTCCATTTCGCAGGGAATACCAGCAGTTTTAATGGTATTGACAACTTGCTTAATGCTGTTGAGATAAATACGCACGTCGTTGACGATAAGCATACGTTTTTTCTTTTCAGGTTGCTTTTCTTCCAAAAGCTTTTCAATGTACTGCTCAGTTTGGCGCACATTATAAGCATTCTTCACGATTACTGCCAAAACTTCCAACTGTTGAGCCTCGTCCTTAATTTTCAAAAGGGCGCGAGCATGGCGTTCCGTCAAGCCTGCACTACGCAGTTCTTCACGAACTTTAGCGCTTAATTT
>JAFVWN010000012.1 GCA_017501645.1 Clostridia bacterium | reverse complement strand
TTGTACAACTTGCGTTAGATACAACATCCATATCCTTTGTATAAGTTTCGTGGTTAACACCCATAACAAAAACAGGTGTTCCCTTACCAGGAGCTGTAATAACTACCTTTTTAGCTCCGCCCTTTAAGTGACGAGCAGCGTCTTCAGCTTTTGTGAACTTACCAGTAGCTTCTGCAACATATTCAGCTCCTACGCTCTTCCAGTCAACATCTTCAGGGTTCATTTGAGCAAAGAACTTAATCTTGTTACCATTTACAACAAGATAGTCGCCTTGAACCTTAACATCTGCGTTAAAAGTTCCGTGTACACTATCATACTTAATCATATAAGCAGCATAGTTAATGTCTAGGAACGGGTCATTAATGCCGACAATTTGAATATTTTTTGAATTTAGTATTGACGCACGAAGCAACAAGCTTCCAATACGCCCAAAACCGTTGATACCAACTTTTACTTTAGCTTTAGCCATAAAAAATCTCCTTCAATATTAGTATTACTTATAGTTTATACCACAAAAAAAAATAAATCAAATGAATTATTACATTTGTTTGCAACATTTAAACAAAATTAGTATAATATACATAGAAAACAACAAAAGGAGTACATTATGCCTCTCGTAAACACAAAAATTATGCTTGAAAAAGCTTTAAAATCAAAATATGCAGTACCAGCATTCAATATTAACAATATGGAAACACTGAAGGCTGTTGTTAAAGCAAGCGAAGAATTAAAAAGAGACACCATAATTTCTGCAAGTGAAGGTGCTTTAGAATATGCTGGTGCGGATATGCTCTACTCTATGGTAAAATGCCTCGCAGACAAGTCAAAAATTAACTTTGCTCTTCATCTTGACCACGGAAAAAGCTTTGAGGTTTGTAAAAAAGCTATTGATGCAGGGTTTACATCTGTAATGTTTGACGGTTCGAGCCTTCCATATGATGAAAATGTCAAAGAAACAAAAAAAGTTGTCAAGTACGCACACTCAAAAGGTGTTACTGTTGAAGCTGAACTTGGAAAAATCCTTGGCGTTGAAGATATGGTATCAAGCGAAACTGAACATTTTACAGACCCTCTTGAAGCCCTTGATTTTGTAACAAAAACAGGTGTTGATAGTCTCGCAATTTCTATTGGCACTGCTCACGGAATCAATAAAGGTACTAAAAAACCAGAAATTCGCTTTGACATAATTGACAATGTACATAAAGCTATCCCTTCTATTCCTCTTGTTGCTCACGGAAGCTCAAGTGTACCAGCCGAACTTGTCAAAATCATCAATTCTAATGGCGGAGACATCAAAAAATCTCAAGGTATTCCTGAAGAAACAATTTCAAAGATGGCAAAATCTGCAATCTGCAAAATAAATATTGATACAGACCTAAGACTTGCATTTACTGCTGGCGTTAGGACAACACTTTCATCAAAACCTGATGTATTTGACCCAAGAAAATATCTAGGACAAGGAATGACAGAAATTACAGCTCAAGCAAAACATATTTTTAATTTAGTAAAATAACGCTTAATTTTGTTAAATTTATACAAATTAAGGATATTTTTCGATAAATAATCAAACGACAAACGATATTTATGATTAATTTTACAACAAAAAAAGAGTATAACTTTAAAATTATACTCTTTTTTTTATTCTAAAACATAATTTTTATTATGCTTTAATTTAACTATTAGGTTGTTTAATCAGTTTTTTTATCTTCTTTATCTTCTTTATTCTCTTTTTTGTTTTCATCAGTTTCGCTTTCGCCTAAAGTTTGAGGACCTTTACCACCAAATGCTTCTCGTGCAGCTTCTTTGTCACCCTCTTCAATTTCATTCCTTATTGACTCAGGTAACATTTTATAAAGGGTCATTGCTGCGGATGCTTGAGGATTAGATGCTGCCGCTGTTTCGGTACCAGATTCCGCAATTTTCTCAGCAACACCACCTGGTTCTCCGCCAACACCTCCGTCAGTCCCTGCACCTGCTTCGCCACTAGGCACTGCATCTGTTCCTCCACTAGATTTACCACTGTCTCCCATATTGGAACCACTTTCTGCACCTGAATCTGCCTCACTACTAGATTCAGCATCTGTTCCTCCACTAGATTCGCCACTGTCTCCCATATTAGGACTGCTTGCTGAACTTGAATTCACTTCACCACCAGGCATAGCATCTGTTCCTCCACTAGTTTCGCCACCGCCTCCCATATTAGGACTGCTTGCTGAACTTGAATTTGCTTCACTACCAGGCGTAGCTTCTGTTCCTTCTCCATTATTACTGTCTGTATCAGTATTAGATTCGCTATCTGTAGATTCAACATCTACATTTTCGTTAGACTCACTATTTGACCTGCTCCCAGAACTTACAGATGTATTAACAGCGTTTCTCATATCATTTTTTACATCTTTTGTGTCTGCATTCATTTGTTTCTTTTGATTGCGGTGCTCAGTAAAATCTTTTGCCTCTTTAACAACCGCACCACCCGGCAACATAGAGTATACAGCATCAACAGCCTTGTCTTTCATATCCATAACAATCTTTCCTGAAACAATATTACCAACTGTTTTAGGAAGTTTTGCAAGGTCATTAACAACCATTGCACCGTCTTGAATAATTCCTCCTGTACCCGGTAAGTCATCTTTCTTACTTTGTTTTTTACCTTTACCAAGAATTTCTATTGCATTAAATACTGAATAGTTAACATCTTCATCTTCGTGAGAGTTTTCATCAATAAGAAGTTCTATAAGAACACCAAATCTTTGAATAGATGTAAATCCAACAAGAATAAACAATACTTCACACAGATAGTTCAAGAACATTGCTGTTGCCCCAGCAAACAATCTTCCTCCAAATGCAGAAGCGACCATTTCTGGAGTTATAAGGTCAAGCCCGTCAATTATTGGGAATAACAACAGCATAATATTTATTCCCACAACAATACCATAAAGGCTTAAAAGTTTATTTATAAATGATGTTGTCCACCCTCCAAATCTTCCACCATTATCCATCGGCATTGTTGACAAAACCGCCGGATATGTAATAAACAACATTGTTATATCCAACACTCTTAGTGCCACACCAAATAACACTTTTATTAAAACACTTAAAAGGATTATTGAGGCAAACACAAGAATAAGCAGATTGATTTCTTTAACTCTATACAAATTTTCCATTGTGAAATTTCTTTGAGTAAAGTTATAATCTACATACATTCTACCATTGTCTAGTTTAACAATACTATTTGTCGTTTTTGTAAACAAGTTAAAAATATCAAAAGAATAATATACATATGGTATAAATTCATCTGCACTCACACCTGTTATAGCCTCAAAACCACCTTTAATTATCTTCACACCAAGGTCTTCTGTTACACCTTCAGGAAGTTCATAGCTAATGGTTGGGAAAAGGTCTACAAGAGTTGGAACATTAAGGTCATCACGATAGAACTTTATTATTCCATCTTCCTCTTTAATGGCTGTTGGGTTCACACCTTTTTCAAATAAACCTTTTGCAACAACAGGTTGATTTTCTGCTTTATGATGATGCGTTGTAAACGCTTCTTTTCCAGAAAGGAGCGGATAATAATAGGTATATACCTTATCATTATATTCAATACTCTTTTCTACTGCCATCATAAATACTGCGCCGTCTGATTCATCAGTAGCTCCAGCTTTATGCGTATATTTTGTGGCATAATTATCGCCCTTGTAAGTAATTTCAAATGTATATGCGTTAGATGCTTTTGCTATTGGCATATATGTTGTCATTTCATTTCTTACTTGGCTTGGTGCTGAATTATATGTTTTACTATAAGACTCATAAATTTCTTCCGCTGTTTTAAAATACACAGCTTTTCTGTTTTTGAGTGAATAATCAATAACATCAGCCATTACATAATATTCATCTTTTGATGAATACAATCCCTTATCATATACTGCGTGATAAGGATTTTCTTCTTCCTTTCCTGCTTCTTTATACAGCCTGTTGAGTTTATCAACACTTCCCATATCTAAGAAACCATCAGTATAGAACATATAGAAAGTAGTAAGTCCTCTATTCCAAACGCTTGATGATTTGAAATCTTGAAGAGCACTATCAAGTTCATTGATGTCAGCGTCTCCAGTTCCCCAGCCTGTAACATTTTCGTCTTCTTGAACTTCTTCAAAATTGAATGTTATAGGAATTTTGAAACCGTTATTTGCATAATTTCTATACGCATTTGCATTATAACCAGCCGCAACAAACACTTGCGTGCCCATCGAGACATCCGTGCCCCCCGCAGAAGCCATATATAATGCTTTTAATATAGCGTTTGTTAGCACAATTCCGCCAATTGCAATAATTGGAACGAGAACCATCATCATCAATGACTTTAAAGCTCCCACTAAAATACCTTTTTTAGAGTTTGAAGACTTTCCATGAGCAACATAGTCATACTCTGATTTTACTATTGCAAAAATACTGAAAATAATAAGTAGTATTATCGCAAGCCCAATCATTCCCTTAATAACAGAGGTTACCTCTTCACTGAAAATAAATTTAAAGATAACATCACTTTCTCTAAGGTCATCAAGTTTTGATAAATCATCATTCATTCCTATCAATTCACGAACAAATATAAATAAGAAATCAATGATGGTTAACATCCATTTTGCAACAACATAAACCAATTTTACAATGGTTTCCATTGCTAAATCTAAAATGTCTATAAGAGTACTTTTTATTAGTGTCCAAACTGTCTCAAAAAATGAGTTTGGGCTGTTTATTGAATTTGAACCAGCACTCACTATATTATCGGCAGTAGAAATTCCCATCAGTTTGGATGAGAAAGTACTTGCCATTAATGATAATGATGAGAATTTCATATTGCCTCCTTAATTTTATGGTTTATATTTTTTAACAGTTTCTTTATGATCTTTTCTATTGCTTTCAAGATTTTTACGCATTTTATCAGCTTTGTCGCTAATTTTTCCTGCTTTTTCGTCACCGTTTCTTTCAGCCTCTCTTGCTGCCCTCTCAAGCTTTTTAGTTTCTTTATAATATTTATCTTCGTTTTGACGCTGTTTCATATTATCTTTCAATGCTGTTCCCATCTTCTTAGCAACATCCGGTGGTACACCGTGTGCTTTAAGATACATCTCTGCACCTTTTGAAACTATTGCATTTGAAGCCTGTTGAACTTTACCATGAATTTCTTTACCAAGTGCAACACCAGGTATGACGCTTACAAATTTGTCTTTTGCAGAGCCAATCTTATCCATAGCATATTGACCACTCCAGTGGTCTTTTACTTCATTAACTACACTCTTAACATTGCCAAGAGCCATATCTCCGTCTTTGAAGCCGTTGCCTGTTTTTGTTATCTTTGCAAATAACGCAGGTGCTCTAGTTGTTAAGTATGCCGAAGCAACAATGAACACCATTCGTGCAAGTTCATTTAAGAAACCTACACTTAATTTATTGAATAATGGCAGATGCTCAAACATTGTTGCAGATTCAAACAATGTCAAGTTCGTCACTATTGGAATAATTATGAAGAATATATTGAATCCTATTGCGTATGCGAATACTGCAAGTAATCTTTCAATAAGGGTATCTTTCCATTTCGCATAAGCATCATCATTACTTTCTTCAACATTCTTTTTCTTATCGAGCTTGTCTTGTCTTAATGGTATTACAGAAATTACTGCTGGGCCTAATAAGAAGTAGATTGTTATGTCAAACATTCTTTGCGTTACACCCCAAACAGCTTTCCAAAGAGCCATCACTATAGACGCCACAGCAATGATAAGTACAACAATATTCATATGTTCAAGAGTATACAAATACTCCATATCAATACAAACAGACTCATCAAAGTTAAAGCTTATTGCTGTATATCCATCAATAGAAACTTCTGTAATGGTCCTTTCTTTACCATACAGGAACTTAAAATCTGAATTTGCTGCAAATCTTGGATTTGATTCCACTAGTTTTTCAACCAATGTTTTACCTGTAAAAAGCGAACTAAACATATTTGCAACATACGAAATTGCTGTATGATTTACAGGAATTTGGTCTACAGAAACAAAATATTCGCTTAAACCATATTTACCAACATCATGAATGACAATTCCGTCTCTGTAATATTCTATATTGCCTTCATTTTCTCTAATTGCAGTAGGCATTCCGTTATGGTCAATAACTCCTTTTGCAATTACTGGGAAGTAGGCAATTTCTTCATTACCGCCCTCTGTCACATAATACTCAGTGTATGGATTCCAATGCTCAACTTTCGAACACCATGTCTCATCTTCAACAACTGGTAGTCCATCACCATCAGCGTGTTCTTTATTTGTCATCATAAATGGAATATACATTTTTGTTTCTTCATCAAAAGTACAAATTACAAACACATCACCATTAGCTTCATCAACACCTTTAGTTTCAAAATCGATGGTGTATTCAGCCCCAACAAGTTCTTGATATGGTCTATTCTCTAAACCGGCTAAACGAAGAATTGTTGCTTGACTTTGCTTATTAATAACAAAACTTGTAATTGAGTTTCTGTCTTCAATATACCAAGAATTATTTTTTGCACCAACTCCAGATTTACTCCAGTCTCCACAAGCAAGAGCAAATATTGTTAAATATCTCTTTTGATTTTGCTCTGCTGTCTCTCCCTTTTGTTCTTCATAATCAATAAGAGCTTGCAAACATTTAGTCCTCATCTCTTTTAATGTAAGTTTTGAGTAGTCAATAAATGTTGGTCGTTCTTCACTTAGGTCTGTAAGAAGCAGATAACTCATTACAGTATTTAAAAGTTCGTTGTTTGTTTCATATTTATGATAGTTAATGTTTTGCATTACATTTGATAACGCAACCTCATTAACTTTAGAATCTATAACAGAACTGCTAACATCAAAGAAAGCTCTTACAATATCTATTGGCAAAAACTCTTGTTCAATAATTGTTCTTAGTATTAGCCCTGAAAGGTCAGTTTGAGTTGTTGTTTTAGCACCAATAACAACCTCATCAATACTTCCCGCTGAAACATTAACCAGGTTTGTCATTTGTGAAAGAACAGCTGTTATATCTCCTAACTCAACAAGGAAGTCTTGCATATTTTCAAAGCTGTTATATGTTTGCGCAACTCCAGGAGTTGTGTTTATTTTTACTAATCCTTCATATGAGTCATCAACAAACACTAAACCAAAGTTTGCATCATTCATAAGAGACCTTACTTGATTACCTAGCACATATTCAACAAATTTAGCTCTCGTAAAGTTTTGTCCAACAGTATAGTGTTTAGAATTAAGAACTACTTCGAGAGAAATATCTGCCCTTTGCTTCATAATCGCACTTACACCATATGTAATGTAGTATCTATTAAGCCTATCCATTGTGTTTTGGGTTTCAATATATCTTTCTAAACCTGAAATATAAATGCTTAACAATCCCTTTATCACAGGGTGATAGTCGTAGTTAACAGAATCAATTTTGTTTTTCAATTTATTAAATTTGTCAACCAAATCATTCCATCCTGCAATATCATTCTTACCTTCAACATCACCTTTTATTAATCCAAAGAAGTTATCTTTTGGGTCAATGAGTGAATCATATGAGATGCCTAAACTGCTTAAAATTGATTTATTAGAATTGGTTCCTAATGTATTGTAAACAGTTTCAGATTGCATCAATGCCCAGAATTTATCATTTTCTAAATCATCTAGCATTCCGTTGAACTTATGAGATTGGTCAGGAATTATATAATCAAGTTTTTCATCAACATATTCCCTTACACATTCATAATAAGGATCAAGGAATGTATTTAAGAAAACAGCATTGTCCGCAGAATATGAAGAGTAATTTGAATCAAGATATTTTTTGATTTTTTCTCTGCTTGTAGGAATTTTGTCAACTAAAGCGTTCAAAGTTCCTTCCATCGTTGCATAAGTGAAAGCGTCATTTCCATCAGCTTTAGCCTCTTCGATTTCATAACCAACAAACATCCAAATTGTAGCAGCATCATCATTAGAGTAAGAACTAAAGATATAATTGTATAAGTTATCATAAGCAACAACAAGTGCATCATGCTTTTCATTGACAATTTCTAATTGATAATCATCCATTAAATAACTTGTCAAAACAACATCTAATCTTCCGTCAAATTGTTCTTCATCATCAGCTAAGAAATATTTTGCTTGAGTTTCTTCATCAATATCATACTTCTGTTTTAATGTAGAATCCAAAAGTCCCTCTTCGATTGGGTAATATCCCATATAGTTCTTAAGGGCTGTCATATATTCTGGATAAGCTCTATCCCCTTCTTCAACATATTGGTCTTTTAAAATGTTAATGTTTTCAAGATATAGTTCCAAAACTTGCATTTGGAAACTGTAAGATAATTGACTATATTTTTTGTAATACCCTTTTTTTGCTCCAGAAGTAATAATTATTTCATTTTCAAGTCCTGTATAGCCAATTAATTCAAGAGCTGTTTGTCCAAGCCATTTAGCAGCAGACGAAGAAATCAACACTGAACACAAGTATGCCTTGTATGTATAAAGTTGAACAGACGCTTCTTGTCCATTCATAAGTTCAAAGTTTTCATAATAAGCAATCTCGTCAAGAATTGGCCCCATAAATACATTGAATATTTCATTAAAATATTCAAATTCTGCCTTCATTGCAAAATATCTGTTTTCTCCAAGAAGACTAAGCATTAAGGCTTTCATTGTTTCATCATCAAACTTGCCATCAAACATTAAAGAGCCATACAAGTTAAAATCATCACTTTCCTCAATTTCGCCAAGGAATAATTCTGCCAAAATCAATCCTAATGGATGGATAAGAGCCGTTGAAATGTTACTTGTATAATCTCCCTCAGTATCATCAGCTGAAACATATTCACCAAGTTGTGTCAACCACTTATCAGTTGTCATCATATGATTAATGTTAATATCTTTATAGATAACTTGTAAATCTCTAATAAGTTTCTCGCTCCAGCTTATTTGCTTTAAAACTGGGCTAAGCTGGTCATCATATTCTGTATATAAGATATAACCATCTTCGAGTTCATTTTCAAAAGTTCCATTAGATTTTGTAATGATAATATCTTTATATGCACCTTCGTTAATTATCCAATAAGTGTTGCTTGATGAGCCATAAATGTTTACAGCATCATCACTTGCTGAATGGGTAACTGTAAAGTCATCAAAATCACTTTCTAAAAGAGTGTAATAATGGTCATTATAACTATCTAAAATTAAGTTTCCACTTGAATCTTTTAATTCTTCATTATATTCAACCTCATAATAAGTTCCATTAATCAAAACTACATAATGAGTTTCATAAACAACATATGATAATGTGCTTCCTTGAAAAACCCTCTTGTCTAGTCTATAAACAGGAAGTTCAACACCTTCAACCAAATCACTTATTGTGTAGTTTAGTGAGTTGTTGTATTTATATCTTGCTCTTTCATACAAAAGGAGTTTGTCTGTTGAGGTTGGATTTGTAGAGTAACTTGATGATAATTTCAAATACGCCTTATCAGTTCCCCACTCTACAATATTGATAGAATCTTCAAGTCTGTTAAGAGCATTAAATGTAATGTCTCCATATTCCCCAATTGAGAGAAGAGCAGAAATTGTTTTTACTGCATCACTAATAGGCGTGCTTACATCACCTTGAGATGGTTGGTAAACAACGGTATATTCTGCTTTTCCGCTTAAATTTGAAGCATCTTTGTATGTGATTTTTAAAGATTGTGTATCCTTATCATAAATTGTGTTTGAAACATATTTCCAAGATACATCAACATCATCCATAGCTTTAACATAGTATCTTAAGTTATGTTTAACTGCATAATCTATGAAATCTGCCATTACATAATATTGTTCACGAGTACATACAAATTGTTCAAATCCATTAAAACTTGAAGCATTATACAAAGCATTGTTTCTGTAGATTACAGAATCATTGAAGCCTCCAAAATCAAGTTCAGCCAAAGAAGTATAAAGTTCAGCACCCTTTGGTCCATAATGTTCGTAAATTTTAGCAAGTTCTTCTGTTGAATAACCTTCTTCTTGTCCAAGATATATAGGGTCTTCAAAGTTTATTATTATTGGGACTCTTATATCTTGATTTGCGTATCGCCTATAGTTATTTCCGTTATATGCACTAGTGGTAAATATCTGCCCGGCTAAAGTTACATCATCTTCCCCACCTCTTAAAACATCATTAAATCCAGCCAAGAGTGCATTAATTAAAATAACGGCAAATATTATCATTAATGGGAACATTCCAAGAGTAAAGAATGAACGAAGAGACCTCATCATTATTCTTCCCTTAGATGTTGTTTTTTCATTACCAGTAGTTGCATATTTGTATTCTGCTTTTATTATTGCAAAAATTGTAAATACAATAATAAGAACAATCGCAACACCAAAAATTATCTTAAATACAGCAATAACTTCTTCGTTTGTTAACATCTTGACTAAAGGATTATTTTTATCAAGAACAACATAATCATCAAGGTCGACAGAAATACCAAGGATTTGACAAACTACAAATTGGAACAATTCAATTAAGTTTAAAAGGAATGCGCATATTGTGTAAATAACTTTTAAGACAATATTGATAAGACCACTTACGATCATATCTAATATTCCACTACTAAATGATGTTGCTTCTACCGTATTTACAACATCTCCATTTGCACCAATAGAAGACGAGTGATACATAAATGTACCATTAGTGATTAAACTATTAAATTTGAATGCCAAATTAGATAAGTTCATCTAGTCTTTTTCCTTTTTTTAAACTTTCCTTTGTATAATGTCTATTCTTGTAGTCATTATTATTTTTTTTATATACCCACGCATATCCCCTCTTGCAGAGATATTAGTGACATCCGCCTTTTCAGGCGGAATATTAATTGTTTATTTATCAAAGTTTGCAAGGTGACCTATTGAATGCTTTTATTTACATAAACGAATAATAGGTCTGCCTCGCTGTAAACTTAGTTGTTTGATTAATCTTATTAATCTTGTCTTATTTTTTCAAATAAATCACGAACCCTCTCATTAACAATAATGTCAATATTTGTTCTTGAATATGGTCCAGTCATTAAGAATGCTTTACCACGAGGGTTAGTAGTAATTGTGTCTTGCTCTTTTTCGTTAATTTGACCAGCCTTCTCATAAAGAGCAACAAGGTCATTAATATCGTGAGGAGCAAGTGCGAAAATTAATGAGTATTGAGACGCATTGATAATCGCTGTACTCTTACGAGCAATATCAGGAGTACCTGTAAAGTCTTTAAGATTTTGTGTAATAACAATTTGCATACCTTCATACTTACGAATACGCTTAGCCATATTGAACATAAAGTCAAGGGCCACATCTTTCTTAGGGTCAATGAATGTATGGGCCTCGTCTACGACTACAATAACACGGCGTTTAGTGTTGTATTTTTGGTTATAGTCTTTGTTCTTGATAATTTCGTTGTTTAGCCATCTCATAATAAGCATCATTTGAGCGTTAGCTAGGTCACTGTTTGAGTTTGCAAGAAGTGTTTGGAAGTTGAAGACAATCATATTTTCGTCTGCAGTGATAGTAGAATAACCGTTCCAAAGCATACTATTACGACCACCCTCAGCAAACTTGTTAAGATATGTTCTAATAATCTTAAGGTTGTTTCTTTGATAATCATCTCTTGCAACTTCATATTGTTCACTTACATAGTTGAATAAGTCTTGCATTATTGGGAATTGATTAGGCTCGAGGTCTTCAATTTTAGTGTGGGTATCAATACCAAACTTTAAATAAACCTCTTTTAAACATTCATTAAGAACTTCCAACGCATCATTTGTAATACCATCAAGAATCATCTTAAAGAAAGATTCAAGGAATTGAAGGTGTGTTGAAAGAGATACATTTTGACCGTCATCAGCTTCATCATCAAGTGCAGTAACAATTTGTAGTGGGTTAATTCTTCCCTCTTTCGCAGAACCTACATCGACAACCTTACCTTTCATATTACGAGTAAGAATATCGTACTCTCTTTCTGGGTCAAGAATAAATACTTTTGTGTTATCAGATGCAAGGTTTGCAAGAATGGCCTTTGTCGCAAAGCTCTTACCAGAACCAGACTTACCAAGAACGACCATATTAGAGTTAATTCTTTCCTTATCTCTCTTGAAGAAATCCAAGAATACAGGCTCGTTGTTCATACCAAGATAGAAACCTTGTTCATCTTGAACCGCATCACTTACGAATGGGAACATTGCTGCCAAACTTGAAGAGTTGATACCTCTTTCGTGCTTCTTGTTTGAAGAACGCTGAGATACATTACAGTTAATAAAGCTATCTCTTTGCTTACCAAACATTTCATTATATTTGAAACCAGCTCTCATAATTTGAGTTCTTAGAAGCTTTCTATGTTCATCTTCTACTTGAATATAGATATTTGTATCAAACAATACTTCGTTACCTGTTTTAATAGCTGCAAGAAGTTCTCTAAGTGTTTCAAGGTGGACATTCTTTTCAAGCTCTGTAGAAGCTCTTGCTCTCTTAGAAGCCTGAATTTCCATTTCCATAATAGAACGGTCAAGACGCTTTTCACTTTCACTTTGAGGAACTGGCTTAAACTTAACCGCAATTTTTGTTCCTGGAACTGAGAAGAAGTTTCTTCCCCAAGCGTTTGGAACGGTAATTGGATATTCTGCGATAGAATATGTAGTATGTGGCTTATCGTTTACATAGTTTCTAAGAGCCGCAAATCTAATTCTTTCTGGCATAATCCAGTCAAGCAAATCTTTAGGGTCAAGGTTATTAACTTCTCTTTCGTCAAAGCTTGAAGTGTAGTAGTTTTTAAGGAAAACTGCTGTTTTCTTTCTGTCAAGAATTGAACAAGTCATAACATTGTTTGTATTACCCTCAATAGTATTAACAATGAAGTTAACTGTTGAAAGAAGCGGTCTTACAGACCTTGCAAACACAACAATGTACATATGGTCTTTCATAATTGGGAACTCTTTATCTACATTCATTGCATCAAGAGAGTTAATACGAGATTCTACAATTTCAATACGAGGAATAGCCTCTTCTTCTTTAGTAACACCATTTGCAATGTTTTGTAAGATATCATCTTTCTTCTTACATTCCCTATCAATATAATTATCAAGCACCATTGGTCTTGAGAATTTAAAAATGGCTGCAGATTGTTCACTAGAAAGAGCCTTGAAAGCTTGGTCAAGTGCTGAAATATACGCATCTTGTCTTGCAAGTGAAAGCATATAGAACTCAATTGATTTAACTTCAATTGCTACACCAAAGTATTCTTTGTAGTCAATAATACCAACCTTTGTTTTCTCGTCATAGTTTTGTTCCAAAATTCCAACATAAGGCATTAAAGCGTTTACACTCTTACGAGTTGCATTCTTCTGCTTTGTGAATCTTTTAACACCAAACAAGAACCCAAACAGGCTTCCAAGTGCCTGATATGTTCGAGTATCTGGAGCAATGCTTAAGAACATTACTACCGCAAGCATAATGATTGTTGCTGACAATATAAGTCTAACTTTAATAGAAAAGTCACTCATCAGTGTAAGTGCAAGCAAAATCATAAATGCTAAAATGATTACACCATCCCAAAGTGTAAAGCCTTTAAAAAACTGGGTTTGAACCTTGGTTTTTCTAGGAATAAGTCTAGCCATAAATTTCTCCTTATTTTTTTATAATTTTTTTTATAATTAACCATTTAAAATGATTATTTTTTTGTAGTTTTTCTACAAATATTAGTTTTATTGAACTATCTTAGGTCACGCCCTAAAACAATCCATATCTCCCCCTGAGTTTCCCCAGGGGGCAATATTTAGATTTGTTTTACAATATTAGGATTATTTCTTAGTAGCATCACTGCTCTTGTCTAAACCCTTAATTTTGTATTTTTCACTCTTCTTATCTCTCTCCATCTTTTTCATAGTAGAGTTGAGTCTAGCAACTTGTCTCTTTGTTCTATCTTCGATATTCTTGAGAGTCTTGAGTTGTGATTGTACCTTAGCAAGTTCATCAGCAACACCCTTAGCAGTGTCAACCTTAGTAGCTTGTCTAAGTTCTTTCTTAAGTTTGTTTTCAACAGCTTTAAGTGCATTGTGGAATTGAGTAGAACGAGTCAATGCATTTTGTAGATTTCTTGAAGATTCCATTAAGTCATGTCTTCCAGCAGCCTGTGCAAGCTTATTGAAGTTCTTGTTGAATGCTCTAGTAACAGCTTCTTCAAGACCTCTTTGTTGTGCAGCTTGAGACATTTTCATTGATGCAAACTTATTACTGTTTCCAAGAGTTCTTTGAAGTTGAGTTGCAAGTCTTTCTGCATCTTGTCGTGACTTAATACCTGCAATTTGACCAGCTCCACCACTTTGAGCGAGAGCAGACTTCACTTTGTTGATATATTGCTTGTCTAATTGTTGTTGTAAGATAGATTGACCAGCTTTTCTAATTGCTTTAGCAGTCTCTACCTTTGTGTTCTTAATTTTTTCAAGTCGTTTAGCATTTTGATTAATATAAGAATTTCTTGTTGCTGTGTGTTCAGCACTTGACATATAAGCCTTAGTACTCTTAGCTCTCTTATATCTACCATAAGTAGCATCCTTAACATCAAGAACTCTTTCCTTAACAAATGAACCTGTAGCTTTTGATACGAATAAAGCACCATTTTTAACAAATCTACCAGCTTCACCAATGGCTTTTCCAGCTTCTTTACCTGCGTGACCAACAGTTTGAACACCCGTCACAATACCGCCACCAACAGTTCTTGCAATGTTTGCACCCTTAGAAGCCCAACCCTTAACCACAGCTAAACCTTCATTTACCTTGCCTCTAGCAGCAACGAATTTTCTTCCTGCTTCAGTGTCAGTAATTTGTCTGCGTACTTTATGATAAGACATTCTCTTATCCTTAGCATCAGCAATAGCTTTATCATAAGAGAGAATCTTTCTTACATAATCTTGTTCTTCTGCAGAAGTCATAAGACCTTTTCTGTTCTTTTCATTCATTTCGTTAATTAGACGACTCTTAGCTTTTTCTGCAGCATTAACCTGCTTCTTGCCAAGTTTAGTATCTCTACGAACATATGAATTGTGGTTCTTTCTGTTAAACTCTCTCTTAGTGTCTTGATAAATTCTTTCAGCCTTATCTTTTTGAGCAAATAACTTATCAACTTCTTTTTGCATCTCTTCATATTGAGCTCTTATTACTCCAGCTTCACTGTGTGCATTCTTTGAAAGTTCTTTGTTCATATGAGCTTGAATTGCTTGAGATGCAGATTCTTTATCTCCAAACTTAGAAGCATCTAAACCATGCTTTGTTGCATAATTCTTAAGGGCTGCAGCTGAAGCATCAACTGATTCTTTTCTTCTATCAAGAGACTTGATTTGACCCTCTGTAAACTTCTCATTATTATTCGAAGAGTGGTCACTCTTAACCTTCTTGCTTTCTTGCTTATCAAATTTCTTCTCTGCCCTATTTGCAAGACCCTCGGCCATTCTTTGAGCAGCAAGATGAGTTCCTGCCTTAACAAATCTTCCACCATTAGCAGTTTTTCTTGCCATACCAGCAAGTAATCCTTGATAATTTCCATCAAGTGCTTGCTCTGTTCTCGCAAGTTTATTTTCCGCCTTCTTAACATTTCTTTCAGCTTTTGCTAAAGTTGTACCATCAAATTCAGTTAGTTCACGAGCCATCTTTTGAAGTTCAGCTTCATTTTTGGCAATTTCTGCTCTGTACGCATCAATATTGTTTTGAGCTTTATTAATTTTTTGAATTTCGCTATTTCTAATTTGTTCAGCCTTTTTACCAGCCTTGCCTTTGCCTGATTTGTCGTCTCTAATTTCTTGCTCTTTCTTAGCTTTAAGTTTTTGAGATTCTGCAATTTTTTGTTGTTCTGCTTGAATAAGTTTTTCAATCTCCTTATTTTGGGCAACAATATCCTTTCCAGCATTAACTTTTTCTTGTCGTTGAGTCTTAGCTTTTTCAAGTTCTTTCTTAGCACTTTCAAGATTTGCCTTATCTTTATATCTTTTAAGACCAAGTCTTATTCTGTCAGAATCGGTTGTCTTATGAAGTATACCATTACTAGATAGAGCCTTTTGAAGAGCATTTTGATATAATCCCTGCTTTTTAAGTTCCATCTTGGTTTCTTGTTTATTGATCTTCTCTTGAATCTTATTGGTAATAAGTTCATTTTTAGCCTGTGCTTGAAGTCTAGCTTGATGATCTTTAAACTCGTTGTTAACCTCTCTCCTACGCTTAGCATCATTCTTCAAGTCATCAACAGTAATTTGTTGATCTTGATGAGTCTTATTCCAATGCTTAACAGCCAACTCTTCCATTTCTGCCTTTCTAGCCTTAGATTCGCTGATGTTTTCATTTTTAACACGACTCATAACTTTCTTATCAAATTCAGAGTTGTAGAATGTTGCAGATTCAATAACTTGTTCATCAAGTTCCTTGTTCTTATTAAATGTTTCGTATGCTTGCTCAATCTTCCAAGGAGCAATCTTAGTATCAGTTTGAGCATTTGCAAGTTCTTCTTTAAGCTCACGAAGTTTTCTCTCATCACGAGTTTCTTTTACTTTCTCTGCTTTTTCTACTTGTTCTTGAGCAGTATCTTTAGCCTCCGCTCTTTGAGCATCTGCTCTTTGAGCATAACCAGCAGTATTACCACTTGCAATATCAGCATAAGCTTGAGCAGCAGCGGCAGATGCAGCAGCAGATGCAGCGTATGCAGCAGCGCCACCATCTCCTTGAATAGCGTTTTGTACCGCATTCTCAGCAGCGTTCTCAGTTGCGTTTTCGGCTGCGTTTTCGGCTGCGTTTTCGGCTGCATTTTCAGCAGATTGATTTGCTTCTTCTGTTACTTCAGCTCTTGCCTCTTGAACTGCATTAGGATCAATGTTATCAACATCAACATTTCCACCATCTACGGCATTATCAACAGCATTTTCAACAATGTTTTGATTGTCTTGCATTGCCTCTGTAACAGCATTTGGATTGATTTCATCAACATTTGCTTGAGATTGTTGACCTGGTGTGCGTTGACCTCTACCAGCTTCCATTTGCTGTTGAGCTAATTCTTGTTGCCTTTGAGCTTCTTGACGAGCAATTTCTGCTCCTCTTTGAGCCTCTTCAGCAGAGCGTTCTTCGCTAGATTTCTTAGGATGTTTCTTTTTCCAATCATCATAAATCGCAGAGCCTGGCGTAAAGTTTTTAATCATTTGGCCGGCATTTCCTTTTGCTTCCAATAATGAAGCCCCTGAAACATGATGAGAAACATCACTAATTACACTATCAACAGATTTCTTAACTGCCGCACCTGCACCATAAGCCTCATCACCTTTCTTGAGACCAATTAGGTTCCCAATTGTGCCAGGAAGCGTCTTTATAATAGTGAATGCTACTAATAAGAATAATATATATACTAAGTTATTAACTGCATCTGCAGACAATAAACTTACCCAACTACCCTGGCTAATATTAGTCGCAAGGTCGTGGTCGGTAAAGAGCTGAGACGCTTCTTTTATTGCAGGGATTAACAGGAAGAAGAAGTTAATTCCCATCAATACCCCATACGAGCCCATAACTTTACTTATCAGGCTCGATTGCCAGTTATTATAAATTTTACTATCACTTTGAATAACCGTTGTAGAGACAACTGCAGGCATAATGATAAAGTAAAGAACAATATCATAAATACGAGCAACTAAGCCCCAAACGGCTTGACCCAATACTGAGAACAATAATATCGAAGCAAACACAAGCACTACAACATTCATTTTGCTTGGCATAAAGAATGTGTTTAATGTCAAGTGTTTTACACTTGCAAAATTATAGTCTAAGTAAAGTCTACCATTTGTAATGGTAAATTTTAATGTTTTTTCTTCAACATTGCTAACACCTGAAAGGAATGCAAGTTTAAATCTCCAAACACTACCCTCACCAAACAAGCTTAGTGGGTTAAATGAGAAGTCAAATCTCACAACGCCTTTAGAGAATGAGTGTCTAAAGAATTGAATATGTTGTTGTCTTTCGGTAAATAGTTCTGTTGCAAGAGAATCACTACCTAAGTCTGGAATTCTTGAGAATTTTCCTGAGGTACCTGAAATGCTATTAATTTCTTTAATTGCATCCTCAATGTAATCACTAGGCTTTTTGGTCTTGTCAAAACTTAAGTTAAATGAAGTAATTACTGAACCTTTTTTAGTGTAAGATTCTGCATTATCTTCTTTATATAAAGTACCTTCATAAATTTTTAACGCACCATCTGTAGATTCATTGATGCTAGTTCCAAACTCAATACTTGTTGGTCTTAAATAATAAGACTCTTTCTTAAGTGGAGTAGCAGCTGCCGTTGTGTTTGTTGTTGGGTCAAACTGCTTTGTCTCATCCCCTATTCTATAAGAGAATAAGTTATAATAAGCTACCACAATTTGATACATATTTTGAACAGACGCTTCTGTTTTTGCAACAGGCTCTAATCTTCCACCAGTTTCTCTAAATTTAAAATAGAAATATTGATTTGAAGTGGCTTCATATCTATATGTATATAAGCCTCCAGAATAACCCGCATATTCCATATCATAAGCAGAAATATATAAAACCTTATTGCCCACTTTAAGTGTGTTGTTTCCAGCACCGTAATAATCAGTAACATTTAGTGAGTATGTATCATATACCATCATTGTTACTCTTCCGTCATTAAAGATACGAACCCTAACATTGATTCTTACCTCACCAAGAGTAGAAACTCCACCCTGTTGCCAACCGAAGAAGTAATCTGTATAAGAATCCCCCTCAACTCTTGTTCCTGCGTGTTCAACAAATTTACCTGTACCACTATGGCCACCAGCAGAAACTGAACCATCTAGTATATCCCCAGTAATTTCTGGAGGAACAACTAGCATTTCACGAGAAAGTTTTGAAAAACTAAATGCTAAAGTTTTTGATTCTGTTGTTGTATCAGCTTTTGTGAAATCAACATTAATTAATGAATCAATTTGTGTAATTGATGCAGAATTAGATAACGCACTACCTAAACCAGAAAGAGTCTCCATTTCTTCTAAGTAGCCGAATTCTGTACCTATTCTTGCAACCACTGAAAGAGGAACTTCTGTATCTGTATATGTTCCATTATTTAATTCTTCATTAGCATCTGGAGCAATGAATGCAACATTTCCAAGAGTTACTGCTCTTGCAAGTAATGTGTCGCTTCTTGAACTCCAATTACCATAAATTCCATCGCCTCTTTGAACCAAACCAGAAGCTTCATTAAGAAGTGATGTTACATTGTTTTGACCATATGCAAATATTGCAGTGGCTTTAGCTGCATCTAGTGATACCAAACAGAACAAAGGAACATCTCTCATTACATATGTCGTATTATACCTATTTCCACCTGAACCACCAGATAACACCTTGTTATCCACATGGACATTCACTAGTTGGTCAGCAATGAACACAAGATAAGAACTAGTGCTTGTTCCATCAGCTGATGTAATACTAATTAATGGAGAACTTGAATCGTAAGACCACTCCATATCATTATACATAGTAGTTGCGGTTGCTCCACCTTCTGTCAACGATACAAAAGTGAGTCTTGTTGGCAATGATTCAGCCAATTTATCTAATTTATCTTTATATGTCGCAGTATCAATAGAACCAACACCTAATAGAGAATCTAATCCTCCAGCAACGCCTTCACTTAAAATACCTTCATAATTCCCATTGGTTATAGATAAACCAGCGAATGAATTGCTTAATCCTGCAGTTATTGTTGTTCCTGACTCTGCCCAAGCAGTTACAGGATTTGCATTAACTTGCATATAATATGGGGTATCAATACCTACATAGTTACCTGTTGAATCACTATAGTCAGTAGTAATTTGAGTTGGTTGCCCTACTCTATTTTTGAATGTTGAATCAAGAACACCACGAGCAACAATTAAACCTTCGTAATTGGTGTCTAGACTACTACTCTTGAATGTGTGTTTATTTCCTTGGTCATCAACATATGTTTTATTGTTAACAACTGGGATATATCTGCTTGTTGTTGAGTTATAGTATGCCATAATATAGATAGCTCCCTTCTCTTCTGATGAAGCTTCTCTATTTGGCGTATAAACTGTATATCCTGAATCTGCATAGTTAACCATAAACTCTCTTGGATAACCGTGCGTTGTAATACCTTGAACAAATTTACCATTTAGATAAGTGCCCGTACCAACATAAGTCCAGTTAATTAATGGGTTTGCAATGTTTACAAAACTCATTTCTGCACCTTGACTAATCATAAAGTCAATAACATCAGCCATTACATAATATTCGTCAGGGATAGTAACTAAACCGTTAGCACCACCATCATAAAATTTTGCCCAATTATTATTGTTTTTATAAAGTCTTGCATCTGCAAATGTGTGACCTGTATCAGAGTAAAACGCATATTCTGTTGGGTCTACTGTTTTATCAAAAGTTAAAGTGTCTCTTGTAAAGAGTTCGTTATAACCCCAAGTGTTATAAGCTGCTTGAACAAGTCTGTGGTCTCCATCGAGCGGATGAAGAGCAACACTAATTGTTTCATCTTCACCAGAAACTGCTGTATTTACACCAAGTTGTGACGCAGATATTATTGTTGCATCTAAAATATCTCTAATGTATGTTACATAATGTCTGTAATGGTTATCAAGCTCAGTTTGTTCAACATAATATAGATATTCTGTTCCTTCATACATAAAGCATATTCCGGTAAATTTAGAATCGCTCTTATATTTCATTGGAACAATTGCTGTAAGTGATGCAGGAACCAATATTGTTTCTGAGTCACCATCCTTATTCATTGCTGTAACTGAAACATTTGAAGTTACACCAAGACGAATATTGTTTTTTGCATACTGCCTATACTTGTTTGCATCATATGCAGAGGCCGTGAACACCTGACCACCCATTGTCAGGTTGTTATTTATGTTAAACGCATTTACCAAGCTTGTCAAAATTGCATTAGATGCCAAGATTCCCATAATAATCAAAATTGGAAGTAACACAACTAGCATACAAGCTTTAAGTGAACGGTTAAGAATTGAGCCTTTGCTATTACTGTCAGCTGATGATGAAGCATAAGCCCATTCTGTTTTGATAATTGCAATGATTGTGAAGACAATTAAAAGAACAATGAATATACCAATCATATACTTGAAGACTTGCATAACATTTTCATCTTTCAAAAATCTAAATATTACATCACTTTCATCAAGGTTCTCAAGAGAAGCCGTTCCCTTACCCCAATAGTCTAACCCCATCAGTTTCTTTACGAAGAACTGCAAGAAGTCTACTATGTTGAGGACAAACTTCATAATGACATATATCAAAAACATAATACCATCAAGAAGAGCAACGAGACAACCCCAAAGAGCCTCACCAACAACACTCCAAAACGAGACATTTGCCGGCTTACCCAGTCCGCCTACTTCTGCACCTATAAAATTTCCAAGTTTACCAAAAAAGTTTCCCATAATACTTTCCTCTTGTTTCGTGTAGATTATGTTTATATTAGTATTTTTTTTAGCCCCAAAAATTATTTGTTTAAAATCAAAAAGGGCATAATTCGAGCAATTTATATAATTATATATATAATATACCACAATAAATTTTATTTACAAAACACTTTTAGCCTATTTTGAAAAAAAATTAAAAAAAATTAAAAAATTATATATTTTGTACAAAACATATGTTTTAATTTTATATTATTTTTAATTAATTAAAAATACTTTTTTATGTTTTTACAAATAAACCATTATTTTTTTTGTTTTTTGTAAGTGTTTCAACCTTCAAAAATCTTCAAAAAAACGCAAAATTGACAAAATTGACATATTTTTGTAAAAAAGTAACAAAAGAAAAAAGCTCTTAGCTTAAGCCAAGAGCTTTTTCTTACCAACCCGTAAATAAAAGTACAAAAAACTCAAAAAATGGTTTTAGATAAACTAAAAATCCAACCACTAAAAGGATTACACAAGCACCAATAGTACCTGTCCACATAACCCATTTTTTATCAGCAAGTTTCAACTTCCAATTTAGTATTGCAAAAACAACAAATATAACAATTGACACAAGTGTAACAATCAAGCATAACTTCATAAGTTGAGGTTCGTAAGTAATTGTGATTTCATTCTCTCCTTCCTCAAGTTCCATAAACATAAATGTATCAAAAGCAGTTTTTACATCTGCCTCTTTTCCATTAATGTCACCAACCATATTCTTCAAATATGTATAAGGAATTAACACATATTTTTTATTTGAAATATTATTGATATCAATTTTTAATGAAGCACCGTCTGTTTTTAGTTCAACTTCAGCCCCCATATCGTAATTTTGATGTGTGTTTACAAAAAGCTCAGTATCAAAACTTGCGAAAGTTAACAACTCCATAACTTTGTCAATATCATAGTTCTTATCAAGGATAAACTCAACGGTTCCTGAACTTTCTCCCAAGTCATTGAGTCCATAGTATAAAGATTTTCCATATATTGAAGAGACAACATCAATTATTCCAACATAAGAACTAATAGCATAAACATTATGTCCTGCAGGTGCGGTTACAGTAACCTTATGCCCCTCTTCTATTTCTTCAACAGTATATGCAAGTCCACTTTGCATAACATCTTCATTTGTATCATACAAAGCTTTAAATAGAGTGTTTTGATTCGCAACATAATCTGTTGTTTCCTCAACCTCTAAAAGTGAAGAAAGATTTGTATTAGTCACAAAAGCTTTTTCAAAATTCAAATTCAACTCATAAAGATTCATAGTTGTTTTTACAAGCTTATCTTTGCTATATGTTTCATCAGGTATCGTGAATTCAAACGAATCAATTTTTGTATAAAGTGTAGCCGGTAATTCTTCTTGTGAAAGGACATATTTGTTTCCAAGAAGCACATCTGTAAGCAAAGTTCCTCCTGACGACAACAACTCCGTTGAATAAGAATTATAACCAAGCATATTATAACCTTGGTATTGTTCTTCACTTGATATATGAATCCAAGTTTTTAACGAACAATATTTTGTTAAATAAGGGAAATTTTTATTAAATACAGTATTTTTATCCTTTATTTTATATCCTTGCACCAAATCGCTCGTTTCAATTTTAAAAGAATTTGTTATGTGTTCTGTTGTTGCAGAGCCTGGAGTTATTAGAAATGATGAAAACAAAGAGACTGTTTGAACCATTACAAGAACAAAAATTAGAACCCCACCTTTTAGTTTTCCAAGTTTCAACCTGTCGCTTTTTAATTTCAATAAACACTCAACAATTCCCCATCCACATAAAAACAACATAACAAACAATAATGTATTTGAAAAGCCTAATACATCCACAGGAAGAGTTCCTACTCCAAGCAGAATAATTTCAACTAAAGTAAAAACAAAACCAATTATAAAAGCAGGTAGTAAGTACATTATATTAAATTTAAAACCTTGTTTTGTTTGCTTATTTTCTTCTTGAGTTTTCTCCTGTTCTTTCTTTTCTGTTATATGTTTGTTTATATAGTAAAGAGCGCCGAATATTACAAATAAAACAATTACAAAACCATATCTAAATGGAAATGACATATAACTTCCAGTGTGCCACATCTCATTTATTGGCTCAATTAAAAGCCCAATCGACAAGACAATAAAACTTATCATAAAGAACAAAACATTCTTTTTGTCTTTTTTATAAGTCGCTAAAAGTTTTGCAAAGAAAACAAAAGGAAGTCCTGTCATCATTAAAACCGCAAGTTTAGAACCTAAATGTAAATAAAGGTCATGGGCACTAGCCTCAACAATGCCACTAAATCTATGGCCTTGAAGAGATGTTAGCATTGAAGGAATAAAAGCAACGGCACTTATCAATATGCTGATCATTATACCAAAGAAAAGCAAGGATGCCGTTCTTTTTCTATTTTTACTTATCGTAAATATATAAACAACAGAAATTACAACTAAACCAACTAAAATCATATACGAAATATAGTAACTTAGCATCAAAAGATATGAAAGAATTATTACAAACCATAATATCTTACCTTCTTCTTCTAATTTCCTTAAAGACATAACAAGTAAAGGCAATAAAATCATCAAATCAAGCCAACCAATATTTGTCCAGTGAACCATTGTCCAACCAGAGAATGTCCAAACCATTGTAAACATTAAAAGAACCCATTTGTTTACATTTGGAAATAATTTCTTAAAACAGATATATGCGGTTGTTGCAACTAACGCAAGTCTTATAGCAAGAATAAATGCCACGCCATACACAACTGAAGCCCTTGGAAATATTGCAATAAGCCAACTTATTGGTGACAAAAAGCCATTAAGAATTGCAGAAGAAATAAAGCTTCCTCCCGCCCCTAAATCCCAAGTAATTAAAAAATTCGCTTTTCCGTGTAAAACATCCCACAAATAAGTATAAGCAGGGATTAAACCATCTTCTACATCAACATACCCTATTGCATTTTTCCCAAAGGGATACGAGCCTGTAACAATCATTGCAAAAAGACAAATACAAATTACAAATATCGCCGGTAACGAATACTCTAAAACTTTTTTCCAATCAACTTTTCTTTTTGCTTTTTCTTTATCTTCGTCAAGAGTAACATTGTTTACTTCTTGCATAACACACCTCTTTGTTCATAATGTTTTTATAATATCATATTTGAATTTTGTTGTCACCTAAATTTACAAACCACATTAAAAAATGTCATAAAAAAACAAAAAAAAGACGCCTCTTACGAGACGCCTAAAATTTTATTCTTTAAATTAGAATGGTAAGAATAAAGAACCTGTACCGCCACCAGCAGTTTCACTAACTGAAGGGAACATCTTCTTAATCCAATCAGATGCAAGAATAGCATATACGATAGCTGCAATAACAACTGCAACAAGAACACCAATAATCATATTGATAAGTCTTCCCTTTGCCTTATCTCTTGCTTCTGTATCTTCTGCTTTTGCAAAGTTGATACCAAGGATAATACCATAAATGATACCAAATACAAGAACTACAGAAATGATAACAGGCATTACAACATTGATAATTTGAGAGAAAGTCTTATATGCTTTTGAAATAAGACCTTGGTCTGGTGATGTTGCTAAAAGATTAATGAAATTCATTTTTTACTCCTCCTATATTTTTTGGAGCCACCCAAAATCACGGAGGCTCTTTAGATAATTAAAATATAGCACATTAAAACTTGAACTGGCAAGCAAAATAAAATGTTTTTTTAACTTTTTTTATTTTTTTTCAAAATATTACCACTTTTTGAACTATTTTATACATTTTTTACAAAAAATTACAGATTTTTATATGTTTTCTCAATAGAAGACACTATCTATTATGTAAAAATTGGCAAAACATCAGCTTTACTACCCTACTCTTCATAAAAAGAATAAGGTTTTCAAATTTTAACTTAACAAAATAAAAAGCCTTAGTTTGTTTCTTCCGCAAGGCTCGGTCGGTGGAGTCAACGAATGAGTTTATTTGCATAAATGAGTTTGTTGCTCCTGCCGACCAGAAACACAGCGGAAGGTATAAAATAAGGCTTTTTTATGAGGCCATAAAGTCATTCAAAGGTCCCCTAATAGCATATAAAATTGCCAATAAAAGAGCTACAACTAAAAAACCAATAATTCCACTAATTAATGCTTTTTGAAGTGCAGCCTTCTCTTTTGAATCTTCAGCTTTTGCAAACTTAACACCTAAAATAACACCATAAATAATTCCTAAAACCAAAACAACACTGATTGCATAAGGTCCAATAAGAGTTATTGCCTCATAAAGAGGATCTGTTGCCTTTGCTGGATCAGAGTCTGTTGCAAGTAAACTTATGAAATTAGAAACACCATTTAAAATTTCGTACATGGTAAACACCTTTCCTTTATTTTTTACTACTTTACAAAAAAATATTACATTATTTTTACCAACTTGTAAAGCGATAAACAAACTTTTTGAAAATTTTGCATTTTTTTTTACAAAAAAAGTTCAATTATGTTTGCGTGCCGTTTGAATTGTGTGTATAATGAATAATATATAATATAATTTTATGGAGTAAATAAGTATGGCAGGCGATAAAAAAGGTGGATTTGGAGCAAAATTAAAATTCTATATTTCATGGATGATTATTGGCTTGGTCGGTTCATTCTTAGGAAGTTCTATCCTTATCACAATTTTAGGTGAGAACGGATTTTCTATTGAAGCATGGAAAACTTATATGACAGATGGAAACACTTATCTTCTAACCTTTATTGTTTTTGGTATTTCATTCTTGTTTATCATCTTGATGAAACCACCTTCAGGAGATAAAAGCAAGCTTAAAGGTAAAGATAAGATGGAAAATCAACGCTTTATGACCGATAAAGAGCTTGATAAAACATTCAAAAACTGTTATTTCAGCGAGCTTGGCAGTTTTTCGCATACTGGCGTACCTTTTAAAGCCGTTTACAAAAATAAAAAAATCAAGATTCACTTCACCCCAGACTGCCACACTCTTATTATTGGAGCTACCGGTACCGGTAAAACTGTTTCATTTATTGAGCCTGCAATTCAAATTCTTTCAAGCTTAAAAAATAAACCATCATTGTTTATTACTGACGCAAAGGGTGAACTTTATTCTCACCACTCTAAAAAATTGGTCGAAAGCGGTTATACCCTACAACTACTAGATTTAACAGAGCCATACAACTCTATTCAATGGAACCCATTAGAAAACATTTACGACAACTGGCAACGCCAACTTCGTCTTGAAGAAGAGATTTTGAAACACACAAATGACCCTGTAAAGAACTACAAATTCACTCAAGTTGGTGAAATTGATGATAGCGAATGGTACGAATTTGACGGAAAAGCATTTGGAACTTTAAAACAAGCACTTTTAGAGGTTGAAGTTAATAAATCAAAAATAAGAGATGATTGTTTTGAAAACCTTAATGATGTTGCCTCTTCTATTTGTACTATTGAAAACGAAAAAGAAAAAAGCTGGGAGCAAGGTGCAAGAGACTATTTCTTAGCTGTACTTATTGCAATGCTTGAGGACAGTGAAAACGAAGCCTTAGGTATGACAAAAGAAAGATTTAACTTCTTCAATGCTTATAAAATAGCAATGAACAAAGAAGAAGAATTTGAAGTAGTAAAACAATATTTCAGTGGCAGAAGTCCATTATCTAAAACTCGTCAGCTTTCAGCAAACATTACTCAAACAAACGCAAAAACAACCAGAGATGGTTATATGTCAACTCTTAACACTAAACTTTCAATGTTTAGTGATAGTGGTATCGGCTTTTTGACTGCAAAAAACAGCGTAGACTTCTATAATATGGACGAAAAGCCAACAGCGTTCTTTATCAAGATTCCTGACGAGAGAGCAACCAGATATACCCTCGCCTCTGTATGTATTTCACAAGCATATAAACAATTCGTTGCAAAAGCAAGAGCAAACGAAAAAACAAACAGTGATAAAATGGCTCACTTAAAACGCCCTGTTCTATACTTAATGGACGAGTTTGCAAACCTTCCAAAAGTTAATGAACTAGAAAAAATTATCACAGTTGCCCGTTCTCGTTGGATTTATCTTAATATGGCAATTCAATCATATTCTCAGTTGCAAAATGTTTACGGAAAAGAAGTAAGTGATATCGTTCGTGGTAACTGTAAAGCAACTATTTACCTTGGTACTCCTGACCTACTCACTCGTAAAGAGTTTAGTGAAGAGCTTGGAAGCTACACAATTGAAACATCATCTCGTAGCACCCCAGATAAAAAAGGTAAAGAAAGCGGAGGTCCTTCAACAAGTACACAACTTCAAACAGTTCCTCTTGTTTACCCTAGTGACCTTGATAAAATACCACTTGGTGACAATATTACTAAGATGTTCCAAAACTACCCTGTTCGTTCTCATATAACTCCATACTTCAAATGTAAAGATATTTATAAAATTGGAACTTTTGAGCAACCGTTCATTCCTGGAAGAAGACTTAACGAACAAGAAGTTTATTACGACATCAAAAAGCGTAACCGTATTGTACTTTCTTATGACGAATAATAAAAAGCACTCAACCGAGTGCTTTTTTCTTTGCTTTTTTGTAAATTTGAAGATTTTTCATAATTTTTAGCAGATTTCACACACTAATATTGAAATATTTGTTATATATTTTATATAACTACCTCAAATTCGTTTGCCTCACCTTGTCTAAATGTGTTAAAATAGAATCATAAAAGGTGGAACTATGAAGAAAAAGTATTTATTTTCATTAATATTAATGTTTGCTGTAGCAATTGCTATGGTTTTTGTTGGTGCAACAACTCTCACTCCTAGACAATCTTCTTTTGCGGAGGAAGAACCAGTCCCCCCTCCTGTAAAAACAATCTTTGATTTTGTGACAATTTCTCAAGAGGGCTATGTTTTTTCTTATAGCGATTTTGAAGAAAGCACAGTTGGAACAACTATCTATCAAAATTTGTATACAAACAAAACTGTAACAATAACTTTGGATGTTGCTGTAAAAACTGGAGACTACTTTAGAATTGAAGAAGTTAAAAACGGGGTAACAACTCCAATTGGCGACACTGATACAAGAGTTCTCGTACTAAATGGCGTTAAGAGTTATGTGTTTGATGCTTCAAGCATAACTGAAGACACAACAACTCAACTCACAATTGTTTACGAAGAACAAATGTATGATTCCAAGAATAAAGAATATTACACAGATGTGTACAGCATCAACTTAAACCTTATTCAAATTACAAATAACTTCTTTACTTCAAAAGAATTCAAATGGGATTACATACTAAACAATGCACCAAAGCAAGTTGCAGCACCTAGCATTGGTTATGAATATCCCCCACTCACCTTAACAATTCCTAACGGAACACCTCTTAATCCTATATTTATAAGATTTGTATATTGTGGTGAAACTTACGAAATCTATAATGTTGACGGTTATTACTATAATTCACTAGACAAAACACCTTTATCTTTCAGCAAATTGAACCTTACTAAATCAGGTACATACTCTGTCGAAATTTATGATAAAACGGCAACCTGTGGATACAAACAATCAAACTATCTCAAATACGATTTCACGATTGAAAACAATGACGCAAACAACAGATACGCACCTTTCTATATCAATGCTACAGTATCAAACGGTTCACAACTTATGAACAACCAAATATCAAACGAAAAAACAACTGTAGAGTTTGTAAACCTTAATATGATTAAACGATATGTCGATAAAATTGTAGTTCTTAAATCATATAGACCAACTGGTGGCGAAAACATCACTGATAAAACTGAATACACAAGTGATGAATTACCTCCTTCTCTAACATTTGATAGTGATGGTACATATCACATTCAAGTGATTGGTATAAATAATGGTAATCTTATAAGAGAATTTGAATTTATTTTAATTGAAAGTATTAGGTCTTTCTTTGAAGTTGACGGAACTCGTTATGAAATTAAAAAAGACGAACCTTCAAACCAAACAAAAACTGTTCCTATCGAGAGAACTGTTGAATCCACTTATGACAATATTTTAGGTAAAACGACTTACACTTTTAATGTAATTATTGCCCGTTCTGCTCCTAGCATAAACGGTGTAAGTAATAACGAAAGAACTTCTCGAACAGTAAAACTTACCGCTAATGGCGTTGGAAAAATTAATGTCACAGTTTCTCAAGACGGAAAGACACACTCTCTTGAAATTAAAAATGGCGAAGAAATTGGTTCTTTTAGCAAACCTGGAAAATATTTCGTTAAAATTACAGATGAAATGGGAACAACAATAACTAAAAATTTTACAGTTACCGTACAAATGAATGGTGCGGCTATTGCCCTAATCGTCATTGGTGCAGCTATTATTTTCTTAATAATTATTGTTGCAGTTGTATCTCGTTCTAGAGTTAAAGTTAGATAATAAAAAAAGGCAATCCAAAAGGATTGCTTTTTTTTACTTATATCTATTCACCACCCTAAAAAATACAAATACTTAAAAAATAAAAAATGTGGAGTAAAATCCACATTTTTATTTATTTTAATTATTCTGCTTTCTTTGTAGTCTTTCTAGTAGAAGTCTTTTTTGCAGGTTTTTCTTCTGTTGAAGTTTCTGCTTTCTTTCTTGTAGTCTTCTTAACAGGTTTTACTTCTTCAGTAGCTTCTACTGGAGCCTCAACCTTAGCTTCTTCTTTCTTTGCAACTTTCTTCTCTACTTTAGCTGGTTTAGCAGTTTGAGCAAGAGCGTTGAATTTAGCATTGATGTCAGCTTTCTTTCTATCAGCCTTATTCTTATGAATAATACCTCTAGTTACACTTTCATCAACCAAAGAAACTGTTGCGTTAAGCAAAGACTTAGCAACTTCTAAATCACCACTAGCGATTGCAGCATTATATTTCTTAAGACCAGTAGCAAGTTCACTCTTATAAGCTTTATTGATTGCTCTGTTCTTTTCGTTTACATCTACTCTCTTTTTTGCTGATTTAATATTTGGCATAACTAATTACTCCTTAGATTATTTTTATCTGCGTTTAATACGAGAGTAATTTTAGCACACACTTAACCATTTTGCAAGTAAAAAATAAAAATAATTGAATATTTTACTCTAAAACCCCTATTTTTCTTGATTTTTAAGCCTTTTATATGCCTTTTGATATGCTCGTTTTATCTCCAAATTAGGTTTCGACAATACCATTTTTATTATATTTGTCTTTTTTTCTGCATTTATATTGCAACCAATTATATTTTTAAGTCTTTTTGCGACCCCTAAGTTCCCATCAAAACAAGTAAGTCCAATTTCTTTTTGTAACATATTCTTTATATGCGAATAATGAGTGCATCCTAAAACGATTTTATCTATTTGAGGATTTTTCTCTAAAACCTCATTTATTTTTGATATATAATATGCTTTATTAAAACTCACACCCTGTAAATAATACTTTTCAATGTCTTTTGCTAGGTTTTCTAAACCTATAGACACCACCGTTGCATCAGTTTTTGCAAGCAATTGTTCATATTTTTCTTGTCTTAAAGTTGCATTTGTAGCAAGTACCAAAATTTGCTTACTTTTACTCCGCCTCACCGCTGGCAACACCGCAGGTTCTATTCCTATAATAGGTATAGACAATATCTTTCTTAACTCACTCACACAACAAGCGGTAACAGTATTACAGGCAAGCAAAATAGCCAATATATCATATTTTATTAATAAGCTTTTAATATTTCGAATCACCAAATCGGTTATTTGTTTTTTGCTCATATTACCATATGGACAATTCTTATTATCTGCAAAATATAAAAAGTCAACACCTGACACTTTTTTTTCGCACTCTACTAGTGTAGAAAGTCCTCCTACCCCACTATCATATACCAACACCCACTTTTTCTTCATAATTTATTATATGTTTTTCATTTCTTTTTGTGTAAACATAAAAAAAGAGAAAAGACTGATATCTTTTCTCTTGTGTATTATTCTTTATCTTTTTTATCAATGTCTCTATTGATTTTGTCATCTATAAGGTCAGTTATTTCTTTGTTCCCCTCTTCCATATTTGAAGATATTTTTATAACAAGTTTTTCAATTACATTTTCAGTTGCTCTTTTTGCACTCTTTTTAAGCAAATTATGGTAAATGACAAAGTAAATAAATGCGAATACAAACAACAAAATAAGCGTTATTAGAACTGCCAATTTCTCATTTGTCCAAAACTCATATTTTTCTTCAAGATTGTTAGGCTTTTCCATTTGAACAACAAAGTTTGAATCAAAAAGAATTTTATCAACACCTTCATATACATCAAATAGCCTATCATACATTTGAGGATAATTTGTTAAAATGTAAGAATAACTGTCATTTTCAGTACAAGTTACATTTTTGCCATTTTCTTTTTCATTGTAACCAATTGTTAAAGGATTTTCATAATTACCACTAAAGAAGTTCAACACATTAACATTTCTTTCCATAAATACTGAATGGTCACTTTGTAAGCCTATATGAGTATAACTTAGTCCGTTGACAGATGAAGAATTTACCTCTACAGCATTAATGTTTTTAAATTCTTTAAAATCTCCACCTTTTAAAAATTTATTAAAATAAGTTTCTTGTGGTGTTTTGAACTCATTAACATAGGTATAGATATAATCACCCACAACAATCTTATCAAAATTTATAACAAGTAAAGTTTTTTCGCAATCTTCATTTGTCTTGCCTTGATTATAAATTTTAGAACCTGCATAATCATCTGTCCCTGCCCCAAAAAATACAATTTCTATATCAAAGCCAATGTCAAAAGAGACTAAATCAAGATTTTTAGCAAGCGTCAAAAGTAAAGCAACACTACCAGCATTATCATTTATTCCATCATTAATAACTTCTACTTTTTGATTTTTTCCAGTATCAGGATTTTCTTCAACCTTATACACATACTTAGAATCATAATGTGCACATAATACAACTTTTTTATCACCAGAACTCTCTTTTCTAAAAATTATATTTTGAGAGGTTTCATTGTTTCCTGAAACATTACTTTCAAAGTTGAAACTTTGAATCCCATCAATAGTTGCACCATCATTAACAGGTAAAAAGTTAGACAATCCTTGCATTCTTTCATATATATAAACCGCAGTTTTATATTCTTCTTTGCTTCCCGGAACTCTAAAATCTCTTTCTTTCAAATCTTGAGACACTCCACTTTCCACAAGTAATTCAAGTTCTGTTTGTAAATCCTGCTTTATTTGTTGCTCGTCTATATTATGCACTCGGTTTTCTGCATATGCTCTTGTTGAAAAAGAGCCCAGAGGTATAAGAAAACTGAAAAGCACGAATAAAACCATAGAAAAAACTTTCTTTATCTTACTCATAACACACCTGCCATTAGCTTTATAACATAATAAATTTCATACAAAACAACAGGCAACGCAAGTGTTTTGAAAACAAATTGACCAACTAAAGGTTCTACATATTCTTTTTGGAGGTCATAATATAAGCAAATAATAAGAACTAAATTACATATAAGTTCTATAACACAAAGATATGTTCCAATATATGGGAAGAAAAATCTTAAATTAAAGAACAATCCTAACACCAAATTCCTTACAATATACCAACCCCTAAATTTATCTATCAAAACATACTTAGGAATCATAAATGAATATATAGAAAAACCTAGGCAAAATCTATAAATAAAGAATAAAAATTCAAAAACAATATAGCTAATAAGCCCTTGAATAAATACATAGAAACAAATACTTGCCCCTGCCCCCTCCATCCCAGAGAAGTTTGTTGAGAAGTTATTTACTTCTGCTAAAGTGTCATAAAAATTTAGCCATAAAAATGAAACAAAAAGAAGCACCGGCAAAACACGACCAAGAATTCCTCTTGGTTTAACAAAAATGTGTTTTTCATCAATATTAAGTTGCTTGATTTGATTATTTTGCATTTCAACCTCTTATATTTAGTATATTTAAAGTTACAGTTTTTATAGCAACCTCTTCTTTTATTTTACCAGTTTTTATATTCCTGTCTGCCTCATAAAGCATATCAACAATGGTTTTTAGTTTCTTTGGAGTAAAATATCTAACTTGATTTTTCACCATCTTTATAGCATATGGTTTAACACCAAGTAATGATGCTATTTCATCATCTGCTTTATCTTTATTTATAGCAACAAACAATGCCCTTCTATAATTGTTGTATAGCGGTGTCAAAAGTGAAAAACCTGAATAACCACTCTTTGAAAGAGTAAATATTAAGTCTAAGGCTTTAACCTTTTCTCCTCTAGCAATAAACTCTGCAAGTTCATAAACTTGATATTCTTTATCCTGAACAACAAGACTTGAAACATCATTTTTTGTTATCTCTTTCTCTCCAGCGAAACAAATAAGTTTGTCAAGTTCACTAGTTATTCTTGCCATATCATTATTACAATAAAGAACTAAAGTATCAATAGCCTCTCTAGACATTTTTGCACCGCTTTTTGCCACCTTACTTGCCAAAACAGACCTTATTGTTGATTCGTCTAGCTTATCACAATCAATGGCTGTTAAATACTGCATATATGGCTTTAAAGCATCTGTGCCTTCAAGATTAAAGAAGACAAGAACTGTTTCATTCATTGGATTTTTAAGATAATCAAGAAGTTCATCCCCGCCAAGCTTAGACTTCGCCTTTGCACTATAATCATTAACCTGAATAAGCCTGTAATTATCAGCAAATGGAAAAATGCTTGCAGACCTTGCAATATCTTCTTTAGTAACGCTATCGCCAGACATTATAACCTCATTCATTTCAACAAGAGTAATGCCAAGTGCTTTTTTAATCATTTCTAAGGCATTATAACACAAATACCTATCATTTCCGTTAATGAGGTATGCAGGGCGAATATTTTTTTCCAAATCTTTTTTTAGCTCAATGAATTTCACTTTTTGTTCCTCTAGATAGTATTGTAACAAAATTTGACACTAAAGTAAAGTCAATTATACGATAAAAATCATAGCAAAACTCACAAAAACACAAGCAAGTGATGTTATGACTGCTATTTTTTTCGATTTCTTTTTTAAGAATAGATAGTCGCTCACAAAAATACAACAAGCAAGCAACACAAATGAAAACAAAATTAATGTCCAAGATTCAACATTAATAAGATTTATTGAACCAATAATACTGCTAACACCTGTAACTATACGCATTAACAATTCAAATAGATATGCAAATACGCCAAGGGCAGGAATAATTAAACTCAATAACACAGACACAAACAAAATCATATATGCAATGCTTGCAATTGGAATACAAATTAAGTTTGTAACAACAGAGAATACTGAAAAGGTAGAAAAAGTTCCCATCATTACAGGAACAACGCCTATTTGTGCAGATAAACAAACAGCGACTGAACTTGCAAGTTTCTTGCTAAAGTATTTGCTCAAAAATCTTGTAAATATAGGAGAAAGAACAATAATTGATAAAACTGCAAGAAAACTCAACTGAAAACCTGCATCAAACAGCCACATTGGGTTTGTGATTAGGATGATAAGTCCTGCAACGCTAAGAGAAGACAAACTATCATATTGAAAGAACCTTAATTTTGCATAAAGCATAACAGCCGTCATTATAAAAGCTCTTGTCACCGAAACAGTAAATCCACAAATTAACGCATAAACAAACACCACGCAAATTATAACCCAAAATGTAACCATTCTATTTGCTTTTAACTTCTTGAGGAAAAAGGACAACATTGTTACAATAAATCCAATATGTAAACCACTTATTGCAAGTAAATGCCCTATCCCACCTGCAGTATAATTAATTCTTATTTCTCCATCTAGCCCTGCTTTATCACCAAAAAGCATTGTATATGCAAGTTCGCTGTAATCTTCACTCAAATTTGCATCTAATGAAGATTTTACTTTGTTTTTAATCTTTTCAACAAATGTGGTATTAATTTTGTTTTTAGAGTATACATCATCTTCTCTTCCAAAACCAAGCACATATACTTTTCTATTAAATAATGAGAAATTATTTCTGTCTTCATCAAATAACTTAACATTCATAAGTTCAAGATTTCCAGAAATTTCCTCACCTACAACAAAATCAAAACATCTATTGTCATCTTCTTCAAGATAAAGACGAACTTTACCTTTAAGTTCTTCTTTTTCCAATGTTTTATAATTTGTAACATACACATTATCAAGTGTTACAACAACTTTTCCTTTACTGCTAAAATAGGTTCTTTCACAAACTCTCGCATTAACAAAATATTCACCATCATAGGATTTTCTGTTGTTGTATACCTCAACAAAACAAACTGACATTATTACGGCCATTATAAAAGCAATTGAAATCGACAAACTTTTAAAAAGTTTAAGTTCTTTTGCTTTTATTAACTTAATTATGAATGTAGTGACAAAACTTGCAATCATCAAACTTGCAAGAACAATATTAAAAGCTTTTCCAATATAAAAATTGACAACACAAATAATGCCTGCAATAAAAAACAAGCATATTGAAAGCATTGGTCTATAATTGAAAAATCTTTTACTTTCCATATTCCTAATTATAACAATATTCACCAAAAAGCACAATATTTTTATATAAAAAACAGCAACTTAAAAAATTGCTGTTTATTAATCATAAGAATAAAAATATTAAGCATTTTTAATCTTATTATAAAGCATTTTTACCGACTCCCGCTCTCTTTTGTAATCAAAATGAAAAACATTTCCACCCAGTTTTGAAAATTCTTCTAAATTAACGGCTTTATCATCAATAAATATACTTTCTTCTGGAATAATCTTCCATTTTTTAACAACATACTCATAGATTTCTGTATATGGTTTAACTAAACCTATGTTACAAGAAAAAATCACATCATCAAATAATGAAAGATTTAAAAATTCAGGGACTATAGAAACAATGTCTTTATTCATATTTGATAAAATATAAAGTTTGTAACCTTGTTTTTTAAGTCTTTTAATAAGTTTAAAAACTTTTTTGTAAACAAAGTTGTTTCTTGGCACAAAAGGATAATTATACGCCAGTTCTATTACATCTTCTGGGTCAATTGCATCTTTATACACTTCGTCAAGTAATTGTTGTTTTGAAACAAGGTTTAGGTCAAAATCTTCAAAAATCTTTAGTTTTTTATACCTTGCAAGGACCTCTCTTATTCTTTTATTCTTGTACTTGGGATATGCCTTTGCTTGCTTTTTAGAAAAAAGCTTTTTCATCTTCAAGTTTTTATACCCACGAATTACACCATCTAAATCAAAAATGACATTTTTTATCATAAAACACCCTCTTTTTTACAAGTATAGCATAATTTTGACAAATTTCAAAATAATAATGATATTTATTAATATATTTATTTATAAAAATTCTTCAGTTCAAAAAAATAAAAAAATAAAAAAAACACCAAAAAACTATTGCAAGTATTTAAAACTTGTGTTATAATCCTTCCGTTAACAGATATGGCATCATAGTCTAGCGGCTAGGACACCAGCCTCTCACGCTGGGGACCGGAGTTCGATTCTCCGTGGTGCTACCATATTGAAAGAACTCGTCTTTATGGCGAGTTCTTTTATGAAATTCCACGAGAACACGAGCCAAATATAAATCAAATGAGAAATTATATAATCAATACAGCTTAACTTCTTTATTATCACAATAAACAACTAGTGGCGAGTATTATCTCGAACTACCACAAAATAAGAACTCCGTCTTTATGGCGAGTTCTTTTTTTATGAAATTCCACGAGAACACGAGCCAAATATAAATCAAATGAGAAATTATATAATCAATACAACTTAACTTTTTTATTATCACAATAAACAACTAGTGGCGAGTATTATCTCGAACTACCACAAAATAAGGACTCGTCTTTTAGGCGAGTTCTTTGTTAAGCATTCAAGACAATACACAACTCGTCTTTATATTGTTTTTTTACATAAATAAAAGCACCATAATGTTGGTGCTTTTTATTATTCTTGGTATGAACCTGTATATTGCTTTTTTCTATTCTCTTCTTCTGCATCATTGATGCGTTCTCTTATTTCCTCGTGTTCAACTTGCAAAGGATACAAAATCCTTGAATACTTGTCTGCAATTTTATCAATCTTTTTTTGCCACTTTTTAGAATATTGGTCAAATCCTGGTTGATTTGCAAGTTTTGCACACTCTTCAGCATAAGCCCTTTGAGCATCATCAATATCTTTATTAACTCGTTCTAATTTCTCTTCGTCAGTCATAAAAACCTCCAAACTATGCGTCAATAAAACTCTTATCAACAATATCTAAAATCTCAACAAGTCTAGCCTCAATTTCTTTATCTTTACCGTGTCCAGCTTTTATTGCTGTAACAAAAGCTTTAACATATTTTCCGTCTTCATTCTTAATTGCTAAGATAAGGCCGTTTATAATTTCTATAAGTTCACCTTTTGTAACAGAACTCTTTTTTACTTTTTTAAGTCCTTGAACATAGTCTTTAAGGTCTTTAGCTAAAAAGCCCAAGCGAGACATAATATCTTTATCAATATTCACAACAACCTTTGGTTTTTGTTCTGGTTGCACTTCTGTCTTATTTAAAAGTTTGGCAACAATTAAGTTTTTAAACTTAATAACAAGCATTTGACAAAAATCACTATATGGGCCAGCTTCTGTTTCTGTTTTAGAGAAATACTTAGACAAGAAATCACTAGCACTAATTTTTTTATCGTCAATAAGATTAAGTATTGCAAAAACAAAAGCAATAAATCTATGAGATTCTTCTGGTGGCAATAAGTATCCAACTTTTGAAGTTGCTGTTCTCCACTCTCTTTCAAAATTGAAGTTAAACATACATTCTTTAACAACATCAAAAACAAGCTCTGTTTGAGCTATAGATTTAAGGACATCACCAATCCTCTTATCAATCATAATAAACTTTGAAGACGCCATCTTTTCACAAGCATCTGTAAAAGTTTTAATTTCTTCTAAAATCTTTTCCTCAGTCATAATATCATCACCTATACAAATATGCTATAATATCCCTATTTATACTATTCTAACATATATAAATCTATTACAACAAACGATTTTAACAAATTTATTTAAGAAAGAAGATAAAATCATACAAAAAAGTGTATAAAGCCTTTATTTTTTTTTATGACTGTGCTATAATAGTCAAGAATATGATTAAGGAGAGGTCAAGTTATGAATGTTTCAAATAACACTACTGTAAGCAAACTTGTTTTGCTTTATGTTTTTGAACGAATGGAAATACCACTAACAGAAACAACCATAACAGATGTTTGTTGTAATAGAAATTCATGGCTTAGTTACCTCACCTGCAAAGAGGTATTGCTTGACTTGATTGACAACGGATTCGTAGTTGTTTCAACAAACAACTCAGGCGAACAATATTATACTCTTACCGCAGACGGAAAATCTTGTGTTGGATATTTCTTTATGAAAATACCTGCAAGCTTAAGAGATGAAATTATTTGCTTCGCAAGAGACAATCGTCAGTCTTTTAGAAGAAAGCAAGAATATTTTAGCGACTACTTTAAAAACGCAGACGGTTCTTATACTGTATTGATGCGAATAAGCGACCCTATTGGAACACGAATGGAACTTAAACTTAATGTTCCAAACCGCGGAATTGCAAAAGTTATTTTTAACAAGTGGGAAGAAAAAGCTGGTCAAACTTACGGTGCATTGTATGACATTTTAATAGACCAATAAAAAAGCACAAACTTAAAAAATTAGTTTGTGTTTTTTATTTTTTCACAAAATTAACTCAAACAACCAAGTTAATTGGAGTTAAATTTACTTGTATAATTAATAATCCTTAATTCATCATTCTTTTGTTTTTCTCCCCTTTTGGTGCAAGCACCACCTTCTCCCCGTCCGGAGAGACCAAGATTTATTGGTGTTGGTTTTTACCTGTATAATTAATAGTCCTTAATTCATCATTCTTCATTAATCACTCATCATTAAAAAAGACAGGTTTCCCTGTCTTTTTTCTTATGCTATTTTTTCTTTTATGCTTTTAGGAATTATCGCATACTCTCTTTTCTCAAGTATAGCCTCAGGTATTCCTATTTGGCACTGATATACATTTTTTTCAATTTCTATATCATTTGCCCTTTCTTCCGCTCCACTTTGAGCAAAAGTCAACCCAACCGCAGATTTATACTGCTCAAGAGTGTAACCATAGTTGACGGTTAGCTGTGCTCCCGCCTCATTAATATAATTCCAATATGTTCCCCAACCGCTTGGAATGCTTGAAGCATTTGCAACACCTGTATATATCACTAAACTTCTTGAGCAAGCAAAAAAAGGTGACATCCAAAGATCATCTGCAGTCATTGTCGTTACATTACTTGGGATATATACGCTCCTAAGCCCTGTACAATTTTGAAATGCAGAATAACCAACACTCGTTACATCCTCTCCTATTATCAAACTTGTAAAACCCATACAAACATTAAATGCAAAATTTCCTATAGTTATCACACTATCTGGTATTATTAATTCTCCAGTAAATCCATCACAGGAATAAAAAGCACTAATTCCTATGGTTGTTAAACCGTTTGGTAGAGTCAAACTTGTTAAATTATAGCACATATTGAAAGCATAATCACCTATACTTATTACACTATCAGGAATTATTAATTCACCTTTTAGTTCTGTAAGATTAGCAAACGCATAATCGGCAACCTCTGTTAATCCATCTTGAAATGTAATACCAGTCATAGATGTACAATTATAAAATGCACCAGTGCTAAAAGTTGTTCCTATCGCTATACTGGTTTGTACATTATTATATTCTTTTGGAAGTACTATATTTCCACTTATTGATGTATTTTTTGCCTTTATGTCATATGTTCCTTTTGTCGTGTTTTCAATAAATGTAAAGTTGTTTGGGTCTGCTGTTCTTGTATAAATATTAATAGCTAGAGTTTCTGCATTTGTTGTTTTTGAATTAATTGTAGAAGCTGTTTCAACTCTCGTTAAATCAACAACACCATTTGTACATTGACTTAATTTTGCATCATAGAAATATCCACAACAATTTTCATAATCAAGCGGCATTTCTTCTTCATCAATAATATATGTATCTCCTGCCTTTTTAATTGTTTTAACAGGTTCACTGCTATTGTCTACATATATATTAATATTCACTCCCGGAGCTATTACAGTAGCTCCTTCTTCTGCGTAAATATGTAAGTCTTGACCTTCTCCATAACCACTAAAACCGTCTGCGTTGTTTTCATAATTGAAAGTACCGCCACTAGCAACATAAACAGCCCCGCCATTTGTTGCAACGCAGTTCTCTATTGTTCCACCGTCAAAATTGAATGTTCCTCCATTTGCAACATAAACAGCTCCGCCATTTGTTGCACTGCAGTTTTTAATCTTTCCTCCGGTCATTGTAAAGGTTGCACCTTCTCCAACATAGATAGCTCCACCATTATTTCCAACACTATTAGAAATTGTTCCTCCTGCCATATTAAAAACAGCATTCTCTTCGAGAACAATTTGACTAGAATATGCAAACGCAGTGTCTGTTTTTCCATTAAAAGAGACAAAAGAAAAGCCTAGACACATTATGCCTAGCGTAAAAACAAAACTTAAAACCGATTTTAATTTTTTCATTCCTTTCTCCTCTTTTATCTCTCTACAAAACAAGCCCCCTTACTCCGTAACCAAAAAAATAAAAAATGCATTTTCCTTAGTTCCTCCTGACGGGGGAAAGGTGGTGCTTGCACCAAAAGGGTAGATTATAAAAACTCTCAGCCCCTTCTCTTTAGTTTATACTTTTACACTTATTATTATATACAATATTTTTAAAATCTCCAAACGATTTTACTGGTTTTTTTTATTTTTTTACATTTTCACAACTAACGAAAAAGGAACGATTTTCCATCGTTCCTTATATTTTTTATATTTATTCCACTTTCTCCAACCTTATTTTATGTGGTTTATACCTAACACAAGGCTCGGCAAGTGGAATTTAACCTTTTTTAAAAGGGTTAAAGATTGACCTAAAAATTATTCTTTGATACCTAGGAATTCAGCCTCGCCAACTTCCTTTGGAGAACCTTCCTTGTCAACTTCACCACGCTCTTCAGGAGTTAAAAGATTAATTCTGTAAAGGTATGTAACCTTTGCCTTTGTGTCGGTATAGAATCCATAAACATAACCGTTTAAGATTTCTGGAGCCATTAAGCCTTTAGGGTCATCAATCTTGGTTGTTGAAAGCTTAACTTCAACAGCTGATTCTTCAGTATGCTTAATCTTGTATACAATGCTTGAAAGTCTATAGATAACATAGTCACCTTCAACACCAATGAAGGTTACTTTATCGCTAGAGTCAAAGGTTCTAACTTGGATATCTTCAGTAAGTTCACCATTAGTATAAGTTAATTTTCTAATGGTTGTCTTGTCATAAACAATTGTAGATAATTTGTCTGTGTTATCAAGAATTACGAAGTTATCATACTTGTTAGCCATTATAACCTTAGTTTGGTCAAATGAAAGAGTTAAGTTTTCAGTTACTTCTTCTGCATAAACAAAGTTGTCAGAGTCACTGTAAACTAGCTTCCCTCTTTTTACACTAAGAAGATTTACATCTTTACCTTCACTAATTTTTCTTTCCTTAGAACCGTCTGGTCTAACTTGGAAAACTCTTACACCCTTTGTGTATTCGCTTTCAGCGTCAGCAGCAAGAGTGTAGTAAATCATAAAGTCAGCAGTGTAAAGCTTAGAATCTTTTTCTTTTGCGTTGTTTTCGCTAAATAAAACAGATTGAACTTCAGTCTTTTTGAACTCACAAGTAATTTTCTTACCAACTTTTACAGAAGTAAGTGTAGATTTGTTCTTTTCATAAATAACGAAGTATAAATCAGCACCTGCCTTATAGTAAGTGTAAGAAATTGTATCATCACTAGACTTAGTTGTATAGATAGTTTGGTCGCCACCATTAACTAAATCATAACGATGAAACTCAGTTTTACCAAGAAGCATATCGCCTTTCTTGTTCTTGCTTGTGCAAGGTGTTGAGTAATAAAGGTAGTCACCAAAAATGTAGATAGAACCATCATCAAAACCAACTAAGCTTTTTACAACTGGTTCAATTTTTTCAAATTCCTTAACTTCTTCCTCATCCTCATCTTCGTCAGCTTGAGACTCTGGAGTTTCTTTGTAAAGGATATTTCCTTGTTCGTCTGCTTTAGCTCTATAGATACCTGCCTGGATAGTTTTTCCATCAACATTAGCTTCTACGCTAGCATCTTTTGTTCCGTTAACGAAGTACACCCAACCATCGTGATATAAAGAAACACCACCGTTAGACGCAACCCCCTCAACATCATTAGTTACTTTAGACCACTCAGTGTTGCCACAACCTACAAAAGTAAGGCAAGAACAAACACAAAGTACTAATACTAAAAGTGATTTTAATAATTTTTTCATAGCCAATTCCTTTTTGTCATAAATTATTAGTTAAAATATACCCATTAATAATACAATCATTACCCCCAATTTGTCAACTATATTTGAAAATTCCCCCATTATTTTAACCAAATATTTTCACCATCAAAACAACTTCTAAATGTAAAACAAACAAAATCTTGTGAATTGCCCTCTTTTTGGGATTTTTCATTGTTACAAAACAACTGATAGCAAACCTCTTCCCTCATTTGTTTGTCAGTTAAATTATCAACGCCTATACCAATCGCAAACGGTAAATTATTTTTATAAATTATGCCAACATAATAATTTTCTTCGCCATCTTCAATCCTTACAAATTTAGAAAAAGGAATTGACTTTTCAACAACCTTATCCCTCTCAAAATATAAAAAAAGGTTATCAAGTTTATCTTTTACAAGCTCAAAATATGGCATACTTCTTTGATTGAAAAGTTTATAAATTATATTTTCTATAACCAACTCTTTGTTGTATAAGTTTTCTTGACTTTTTATTTTTAGTTTGTTGTTTGCATTATAAATTGTTTGTATCTTATCAACTATATAATCACAATCGCTCACATTTTCACTAGCTCCAACAAACACTTCATTTTTAACAAAACAAACAATTATAATCTTGCAATCAAAAACAAACTCTTTTGGCAATTCCCAAGCATTGTGCGATTTAGGAAACTCTGCTTTCATCACCTTATTATTAAAACTTAAAAACATTGTTCCTGAAAAATTTTTAGGTGTATTAAGACTTATTATACTCCCCTTAGGTGTCTTTTTTAAGGTTACAAACATTTTGGGCAACTGCTCATTTTTGCTGTATAAAGAAATCAACTTTTGTTCATATTCCATACAACAAATATTAACACCATAAAAAAAGACACCAAACAAAATTTGATGTCTAAATTTGTAATATTGTAATTTTTTTAATGTTTTTTAGTGTTTTTATTCAAATAAAGTCTTATAGACTTCAAAAAGTTGTTCTAGTGTTAGTCCGTCCGCCCTTACACTTTCACTAATTCCTAAGGCTTTTATTTTTTCATCAATTTCACTTTTTGAATATGATACAAGTTTTTCAACATTGTTTTTAAGAGTCTTTCTTTTCATTGCAAAAGCAGATTTTAAAAATTCAAAAAACTTTGGCGGATATATGTTTTCTTTGGTATCAAGCCTTACTATACAGCTATCAACATTTGGTGGTGGAGTAAACATTTTCCTGTTAACCTGTCTAGTAATTTTTGCATCTGCGTTAGCTGATACATACACAGAAAAATAACCATAATCACCCTTTTTAGGAGAAGCAACTATTCTTTCGCCCACCTCTTTTTGAACCATAACAGAAATTGTTTGAGGCCTATGTTTCATTGAAAAAAGTTTAGTCAATATAGGTGTTGTTATATAATACGGAAGATTTGCAACCACCTTAAAAGAAGTTCCTAATTTTTCATAAATAAATTCTTCATTAATATTTAGAAAATCATCAAAAACAATCTCAATGTTGTTTAGCTCTGCAAATTTTTCTTCAAGCTCACCCTTAAGCTCTGTATCAATCTCAAATGACACAACTTTTTTAGCAACTTTAATAAGTTCTGCAGTTAAAGCTCCCGCCCCTGCTCCTATTTCTAAAACCGCATCATCTTCGGTTATTCCTGCATCTCGAACAATGCTCGCAAGAAGATTTTTATCACTCAAAAAGTTCTGCCCAAACTTTTTCTTAAAATTAATATTACTATATTCTCCCATTTTTACCTCTTCATTCTATAAAAAACTTTATAAGTATTTTCAATTGTTTGCTTTTTAAAAGTTTCTGCATCCATTTCGAGAGTGTCCGCAATCTTTTCAGCTGTAATGTTTGCTCTTGCAGGGACATTTTGCATTCCTCTAAATGGTTCAGGAGAAAGATATGGAGCATCTGTCTCCACTAGAATTTTATCAATTGGAATATCTTTCAAAAATGACCTGTCGCTCTTTTTAAAAGTAATGTTTCCTGCAAATGATATATAAAACCCTAGTTCCAAAAATTTAAGAGCATACTCTCTATCTTCACTAAAACAATGCATAACACTTGGTTTTATTATGTACTGCTTATATTTTGACAGAATTTCGTACATATCTTCTTTTGCATCTCTACAATGAATAACAAGCGGTAATTTGTGCCTGTATGCCATCATTATCTGTTTTATGAAAAGTTCTTTTTGTGCTTCTTTATTATGCTCTGTATAGTGATAATCAAGCCCAATTTCACCAATTGCAACAACTTTTTGATGTTCTGCAAGCTTATCAACAACTTCTAGGTCTTCTTCTGTAATATCGTCAACATATTCTGGATGAAGTCCAACCGTTGCATAAATATCATTATGTTTTTCTGCAAGTTTGACAGCACTTATACTATCTTTTCTATCTGTACCAATTGTTACAATTTTTTCAAGTCCATCTTGATGCATATTTTTGATTATTTCTTCTGTGTCCATTTTACACTCAAGATGTGCGTGAGAATCTATGACCATTTAATTTACTCCTCATATTTTTGAGTTCAAAAGCATAAGTTTTACTATGAATAAAGTCTGGTTAATAATGTTGACAATAAGTATTGTTGCTCTTATGTTTTTTGACCCAAGCGGAGTCCTAAGTGGACTCACCTCGGCATCACACAGAGCAGTAAAACTATCTTTTGAACTTTGTGCAATCTATGCTTTGTGGATTGGTATTTTCTCTATCTTAGAACAAACAGGAGTTACAAAAAAGTTTTCAAAACTTATAGCCCCTCTTGTAAACCTTATTTTTGGAAAGAAAAACCTTAGCCAAGAAAGTCGAGAATATGTAAGTATGAATATGTCAGCAAACATTCTTGGTATGGGAAGCGCTGCTACTCCTCTTGGAATAAAAGCCATTGAAAGTATGCAAAAGGATAATCCCCAAAAAGACTCTGCAACCTACCCTATGACAATGCTAATTGTTGTTTGTTGCTGTGTACTCCAGTTTTTGCCAACAACAATTATGGGACTAATGAGTTCTGCAGGAAGCAAAAACCCAGCATCAATAGTCTTCCCTGCTATTTTATCAAGCACCATTTCCACAATAATAGGAATATTGCTAGTAAAACTTTCGCATCTATTTTCTTCTAGAAGGAGGAAATAAATGGCAATCTACATAATTCCTATTATACTTATTGTACTCTTTATTTATTGTTTTGTAAAGAAAGTTAACGCTTATGAGCATTTTATTAATGGAGCAAAAGACGCCGTTGACCTTTGTATCAACACTTTTCCATATCTTGTAGCTATATTTTGTGCCGTTGAACTTTTTAAAATCAGTGGACTTTCACAAGCACTTGCGAACCTCGTTGCTCCAGCCTTTAGGTTTTTAGGCATTCCAAGTGAACTTGTTGACTTTTTGGTTATTCGCCCATTTTCAGGTTCTGGAAGTATGGCAATGCTTAGCGATTTATATTCAACTTACGGTGTAGACAGCTATGTTTCTCGCTGTGCAAGTGTAATTGTAAGTTGTACGGACACTGTTTTTTATATTATTCCAATCTATTTTAGCACTGTAAAAATAAAAAAACTAAAAGGAATTATCCCTCTAGCTCTTTTATCGACATTTATAGGAAGCATAATCGCCTGCCTAATTTGTAGGTTCATATAAGGCATAAATCCATTATATAGATAATGAAAAATTATGAATAAAAAATTATGAATTGTTGATTAACTTTAAAAACATTTTTACCAATTGCAGTTGTTTCATTTAAACATATCAACAAAAAATCACACTCTCATTTTTCTCTCCTATTTTTTCACACTTAAATTCACCACACAACCCCACACTCCCCATTTTACCGCACTTATGCCAGACATAATATATTATATTCCATCTTTTTACAACAAAAAAAACGAGGTTGAAGCCTCGTTTTTTATTATGCTATTTTAGTTTGCTTTTTAGATAAAACAACATATTCTCTTTTCTCAATTATAGCATCAACAGTTGTTTCAGTAAGACACTGTAATAACATATTTTGAGATATCTCAATATCTTCATCTTTTTGAGCCTCTCCGCCTCCATTTGGAGCAAAAGTAAGCCCAACCTCAGATTTATACTGCTCGAGAGTATAACCATAATTGACGGTTAGTGTTTTTCCGCTACCATAATAATTCCAATATGTACCCCAACCACTTGGTTTGCTAGAAGCATTTGCTACATCTGTATATATTACTAAACCACTTGAACAACCATTAAATGGTGCGTTGTAATAACCTGAAGCAGATATAGTTGTTACACTGCTTGGAATATATACACCTGTTAAGCCTGTGCAACATTGAAATGCATAACTACCTATACTTGTTACACTGCTTGGAATATATACACCTGTTAAGCCTGTGCAATATTGAAATGCATAATTACCTATACTTGTTACACTATCGGGTATTATTAATTCTCCGGTTAATCCACTGCAATAACGGAATGCAGAATTTCCTATACTTGTTACTTCTTCTAGCACACTTAAATCTGTACAACTAAATCCTTGTATTATTGTATTTGTACTTTTTTCT
>JAFVWN010000011.1 GCA_017501645.1 Clostridia bacterium | reverse complement strand
GCCGTAATAATCAATGCTAGTCTGCACATTATCATATTCTTTTGGTAATACAACAATGCCTTCCACATCATTGTTTGATAATCCTATTTTATATGTTTGAGTAGATGAATCATAAGTAAAAGAAAAATCGCTTTCCGGATTGGCCGTTCTTGTATAAAGATTTACATCACCATTAGACAAGTCAATAGTGTTATTCTTTATTGTTGTTGTTAGCCCTTCATCTAAGAAATATCCACAACAAGACTCATAATCAAGTGGCATTTCGCTTTCTTGAACAGTATAACTTGTTCCTGCTTTTGTTATAGAACTATGATAAGTCCCATCAACATAGAAATTAATTGTTGTTGGTGTTACAATATTCCCCTCACTATCAAGCGAACAACCATATACAACTTCTAGTTGATTTTCTTCGTCATAATAATTCCAGTATTCGCCCCAACCACTTGGAATGCTTTCTGCATTTGCAATATCTGTATATATTACTAAACTACTTGAACAACCGAAAAATTGAGATTCATAAACATTTTCAGCATTTATTGTTGTTATAGTGCTTGGCATATATACACTTGTAAGCCCTGAACAATTACAAAAAGCATATAAATCTATAGTTGTTACACCGCTTCCTATTATTAACTTTCCTGTTAATCCGCCACACCCTTCAAATGCAGACTCTCCTATTCTTGTTACTCTATTAGAAATTGTTAAACCACCAGTAAATCCTATGCACTCATAAAAAGCTCCACCTTCAATATATTGAACGCTATCAGGGATTATTAAATTTCCAGTTAATCCTGAACAATAAGCAAAAACATCAACTTCTAAGCCTCTTAAACTATTAGACAATACTAATTCCCCATCTAAGCCACTACAACTTAAAAATGCAGATGTTTCTATTTCTAACACACTATCTGGTATTGTTAAACCACCAGTAAATCCTATGCACTCATAAAAAGCACAACTTCCTATATGGGTAACATTATTACCTATTGTCAAATTTCCATTAAAACCTGTACAATTAGAAAATGCAGAATCTTCTATATCCTCAACACTGTCAGGAATTGTTAAATTCCCCGTAAAGCCTGTGCAGTTTGCAAAAGCACTTATTCCTATACTTGTTACACTGTTACCTATTGTTAAATTTCCTTTAAAGCCGGCACAATCTAAGAACGATTCATCTTTTATATCTGTTACATTATTTCCTATCACCAAATCATCAGTAAAACCAAAACAAGAACCGAAAGCACGACTCCCTAATTCGGTTACACCGTCTGGAATTATTAAACTTCCTGTAAAATTCAAACAATTCAAAAAAGCCCATTGCTGAATATTTGTTACATTATTACCTATTGTTAAATTACCATTAAATCCTGTGCACCCTGAAAAAGCACTTACGCCTATACTTGTTATACTGTTTGGTATTATTAAATCCCCTGTAAAGCCCTTACAACCGCAAAAAACTCTATCATTTAAAGTTCCTAGATTGTTTGGTAATCTTAAATTTCCCGTTAATCCTGCACAATTATTAAATGCATCTTCGCCAATACTAATTACACTTTCTGGAATAATCAAATTTCCGTTGAACTCATCACAGTTTTTAAATGCACAACTGCCTATGCTGGTTACCCCTTCTGGAATTGTTAAATTCCCTGTAAGACTCCAACATCCAGAAAATACAGAATCACCTATGTTTGTTATGTTATTTGATATTGTTAAATCTCCGTCAAGATTAGAACATTGAAAAAAAGCGTAATCACCTATGCTTGTAACAGTGTTTGGAATTGTTAAACTGCCTTTTAAATAAAAGCAATTTGCAAAAGCGTGAGCACCTATACTTGTCACATTATTTCCTAGTAATAACTCCCCTTTATATCCTTCGCATTGAAAAAATGCATATTCTCCTATACTTGTTACACAGTCCGGAATTACCAAATAATTATTTGTTAGATTTTTAAGGTCATAGAATGCATAACTAGAAATAGTCGTTAGTCCTTCTTGTAAGGTTATTCCAGTCATTGATGTACAGCCAGAGAACGCTCCAGTTGTATTGCTTGTTCCCTCAGCAATACTTGTTTGTACATTATTGTACTCTTTGGGAAGTGCTATCTTCCCGCTTAAACTAGTGTCCTTTGCCTTTATGTCATATGTTCCAGTTGCTTCATTTTTCGTAAATATAAAATTATCCGGATTTGCCGTTCTTGTATAAATATTTGTTTCATACACTTCAACCGCAGATGTTCTTGTAGTAAATTCCAAACCTTCTACATCTTTTGTTAAATCTACGATACCATTTGTACATTGACTATAATCAGGATCATAAAAATAACCACAACAATGTTCATAATCAAGTGGCATATCAGCCTCATTAATTGTATATGTTGTCTCTCCCATAGGGACAGTTATTGTTTTTGCTGGCACATTGGAGTCATCCACATAAATATAAATAGGAGTCCCCGGAGCTATTACTGTGGCTCCCTCTTCTGCGTAAATATGTAAGTCCTCATCTTCTCCACAACCACTAAAACCGTCTGCGTTGTTCTCGTAATTGAGAGTTCCGCCAGCTTGAACATAAATGGCATATCCTAAATCTGCAGAGCAGTCTTCTATTGTTCCACCGTCAAATATAAAAGTTCCACCGTTTGCAATATATACAGCACCACCGTTTGTTGCACTGCAGTTCTTAATCTTTCCGCCAGTCATTGTAAAAGTTGCACCATCTCCAACATAGACAGCTCCGCCGTTGTCTCCAATTGCGTTAGAGATTGTTCCTCCACCCATATCAAAAGTTGAGTTTTCAAGCACTATTTGGCTTGAATACGCAAATACACAGTCCGTTTTTCCATTAAAAGAGGCAAAAGAAACCCCTAGGCATATTATGCCCAGTGCAAATACAAAACTTAAAATTACTTTTATTTTTTTCATTCTTTTTCCGCCTTTTTCTTTAGATTACACCTTTACACATATTATTATATATAATATTTTCAAAAACTCCAAATAAAAACAGGCACTATTTTAATTTTTTTTATTTTCTACCCCTTTGCAACTTTTCCTAGTATAAAGACATCATATTTGAAAAGTTTCGCTTTTAGTTCCTACGGAAGACAAAACTCTGTTTTGTGATTCATCATTGAAAAATTGTCAAATTTTTACTTGCTCTCTTATCAACACTAAGTCTACCCCCCCCCCCAAAAAAAAACTTTTTGTCAAGCGAATTAACCCCCTATTTGAAACTTTTTTATAGAACAAAAAAAGAGACTTTTTTAAGTCTCTTTAATTAATATAAACAACTTTGTGGCTCCTGCCTGACAGTTAACACAGCGGAAGGGTTAAAGATTGCCCCTCTCAACACCCTTTAGGGCAAGATTTGCGTGGTGAGTTCCGCCTCTCTAACGAATCGGCGGACTATAACACGCATCTTGGTCGTCTTTTGGGCTAAAACTCTCAAACAAGAACCTTTCGTGTAACATCTAGATACTACGAAGAACCTTGTTTGAAAGTTTATATCTCCAAAATCCATTCCAACCTGCTCCTGCTTT
>JAFVWN010000010.1 GCA_017501645.1 Clostridia bacterium | reverse complement strand
GCCGTAATAATCAATGCTAGTCTGCACATTATCATATTCTTTTGGTAATACAACAATGCCTTCCACATCCTTGTTTGATAATCCTATTTTATATGTTTGAGTAGATGAATCATAAGTAAAAGAAAAATCGCTTTCCGGATTTGCTGTTCTTGTATAAATATTAACACCTTCACTGCTTGCAGTTGCTGTTCTTGGTGCAAATGTTATCTCTTCTCCTACAGAGGTTAAATCTATTGTATCATTCTTTATTGTTGTCCTTAATTCACTATCTAAAAAATATCCACAACAATGCTCATAATCTAGTGGCATATCAGCCTCATTTAGAGAGTAACTTTTTCCACTTCCCTCTATTGTTTTTGAAAGTGTTCCATCTACATAAATATTAATTGGTGTTGTCTTTGCCAAAAAGATGTTTCCATCAACTAAAGCTGTTGAAGAAACTTGCAATATACCTCCAGTTTCTACATAAATTGCTGGGGCATTCATTCCATAGTTGCCAGTGATTGTTCCACCATTGATATAACACTCACCACCGCTTGCAACATAGATTGCTCCGCCATATTTTGCATAGTTTCCTGTGATTGTTCCGCCTGTCATTGTGAACACTGCGCCATCACTTATATATAAAGCACCACCTTTCTCGGCAAAGTGTCCACTCATTTCCCCACCACTCATATTGTAGGTTGAGCCAGCAGAAAGATAAATAGCTCCGCCTTTTTCTACACATTCACCAGCATTGATAATATCTACTATTTCATTGGTTGTATAAGAAATAGCGTATGCTTTGTCTTTTCCCAAATTATTTGGAGCAAAAGAAAATCCTAGACACATTATGACCAGTGCAAATACAAAACTTAAAAAAACTTTTAGTTTTTTCATCCTCTTAAACCCACCTTAATTTTAGTTTATACCATTACATATATTATTATATATAATATTTTCAATAATTTCAAACGAATTTGAACGGTGTTTAAAAATTTTTAAGATTTTTCTGTTGCTTTTCTTTATCTAAAACATACAATGTAATTTTTTTTAATATTAATAAAAAAAGAGAAATGATATTTTTCACTTCCCTTTTAATTTTTATTATTAAGCTTGAGATGCTTTAACAGCTTCTCTTACTTTTGTTTCAATTTCAGTAAACATATCAGGATTATTAGCAAGAACGCCTTTTGCTTTTTCTTTACCTTGAGCAAACTTCTCGCCATTATAACTGAACCAAGCACCACTCTTTTGAACAATGTCATACTCAACGGCAAGGTCAAGCAAGCATCCTTCCTTTGAAACACCAAGACCAAACACAATATCAAACTCTGCAGTCTTGAATGGAGGTGCCATCTTATTTTTTACAACTTTAACCTTAGTTCTTGCACCAACACTTTGGTCGCCATCTTTCAAGATTTCACCTTTTCTTACATCAAGACGAACACTTGAATAGAACTTAAGAGCCTTACCGCCAGGGGTTGTTTCAGGGTTACCAAACATAACGCCCACTTTTTCACGAAGCTGGTTAATAAAGATAACGCAGGTCTTAGTTTTAGAAGTAATACCAGCAAGTTTTCTTAATGCTTGAGACATAAGTCTAGCCTGCAAACCAACATGGCTATCACCCATTTCTCCATCAATTTCAGCCTTAGGAGTAAGGGCGGCAACAGAGTCAATAACAACAATGTCAACAGAGCCACTTCTAACTAGACTTTCAGCAATTTCAAGACCTTGCTCACCAGTATCAGGTTGAGAAACATAAAGATTTTTAATGTCAACGCCAAGTCTTTGAGCATATACAGGGTCAAGAGCATGTTCTGCATCAATAAATGCAGCTGTGCCACCCATTTTTTGAGCCTCAGCAACAATATGCAAAGAAACTGTTGTTTTACCTGAAGATTCAGGTCCATAAATTTCAATAATTCTTCCTCTTGGAACACCACCAATTCCAAGAGCTAAATCAAGAGTAAGACAGCCAGTAGGAATAACTTCAATTTCTTGAACTGGAGCTTCACCAAGCTTCATAATACTGCCTTTACCAAATTGTTTTTCAATTTGAGCAATCGCCTGCTCTAAAGCCTTTTGTTTATCGTCCATAATAACCTCGCTTAATTACTTTAACATATTTATTAATTTAAAACATATAGTTTTAGCAACCTGATTCATAAAATCACGCTTTTTAGAATTTGCCTCGATTTTAAAAATCTTAACACCAAGTTCACTTCCAATAGCAATGTATGAAATCATATTACCATTATAATACAATTCATTCCCTTCTGCAAGAGATGAAAGGCAAACAACATAAAAATTTGCAGGAATTCTTGACCTTATATGAGAAGCAATATCAAAAGCAATCTCTCCGCAAACACCGTGATTTGCTGTAAGTTTAAAAGGATTGAGGTCAAAGTGGTCTATCATTGCCTTAATTGATGGCATAACATATGAAGCCTTCACAATCTTTTCTGCCCCATCAAAAGCAAGTAAATTGCTTGTAATAATACCACCAGTCGCTTGCTCCATAAGACAAATAGTTTTCTTTCTTATTTCAAGAACTTCGTGGAGTTTTTCATAAAGACTTATATCTCTATCTGCATAAATATACTTTGAAAAGTTAGAAACAATTCTTGCAAGTTCTTTCACAAAAACCTCTTCATCTTTCTTTTGTTCAACATACAAAAATGCATCTAGATATTTTTCTTTAACATATGTTTTTACTTGCTTTTTATCTATGTTTAAATTTTCAAGTTCTGCATTTATTTGTTCAATTGTAAGTCCGTAAAGTTTTAAAGTTTGATTTTTCATTTTTTATATCCTTAAATTATTCAGCATCTTTAATTTCTTCTCTTTCCTTCTTGTTTGCAAGTTCTTTAAAACCAGCAACTGCTTTAACTGAATAGTTAACGCAAGAAACAATAGAAAGAACAGCACCAATTATCATAAGTGCTAAACCAAAGTATCTTATATACTCAATAGGCATAGCCCCAATAAAAGCATTTTCTCCACCTTTCAAGCAAAGAACTAGGCCAACATATAGCATAAGCACCATAGAAGCAACATCTAAGAAGAAAGATTTAACCTTTCCAAAAATATCAGCAGCAATTACAATGCCTTTATTTGCAGCAACCATTCTTATACCAGAGATGATTGTATCTCTTAAAACAACCACAAGAACAATTAGAACAGCAACCCAAGAAAGAGTTACATTTCCTGCAAAAAGAACTAAAATCATTGCAGTTGTTGTAATAGCTTTATCTGCGATTTGGTCCATAAATTTACCAAAGTCTGTTATCATATTATATTTTCTTGCAATATAACCATCTAAAAAGTCAGTTAGGCAAGCAAGAATATACACCCCTAGTGCACAAAATACACCAATCCCTGATGGAATAGTGATTAAAAATAGAGCCACAACTATTGGAGTACAAAACAATCTTATCATTGTTAAAATATTAGGAACATTCCACTTCATTATACTTTATCTCCTTGCAAATCATATTCTTTTGCTCTAGTGATTTTTACATTATAGAAATCACCAATGTCTGCTCTTTCTTTTGACCTAAAATAAACTAAGGTGTCAATCTCTGGAGCTTGGTATTGAGTTCTACCAAAGAATTTTGCTTTTGAGTAATCAATACCCTCATAACAAACTTCTAAAGTTTGACCGATAAATTTTTTGTTTTCTTTCGCAACAATCTTTCTTTGAAGCTTAACAAGATTAATAAGTCTTTTTTGCTTCATTTTTTCAGGAACTTGATTTGGGAATGATGCTGAAGGAGTTCCCTCTTCTTTTGAATAAGCAAAGAACCCTACATGCATCAATGGATACTTTTTGATAAAGTTATAAAGTTCAATATAATCTTCATCAGTTTCTCCTGGGAAGCCAACCATAAATGTTGTACGAATTGCAACTTTTTGAGGTAATGCTTTAATTTTTTCAACAAGCTTTATAACTCCATCGTGGTCAATTCTTCTGTTCATTCTCTTAAGTATTCCGCTAGACACATGTTGGAATGGAATATCAAGATAGTTACAAAGTTTTGGGTTGTCCATCATTTCCTGTAAAAGCTCATCAGTTACAAGTTCTGGATAACAATAAAGAAGCCTAATCCACTTTAATTTTTTAATTTTTGAAAGTTCTCTTATAAGGTCTACAAGAGCTGGTTTTCCATCTTTTGTTAAATCACTACCATATCTTGTAACATCTTGAGCAACTAAAATAAGTTCTCTTGCTCCAGAGTTTACAAGTTCAGTAGCCTCTTCGATAAGGTCTTCTTTTGCTCTTGAGCGGTAACTTCCTCTTATGTATGGAATTGTACAGAAAGTACAATAGTTATCACATCCATCTGCAATCTTTAAGTATGCATAGTGTTTAGGAGTTGTAATAACTCTATTTTTTACCTTAATATGAGAGAATTCACCTTCTGTTTCAATGATTTTGCCTTGTTCAGCATATGACCTTTCAAGAATCTTGCAAATGTCTTGATATTGATTAATACCAAGGAAAATATCAACTTCAGGGAGGTCTTTTCTCATTTCTTTAAGCCACTTTTGAGGCATACAACCAGTCACTACCAACTTTTTACAAGTACCAAGTTTCTTATATTCGCTCATTTCAAAAATGGTATCCATTGATTCTTTTCTTGCGTTTGCAATAAATCCACAAGTATTGATAATGATTATCTCCGCTTTTGAAGGGTCGCTAGTAAAACTATATCCACCTTGCCCAAGATATGTTAACATATGTTCAGTATCAACTCTGTTTTTGTCACAACCAAGAGAAATAACACCAACCAACTTTTTTTCATTTTTTAACTTTGTAACTTCGTCTTTCATACTTTAATCCTTTTGTTTTTCAAAATTATCTTATATCATCAATCTTGCCAAATCTTTTGTTGTATTCTTCTGCAGAAAGTACAACTTTATATTTTGTTTTTTCTTTTTCTTTAGGCTCAATGAACCCAAGTTCTAGCATTTTATCAATAATTTTCACTGCCATAGCATACCCAACAGTGCAATATCGTTGAATATCAACAGTTGAGGTTTTTCCCTCTAAGATTCCAAATCTTAGAGCTTGTAAAAAAACTCTTATAGGGGCTGAAAAATTTTCAAACCCCTCAAGTTCAATTTCTTTAAATTCTTCTTTTTGAGTATTAAGTTCTTTTTGAGCATTAAGATTGAGTTTTCTGTTACCTTTTTCATCATAATAGATGTATCCCACTTCTTCCAATTGATTCACAATTCTTGCAGTTCTTGCATAACCAATAGTAAAGTTCCTTTGAATATCAGCTAAAGAAGCATACCCTTTTTCTTGAACATACTCCCAAACCTTATCAAACAACTCATCTTTTTCAAAAAGTTCCATAATTGCTCCTAAAAACATTAATCTGCATCAAAATCACCAAAAAGTTCATTATATTCAGCAACTGTGATTTTTACATCTCTTGGTTTATTGCCAAGTCCAGAATCAATAAATCCTTTTGTTTCCATTTGGTCAATTATTCTCGCAGCTCTTGCATAACCAACAGAGAACCTTCTTTGAATCATAGAAATAGATGCCTTACCGTTCTTCATAACAAGTTTAAGTGCTTGAGGCATATATTCATCCATTTCTCTTTCTGTTGGTGCACCACCCTTAGAATCGTCATCATTAGAAACTTCTTCTTTTTCAGGCTCTGCATAAATGGATTTTTGAATTTCTTCATCATAAACAGAAACATTGTTATCCTTAATATAATTAAGAACTTTCTTAATCTCGTCATCACTGACATACGCAGCTTGAAGTCTCACAATAGCGTTAGAGTCTTGAGCTGAAAGAAGCATATCACCTTGTCCAAGAAGTTTTTCAGCACCAGCTTGGTTAATAATAGTCTGGCTGTCTACTTGGCTTGCTAAAGCGAAAGCAATACGAGTTGGAAGGTTGTTTTTAATTGTACCAGTAACGACATCAACAGATGGTCTTTGAGTCGCAACAACCATATGAATACCTGCAGCACGACCAAGTTGAGTAATTCTTTGGATTCTTGATTCAGCTTCTTTTGCTGCGACACCCATAAGTTCAGCAAGCTCATCAACAACAATTACAAGATATGGGAGTTTCTTTTCTCTTCCTTCTTTTACAGCTGAACATTCATTAAACTGTTCTAGTTTTTGGCACTCGTTAAGTCTAAGAAGTTCGTATCTTCTTTCCATTTCTTTAACAGCCCAAGAAAGAGCGTTTACAGCCTTTGAGCAGTCTGTTACAACTTCCGGAAGCATAAGGTGTGGCATTCTGTTGTATCTTGAGAATTCTACACGCTTAGGGTCAATCATAATAAATCTTAATTGTTCTGGAGAAAGTTTATACATTAAACTCACGATAAGTGAGTGTAAAAATACAGATTTACCAGAACCAGTAGAACCGGCAACTAAACAGTGCACCATTCTACCAAGGTCTTTAACAATAATCTCACCCGAAATATTTTTGCCAATAGCTACAGGTAATGGATGTTTGAATGTTTGATATTCCCTAGATTCTACAAGCTCTCTAAAACCTACCATAGACGCTTTTGCATTTTCAACTTCAATACCAAACGCATTTTTTCCAGGAATTGGTGCTTCAATACGAACACCACTCTTTGATGCAAGACCCATTGAAAGGTCTTTTTCATAAGAAAGTACTCTACTTACAGGTATTCCCATAGGCATTGCAAGTTCATATCTAGTAACTTTTGGCCCTCTTACAACATTATTAACTTTGGCAGGGATTTTGAAGTTTGAAAGAATGCTTTCAATGATTGCTGTTTTCTCTTTGTATTCTTGAGAATAGTCAATTTTTTCTTCCTTCACCAAATTAAGAATGTCTGTTGGTGGAGCGTTATACTTTGTATTTAATTGATTAACAAAACTAATCTTTTCAACTTTTGGTTTTTCTTGAGTTTTAGGAGTTTCTTCCTTTTCCTCTTTTTTATTCTGCTCTAAAATAGAAGTAAATGAAGCAGAACCACCAAGAGTTGTTGCATTTGCTAAAATATCATCATTTTCCCTTCTGTTTTCAGCGGAAGATAGTCTTGAGTTAAACTCTGTACTTCCTTCAGGGTTTTGTTGAGAAAGTCTATTAAAATTAGAAAGAGTTGTTCTTTCTCTAGGAATTGGTCTTGACGCAAAATTTCTATCACTTTCATTATTTAAAGCGTTTCTATCGTTGAAATTATTTCTGTCAAAAGTTCTATTTTCGTTTCTATCTATATTTCTCTCAACATTTCTATTAAATTCTCTGTCTACATTTCTGTCGACATTGCGTTCTGGCACTCTGCCGAAATTTCTATCCACATTGCGTTCAACATTTCTCTCACCAAAATTTCTTGAACCAAAAGGCTCATTAACTTGATTTTTAGAATCTTCATTTGTTTGAAGTGGATTCCCGCCTCTAATTGGCTCGTTATTGGCAAATGGATTTTGAGGTTCATTAAAAGACCTAGTTGGTCTATATGTCCCCCAGCTTGTATTAATTGAACCATCATCATTTTGAGTTTCAGCAAATGGATTTTGAGGAACTTCTTCAGGTTCCACGCTCTGTTGATTTTGAGTCTCTTCTTGGAACGCTAGAGGCTTAGACGCATATTGTCTCCTCCAAGCATCCCTCTCTTCACTAGAGCGGTCGAAAATATTTGGAACTTGAGGTTTTTCTCCAAATAACACATCTCTAGCAGACTTTGGCTCGCTTGTTTCCTGATTTTGAGCAGGCGTTGTATAAGATTCTTGTTCTTCTTGAGGCGCTTTACCGCCAAATAGAACACTTCTAGCATAATTTCTTGATTCTTCTGTTGGCTTATTTATAAATGGTTCATCTGTTCCAGTATCATTAAAACTGAAATTAATGTTTTGGTCAGCTTCAAGAAGGTTTTCTGTTTTATCATCAGTTGCAGTAAACAATGGAGTTTCTTTAACTTCTTCAGGTTCCTCTTCCCATCCCTCAAATACAGGAGGTGCAGTTTCTCGTTTTTTAGAGAAGGTATATAATTCTTCTTCGCCTCTTCCAAAGACACCTTTTGTATCATCTACTTGCTTTAAGCTTGACGCATCTGTAAGCTTATTCTTTCTTGCAAGGTCTTTTTTATGATGAATAAGAAAATCTATTGTAAGTCCAATAAAAATTGTTCCAAATACACTAAAGAATGCATATGTTCCAATAAGACCAATGAGACCTCTAATAGCGAATACTAAAATTCCTAAAACAACACCACCAACAGTAATGCCATTAGTCATTTGATAGCAGTAACTCAAGTATCTTTTCATATCTGCATACTTGGTCATATTATCATAAAGAGCATACTTTGTGGTAAAAATTGTATGGAATAAACCTAGCACACAAATAATCGAAACCGTCAAATAAAAGGCATATTTTTTGTTGAGAGTGTAACTTAGATCCATAATAAGAGCAATACCTACAAGTGTAAGTAGTAAGAAAAGCGGATAAGCAAGTACACCAAAAACACCTTGGAAGAAAGCCCCAATATTCAAAAAACTTGGGACACAACATAATATAAAAGAAAGAATACTAAAAACTAGTAGACAAATCCCCACTATTTTTTTTGCACTCAATCCGCCACCTTTTCTCATAGTCTTATTAGTTTCCAAAATCACACCTCAAAAAAGATAATATTTATTAAAAACTAGTCTAAATAATCAATTGCTCTAATGTCTGTTGGAGCACCAAGATAAGCGATAAACAATTTATTGAAATCAAAAACTGTTTCCACAATCTTGTTTGCATCTGCAACTGTTAAAAGCTCTATTTTCATAAGTTCACTTGCTAAGCTATAGCTTTGTTTGTTAATAGCAACTTCTTTTGCTGCCGCCTCACCAAGATCACTTGCTCTTTCGTTGTCTTGCAAGTATTTAATTATATAAGCGTTCTTTTCAATTTCAAAATCCGCTTCTGCGATACCTGATGACTTAATATGTTTAATAGAGTCAACAACAACATCTAGGTATTCTTCAACATGCTCATAGTCAACCATAGTCTCTATTGTGAGTTTACCATTATTTGCGTAAAGCTCGTGAGTGATATTTTCGCTATGATAGAATGTTAGACCTTTAAGGTCGTCTTTAATCTCTTCGTCAATTCTTTTCATAATAACAGGAAGAGCAATTTCTAGAGCGTGCTTTTTAATTGATTTATAAGAAACACTTGGGAAAGCTAAGAATATTCTGCTTTGATTAAGTTTTTTGTTCTTAGCTCTTTCACCACCTACAAAATCTTCAATAGGTGCAACATACTTAAGCTTCTTGTATTCACCACCTGCAAGGAACTTAGAGTAGAATGTATTCATAACCTTATCATAAACAACATCTGCATCTACATCACCAACAATAGACACAATTGTATTCTTTGGTGTTAAAACTCTATCTAAAAATTCTTTAGAATCTCTTGCAGTCATTCTTGATACTGTTGTCATAGTACCAAACTTAGGATTTGCAAGTCCTGTTCTGTAGAAAAGTGCTTGGTTAACCATTCTATCAAGAATATAAGAAGGGTTTTCTTGAAGTTTAACAACATCACCGAGCATCTCACTTCTTACAATGTCTCCACTAGACTCTTCAAAAGAAGATTCAAATGCAATTTCGCAAAGAAGTTCAATAGCCCTTGTTATATTTTCTACAACAGTAGTTGCTGTAACAACAATGCTTTCACTTGTATTATGACTAGAGAGTAAAATACCATTGCTCTTTGCAAAGCCATGTAAATCTCTACTCTTTGGATGACGAGCAGTACCCATCATAAGCATTCTTGATAAAAACTCACTAATACCGCTCTCGTAATTTTTCTCACTTTGAGTACCACTGGTGATGTGGATTTGAGCAGAAGCAAGTCTTGCTCCCTTTTTAGGAATAACTGATAATCTTAGACCATTTGGATATGTTTTTAAAGCCATTTTTGATTTCTCCTGAGAATTTTCTCTTAATACTTTTAATATTTAGACAAATAGATTATAACATAAAAAAATCCGTAGTTAAAACGGATTTTACATATTTTTTAAAAAAAATTCAACTTTTTTATAGTTTAATTGTATTAGAGACCGTGTCTAGCACTAGTTTTTTACTTTTTATGTACTCTAAGATGCGAGGAAGAGCTTCTTTTGTTGGCATTGTTGGATGCATTAAAATTATATCTCCACCTTTTACATCTTGGATAGCTCTTTTATAAATAAGTTCCTCATCTCTATCTCTCCAATCAATAGTATCTCTTGTCCAAAGCACAGTTGTATATCCAAGGTCTTTTGCAGCATTAAGAGTGTGCTTGTTGTAACTTCCAGACGGAGGAGTAAACAAAGTCATCTCTTTTGTAATAACATTACTTACAGCCATAGTACAACCTTGTATCTCTCTTAGATTTTCATCATAACTAAGAAGTTCGTGGTTTTTATGATATGATCCGTGATTGCCAACCTCGTGTCCTCTGTCATATATTGTTCTAAGCATACCGGGAAATTCATTCACCCAAGTCTTGCCAACAAAAAATGTCGCCTTCGCCTCATACTTATCAAGAGCATCTAACATTTCCAAAAGATACTCTGTCCCCCAATAGACATTAATCATTAGTGCAACTTTGTTATCATTTTGGTCTCCCGCATAAATAACTCCATTATAACTTTTAAATGTGGCAACCACTTCTTGATTTGTCGCATATCCACAAACCGCCATAGTAACAAACACAATAGCAACTAGACACACATTTACTAATGCGTGAACACACCAAGCCCACTTGTTGTTTTTTTCTGTCTTTTTGTTTTCTTTATTATTAGATAAAGAACCAGTTACAACCTCTCCATCAACTTTTACCATAAAAGAGTCTTGTTTCTTTTTCATATAAAGCCTCCAAGTATTGATACAACATTATATGTTTTTGTGTTCAAAATAATGCATCAACACTTTTAAGTAAATTATATTAAAGACAAAAAAAGAAGCGACAACACTAAGCTTTTATACTTAATATTATCACTTCATTGTTTAACAAACTTGTCTTCTGTCAACTATAATAAACTCTTCTTTATCTTTAAGGACAATTTCTTCTAAATAATTAGTTTCTATATTCATATTATATATATGATTATCAATTTCTAAATTACCATCATCCAAACTTTCCCCGTTTGGTGCAAAAGTAAGTCCCACCGCAGATTTATACTGCTCAAGAGTGTAACCATAATTAACTGTTAGTGTTCCGCTACTTGAATAATAATTCCAATACTGAGACCATCCACTTGGTACACTGGAAGCATTTGTAACATCTGTATATATTACCAAACTACTTGAACAATTGCTAAATGGTGTATCGTAATAACCTGAAGCAGATATAGTTGTTACACTGCTTGGAATATATACACTTGTTAAGCTTCTGCAACAATAAAATGCATAATTCCCTATACTTGTTACACCATTTCCTATTGTTACACTTGTTAATCCACCGCAATAAGTGAATGCACTCTCTCCAATACTTGTTACACTATCCCCTATTGTTACACTTGTTAATCCATTACAACCATTGAATGCAGAATTACCTATATTTGTTACACTATTCGGTATTGATAAACTTCCGGTTAATCCTCTGCAAGAATTGAATGCATCGGCTCCTATACTTGTTACACTGTTTGGAATTATTAATCTTCCAACAAATCCTTCACATCCACTAAATGCTCCAGCTCCTATGCTTTTTACGCTCTCTCCGATTGTTAAACTTCCATCAAATCCACCGCATCCGCTAAATGTAGAATCCCCTATGCTGATAACAGTGTCAGGAATCACTAAATCTCCAACCAATTCACTACATCTCCTAAATGCCTCATTTCCTATACTGATGATACTATTAGAAAGCACTAATTCTCCTATCCCAAGACAACAACAAAAAGCTCTATCCCCTATGTGTGTTATATTATTATGTAAATTCATTTCTCCTATGTTACAAGAATATGTATCATCAGTATCAAAACATTGATAAGAAATGGTATTTATTTCGCTTGAAAACACAATATTTACTAAAGAACAACCACCAAAAACATCACTAAAAGCATAATTAGCAATTGTTGTTACTGTTTTTCCATCATACTCCCTTGGCATTACAAGATTAAACTCTGTTCCACTATATGTTACAGCACTGTTTTTAGTTATTATATATCCATCTGCACCATCCGTTGAAAAACTAAACAAACTTGGGTCTGCTGTTCTTGTATAAATATTTACATCACCATTAGACAAGTCAACAATATCATTTTTGCTTGTTTTTGTAAGTTCCTCATCAAAGAAATATCCACAACAAGACTCATAATCTAGTGGCATATCACTTTCAACTAATGTATATGTATTTGTTTCCAAATCAAAACTCAATGTCTTTGTTTGTACTCCATCAACATAAATATTAATATCGTTTGTAGGCATAACAATGTTACCTTCACTATCAAGAGAACAATCCCATACAATTTCAAGCTTATCACTAACAGCATAGTTGTTGAAATTTTCACTCCATC
>JAFVWN010000009.1 GCA_017501645.1 Clostridia bacterium | reverse complement strand
TCTGTAAAATGGGCTACCTGCAATATTGGAGCTTCATCGCCAGAAGAATTAGGGGAATATTATGCTTGGGGCGAGGTCCAACCAAAAGAATCATATTCATGGGAAAATTATAAGTGGTGCAATGGGAATAGGTTCGAGATAACAAAATATTATGGTTTAAAACATAATGACTGGCAGAATGAATACCCTTTGTCTGTTCGTGATGGTAAATTAGTACTTGATTTTGAAGATGATGCAGCTCGTGTTCAATGGGGTGGTACATGGAGTATTCCAACTAATAGTGAAATAAATGAATTAACAGATCCAAATAATTGTGTGTGGATCAAATCACATAGAAATGGTGTGGCAGGTTACGAAGTCGTAAGTCAAATAAATGGCAATAGTATATTTTTGCCTTTCGCAGGTTATAAAAGTGATAATATAATAGAAGAGGTTTACTCGGGATTTTATTGGACTAATTCTATTGACGAATATTCAAGTCCAGACTATGTCAGAGTTCTAAATATAACCAAAGATAATATTTCTCATTCAGGGGTAGGTGAATGGTTTAAATCAATAAGCTATTGGCGTTCACGGGGAATGCTAATTCGCCCAGTGTTATTATAAAATAAGCGTACTATCACTTGTACTATTTAGCTGTGCCATGAAAAACGAACCAAATTTGGTACTATATAATGGTGAATACGATGAAGAAGTAGAAGTCACCTCCATGGTTGACATTAGGCAAGAAAACAAAGATATATGAGAGGAATTTAATAAAAATACACCCTTTTTATTAAATTTCTACTCGAAATTTTGGTACTCTCAAAAATATTTTGTACCTTTGCTCTGTTGTCTCATAAAAATTCGATGTATTCCGAATGCCTAATGAGATGGTCCAGCTAGCCAGATTGTTAGTTTACACAACTTGATTAAAACGCAAAAACAGCTCCTTAATAAACAATTTAATTTAAAAATTTTCATTTCAATTTTCGAGGCCTTATATAAAGGTTTAGCAAAACTTCAACTCGAAAAAAAACAATCACAAGTCGCAACGGCGACAAAACAAAAGACGTTAATTAATTTTTATTGTTTCACAAATTAAAAAGAAAGGATTTTATAGGGTAAGAAAGTAAATTTTATAAGCAATTGACAAAAAAGCACTAATTGAGTTGTGTGAGGTAATTTTGTGCATTTTTTTGAACATTGAATGTAGTAAAAGCGTTCAACATGGGGAGATTTTTGTCTCTATTGAAAATCATTCTACCCTAAAAGATAAACGCCTACAAACAGTGATGTGTTCTTTTGTTGCCTCTAAATATTCTCTTAGCTTAGTTTGTTGAACTATTTAATAAGGTGTAATTGGTTGATATACAGATTGAAACAGTGAAATTGATAAATTGTAGTAGAGTTATGAAAAAAAATTTTGGATTGAAAATTAATAACAAAGAATTGGCAGCGTGGTTATTTTTAGCCTTCAATGTTGAGTTAGACAAGGTTGATAGAATTATTTTCATGCTTAATGAAGATGATTTAAATGAGGAACATGTAGTGGAGAAACTAAAATATGACTATGTGTTTATAACTGAAAATGTGTTAGCTACTGAAGAGATTTTTATTTCTGAATATCAATATAGATACAATGAGTGGGTAAAAAAATACTCTGCTTTTACAAAAAAAGAGATTAATTATCTAAAAAAATTGGGTGTTCCAAAAGAGGTTTTCGACCTTAATGATGCGAATCAAGGCAATCAAATAAATTCACCAGAAAGATTAGCTGCTAAAATTAAAGGCTATGTTAAAGGTCAAGATCATGTAATTGACACATTGTCAGTTCCTTTCTTTCAACATTACTTATCTAAGTTAGGTGACTATGATTTAAATTTTAAGACTCCGTCACTTATTATTGGCCCTACTGGTGTTGGTAAATCTGAAATTATTCGTCGTTTTTGCGATGTAATTGGTTGTAAGTTCTTTAGAATCAACACTTCTGATGTTACTCCTAGTTCATGGCGTGGTCTTAGCATAGGGCAAAGTATTGCCTCACAGTTGGGTAATCCAAATGAGGTGTCTAGTCTGCAATACGCAGTTCTTGTGATTCACGAATTAGATAAGGTTGTTACTCAAAATTGCCGCATTACCAGTGATGCATCAACTGACTTTAGTCATGATTTTCAGCGCGATTTGATGAGATTGTTTGAAACAAATCACAATTTGCGTGTAGAATACGGCATTGGATGTGACGGAAAACCAGAAATTTATGAAATACCAATAAGCAAAATGTTAATTGTTTTTGATGGATGTTTCAATGGTCTTGAAGATATTGTTAAGAAAAGATTAAATGTAAATGTAAGAAAATCAGTAGGTTTCAACACAGAAGTTAATAAAAAAAATGAAAAACAGGAGTATTTAAAACACGTTACAGGTGAAGACTTAATTACTTTTGGTCTAATGCCAGAACTTGTAGGTCGATTGTCGGGAAATCTCTGCGTAGCAAACAAACTTACCAGCGATGCTATCTACGATATTATAACTAGTGCAAAAGAGAATGTTTTACAATCTCATGTGGACTATTGTAGTAAATTTTTTAATACAAAAATCGCTTTTGAAGAAGATGCTCTAAGGTATATTTCCGATATGGCGTATGAGTCTGGGTTAGGTTTTAGAAATGTTAAGACCCTTCTTTCTAGTGCCTTGAATAAATTCTACTACACTTTAAAACCAAATCAAAAGAGTAGAGTGAAAAAAGTTGTCATTGATAAGAAATACATTGTTGAACAATTAAAATCTAAATAATTATGAAAGAATTTGTGTACAACTCATCTGATGCTTATATAAGTAAGATATTGGTTAATAGAAAAAGAAAGAATAACCTTGAGACAGATGCAGTTACTGAAGTTAAATTATATAGTAGTAGCAAAAAAATAGGCTATAATTACTACCAATGTAATCTAGCTGCTATCGTAAGAATTTCTTATGATAACAAAGAAAAATTCTTTGCAAATATTGTTTATACATCCTTTGTAGATTTTTACGTAGATCCAACTGACATAGAGGCAGAAGATAAAATAGAGCATATTTTGAAGACTGTAGTTCCTAAAGATGTGCTTTATAATCTGCTTAGAAATAAAATTTATACTGTGACGATGGAGTCTGGTGTTTCGCCACTTATGATAAGTGATAATTATCCTTATGAATATATAGACAAAGAAGAGGAGGAGGGAGAAGAATTTGATGAACTTCTCGATGATTTTCCCCGCGGTGATAGTGAAGATGATTCTTGCGATGACGATATTGATGACGATGATGATTCTTGCGATGATGATGATATTGAAAAAGAGGATAAACGTCTTGAAGAAGAAGCAAGTAAATACACTTATGAATGGCTTCTTGCTAATGCAAGAAATACAGTAGAAGACAGAAAACTTCTAGAGTTAGTTTCTGATGAATTAGTTTCTATGGGGTTTGAAGAAACTGTACAAGTGCAATTTTACTATAGTTTTTTTGACTATTTTAAATTCTTATTGCCAGATTATTTAGTATATTGTGAGAGTGAGTTCGAGTTTATTTTATACAGTTTGATTTTCGGTGAGGCAGATAATATTAAATCTGACAATAAATACGAACCTAGTTTGTATTTTACGTGGCGTGGAACAGAATATTATCTTGCAGAACTTAAAAAGGAAGTTTTTGAAAAGATTATTGTAGAAATGTTTATTCAGTCTTTTGAAACTGGAAGAAAAATTATTTCATTACAACCAGATTACACTCTTTTAGAAGATCTTGAAGGGGAAGTAAATACGAAATTAAGCGATCTTTATGCTTTGTATTCAGAGTCTTCTCCTGAGAAAAAAGAATTTTGTGATGCAATCTACAAGCGCATTAAGGATTGCAACAATCTAAAAAACTTAATAAATTTAATCGATTAATACTATGAAATACAATAAGTTAAATATAATTGGAGACACACATGGTCGCCCATGTTGGAAAGAACTTGTGCAAGATGACGCCATCAATATTTTTATGGGAGATTACTTAGACTCTCGAGAAGTGTCAATATCGCCTCAAGAAGAGCTAGTCAATTTCCTCGAAATCTTACATTACAAGAAAGAACATCCAGAAAATGTGGTCTTGTTAGTCGCTAACCACGACCTTAAACACATGTATGGCTATGAAAAACCACATTATTATGATGTGTTTTATGAGGCTAGGAGTTTATTTGATGGTGTTGCGTATGCACATGGTAATTACTTGATAACCCATGCTGGGGTTTCTAAAGAATGGTATGAAAGATATTTTGGCGAGTATAAAGGAGAAAGTGCAACAGAACTGGCAGAAAAAATCAATCAACTTTTTATCAAAGACCGTAATGCCTTTTCGTTCAGAGTAAATCAATATTTCGCAACCGATATCTGTGGAGAAGATCCTTATCAGTCACCTGTTTGGGTTAGACCAAAGACATTGATTAACAGTAACTTGCTTAAGAATACCAACATTATTCAAGTAATCGGCCACACACCGGTTAAGGAAATTGTTGATATAGGCAAATTGGTACTTGTGGATTGCTTAGGTACAAAAACAGATAGTTATATCATTAATATTTAATGTAAAGGATAGAAAACTTACAAAGTTTAATGTTTTGTATGCTATTTTGTAACATCATTGTAACATTAGCGAGAATAGTCTAGAAAAGCGATTTTTTAACTTCGATTGATTTTCAGCAAGTTATAAAAAATGCGAAAAAAAGTTGCAATTTTCTTTAAAAAAAGTCGTAAAAATATTTGGATTGTATTGTCAAACTCTCTACCTTTGCACTCGCTTTTCGACCAAGAGTGGTCAGCACAACAAAAGCTTAGTAAGATTGATAAATTAGAAGTTTAACCGCTTCTAAATTTTTTTTTGAAAATTTTTCGTAAAAAATTTGGTGGTTAAAAAATCTTGCTTTATCTTTGCAATCCGTTTTGATAACAAACGGAGCACTTGCAAAAGCGAATTGCAGTTGTGTT
>JAFVWN010000008.1 GCA_017501645.1 Clostridia bacterium | reverse complement strand
TTTTTCTTTAGTTTACACCTTTACACATATTATTATATATAATATTTTCAAAATCTCCAAATAAAATTAAACACTATTTTAATTTTTTTTATTTTCTACCCCTTTGGTGCAAGCACCACCTTTCCCCTGTCCAGAGGAACCAAGCTAATTGGAATCAATTTCTACACTACTGTAATAAAAATCCTAAATTCATCATTCTTCATTCATAATTCATCATTGTTTCTAACCCCCTTCGGGGCTGGTTCCTACGGAAAGCGAAAACAAGTTTCGCCTTCATTCTTCATTCATCATTAATCATTCTTATATCTCAAGCGGAGCGTCATTATATTTTGAAAAGCTACGCTTTTGGTTCCTACGGAAGACAAAACTCTGTTTTGTGATTCATCATTGAAAAATTGTCAAATTTTTACTTGCTTTCTTATCAAGACTAAGCCCCCTTTTGTCACGAATTAACCCCCAATTTTTAGTTTTAAGGTTTATTTTTCTGTATTTCTGTTCATTATTTATAAAATTTAATTTTCAAGGAGTAAAAAATGAACCCATTCAAAATTGATTACAAACCTTTAGATGAACATATTATGGATATGAAAAAAATGTACCCTAAGGCATATGACAAAGCAAAAACTTCACCATACACAAAAACAAGAGTTATACTTTTAAACGGAACAGAATTTGAATCTTGCTGGTTTATGCACCAATTTGCAAGAAACTGTGATAATGACGAAATAAAAAAAGAACTTGCCGTTGTAAGAGCTCAAGAACAAATGCAACAAAAAAGGCTTGCTTGCTTAAAACCTATAAATGAAAGCATTTTAGAGACAACCATTGCATACGAACAACTTGCAATTGACCTCACTGCAACCCTTGCACAAAGAGAAAAAGACAAGACAGTTAAAAAGGCATTAGACTTTGCCTTGCTTGAAGACTTTGACCACCTTTACAGATTTTCAAATCTTCTTTCTCTTGACAAAAAAGAAGATGCCGCACCTCTTGTTGGAAAGTTTACAGAAATAACACCGGGAAGACCAACAATTGCCCACCACCGCTACCCAAAAGACAATATCAAGCCACATATCAACGCACAAAAGGCCGACCTATTTACAAAGCTTGTTGCATCAACTATAACAGCAGCAGAACAACAAACTATGAACTACTATATGAACATATCTCAATGGTACAAAAATGACTTAGGTCGAAAACTTTACGCAGAAATCGCTATGGTCGAAGAAGAGCATGTTTCTCAGTATGAAAGCCTCAAAGACCCAACTTGCACTTGGCTTGAACAATGGGTAATGCACGAATATCTTGAATGCTATTTATATTATAGCGCAATGCAGGAAGAAAAAGACGCATATATCAAATCAATTTTTGAAGACCATTTTAATATGGAAGTATCTCACTTAAACAAAGCTGTAGAACTTCTCAAAAAACACGAAAACACTGATTATAAAAAAGTAATTGGTACAAATGGCGACTTTCCTGAACCGTTAACTCTTGGAACAAACAAGCAATATGTTAGGGAAATTCTTGAAAGAACTGTCACTCTTACTGGCAACAGAGAAGACTATATTGATGTTTACTCGCTTCCTACTGATGCAGACTTTTTCAATTATCAAAAAATAGTAATTCCAACAGAAAATGATGTTCCAAGTCATTTAGTAATTGAAAAAGCAATTGCAAAACTTGGCAAAGACTATCGCTATGAAGACAAGAAAAATCCTGTCAAAGAACTTCAGGACCGCACCAGCGACAATACAACAATCGGCAGAACAAACAAGGCGTAAACTTTTGATAAAAATTTTATCCTCAATTCATTATTCTTCATTTATCTTTTATTTATGTCCACCAGTTAAAAATGTAGAGAATTCGAAATGACTTTTTCTATCGAGCATATCTCTCTAATAAGGCTTGGTTTTATTCTTCCGCAAGGCTCGGTGAGTTCTCTCTCAAGTCACATTCTTTATTCGCAGACACTCTCACCCCGTAGATATTTGCTAAAGTCATAGTTTGCGTCTAGCACAAGGCAACAAAAAAAACACAAGGCTCGACTTTATTTCTCATAAACAAGAGTCTTGTGTTTTTATTTTCTATAATTAGACATAAACGAATGTGAACAAAGCCCACCAGCAAACGAAGCGGAAGGGTTGATGTGAGCCTAATAAGGCTTAGTTTGGTTCTTCCGCAAGGCTTGGTGAGTTTTGGCTCGCTTGACTTTATTAGACATAAACGAATGTGAGACAAAGCCCACAAGTAAACGAAGCGGAAGGGCTGATGTGAACCTAATAAGGCTTAGTTTGGTTCTTCCGCAAGGCTCGGTGGTTTTTGGCTCGCTTGACTTTATTAGACATAAACGAATGTGAGACAAAGCCCACCAGCAAACGAAGCGGAAGGGCTAAAATAAGCCTTATTAGCGGGCACCGAAGCCTCCGCCTCCGCCACCCCCTCCAGAAAATCCTCCACCGCCTCCGCCACCAGAGAAGCCACCGCTTCCGCCTGATGAACCTGAGCTTATTGAGGATTGTATTCTAGAGTACATCATTTTTTGATTTGCAACATATGTTTTCTTTGAGAATCGGTCAAACATATGATTAAAGATTATAATATCTGTCAAATAATCTCCATTTGTTGACATCCATTCTGGTGGATTTATGCTTAAAGTTTCAAACTTTTTAATCCATACATCAGTTAATCCATAAACATATGCATAAGGCAAAACATCAAAGTAATAAGATGGGTTTTGATAAGCAAATGCTTTTATTTGGTCTACTTCACACTTTTCAATAAATCTTTTAAAGCCAAGAGCCCTACCCTTTTTTAAAGCTCCCGACTTGCTATATTTACTTTCTCCACACATAAGTGTCACGCTTATACCCATAAGAATAAACGCAACTAAAACTAAATAATGATTATCGAAAACATTATAACCACCAACAAAATAGAATGCAAGCATTAATGATGCTGTAAAAATAGAGATTATGAGGGTTGGTACATATGATTTGCATACAAACATACAAATTATGAGAGCAAGACAAAGCATTGCCAAAATAATTGCTCTAGGACTTACCACATTACTAAACATTCCAAAATATACGGTTGTTGTAACAATCATCATTATCACAATTAAAACAATCAATACAAGAGAAATAACTCTATAAACAGCCATTTTCGATTCTGCTTTTTTATCATACAGAGCCCTATTTCCTTTTGCATTTTCACTTGTACAAACGGCAACTTGAGCGTCTGCAAACGCAGAGTCTTTTTCTAGTTCACTCACCAAGACAAGTTCTCTACCCATATTGAACAAACCTCTAAATATCGCTTTTAATGAGTAGTCTTCACTATCTTTGATATCTTGAAGTTTAATAAGTTCAATCTCTCCATCTTCCCTTTCGTTAATCTTCAAATAACCTTTATTTGCAAGAATAACTAAGCTGGCAATAATTCCTTTCACGGAACAATCTTTTTTTGCAAAAAATTCTGCCTTTAGTGGTGTTAGCCCCTCCGGAATGATAAGTTCCACAGGTTCTAGCACTTTTTTATTTTGTTTATAAAGAATAAACACAGCAATAGCAATAGCAAACATTACTATACCAGTAACCAAAGCAACAATTGCAGGTACAGACACTGTTTCTTCATACTTCAAATAGCCATCCTCAAAAATAGCTCTCAAAGTTATTCCCTCAAGAGGTCCAAGTTTATCACAACTTCCAGTTAAAACATTTCCGTCCCAACCAAAAGCAATTGTTTCATCACTTCCATACTCACCAGTATAGATTTTTACATCCTCCATATCTGTATAGTCCATAGGCAATGTAATTTTAAATGAAACATTTTTTATTGTTAATAAACTATTTACACCAACAATATTGTAATAAACATCATCATAACCTTTGTTCTTATCTTCACCCATATGATAAGTGTAACTGATTTGATAACTTCTTGTCGTCCCAACAGGCACAGAACTTCTTGCTTTTAACCCTATGGTTGTACAACCGGCAATTTCGTCTTGATAAATATTGCAAGACTCAACCTTATCCCCAGTTCCTGAAATTCCTGTTATTCTTGCATAAAGCATAGATTCTTGGATTTTGCCATTTTTGTCAATTCGTTGAACTTTTGTTGCATAAGGAATAAACCTCACAACCTCTGTGAGCCCATAGTCATTAAAGGTCACATCAAAAGTTTCTGTTACTTTTACAGAGTTGTCGTCTCTTACAACTGCATCAACATATAAATTATGAATGCTCACATTATCTTGCGATTCATCATAATAAGACAAATTTACTAGTTCTCCCGTCTCTATGGCATCAATACCCATAAACGCAAAGCAAACAAGGACACCAAACAACGCAAGAACACAATATAAAATTATTTTTTTTGCTTTTTTCACTTTTTAAAATTCCACTTTTACATTTTTTCTTTCTTCTGGGCTATCAAGTTCAAACATTTTTTCTTTTTCAAATTTAAACCACTTTGCAATAATATTGCTTGGGAACATTTCAACTTTATTGTTCATTTCTTTAACATTTGCGTTGTAGAATCTCCTTGAATTAGCAATTTCAAGTTCTAAAGTTTCAAGTTTAGCTTGTAAATCAAGAAAATTTGCATTTGCCTTAAGGTCAGGGTAACTTTCAGTTAACGCAAAAAGATTTTTAAGAGTGTGGCTAAGTTCTGCCTCTGCCTTACCCTTTTCTTCCTTAGTTGTTGCAGAAACACAAGCATTTCTTGCATTAATAACATCAACTAGGGTTTGATTTTCGTGTTTTGTTGCTCCTTTGATGGTATTAACTAGGTTTGGCACCAAGTCATATCTTTTTTTCATAGAAATATCCATTGCAGAAAAACTTTCTTCTACATTATTTCTCATTCTTACCAAAGAGTTGCGTGTGCCAACAATATAAATTATTGTCACAATAGCCAAAAATCCAACAACTCCTAAAGTAATCCATAATCCTAACATTTTTATAGTCTCCTTTTTCTTGACATTTTTGTCAAATATATTTATATTATGAATAAAATAACTTTATTTGTAAAGCAATTAAGTCTGTTTTTTAAATTTTTACTAAGGATAAATTATGAACAATAATCAAACAAAAGAGAAATCTCAAACCAATATTCACAAAGACCACAGATTAAGAAGAAAAACTTCTTTTCTTCAAAGTGGTCTTGCTTCCTTTTCGGACATAGAAAAACTAGAATTTATTTTGTTTTATGCAATCAGCCAAAAGGATACCAATCCAATAGCACACAGATTGCTTGACACTTTTGGCAGTTTTCGTGGTGTTATGGAAGCTCCTGTTGAAGCTCTTGCAAAAATTGAAGGTATGGGTATGCACTCTGCAATATTAATAAATCTTATTCACCAATCTTTTAACGCATATTCATCTTCTAATAACAGAACAACTATTAACAAAGTTACTGAAGCAAAAGAATATGTTTCCAACGCTCTTGACGGTTTAGCACACGAAGTCTTTATTCTTATATGTTTGAACGAAAACGGCAGAATTTTACAAACCAAGACTATCACAAGTGAATCTTCTCAAAAAGTTGATATCTCAATCAAAACTTTAACAAGAACAGCAATTAACTGTAATGCTGCAAAAGTTATTCTTGGACACAATCACCCAAACGGTTCTCCTTTACCATCTGATGAAGACATTAGTTTTACTTCTAATTTTTTCTTAAATTGTTTACTTCTTGATATAAAGGTTGTCGACCATATTATCACTTCCCCAAAAGGAGCATTCTCGTTTCTCCACCATAAAATTATGGACTCTATTAAATCAACTACAATTCCTAAAATTTCAGGAAACAAAAAAGCTCTCAACTCACTCAACCAACCTGAAACCATCTATATTAATGATGAAGAATAATTTACAACAAAAAAACAGCCAAATTTTGGCTGTTTTTATTTTTGATTAAAACTCAAGCAAAGACATAAGTTTAGATTTTTCAACTGCAAGAAGGAAAATTCCAAGTTTTGGACCTTGTTTTGCACCAAGAAGTAAATTATAAAGAATTTCAAAATATTTCTTTTGTGTTTTCTTTAATTCTTGTGGCTCAAGGTCAAGATACTTAACAACGCTATAAAGGTCTGTCATTAAATCATCACTTGTTTCGTACTCTTTGTTAACAAGTTCAATTGTCTTTTTAACCCAAGACTTCTCCTCATCACTAAGAGTGTTATAGAAATCAACATTCTTCTCTTCAAGCAAGTTAACTTGATATTCTTTTCCGTAATTTTCAACCCAGTATTTGGCTCTTTCTAATCTTTCTGCATAATACTTAGTTGTTGTGTCTGTGTTTTCTTTTTCCATAAGTTTAGCAAGCATTTCTTGATTGAAGTTAACAATTGGAAGGAATGTAGCAAGATAGCTGAAGTTTGGATAGTTAAGATAACTTTCGTCAACTTTAGTAAACTCTAAAATTTGTTTGTTTCCTTCATCAATTCTTTGTTCAGCAAGCATTTTTACATATCTATCAAACTCGCTATAATATCTAATAACATCATTATCAAATGCAAGTGAGAAGTTTTGCATAGGTTTATATTTTGCATAGAACCATAAAATCAAATGCTTATCATAAACTTTCAAAAGGTCAGTAAGTGTTAAAACATTACCAGTAGAAGAACTCATCTTTCCACCACCACCTTTAATACCAATAAAGTTATATGGCTCGTAAATTGGAGGCTCAAAACCAAAGATTTCACGAGAAATACGCTCTGCAACATCATGGCTACCATTTGCTGTTGAGTGATCCATACCACCAGACTCGAAAATAACATTTTCAGCTTGCCATCTCATTGGCCAGTCAACTTTCCATTGTAGTTTGATATTTCTTGCTGTTAAAACATTAATTGTTCTCTTATGACCACAAGCACAAGTATAAACAATATCTCCAGTCTTTTCATCGTAACTTACAATGTCTTTAGTTTCTTTTCCGCATTCATCACAATAAATGCTTATTGGGTAGAAGTTTTCTCTCTCTCCCTCTTCTGCATCTTGAGTTCTAAAGCTGTCAATAATGTCAAAAATCTCGCCCCTTTTATCCATAGCAAGCTTAATCTTTTCTGCATAGCGACCACTTCTATACTCTTTTGCTTGGTAAATACATTCCATTTCAATACCAACAGACTTTAACTCATTCAAAAATCTCTTTTCAATAAATTCCGCATAAGTTTCACCCTCACTAAAAGGACTTGGCATATCAACATAACTCTTACCAATATACTTTGCGTATTCACTAGGAATATTACCTGGAACTTTTCTAAATCTATCAAATTCATCAATTGAAAGGATAAATCTAACTTTCTTTCCAAGCTTTGCTAATGCCTCAGCAACAAAATATGGTGTAACTATTTCCCTAAAGTTACCAATATGAATAAAACCTGATGGGCTTACTCCCGCAGCAACGGTGTAAACTTCTTCATTAGGTCTTTCTTTAATAATTCTTTCTGCAAACTCAAACGCCCACATAATAAATCTCCTATATCATAGTAATACATAATAATATATTATTATTATCTCAAAAAGTCAACCCTTTCAAAAATAAACCCTCTTTTTAAGGCCCTTTTTTTACATTTTTTGCATCATAATTAAGATTTTTCATAAATATAATTTATCAAAATTAATATTTTGGAGGCTTAATGGCTATTTACAATCAAAACTTTTCAACGCTATACAAACAATTTTCTTCTGGAGAAAAAGGGCTGTCTACTTCTCAAGCATCTAAAAACAAACAAACTTTCGGTCAAAATATTTTAGCCTCTAAAAAGCCACCTTCCCTAATCAGTAGGTTTTTTGCACAATTCAAAAACCTTATGGTTCTTGTTCTTTTATTCTCCGCATTGATTTCTTGTATTATTTCCATTGCCACTAAAACATATAGCGACATTTTTGAAGGTGTTCTTATTTTTGTTATTGTTGTTGTTAACGCTCTTATTGGAATGCTTCAAGAAAAAAGAGCTTTTGATGCAATTTCCCTACTCAATAATAAGACTAAACCTCTTTCAAAAATTTATCGTGATGGAAAACTTGTAAAACTGCAGACCGAGGAAATAGTTGTTGGTGATATAATCTCTTTGAAGGCAGGAGATTATATTCCTGCAGATATACGCCTTATTGAAACAAATAATTTCAAATGTGATGAAAGCCCCCTCACCGGCGAAAGCGTTGCTGTTTTAAAAAACTCAAATTCATTCTTAAAAGAACAAACACCTCTCGCAGAACAAGAAACTATGTGTTTTGCGGGAACAAATGCAACCTATGGGAGTGCTAAAGGTATTGTAGTTAGCGTTGGTAAAAACACTGAAATGGGAAAAATCACAAAACTTATAACAAACACAATAAAAGAAAAATCCCCACTAGAAAAAAACATTGATAAAATTGGAAAAATTATAACATTTAGCGTACTTATTATAACTTTTATTGTCTTTATAACAGAACTAATCTTTTCGAAAAACATTTCTTTTATGGATGCTTTCTTAATTTCAATAGCTCTCGCTGTCGCAGCAATCCCTGAAAGCTTGCCCGCAGTTATTACAATCGTAATGGCTCTTGGTGTTGAAAGACTTGCAAAAAAACAAGCAATTGTCAAAACTCTAAGTGCTGTTGAAACTCTTGGTTGTTGTAATGTTATCTGCACAGACAAAACAGGGACTTTAACTCAAAATAAAATGAGTGTAAATCATATCTTTTTGAACCAAAAATTATCAACAGATTTTTCTATCAATTCACAAGAAAGTAAAGAATTTTTTAGAGCAATTTCACTTTGCAATAATGCACAAATAGACAAAAACAACAATATTGTTGGAGACGCTACAGAAACAGCACTTCTCTCTCTTTGCTTAAAAAGCCAATCATCTATACAAGAACTTACCAAGGGTTTTGTCCGCACTTTGGAAATCCCTTTTGATTCTTCTCGAAAAACAATGACTACCGTTTACAAAACTCCTATCGGGAGCTATGTTTATACTAAGGGAGCGTATGACTATCTTATAAACAACTGTTCTCACCTACTATTTAACGGAGAAAAAATCCCTCTTAATGAATCTAAAAAACAAGAAATTGAAAGGGCTGTTTGTACTCTTGGTAGCAATGCAGAAAGGGTTATTGCATTGGCAGTAAAAAACTTAGATAACTTTTCACAAAAAGATATTGAAACAAACTTAACTTTTATTGGACTTGTTGGAATTGTAGACCCTCCTAAAAAGGAAGCAAAAAAAGCCATTCAAGAATGTCACAATGCAGGCTTAAAACCAATTATGATTACTGGAGACCATCCTGAAACAGCATTTGCAATTGCAAAAGAATTAAAAATTGCAAAAAATAAAAAAGAAATCATTGCTGGAACTCAAATAGACAAGCTTTCTATAAGCGAACTATCAAAAACGATAAATGACTTTTCGGTTTTTGCAAGAGTTACACCTGAACATAAAGTAAAAATTGTCAAAGCTTTCAAAAAAGCAGGAAAAATTGTAGCAATGACTGGTGACGGAGTTAATGATGCCCCAAGTCTTTCTTCCGCAGATATTGGAGTTTGTATGGGAATAAGCGGAACAGATGTTACAAAAAGCGTTGCAGACATTGTTATTACTGACGATAACTACGAAACCATTGTTACTTCTGTAAAACAAGGAAGAACCATTTATTCAAACATACAAAAAATAATTCAATTCTTAATAAGTACTAACGCTGTTGAAGTTTTGGGAATATTCATATCAACAATCATCCTTAGAGACTCTGTATTTTTATTGCCATCACAAATTTTGTTCATAAACTTAGTTACTGACAGTTTTCCCGCCTTTGCACTTGGTTTAGAAAAACCCGAAAAAGGAATAATGAACTCCCCTCCACGAGACCCAAAATCAAACCTGTTTTCCGGAAGAGTTGGAACAGGTATTTTATATCAATCTGTTGTTCAAACCTTGCTTGTACTTGTGGTTTTTGTCTTTGGGGTAAACAAATATGGAAATCAAGTCGCCTCTACTATGGTATTTTTAATAATTTGCTTAATGCAGATTATTCACGCAATTAACTGTAAATCGTTAGAAAGCATATTTACAATTAACATTTTTAACAATTTAAGTTTTAATTTGAGTTTTATTGGTCTATTTGGATTGATTATGCTCGTTGCATTTGTTCCATTCTTACAAACAGCATTTGGAATAGTTCCTTTGAATCTTTCTCAATGGTTAGTTGTTGCTCTTGCAAGCATAAGCATCATACCTCTTGTTGAAATCTGTAAACTTTTTGTCAATAAATCTTACAAAAAAAACTTTCTTAAACAAAAAAATTCGGTGTAATACCGAATTTTTTATATTGTTAAAACTATACCATTTGCTTTGCTTGAACCAATATCTGTAGTAACTGTGATATCCCCAAGCAATCCAAGCCCTTGTATTAAAATATTTCCACACTCGTTTGAAAATATTTCTAATGTCATATTTTCTTCTTCAGGAAAAACAAAATTGATTAAAAGATTTAGCAATATTTCACTATCTTTTGCTGTTCTTCCGTTGACACCAATATGTCCGTTCTTGGCTTGCCAATCCCCACTCAAATCTTTAAAAATATCATAATTGACAGTTATATACATAGTTTTTGGAACAATCATATCTAGCAAGAACATAGGAGTATCCATAGCCTCCGCCATTTGTCCACGAACTGCAGATGTTTCAAACTTAAAAGTAAATGACACACTTGCACTGTCATTAGCGTATATTGATTCTGCATTTCCGTTTGTTTTAAGTGTTGGCTGAATAATTAACTCTAAAATATTTATTTTCATTGTATCAATATAGTTAAGATGAGGAAGTTTACTAGCAAGAACCCCCTCTTCCAACATCTTATCCATAATTGACGCAATTTCTCTATCTGTAAACTTATGTGCTCCAGATTCCAGTCCACTTGTTTCAAAACCGTCAGCTATTTTAAAATAATCTAATTCGATACCATTTGCTTTTGTTGGAAAACCTATTGTTATAAGTTTATTCTCTGCGTTTTGTGTATCTTGAGCTGTATATCCATTTGTAATGATTTCTTTTTCGTCAGGAGAATTATATAGCGTTTTTACCATTCCCACCAAATCGTGCATATTATTAATGCCATATTCTTTGAAATACTTAGGAACTACCAGCTTATCTACCACTAAATACGCACCAAAAACAATGACAACCAATATTGCCAATACTGAAAACAATCTTATACAAAAACCTAATTTGTCATTCTTTTTCTTTTTCATACTTCTAATTTACTATATTATAATTTATTAAACCACGAAGAAGCAAGAACAAGCATACTCCAGCAATTATTACAAAGAGTATGATTTTTATTATGCTAAATCCTCTTTTTTTGAAAAACCCCATACTTCTCCCTTTCCTTCGTAGTTTTAGTATATATGTCTTAAAAAATATTGTCAAGCAAACCGCAATTGTGTATTAGAGATTTGTTTGATAAATCACTTTTATTATCTGTTCTGTTTTAGATGTGATTTTTACACCTTCAGCAATATCATACCCTGCGACAACTAAAATTTTATTACCAACTGCAAGAACTGGTATTGTATCCCTTAATCTTTTTGGAATTTTCTTGTCTGTAAAATAATCTGCAAGTTTTTTGCTTCCCGAACCAAGTTTTGCAAAAATATCTCCGTCTTTTTTTGTTCTCCAAATAGCAGAAAATGGAATTTTATGCATATCTAAATAATGATTACCGTCACCAAACTCAGGGTCTTGTTTACCTGTTATATCAAGTGCATAAATTGAGCCATATCCCTTTATTTTTGTTTCACCCAAAATAAATTTTTGCTCTTTATTTTTTGTTTGACTCTTACCTTTTATAAGAACAACCTTATCATACTCTTTATACGCATAAATCTTGTTTGGCAAAGATATTTCTGCACCATTTTTATATGTAAACAACTCTAACACCTGAAGAATATGTTTTTCTTCCATATCTGCAAAAGCATTTAATTTCTCAAATGCTTTTTTCACCAGCCTTGTTGATAAGGCGGAGTGTAATGAATAAATTTTTTCATCTAAAACTACTTTGTTCTTTTCTTCTTGAAGAAGTTCTAGCGGTAATTGAGAGTCTATAAAATCATCATCTCTTAAACAAAGTCTTGCAAAATCACACAAATTTGATTCAATTGATGGATATAATTTTTTTAATTTAGGCATAATGTCGTGCCTAATATAATTTCTTGAATATTTTACATCACTATTACTTGAATCTTCTATATATTCTATATTGTTCTCATCACAGTACTTTAAAATATCATCTTTTGAAAAATTAAGCAAAGGCCTTACAATTTCCCCTGAAAAATCTTTCATCCCAGAAGCACCCTTAATTGAGCTTCCTCTTGCAATATGCATAAGAACAGTTTCTGCTTGGTCACTTTTGTGATGAGCAACTAAAATTTTGTTGGCTTTTTGTTCCTTTAAAAGCTTATTGAACGCATCATACCTGAGTTCTCTCGCCGCCTGCTCTATTGTTTTAGATTCTTTTTCCGCATATGAGACAACATTAATGTGTATATTTTTAACATTGATTCCAAGTTGTTTACAGAAGTTACAAACAAACATTTCATCTCTTTTTGCTTCTGCATCCCTCAAATTATGATTGATATGCACAGCCAAAACATCAATGTCTACATCTTTAGAGAAATCATTAACTAAAGACAACAAACACATTGAATCTGCACCACCAGAAACACCAACAATTACCTTGTCTCCCTTCTTCAAAAAACCATTCAATAAACCTTTTTCAAGTGCCATAATAAACTCCTTGAAATTATTATACACACTTTCACTTAAGTTATCAATTTGTTTTTGAAAATTGGTTGAGTTTTATTGTTATAACTGTTTTGTCATCTTTGTGTTGTTTTTCTCTAAACATTACCTCTTCCAAGATATTATCCGCCAGCATTTGTGTACTAATAACATTTTCATTATTGACATATCCAACATAGTCTTCAAAATTATCAAAAGCATCAACAACGCCGTCACTAGCAAGAACTATAACATCCCCACATTTTAGAACTTTTTTTTGCCCAACAGGAGAAACGCCTCCAACAATTCCCAACGGAAGACTATCGCTTGAAACCATTACTGATTGATTTTGGCTCTTTATAACACTTACGCTTGCCCCTATTTTTATAAAATCTGCCGTTCCGTTAGAGGTATCAACAACACAAACATCTAATGTTGTAAAATTCTCTTCTCCTATTGGCAACAATATTTTGTTAACACTTGAAATTATTGTTTTGCTACTAAATCCTGCCCTATAAAAATTTTCTACTAAAGACAGTGCAACTGTTGATATTTCATTTGCTCTTTTTCCGTGTCCCATACCGTCTGCAATTGCAAAAAGCATTTTTGTTTCGCTTATTTTTGTTAAACTATATGTGTCTCCAGAAAAAGCCCCATCTTCTTTTGCACTTCCCGAGACACCCACTGATAAAGAATATCTTGGTGCAGGAATAAAACTAAGTATGCTCCAACCAGAAAGTCTTGTCATCTTTCTCACGACATTAATGAAATCGAGCCTAAACACAGACCTTAAGCTCTCCATTATACCTGTTGACAAAACATCACTATTTCTTACAACAATCAAAACCGTTTCAACCCCGTTTTGTCCCTCTAAGACAAGAGTTTCACTCACAACAACTTTGTTAATCGTCAGTTCATCAAGCAACAACTTAGATTTCTTTTCGTTAACTATATTCCCATCTGCTATAAACCGCCCTAGTTCATTAAAAAGTTCGCTAGTTCCTGCAAGATGCTCTGCAATTATCATTTTGTTTGCATCTTCATTTTTTATCTTCTTTTCATATTCATAATAACTATTTACCGCTTGATTAACTTCCCCAATCATTGATGACAACGAAATGCAATTAGTTGTAATTAAATTATTGGCATCAAGTAAAGTCACCTTCTTCTTTTCTAGACAAAACATTAAAAGCTGGTGTATTGCTTCTTTAATCTTTTGATTTTCAAGACACTCATTATGTTTTGGACACTCTTTACAATGCGAAGATATAATTTCTTCACAAAGTACGCTGCAAGCATTTTCTTTATCAATTTCTCCAACGCTTAAATTCCTATAAGAAAACTGCATTTGTTTAAAAAGTTCAGCAATTTTACTAATCTTCTGTTTTAACAATTCCTTTTGTCCCATTATAATAAACTCATTGGTCAAATTTGCATCATAAGAATATGAATAGCCTTTAATTTTATCCAAAATCTTTTGAGGTAACAATATAAACACGATTCCAACAACAGACATTGCAATAATATTAACATAATCATAATAAGCGTAAGCATTAAAAAACAAACCAAAAACAACATCAGTTATTAACAAACAAAGTGATGAAACAACTTTGTTTTTGTCACTAAATGCAGTACAAACTATACCATATACAACAAAAATTGCCATTGTGGTTATATTTCCACTTGAGACAGCAATTCCCAACCCCAAGAGAGACGCTAGATATATAGTTGCCATTTTTGTAAATGTTTTACTACACAACAAAACAACTAATGCTACAATTACATTTGTTAAAGAAAACCCCCAAATAGACACTCTATTCAAGCCAGAAGCAAGCGCTATAATAAAAATTGAAAAGCATATACTTTCATCAATCGTAAACCGGCTCTGCAATCCCCTAAAAAACACAGCACCAAAAGAAATTATACACACATAAAAAAACAATAATCCTGCAATTATACAAACTATCGTTGCCAATATTTCACCAACACTTGAAATGTTAAAATAAGCATACCCCACCTGACTAAAAAATAAGGCAATAATAGTTGCAATCAAATTTATTGGCTTTTTTAAACATTTATAAATCAAAAATAATAAAATACTTACCGAAATATGATTGACCGCTATTATTATCCCTTGAAAAGAAAAATCAAACAACACTTTGCTTAAAAAATACAACAAACTTATTACAAATCCATTTTTTCCCAAATGCACCATTGAAAACAAAAAAGCAACCCCAAAAGGGTTTATTTTATTCATTATTTTTGCACCATTCAACAATGTCATTATTAAAAATAGGACAGTATAAGTTGCTATTTCTTTTTTGTATTTTATAAATATGTTTTTTGCCATAACAAGATGTTATCACATTATTGTTTAAATAAAAAATTTATAAATTGCCAAGTTTTTAACTCTTTTGTCATAAAGAGAAAAATTATGCAATAAAAAACCCCGCTATTAACTAACGGGGTAAATTTTTATACAGCAATACCAAATAATGCAAGAAGTTTTGCTTTTGCAGGGTCTGTATCTTCAAGTTTGTTAACTTCTGTCAATATATTTGCTTTTGCATCATCACTTAACTTTTCGTCTAAGTTGAGATTTTCAACATTGCTTCCTGATGCCGTTATTTCATCCAATAAGATTGTTGAGTTTGCTAAAGAAGTAACTAACTCTCCAGCTTCTTCTTCACTCATATCAACAGTTGCATCAGGGTCTGTAGTGGTATCAAGATTAATAACCTTATTTGCAAGGTCAAACACTTCTTCAACCGCTTTTACTTCATTTTCAAGACTGTGTCCACTTCCTTCAGTATAATCACCTTTTACAACACTTTCAAGGGTTTCATTTACTACACCTGCAGTTTGCTCGTCCAATCCAAGTTTTGTAAGCGTGTCTGTTGAAACAACTGCATTAACAACATCTTTCAAGTTTGCATCTTTTACAAGGTCGGTAATGATTTGACCAATGCCTGAAGGATCAAAGTCCGTTGGGTTGTTTTGAAGTTCTCTAGCAACAGCAATGGCCTCTCCAATAGAGACAAATGTATCTTCAAGGACTATTGTCTTGTCATCCCAAATATCGTTATCTTTATCGTTTAATGCGGTGATGAGTTTTTCCATTACATTCGCTTCATCACCAACAATGTTAATGTTTGAAAGAAGCGCATTCATAATTTGTTTTGATGCTGGACCAAGTAATGTAGAATACCTAATATTGTCAAATGTTGCTCCAAGTTTAGCAAAATCTAAACTCTCAAGTGCAGACACCGGAGGCTCTTGATTTTTGCCTTCTTTTATCTTATCAACAATGTCAATTACATTTGTAAATATTCCTACAAGCCTTGGTTTTTCAAACTCCCAATCAACAGTTATTCCTGTACCAATATCGTCAGGTATTGGGTCAATATCAAGTGCTCTATAAACAAAATCCATAGCAACATTGATAAGTTCAGGAAGCACAGATTTTAAAGTTGTACTCTCTAGTGCTTTTGTAATAATGTCATCAATCAAATTCTTGTTCTCGTCTTTACTAAGGAGTTCTATAATATCACCATCATTACTTATTGTTTTAAGTAGGTTCGCGTTGTTTGCAATCATTAACAAGTCTACACCAGTAGTAATATCATTCTTAATTGTGTCTCCCGAAGATGTTGATAAGTTCAAAAGCAACACATCAAAAAATCTTTGAATTGATGCATCTTCAAAGTTTGGTTTGCTAATTTGACAGAATGTTCCATCATTAAGCCATCTATCAGCAATTTCAGGAACTATTTCTTTAACCATTCCTGAAAGTACTGGAGATTCATACAAATCATTAATTGCTGTTTTTAACGCATCAAGCACAACATTGTCTTCAATATCAAAGCCTTCATCAATAACTACTTTAAGTTCCGGATAAGCTTCAGCCAGAGCTTCAGTTTCCCTCATTAAGCTGTACTCAACATTTCTCTGTTCAATAGTAGAAAGTTTATCAAACATACTAACAGAAAGTTTCTTTACACCAATTGCATCAAGCATTTTTGCGACCCAACAATCTTCAAAGGCCTTTGTGTATCTTCCAACCGTTGAAACAACTTCTTCTGTTTTGCCTTCTCCTGAAGTTTGACCGTCTCCACCTTCAGGATTTTCTGGTTCAGCATAGTAAACATCACCAATAAATGTTGACCCCTCTACACTTGCTTGCTGTTCTTGTTGTACAGCCATTATAACAGGTTTTGATGTTTGTACCATTCCAAAAATTGGAACAAATACAATACAGGCAACGACAAATCCTTGAAGGGCTCCAATCACTGCACCAATAAATCCGTGTTTTTCTTTTCCTTCTGTCTTTTTCTTTGAGAAAAACACACCAGCAACAATCCAATAAATGACCATTGAAACCCATTTAAAGATAAAGAAGAATACAACAAATAACAACACATTCGCAATCATCATTGGAAGAATTTCAATAAAAGTTTCAAAGGTTGGACTTGCTTCAATAATATCTTCGACAATTGGAATTTGTCTTAATAAATCCGTCACCAAATCTTTAATTGTTATAACTTGAACATCACCAATGATAATATTCATTTTTGAAATATCTAAACTTAAAATAGCTTCAGCAAGGGGCGGAATGACAAAGAATGCAAGAACCCCCATACCTAAAACCATAATAAATCTTATCAAAGATTTGTAAAGACCTCTAAACCAGCCAAAAACAAAACCTAAAATAACAAATATTAAAAATATAGAAACTATAATACTAGGAATAAGCGTTGCATTCATAAACTTACCCTCCAAAATTTTTTTATATAAATATATTATATAGCAAAGATTATAAAAAAACAATAAATTTATGACTAAATTATTCACTTTTACAAGCCAAAAATAACATTTCTATGAGTTTTTTGCAAAAAAATTAACATTTGCTTGTTTAAATGTTTTGATTTTTGATACATTATAGTAAAAACTATGCTATACTATTTTCAAGGAGATATTTTTTATGAGTGCATTATACAATATTACATATGGATTATATATTCTTACCGCCAAAACACACAAACACAGTGGTTGCGTTATTAATACATTAATGCAAGTCACCTCTTCCCCTGCAAGAATTTCTATCACAATTAACAAAGACAACTACACAACAAAAATGATTGAACAAACAGGAGAGTTCAATGTTTCTATTTTGGATATGTCAACAACTTTTGACATTATAAAAAGATTTGGTTTTTCAAGCGGTAAAGATACTGACAAATTTTTAGATTTTGAAGACTATAAACTTGCCACAAACAATATTCCATACATAACAAAACACACAAACGCATATATAAGCGCAATAGTTATTTCAAAAACAGATGTTGGAACACATATTACTTTTGTTGCAGATATTACCGATTCAGTAGTTCTTGCAAAAACCGAACCAGTAACCTACTCTTATTATATCAACAATATAAAACCAAAACCTGAAAAATCTAAGAAGAAAAGATATGTGTGCAGAATTTGTGGATATGTTTATGAGGGTGATGAACTTCCAAAAGATTTCATTTGCCCTATTTGCAAACACGGAGCAGAAGATTTTGAACTGATTGAAGAAACTAAAGAAACAAAACCAGTTGAAACCATAACAAATACATCTATCGACAAATACTACTGCCCTGTTTGTGGAAATATTGAAAACAGCATTGTAAATGATAACAAATGTGTTATTTGCGGTGCAAATATGATAAGATTTTAAAACAAAAAGCCCAACTTAAAGTTGGACTTTTATTTTTTATCTATTTTCAATAATTGCTCGTGCCACATGAACACCACTTGCGGAAGCGTGCGACAATGAATGTGTTATTCCACTGCCATCACCTATAATATACAATCCTTTATGCTCCGTCTCTAAATTCTCATCCACCTCAACTTGCATATTATAAAATTTAACCTCTACTCCATAAAGTAAAGTATCATCATTTGCTGTGCCTGGCGCTATCTTATCAAGTGCATAAATCATTTCTATAATTCCATCAAGAATTCTTTTGGGTAAAACTAGACTCAAGTCCCCAGGTGTTGCTTTTAAAGTTGGAACAATAAACGCATCTTCTATTCTTGCTAATGTCGACCTTCTTCCTCTTATCAAATCCCCAAATCTTTGAACAATTACTCCGCCACCAAGCATATTGCTAAGCCTTGCTATAGATTCTCCGTAACCATTTGAGTCTTTAAAAGGCTCCGAAAAATGTTTGGCAACCAACAACGCAAAGTTGGTATTTTCTGTCTGCAACGCTGGGTCATTATAACTATGCCCGTTAACAGTAATTATTCCGTTTGTGTTTTCTGTTACAACCGCACCTTTAGGATTCATACAAAAGGTTCTTACTTTATCCCCATACTTTTTTGTGCAATAAACAATTTTACTTTCATATAGTTCATCAGTAATATGAGAAAATACTGTTGCAGGAAGTTCTACTCTAACACCAAGGTCAACCCTATTAGAACTCGTTTTTATATTCAATTCTTTACAGATTTTTTCCATCCACTTACTTCCGCTTCTACCAACAGAAACTATACATTTTTTAGAGGTATATGTACTTCCTTTGCTCTTTACCTCATAACCATCTTTTATTATAGAAATCGATTCAACCAATGAATTAAAATAGAAATCTACTTTTTGCTTCAAATCATTATATAAATTCTGCAAAACAATATAATTAACATCTGTCCCTAAATGTCTAACAGAAGCATTTAATAAGTGTAAATCATATTGAATACACTCTTTTTTAAATCTGGAATTAGTTGTGGCATAAAGTTTTGTTCCCTCTCCGCCATAATCCATATTTATTTTATCAACATAATTCATTAGGTCAATCGCTTGCTTTTTTCCAATATATTCATATAATGTTCCACCAAAATCATTGGTTATATTATATTTTCCATCAGAGAAAGCTCCAGCGCCACCAAACCCACTCATAATTGAGCAGTTTTTACAATTAATACAAGACTTTATTTTGTCCCCATCAATAGGACATCTTCTGTTTTCTAAAGAATTTCCAGCCTCAAAAACCGCAATTTTTAAATTTTTATTAAGCTTTGTTAGTTCATAAGCCGAAAAAATGCCTCCAGGCCCTGCACCAATTATTATAATATCGTATTGCATAATGTTCTCCTAGATTTATAAATATGTATCACAAATTAATTTTATCACCCACTCGAAATTCTGTCAAATTTATGAAAAACAGTCTCTACAATCTAATGTATAAAAAAAATAATTTTTCTTAATTTTATATCTTGTAAAAATACAAACTATATGTTATAGTGAAATTAACAAACACTTAGGAGAAAAAACTATGTCATATAAAGAAGAAATGTTGCAAAACATAAGTGCAATCTACAGATTTGCTTACCAAAACGCTGGAGTACACAAAAACACTTTGCGTAAAAAACTTATGTTAAACGGAAAAATTTCAAAGAACAAATTTTCCCAAGCTCTTGATGCCCTCATCTCTTCTAGACGACTAGTTGTTGATAAAGAAAAAGTTTTTGTTAATCCAGAACTTGTAAACCTTGGAGTTGTTCAAAAAGCTGGTAACGAGGCATATATTGTTACTCCCAAAACTAATAACCATTTTCCTATTCATAAAAGCGTGGCTTCTGGCTACAAAAATGGTGACCTTGTTGATGTTGTCATTGAACAAATAGATGGCAAAAAACAAGCCATCATTCTTGGCAGGAACGAAAAACCCCTAGAACAAGAAAAAGAAGAAAAGAAAACAACCTCTTTTGAAAACACTCATCAACCAAACAATAATGGCAATATGGTTCTTGGAAGAGTTGTAAAACTTAGCCACGACAATTTAGTTTTTATTCCTAATAAAAAAAGTTTTGAAACAAGACAAATTCCAATCTTAAATCCAAAAGAATCTTTTGCTTCTTTCCAAGATAAAATTTGTGTAATGGAAATTATTAATCCCGAAGCGCCTCTTCTTGGAGGATATATCAAAGAAGTTAAAGGTGATGCGGGAAACCCTATTCACGAATATGACGCAATTGCTGAAAGTTACGGTGCAATTATGAGCTGGTCTGGTCCAATGCTTGACCAAGAGATTGAAAAAATCCCAACCAGCGTAGACACCTCTTCTTTGCATCTAATAACAGAACAGGAAGCAAACTTTGCACAACGAGGCAATGTGGTTGACTTAAGACACATTCCTTTCTCTACCGTTGACCCAGCAACCTGTAAAGATATGGATGATGCTATATATTCTACATATAATGAAAACGGAGATATAGTTTGTTATACCGCCGTTGCTAATGTTACAAAATATGTTGACCTCGACAGCAATATTGGTCAAAAATATGTTGAGGGAGGTTTCACTATTTATGCACCAAATAAAGCATATAGCATTCTTCCAAGCAAACTTTCAACAGGTATTTGTTCTTTAAACCCAAATGAAGACAGACTTGCTTTTGTTGTAAAATCTGTTATCGATAAAAACACGGGCAAGCCTAAAGAAAGTAAAATTTATGATGCTATTATCTCTAGCAGGAAAAAATACAGTTATGAACAAGCACAAGAGGTTGTTGACAGACTTGATAGCGAAGAAACAAAAAGACTAATTATGTATAAGTGTCTCACAGGGACTCAACTTTCAGCAGACGAACAACTTCTTATGAATTTCTATGCAGGGCAACTCATTAAAGCAGGCTTTGAAAGAAGAAAAATGATTCGCTTTGTATCTAACAAAGAACGAGAAATTGTTTTTGACAGCGACCTTCAAAATGTAGTAGACATTTTACCTATTCCTCACCTTCTTTACCACGAAGTTATTGAAGCTTTTATGATTACAGCAAATGAAGCAACTGCAAAATATGCAAAAGACAACAAACTTGACAATATATTTAGAGTTCATGATGAACCGAATCCTAAAAAGGCCGAAAGAGCAAATGAGTTTTTTGATATTTTAGGAATTGAATTTGACGGAGACCTCTCTGCAGAAGGTACAAGAACCCTTATTGAGCTTATAAAAGATACCGCAAATGAAGAGGTTATCAATAAATTCTTAATAAAAATGCAGTCAAGAGCTGTTTATAGCGACCACTTATACAGCGAAGAAAAAGAAATCGCTCCTGACGATTGGGCTGGCGAACAAATTTCTCACTATGCTCTTCAATCCCCTCACTATAGTCACACAACTTCCCCAATTAGAAGAGTCCCTGACTATATAACTCAGTATAACATTCTTGCACATATGCACGGAACAAGACCTATATCGGCTCATTCAATAGAAAAAATTATTGACATTGCCAACCAAAGACAACTTGATGTTGACCAAGCAGAAAAAGATTTTGAAGATATCAACAGTGTTATGTATTGCGAAAAGCACATTGGCGAAAAAATGAGTGGTAGAGTTACAAAAATAAGATATACTTCTGTTGAAGAGGGTTATGAAGATAACATTGTTGTAATTGTCAAAAATGAAGACAAGGGCATAAATGTTGAAATTCCACTTTCTCAAATTCTTGGGAGACCAAGTATGGACTGCGAACTTTCACCTCAAAGATGTGCTGTATATGACCACAGAGGAAATGTTGTACTTGCTCTTTGCAAACCAATAGATTTCATTATTGAACAAGCCGACAGAAAAGCAATGCGTGTTATTGGAAAAACAAACAAAGAACTTGTGATGTCTGCGGAGGCCAGAGCCAACTACGCAACAAGGCGTTATACCCCATCATACCTAAGAAAAGAAGCTGACACACACATTAAAGAAAAGTACGACAGAACAAAGAGATGGGAAGAAAACAAAAAGCATAAAAAACATTCTAAGTACTATGACGAGGATGACGAGTTTTCAAAATAACCTAAATAAAAATTATGTTTTTAATAATATTTGTAAAAATATCACAATAAAACTACTAATTATTACAAATAAACGAGAGTTGATTTTTAGTCAACTCTCTTTTTATAACAAACTCATTTGTTTAATTTTAAGCTCTGCTTTTTTAATCAAATCTACATTTACTTCTTGTACAACCTCATCTACACTTTTCGCTAAAAACAAAGGAACTCCCTTACTTGCCATTTCTGCATTAAGACCAAATCTTTTATCCTTGCCATCCTCATCTTTATTAAACATCACATATCTTTTCACCGAATACTTTTCAGCATACGACATTGCGTGTCTAGAACCACTATCCCCTTCTCCTTGCCTATAACTTGCAACCATTATCACTGCTTTTGAAAAAAGAGCCTGCAACCTATCTCTTTCTATATATCTTGCCAAAACCTCTTGCCTACTTAAAGCTTCTTTATAATATTCCGTTATAATTAATCCGTTGCTCTCAACTATTTTTTCGGCCAACTCTTTATTTGATGCAGGAGCAATATTATTAATTGTTGTTGGTAACACAGCAATTGTTTTTGCTTTTTCTCTAATACAAGTTCTATGTGCAACCTCATCACAACCCTTTGCAAGCCCACTCACTATTGCTAATCCTTTTTGTATTAAAGCTTCAATTATTTTTTCTTCTCTTTTACCAATATTTTCAGTTATGTCTGTCAAGCCAATAACTGCAACATTGTTGTTTAGGTTTGACAACAGTTTTATATCTCCTTTATAAAACAACAAATATGGTTTTTCACTATCCCTCGCTTTTGGATTAATACAAGGAAAATCTTCATCAAAAATACAAACAACCCCACAGTCATCTCCATAATCTTTGTTTAGTTCAATATCTAAAGTTTCAGCCTTTTCCCGCACTTGTTTATCTTTTTCAAACATGTTCGAAACTGTTTCTTTGTCTGCAAACATTTTCCAAAACTGGCTATTGGTTTTAAAACAACCGCATTCTTTTAATGCTAAAATTTTTTTTGCCATTTCTGTTATAAACATACTATCCTTACACTCCTCTTTTTGTGTATGCAATTGCATAAAATATTAAGTTCCTTACTTCACAATCCAAGACTGCCTGCAAACAATCTTCATCAATATTGCAATATTTTGTATAAATATCATCTATCAAAATAACATCTCTTCCTTTTATCACCTCTGTATTTATAATACATGTATCTTTTGTTATTCCGGGATATGGCATTGGAAGGTTTTCATTCTTAAACTTTGAAAGATGTGTTGTTGCAGTATGCTTAACTCTCTTTATTAATTCAACCCCACATTGAATCCCTAATTCTTTGCACGCTTCCTCAACACTTTTATAAAAATACAATTGATTTTCGTGCATATCCGCTTTAGAACGAGGAACGCATAACACTAACACATTTTTTAATTCTTCTTTTTTTATTATTTCAGGCAAATCTGTTAACAGCCTATCAACAACTTCTTTTTTTGACTTCAATAGCACTTCTCTAGATTCATAAAAATACATATTCTTTAGGTGGTTCAAAAAGTCCGGATTCCCCTCTTTTTTATATCCTACATAAAACATGTTATGATATGCGTCAACTTCTTTTTTTAAAAGACCATTTCTATAAACCTTAAAACTCTTCATTTATAAATCCCACAAACTAATTTTCATAAGTAATAATTTGATTATATTACATTTGTTTTCTTTTATCAATTATTTTTTTGTCTTAAAATGCGAAAAAACAATTAATCCACATTTCAACCAATTTCTGCATCTTTAAAAATTTTTAAAACTCTATCTTGATATAAAAAAGCTTTCAATAAAAAATTCCAAGAAATTTTCAAAAAACACTTTTAATTAAAGAAAGTATGTGATATAATCATAACACTTGCAAGTAAGCATCCTAACTGCAAGCACAATCAAATAGGATTGGAGAGATACTCAAGTGGCCGAAGAGGATGCCCTGCTAAGGCGTTAGCACGAGTAATCGTGGCGCGGGTTCAAATCCCGCTCTCTCCGCCAAGTGATAACAATCCGAACATTTATGTTCGGGTTGTTTTTTTGTTAAAAATTTTATTGACCTTCAATACTTTGCTCAGTCTGACTAGAACTTGAATATCTAGCATATATAACAGCTTTAATCATAATTTACTCCTTATCTGTTAATTTCTTTATTATTTTAAATATAAACTTATTTTTGTCATTCCAATTTATTGTAATTGATTTTTCAGCAATATCTTCGCTAATATTGTCTGCTATCTTTTTTAAAGCCAACTTTGTTAAGGCATCTAATGTTCCAAAAATATGTTGCTCTGGTGTAATTTTGGTCGGATTATTGTCTGGATTTGCATTAACTAAATGCAAATCATTTCTAACACCAAACAAACCTTCATAATTAGTCGTCCTATTAATATGCAATGCATAAATAATAGCATTGTCATAATCATTATTTGTGACATATTCTTTTAATTTATTTATCTTTTGCAAAATCTCATCTAGTTCCTTTGCAAATTTTGAATTTTCTATAAAATCAATAATTTCATTGAGTTCTTTAAACATTTTATCTCCTTTTAACCAATGTGACTTAAAGTCGGTTGTAAAATAAGTCACATTATTGCTACTATTATATAAATAAAAAGGGAGAAAGTCAATGATTAAAGAAAAAGTTGGACAAAGAATAAAAGAATTAAGAACAAAACAAGGGTTAAGCCAAGAAGAATTTGCTTTTAAGTGTGACCTAGATAGAACTTATATAACAAGTTTAGAAAGAGGTAAAAGAAATATCTCACTTGAAAATTTAGAAAAAATAGCAAAAGCATTTAATATGACTTTAAGCGAATTTTTTAATTTTTAATACAAAGGAGAAATTGAATGACAGAAAACGAAATTGTTAAACAATATGGTTTATTGAAAGAATATTATAATAAATTTCTAAAAGATAAAAATGTTAAGTTTCCAAATCTTAAAACTGGTGATAACTATACAAAAGATGCCTTAACCTTAATCTATCTTTCATTAAATTATCCAAACACCAAAGTTGTTTCCAAGTCTGAACTCACACGATTTATTCAAGAATATTATCCTGATGTAAACGATGTTCAACAAGCAAGACATCTTGGCGCTCAAAAAGGTTGGTATATCGTTTCAGGAACTAGAAATGATAATATTACAAATATTAAACCTGGTGAATATAAACTTATATCTTTGGAGTCCACTTATCCAGGTTTTACAGGACAAAAGCGTATAGAAACAATTAGTGGCGATTATTGGGAAGATTTAAAACTTGCTTATAATTATAGATGTGCAACTTGTGGTTCCAAAGAAGGAGAAGCAAACTTTAACTGGCCAGAAACAATTACAAAACTTCAAAAAGGACATATGGACCCTAATAAACCATTAGAAGAAGGCAACATAATTCCACAATGCGAGAAATGTAATCGTGCTGATAGAAATTATTGGATTTACGACGAAAAAGGAAGAGTTGTAAAAATTGCAAATCCAAAAGTTATAGATAATTGTTCTATAAAAATTCAAAAAGAAGTTTATGCCAGACTATATAAAAAGTTTAATGGAGAAAAACCTTCGGAGAATTAAAATGACACATACATACAAAGAATTAAGTAATTTTTTTGAAATGCGCCTAGAACTATTGGCTAAAAAACTGAATTATAGCAAAAGTAATATTTTAGTTTTAGAAGGAAACGAAGAAGAATTAAAAAATTTATATCCTGATGTTTATGCCAATATTTTATCATGTATTCACAATCGTGATGGGCGGTCACCTATGGAGTATGCAAGAGATTTAGTTTCTTCATGGATATTTGAAGATTATATGGTTCAAAAATTTCATAGTTTAGGTTATAATTTATACCTTTCCGGCAAAGATAAAGAAAGAGTTATTCTTCCAAATAGTAAAGTCGGCTCTGATAGTGATGTGATTTTTAAATATGACAACCACGAATTAAATATTGAAATCATGAATGATTACTCAAACTATTGGGAAAGATATAATACACTTGATTTAAGGGATAATAAGTTTGATAAACTTTTACAAACAAATAGTGTTTTATTGGCTGTTTCTTTAATAAATAGAACCTATTCATTAATCCCTATAAACGAAGAATTAGAATATAGATATATTCCATATCATAAACCTTATGGTGGAAAACCTGCATATCAAATAAATTTAAAAGATATTAAATTTTACAATTTTAAAATAGATGACATAATTGAAAATTTAAAAGATATTATAAAAAGAAAAAAATAGGAGTTTCTCCTATTTTTTTGTTGCAAAATATTTTTCAACTTGTTTAGCTAAAGCCACCGATAAAAGTGGTGGAACAGCATTACCTATTTGTAAATTTTTCATACCTGTTGAACCATAAAATTTATAACTATCTGGAAAACTTTGAAGTCTTGCACCTTCTCTTGTTGAAAGTGCTCTTGAATCTCTTGGATGGATACATCTAGAAGATGATGGACAAGCAAAATTTCTAGTAATAGTCGGTGCTGGTTTTTTCCACCACATTTTTGCATAAGTATTTCCAAAACCGCTCTTTGGCCTTAATTCTTCTGGCAAATCATCTTTGGACCCACCATCTGGCAAAGCTTTCATTAACTTAATTAAATGTTCACCATTCTTAGGAGAAGCATTGTCTTTTAATTCTTTACAATCATGAACAAATATTTGAAATTCGTTTAGTGGCTCAGAAGCATAGTTTTTATTTTCTTCCCCACTTTCCATGCAAGGCAAATCGCTTAACGCATCTTCCAATGTTACATAAGGTTTTAATCCTTCTTTTTCCCCATGCGTTGGAAGCGGATATTCAAAATTGTTTTTATTTTTTGTTCCTACAAGAATAACCCTTTCTCTAAACTCTGGCACTCCATAATCTGCAGAATTTAAAGTTTTATATTTTAAATCATATCCAATATCTTCAAAACATGTTTTAATATCTTCAAATAATTGCCCTTTATTCATACTAAGAATACCAGTTACATTCTCAAATAAAAACATTTTGGGTTTTAGTATGGTTAAAATTCTACAATATTCTTCAAAAAGATGTGCTCTTTCATCATTTTGCCTTTTACCCAATGTCGAATATGATTGACAAGGTGGTCCACCAACGACAATGTCAATAGAACAATCTATTTCTTGTTTTAACATTTCTTCAGTAACTTCTTTAATATCGCAATTTAACATTTTTACATTTGGATGATTTAATGAATATGCTTTTGCAATATCTTTATCATATTCATTAGCCAATACTACTTGGAACATTGGATTATTTGCAAAACCATAACTTAATCCACCAACTCCAGCAAACAAATCTACCACTTTCAATGTTTGTTCGTTTATTAAATCTAATTGTTTATTTGTTAAATCCAATAATTCATTTCCATCTATTTTAAAAACTTTTCCAATGTTTCTTAATTTATCATAACTAGGTTTACTCTTTTCGTTTAGCCAATCTGAAACTTGTGCTTGAGTAGAATCTATCTTTAAAGCAAACTCATTTTGATTAAGATTATTTTCATATAATATATTCTCAATTAAATTAGAAATAGTCATAATTTTCTCCAAATATTCTTTTATAGGAATACCTATATAATAATACCTTATAACACTACAAAAATCAACTTTTTAAAAAACAAAATGCTTATTTATACAATAATTTTAGTAAGCAGGATAAGAGTCGCATACATTTTGCCATATTTTTTGGTCTAAAAGCCCTAAAATCAGCACTTTTGACGCATGCACTTTTCAAAAGTCGCTGCCTGCAAATTTGCATACACTCCCTTTCTAGACCAAGTGGGAAACCCACTTGTCTTTTTTTTGTGGAAAATATGGTTTTTGATATAGATTTATGCTATAATATTACTGCTCCAAATGGAGCATTGGGTTAAAGTAAATAAGACACAAGCATATTCTCATATATTTGAAAAAAATATGAGATGACAAAACTTATTAACAATCGTTTTATTGATTGTGAAGATACACCAGAAAATACAGCCACATTCAACCTTAATACTAAAGCATTAAGGCACGGCAAAACAAAATTAAGTCAAAAACAAATAAAGCGAATTGCCTTTATCCTTGCTACCAACTTAAAAAACTTTGCCGAATCAAATGGCAACTTTTCTAACCTATCAGCAAATGAAGTTTACACCCATTTGCAATCCAATCAATAAAACAAAAAAGAGAGGACAAGTCCTCTCTTTTTCTATGCTTTGAGTCTAAATTTTACAACACCATAAACTATATTATAAACTAGCAAAACACCAATTACTATAAATAGGGCAACCATATTCTGTTGACAATGTATTGCTAAAAATACACTTCCAACTAGAGATGCCACCCAAATAAGAAAATAACATAGCTTTCCCATAAATCTACCACTAATAATATCCAAATCATATAAAAACCCGACAATTGAATATACTGAACAATGAATTAAAACAGCCGCAATGGCTATAAGAAAATTATCTAGAATAGTTATACTTGTTAAGCCAACCACTCCCAACACTTTCTCTGAAATACTCTTATACATTAACCCAAATTATTCCTTTCGCTTTTATCTGGATTAGAACAAGGCGTTTTAACTTTGTTTATTATTCTTACATGGTAATCATTATATTGGTTATTTTCTATTTTTGATACAAACTGACTTCTCGTCATTTTTGTGCCAGTCGAAACATCTCTAAAAGAAGTATTTCTTCCTGTTGCATTTTGTGCAATGCTTATTACTTTTTTTGCCATAATTAATTCTCCTTAATAAAATATTAAAGGAGCTTGCAACTTCCAACTAGCTCCATATAATTAAACAGCTATTTTGAAAGCTTTTAACCCATAATCGGAAGCATATAAAATGCGACCATCTCTTGTTTTTATGGATTTTCTAAAGATGTACATTTCTGATTTTTTAGCCATAATATCAGTCTCCTTTTAAAAAATTTGTCGCTAGGGCTTGCAAATCAAAAAGGTATATATTATAATAATGGTGTTAAGTATTATATGAAGTTCATATACCTAATGGTTTGACGGAGCCTAATCCGTTTCAAAGAACAAGTTGCCGCTTGTTCTTTTTTATGATAGCAAGTTATAACTTGAAATAACCAACATTAAATATAGTTAACAATTGCTTCTCATATTCTGTAAAATATTTAGGGCCATATTGTAACCACTTGATATAAGAATCCATTATGTAGAAAGCACATTCACTCGAAGTTAAAAATTTTTCAGATATGTCAACATAATCATCTATATCTAGAGCATAAATAATTGGCATAGGTGCTATTGCATATTTTGCAAAAAAATCAGCCTCTGACTCCGCCAACTCACTTTCTTCTCTATGTCCAAGCACATAATGTCCTATTTCATGTAAGATAGTAAATCTTTGTCTTCCTATACATGCAGAGTCATCGTAAAACAATATCTTTTTGCCAGTGTCGACATTGTCAATCGTATAACCATCACCACCTGACAATTTTTTTAATGCTTTTAATTTCTTTTCTGACAATTTAGAATATGGTTTTAACTCAAACCCCATATCTTCAGCAAGTTTAATACAGTCAATGGGTATTGAGTGAATGTTGTATTGCTCTAATAGATTAACAACTTTAATTTTGATTTCTTCGTAAGTATCGTAGTGCAATCTAGACAAATGTTTTCCTCCTAATCATCACTTAAAAGCGCATTTAATAGTTCCTTTTTCTGTTGTTTTGTCATTGAAGATGAATTTCTAGCCACAAACATACGAACTTTTCCAAACTCAGTTTCAATACAATCACTATCTTCTCTACCTAGCAAATAATCAGTTGTTGTGTGTAGTGCTGTTGCCATATTTGAAATTACATCAAGTTTAGGTTCTCTTTCTCCGTTGATATATCGCGAAATAGCAGCTTCGGTAACACCTATTTTTAGAGCTAACTCCTTTTGTGTTAAACCACTTTGTTGCAATAAATCACATATTCTTTCATTTAATTTTGCGTCCATAAATTTACCTCCACATTTACGACTTACCAATAGTATAATTTTTATTACCACATTTGTCAACTGATTTTTCATAAAACTTTTGAAATCTTAATCCACTTTACACCGATATAGATTTTGGTGTTAGGATTGGATAACGGTCTTCCCGCCAAGCGGGTTGCCAATACATTGTTTTTGGTAAATGTGAAGAAACTTTTACGCATAATATAAATGATGTTGTCTTTGAAAACAATTTACTTTTTTATCCAAGTACTAAACATATAAATGATAAACATTTCATTTTAGATTTTGGCAAAATGGTTTTACCAAACATTTTATAATATCTCAATGTGTACAAATGAGAAATCTTTTCTTAAAAAAAATTGCCGTTTGACATTTTGTACAAACGGCATTTTTTTTATTTTAATAAGTTATACAAATCTAGTCCCCTATCGTGATAAGTGTTTGTCAACTTTCCTGATGGTAATAATTTGATTGAATAAATCACATTCTTTTCTTCATCATCTTTATCTTTATGAATTTCTGTACTTTTAAAAATCACTTGTTGATTATAAATCTTTGCTGAAGAATAGGCTTTCAAATTAAACTGTTTAGAGTCTAAGTCTATTTTTTCCCCATAAGTAAGTGCTTCTGCAAACATTTTGTTTAATCTTTCAGGAGCCAGTAAGTGTGATTTTGTAAAGCAAGCAACTTCTGCCAATGTTTCGTGTTCTTTAGTATAAGAAATTGGAAACATTCTAATTTGGTCAACAACAGTCGCAAAATGCTCAACATATTTTAGTATCTTTTCTGTTGAATCAATAACGCCTTCCATAAGCACAACACTTAACCACAATTGCTTATTGTTTTTATGCAAAATATCTCTAATTTGTATAAGTTCATCTTTGCTTAAAGTTTTTATTTTCATCAAATCATCATTCACTTTTTCTTCCCAATGATGAATAGATATATTAACTGCTGTTATAGAAGATTCCGCAAGTTTTTTTACAAAATCAATATCGTGAAGCATAACACCATTTGTAATAATAGTAATTTCGTCTAGCTTTTTTTGATGAGGTTTTAACTCTTCCAAAATAGGAAACAAATTTTTAGAAATAGTCGGCTCTCCACCAAGTAAAACCACATTTTCAACATTTAGTTTATTAACCGCAATTTCTATTTTTTGTTTTAAATTATCAAAGAAATTTTCATCCCTAAGTTTGCCAAGTCTTGCCACGCAAAACGGACATCTTGCGTTACAAGCATCTGTCATTTTTACATGAAGTCTTGTGCTCTTTCCAATATTATAATTTTGCCCACCGATATTTATAATTTGATATTTATTTGAAATTGAATTATCCATAAAACACCTCATTACTTAACTGGATTTTCTTGACATTCTTCTTGCTCTTGATTTTTTACTTCACTCAGTGCTATTTTTTCACACTCATATTGCACTTGCTCTGGCGATTTGTTAAAAGTATCCACCAAATACAAGTTTTTGAAATGTTTTAACTTATCATAAGCATACAAATACTTTTCTTGCAAATCAAAAGCTGTTCTATCATAAGCAGAAATCATTTCTCTGCTAAAAATTCTTTTGTGATGTTCTTCCCTATCGCTAACATATAAAAAAATGACTTTTGAAGTTGGATTTACTTCCAAAAAAGACTGCACTGAGTTAACTATTAACCCCCTATCATCTTGATTCATAACTTTTGTAATATGTTGCACACATCTATCGGTTGTCATTACCCCTCTTGATGCCAATCCATTAACAGCTGTTGTTTTTCCTGTACCATCAGCACCCTCGATATATGTATTCGTTTGAACAACACTACCACTTAAAATGTTATCTACTAAAAATACAGGATTGTGTGTAACATCTAAAAAATCCTTGTTTACAAAAATATTTGAGTCTTCAGGTATTAAAAATAGTTCAACTATACCATCAATATTTTGAATAAAAAAAGGACTGCCAACTTCTTCATCTAGCCACTCTTCGGCAATGATTTTTGTTTCTTTTCCATTAAACTCATAATCATTACTTCTTGACATAATGAACTTTTTGCCAGACAAGAACCTATCTTTCAAGTTCTTTTTCATACAAACAAATTTGTTAAAATATAAATTTTCCATCAAAAAGATTATAACATAATATTCTCTATAGCACAATATTATTTGTTGTTTTTTGTTTAAATATTGAAACATTATACAAATAAACTTGCCATCTCTTAAAAATATGGTATAATACAACTATGAAACTAAATCAAAAAGAAATATATCAAATAATAGAAAAATTTATTGACATAAGGAATTATAAATCAAGAAAAGATGTTCTTGGTATCTTTTTTTATGGCAGTTCGTCTTATGGATACAACACAGAAGACTCAGACATTGATTTACACATAATTGTCAGCAGTAAAAACGATATTCGTGGAAATCTCGTACTTGATGGTGTTCATATTGAATATTTTGAAAGGCCTTATAAGAAGATTATATCTCAACTTCAATATGAAAAAGAGACTAATCAAACTGTTATACTTTCAATGCTTGGTTATGGTAAAATCATTTATGAAAGAAAAAATAAATTAACTAAACTTCAACAGTTTATAAAAGATTATTATAGTGGTTATTCACCTAAACCACTTATATCAAAAACAAAAGCTATTTTTGATGCTTACAAAATTTTTATCAATATTAACCGCCTAAAAAAATTAAGTGATAATAACGATTCTGGTTTTTACTATATGTATTATATGGTACTAAACGAACTAAAAAAACTTAATGAAAAAATACAAGGCATCAGTACTGATATTTCTCAATATAAACTCAAGCGTTTCTACTTAGAAAATGAAAAGCAAACTAACACTTTCAAAACTTTGCCAGACAACGAGTTTATAAAATTGTTTTTAGAAAGCACAAAATTAAAAAATTCTCAAGATATGGTAACATCTATAAAATGTGTTTTTAAAAATGTTACATCTTGCCTTGATTTTGATTTTGAAAGCGACAATATTATATTGGAGAGAAAATAAATATGAAACTAATACCTCGTGGAGAATATAGAATTTCAATAACTACAGCCTGCAATATGAAGTGTGTATATTGTCATAACGAAGGTCAATCTTGTTTTGCACAACTAACACTAGACGATATTGACCTTTTACTCAAAAACTCTTATGACATTGGCTTAAAATCTGTCCGTTTAACCGGCGGAGAGCCTCTAATTCATCCTCAAATTATAGACATATGTAAATTAATCAAAAACAAATACAACTTGCAGGTAGGCATAAATACAAACCTCATAAAAATTGATGTTATGAGGGAATTATTAGAAAATAATCTTGTTGACAAACTTGTTATTGGTTTTGACTATTATGACAGTAAAATCTCTAAAAACTCACCTGTTGGTGAATCATCAGCGGTTATTAGAAATAATATACTTTCCATAAAAGACTATCCAATAAGTATAGCAATTGATATGGTTTATAATGATAACCGAGAAGATATTGACAAAATGTTCGAGTTTTGTTTATCAAATGGTATAGAAATAAAAGTTCTTGAAAACATTGAGAATAAATCGGCTGAACATCACGCAGAATTTTTAGATTTTATGAAATATCTTGCTAAAAAATATGATATAGAACTAATAACCTCAAAAGAAGAGTTTGACCAATACAGAGGCTACAAAGATAATATTAGGGTTGCATCATTCTTCAACTCTTTATGTTATGATAAAAAATGTAATTTGTGCAAAAATATGCACCTGAGGGTTTCTGCAAATGGCAACTTGCACTGGTGTGCACTTAATGATGATGGTGGCATTAATTTCAAAGAAAATACAAGAAATAATATTTTAAAAATATTAGAATGAGGATTATAAATGGATATTGCTATAAGTAATGATGAATACTATTTCAAAGTTAAATCTGTTGGTTTAATTTTACACGATAACAAAATTCTTCTTGTACAAATGCGAGATAATGGATTCTTTTGTGTTCCCGGCGGACACGCTAAAATCCACGAAACAGCTCAAGAAGCTTGTATAAGAGAAATTGAAGAAGAGGTTAATGTTAAAGTAAAAATAACAAAAGACCTTTGTGTTATTGAAAACTTTTTCAAAAGCAAAGACAAAAAAATTCACGAAATCACCTTTTATTATATAGTTTCTCCACTAGATGAAAAACAATTACCAACCAAAGATTTTATAAGAATTGATGACCACGATGGTAAACTTGATTTTAGGTGGTTTGATATTGACAATATTGACAATGTTGACTTTAGACCTAAAATCTTAAAAGAAAAATTAATGGCAAAGAATTACAACTTTGAATATTTTACAGTTAATCAACTGTAATTACAACAAAAAAAGAGACTTTCAAAAGTCTCTTTTTTATTTTATGTTTTATGCCACACCATATTTTTTATGATATTGAGCAAGCTTGAATTCGTAATACTCTCTATGCGTCTCATTGTCTGTCTCTGGCAAGACAACATTTTGATAAAATTCATTTGCAAGCTCAACACACTTATCCCAATCAGCAAGGTTTTCAACCTTGTCTACATTTGGATATTCGCTTTCAATATACTCACAGAAAAATCTTGTAAACTTAACAGCTCCGTAGTGATTGAAGTGAGTTTCGTCTGTTAAATCTTTTGTGAAGTCAATTCCCATTTCTCTACCTTGGTAATCAGTAAATAAATAATCAGTAAGGTCAACAAACTTAAATTCTCTTGCTTTTATTTCCTCTTCCATAGCATTGATATATGGAACTTCCCACTCGTTCAAGTTTTTAACCATTGGTCTTGGGAATCTTACAAACAATATTTCTGTTTCATCATCTATTGTTTCACAGAAATCTAATAAACGATTTACCCATTTTGTTTCGTATTCATTAAACTCTGCAATTTCCTCAACTTCTCTATGGTCTAAAATATCACTCTCTTCAAAGTTTGCTATGTTTGTTGGGTTTGTTGTATAGCCTTTTAAAACAGTTTTATTTGAACCATATTTTTCATAATATGAACCATATTTGATACATTTACCAATGGCATAAATGTTTTTATGATATTTGATAAACGGAATTTGGTTTTCCCAAGTAACATCTTCATTTAAGGCTCTAAGAGCATCAATTTTATTTTGACCTTCTTTAATATTATCTGTAAAAGAAACAGATTTTGCATTTGTTGATTCCTTATTACAATAAGTAATTCCATTGATGTCAATAACTATCAAATCTGGAGATTGAGTACTCATTGCTTCTTTTACCATAAATTCAGTTGCCGCAAGAGGCATATGATTTACACAATAGTCATAGCTTGTGTAACCATATTCTTCGTATGCTAAAGTAGGAATAAATCCTGCTCTTACAGAAGAAGAACCAAACAACAACACATTCATTGAATTTTCTTTTTCATTATAGTAAAGTCTAAGTCTGGCTTCGTCAGAGGAACATTGAAAACTTAGCATATTAGAAATAAAAATCAAAAGTGCAGTTACAACTAATGCAATTGAAAAAACTTGCAATATTGGTTTAACTATTTTTTTCATACATTCCTCCTTTTAAAATTGCATATAAATGAAGTCTTGTGCTGTATATCCGGGACCATAAGAACCATATAACACGATTCCAACAATCAAGAATATAACAACAACTGTTTGAAGGGTGTATCCCCATCTTGAAATAGTATCTCTTATTGAAATATCTTTCTTAAACTCTTTGATAATATCGACAGCAAGCACAATTGCAAATGCAATTCCTGCTGGTATTAGATATTTTGGCTCTGCAACCAACATACTTAATGATGAGAATTTGTATTGGAATATGAATGTAAATGTTTTTGTAAACATAATCCACGCATCACCAAGAGTTGCGGCTCTAAATATAATTCTACCCACACAAAGAAGCCAAATTGTTCTTATCCACTTAAAGATTTTGAAGTATATGCTATCTCCCATTACCTCATCCATTTTTGTGGTTAATGGCTTGCAGATAATTGATATGATAACGATTATTCCATAATACAAGCCCCAACAGATGTAGTTCCAGCTTGCACCGTGCCACAAACCTGTTGTTAGCCAAACAATCAAAAGTCCAAATATCGCAGGCATCTGTTTTGCCAAATAACTATTTGGTTTTGAATGTTTTTTACAGAACTTACCAAATTTAAGTGAAAACTTGCTTGTTGAAATTGGATAGAAAATATAATCTTTAAACCAAGAACCTAAAGTAATATGCCATCTTCTCCAATAATCTTCAATTGAAAGAGCAAAATATGGACGATTGAAGTTATGAGTAAGCTTAATGCCAAAGCACTCAGCCACACCAACAGCAATATCAATACAACCAGAGAAGTCCATATAGTCTTGAATTAGATATGCAAGAATTGTAACCCAAGTTTGCAAACCATTAAGTTCTGCAACTTTGTCAAAACCCACATTTACAATACCTGCAATTGCGTCTGCAATAACAATCTTTTTGAGCAAACCCCAAAGAATTAACATAACACCACGCATAATGGCACTATAATCAAACTTCTTTTCCTCTGTAAATTGAGGAGCAAGTTCGCTATGTCTACTGATAGGGCCTTGAATTATTTGTGGGAAGAAGGATACAAACAATGCAAGTCTAAAAATATTTTTCTCAGCTTGAGTCTTTCCCCAATACACATCAAGTAAATAACCAACAGCTTGGAAACTATAGAAAGAAATTCCTAATGGTAAAATTAATTTTACTACTACAGGACTAAGGACTCCTCCGCATACATTGATTAAACCTATAAAACTTGAAACAAAGAAATTTGTATATTTTAAAACAAACAAAATTCCAATATTGAATAAAATACACAATGTTACATAAAGTTTCTTTTTCTTTTTGTTCTTTGCTTTATATTCCTTCTTTTCTTCAAGAGTTAACTCTTTATTAGCTTCTAAATATTCATTTTGCTGTTTATTAACTTTTTCAATACCATAAGTTGCACCATAAATAGTTACAATCGTTGATATGATAAAGAATAAAAATTTCCAGCTGAATGATATGTAGAATACAAGACTTGCGACAAGCAGCACTATCCATTGACACTTTTTAGGAAGGGCATAAAACAATATTAAAACAACTGCTAAAAAGATGAAAAATGATAAAGATGTAAATAGCATAACTAGCTAAGTTTTTCAACCATTTTATATAATGCTTGTGCTGAATTGAAATTACTTGGAATAATTTCTTGTGGTGGAATTTCAATATCAAATTCCAATGATAATTCTGAAATAATAGTAACAATATCAAGAGAGTCTAAAATATTGTCATCAATTAAAGTTGTACAAGTATCAAAATCAACCTCTGGGTGTAATTCTTTTAAAATTTCTAAAATCTTTTCCATAATTTATAAATTCCTCTTTATTATATTTTTTTATATTAGGCTTTTTAATAGAACCCTATCTATTTTTCCATTTTTATTTTTTTGAATGGTTTCAATTTTAATAAATCTATTTGGTATCATATAATCAGGTAGTTTTTGTTTTAATCTTACAGTGATTTCCTTATTATAATCTTCAAGTTCTTTAGTTACTGTGAAGAATAAAACAATCTTGCTTCTCTTTTCATCATACAAGCAACAGCTTACATCAATGAAATCAAGAGCATTTACATATGTTTCAATTTCATAAAGTTCAATTCTGTGACCCATATGTTTGATTTGATAATCTTTTCTTGCAACATAAACAATATTGCCATTTTCATCATACTTACCAAGGTCGCCAGTTCTTAACATCAAATCAAGATAATCATCATTAAGAACATTGTTAACAAAGACTTTGCTTGTCTTTTCTTTATCACCAAAATATCCGCTTGCAAGAAGTGGACTTCTTACACAGATTTCACCAACATTATCATCAGTTATAAGTTTATTGTCTTCGCTAAGCAAGAACATTTCAGTTCCGTTCAATGGTTTACCAATAGGAAGTTTTTCTTCTAGCCCAAACTCTCTATCAACAATATAGTAACTGCAAGTACCAGCCATTTCACTTGAACCATAAAGGTTTACATATCTAACCTCTGGCAAATGAGATCTCCAGTAGTTTAAGTGCTTAATTTGCATAACTTCACCTACAAAGAAAACATTCTTAATGTATGGTAAAGTCATTGTCTTTAATGCATTAAGCTGGCTTATAATTGCAAGAGCTGAAGGAACCCAGCAAATATAAGAAATTTTTCTTTCGTTTAAGAAATTAATAAGCCCAACTGGGAACATAAATAATTCTTTTGGAACGATATGCATTGTCGAACCTGTTTTAAGCATTAAATAAATATCTTTTCCTGACGCATCAAAATAGAATGGTGTTTGGTTTCCAATAATCTCTTCTTCTATGTTAAAAGTATCAACAAAACTTTCAATGAAGCTAATCATACTATTATGACTTTTAATTACACCCTTAGGAGTTCCTGTTGAACCAGAAGTGTAAACCATATAAAGTGGATTATTGATTGTATGTTTCTTTCTAACACTCTCTAAAAGTTCTTTATTTTCCTTTCCTAGCAATGCGTCAATGCTATGATAAGGAATCTCTACCTTATCAAATTCTTTTTCGCAACCAACAGAAATTGTTGCTTTACAGTTATTAAGAATTATCTCAATTCTATCCTTTGGGGTGTCAACATCAATTGGAACATAATAGTTACCACTATACAAAACTCCAAAAAACAAAAGAACTGAATTAATTGATTGATTTGAAAATACTGGAATTGCTTTCTTAAAAATGCCAGTTTCTGCTAAAAAAGAGCCAATTTCTCTTGCTTTAGTTGCAAGTTCTTTAAATGTAAAACCATTGCCATCTTTTTCTAAAATAGCATACTTATCCGGATTTTTTTGTTCTTGAATTTCCAAATATTGCAAAACATTATTTATCATAAGTCTCACCTTTGAATAGTTTTTTGTTGTGCCTTTTAAAATTTTTCACACATATGTAATGATACACCACCCACCATAAAAAGTCAACAATATTAATAATATATAAATATATAAAATGTATATAGTCCTAACATTTTTATACAGATTGCACAACTTGAAAAATTTACCCCCCTCAGTTTTTGTAAGTGTTTATTTTCTATAAAAACAAGAATGCTTTACAAAAAGCAAAATTGTGTTATAATAAAACTATGAAAATATTATCACCAGCGGGTAATTTAGAGTGTTTAAAAGTTGCGGTTTTTAATGGTGCAGACGAAGTTTATATTGGCATCAACGATTTTAACGCAAGAAACAACATAGACGGTTTCAACCTTAAAAATATAAAAGAAGGTATTGATTTTGCCCATCTTTTTGGTTGTAAAATCAATCTCGCAATAAACATTTTATTTACTGACGAAGAACTAAATCAAGCACTTAATGTGATTGTTGACACTTATAATAAAGGTGTCGACTCTTTTATCATTCAAGATTTAGCCCTTGCAAAAATTATTCATTCTGCCTACCCAGAAATAGAAATCCACGCAAGCACTCAAATGGGCATACATAACCTTGAGGGCGTTAAAGAAATTGAAAAATATGGTTTTAAAAGGGTTGTCCTTGCAAGAGAAACTCCACTTGAAGAGATAAAAAGAATAAGACAAAACTCAAAAGTCGAAATTGAATATTTTGCTCAGGGTGCACTTTGTGTGTCTCTTTCTGGAAACTGTTATCTCAGTTCATATCTTCTTAACGCAAGCGGAAACAGAGGAAAATGTAAACAACTTTGTAGACTTCCTTATACCCTACTCAAAAATAACAAGCCACTCTCTTGTGGATATCTTTTAAGTGCCAAAGATTTTAATATGATAAATCAACTTAAAAAATTAAAAGATGCAGGTGTTGATGTATTAAAAATTGAAGGCAGAGCAAGAAGACCTTTCTATGTTGGAGCAACAACAAGAGAATACTACAACGCACTCAACAATCTTAAAATAAATCACGAAAATATCAAGCTTGCATTCAACAGAGAATACACTAATGGTTATTTTGATGGCAACGGAAAAATAATTTCAGTATACAACAATCATATAGGCATCAATATTGGTGTTGTTCAAAAAGTTATTACTGGCAAAAAGTTCAACGAAGTTTACTTTTCTTCAAAAAGAAAGTTGTTCCCAAAATCAACCTTTAAACTTTTTGACAAAACTAAAGAAGTTTCAACAATAACAGCTTTCGACCTTAGACAAAATGGCAAAAATGGTTATGTCCTCACAACAACCCAAAAGGTTAAACAAGGCGAACTTGTAAACTTAATCATTGATGCAAACCAAGAAGAAAACATTTTAAGTATCTCAAAAAAGAAAGTTTTCTCTGCTGATATTTTTGCTGAAGAAAACAAGCAGTTAAAAGCAATTGTTAACCTTGACGGAAAGAATATAGAAATTCTTGGAGAAGCTTGTCAAAAAGCCATTTCTTCCCCTATTTCGCAAAAAGATTTTGAATTATCCTTTGAAAAAAACAATCTTTTAGAATGCAAATTAAACTTTGTAAAATTTGACAATATATTTATTACAAAACAAAAACTTAATGAGTTTAGAAGAATTGTTTACCAAACCGTTTTTGACTTTATTACAAAAAGATTTGAAAGAAATTTACCTTACATTTCAACAAAAACTAATTATGTTCCAATCAAGTTTAAAAACTTTAAAGTTATTGACAATGTCAACCAAGAATTTGACACTGAAAACATTATCTTCTCTCCTGAACAATATGTTTTAGAAGAAATAGAGTTATTTGTTGAAAAGTGTAAAAAACTCAACAAGCAGGCTTTTCTTGACACACCAAATTTTGCAACAAAAGAAGATATTGCTCTTTTAAAAACAATCATAGAAAAAACTAAAATCTCGATAATTGCCAACAATTACTATGCATTGTCTTTTAACACAAACATTGTTATTGGTGGCGGACTCAATGTCTATAATACATTTTCGGCAGAAATTTATAATAAACCAATCATTTCTGCAGAATCAAACATTGGAGAGCAACACACCTTCCCGGTAATGACTCTTAGACACTGTCCATTTAAAAATCTACTCGGTGCAAATTGTAACAATTGTCCTTATTCAAACGAATACTCATACAAATTAGAAAGCGGACAAAAGCTTCTTTTGAAAAGAAAAAAGCTATCATCTTGTACATTTTACTTACACTTAGACAACAACTAATCTTTTTTAATTTTATTTTATTAATTGTAAATTTTAAGAAAAAGTTGCTTATAAAACAACAAAATAAAAGCCAGCATATACACTGGCTTTTTTATTATTATTCTTTTTTACTTTCTGTTGTTTTATGAAAAATTGAATATGCCAACAATATTTGAGCTGGCCAATATGTCGCCAAACATAAACAATCAAAAATAAGAGCTGTAGAATGTGGAACTTTTGCAAACACATCAAATAAAAGCATTAAATCGCTGATAAAAAATAAGACACTTCCAATAACAATTATAATATTTGTAGCACTCTTTTCTTTTATAAGGTTTGAAACGGCTTTACCGACCATTAGTGAAATTATCAATGCATAAACAACACAGATAATTTCCATTAAAATGCCACCAAAATCAAAAAGAGGTACAAGAGTAATTACAAGAGCTGATGGCACAAAAATTATACTTGCGTAAATTAAATCTTTCCAAGAATATTTTGAAAGAACGCTATAAGCAATAACATATAAAATATGTGCAGAAGCAAAAATCAATGCCCCAACCATAAAAAACACATTAAGTACAACATCCGCAATTAAAGACAACACTAAACCTGTTAACATAAGACTTGCAAATTTTATATTCTTGTCTTTTTGTAAACAAATATATATAACATTTGCTACACCTTGTAAAACAAAACCGGCACTTGTAACCCCCTTAAGCCATAAGCCCCCACAAAGACCATAGAAAACCAAGCTTAAAATTGTTAAAAATCCAAATATAATGTTTAAAATTAAAAAAGTTTTTTTCATAATTTTTTCCTCTTGTAAGTATATTAACACATCTTTTTTGACAGGTACAAACAATTTGCAAAAAAATATGCTATTTTGTAAAAAATCAGTATTGACTAGCCAAGTTTTTGGGTGTACACTTTAATCACTATGAAAAACATCACTAAAGAATTTTTAATGCAATATATAGAAAGGCACCCCTATAAAGAGGCGCTTGATTATGATATGTACAGAATTTTTCAATACTACTCTACTCTAGAGATTAAAAGCGATAATGACATAATTCGTGCGATTGAAGATTTTAAAAGATTTTGGCAAGAAAACTTACCTCTTGTAAAATGTGAAAAAACAAGTCGCTTACTACTTGAAAGTTCTGTAATGCAAGAAATAAACCAAATCACACAAACTGTACTTAACGCTAGGTCTGTTCCTGTTGAACAGTTTGCAAATATTGTTGATATTCTCACACCAGCAAAACACTCTTCAATTTTTGATGTTGGCTCTGGCAAATACCCATATTCTTCAATTATGCTCGCAGAGAAAAACAACATTGTTACATCTATTGACCGCAGTTTTTATCTTTCAAATAAGAGCCTTGAACGAATGAAAGTAAAAGTTGTTAATGCTTATTTTGACGATACAACACCAGTTGGAAATTATGATTTTGTTGTTGGCAGATTTCCTTGTTCAGCAATTGAACACATTGTTGGAAATTGCAAAAAATCAAATAAACCTTATTTTATCCAACTCTGTCCGTGCAATGCTCCTGTACTTGAAAACAAAACAAAATTCTTCTGGCAAAGATGGCAAGCTTTACTATCATCACTAGACCCAAACATTCAGTTTTTTCATAACTATGCTTTTAATATTGACGCAACTCCTCAACAGGTTGAATCTGTCATAAAACAAATAAGAAACCGTAGATATATGAGTTCAACGCCTCCTTTAAGACCTAGCTATGAAGCAAAAAAGCAATTTATTGTTAAGCAACCACCAACATATTCTTATGAAGAACGAATGGAAAAATAAAAAGATGCTTTTAGCATCTTTTTTTATTCTAAAAAATCCATATAAATTGTATCTTTTACTAAATATAATTGAACCGTTACAAGGCTTCCTCCGTAGGTTTTGAATGCTGTATACATATTGTACTGTGCGCTTGTAACAGAAAATTCACCACAGACAACTCTTTCTTCATTAAATAAAAATGCTTCTCCTGAAGAAATCATAATTTTTGAAACCGAAGTGTCATAACTGCTCGTCAAATCAACAAATTTATATTCTACAGATTCGACTATTGGTTTATAAACAACCTTGCAAGGAACAACAAATGTTTTGCCATCATAAGTAAATGTGATATTTGTAAAAGTGTTTGTTAAGTTATAATCATCAGCAATTTCTGCCCCACTTAAAGATACTTCCTCTTCCGCTCCGTTTTCATAAAGAGCTGTAAACTTATGTGAGAATAAACTTTCCGTATCTCCTTTATATAAAACAACACCCTCACCTTTATATGTGCAATCTACAACTGTTGGATGATAAATCACAACTGTCTTTTTGAAAGACTTATTTTTGTGCTTAATAGTAAATTCAATTTCCCCGGCTTCTACAGTAGAGAATCCAACAATTGAAACAACTGATGAAGTTGTTTGTAGAGTCTCGCCACTACTATATGTGACAAGCACTGAAAAATCACTAAAATCTATATCATCACCAACAAATATCTTTTCTTCATAGAAACTAGAATCTAAATCAATATCTGTTATATGACCCTTTTCATCTTTACAAGCTACTGCGAATAAAGATAAAACACATAACAACAACGCAAAAATTCTCTTCATAACAAAACCTTTTCAAACTTTATATTTTCATTATACAAAATTCGACAAGTTTCGTCAATTACTGATACAAATTAATTAATATGTTCTATGAAGTAGTTTTTTTGCTTTTTCTCCACCGACTTCACCCAAAAAGTCATTATACACCTTTAATACTGCTGGATTTTTATGAGCTTTGCGGTGTTCTTTATTCTTTTCTAAAGCATACAAACCCTTTGCTCTTTCTTCTAAAAGATTATCAAGCACACAAGTTCCAACAGGGGGTTGCCCTGCACCGCCAATACACCCACCCTCACAGGCCATAACCTCAACAAAATCATACTTTTTAGGGTCTTGCCTTAGTTCGTTTAGTATAACATTTACATTTTTGAGTCCCATTACAACAGCAAGTTTCAAAACTTTATTACCAATTTTCACTTCAGCTCGTTTAATGCTGTCAATTCCTCGAACCATTTCATATTCAAGCATTTTTTGTTCTTTTTGAGTGATGCTATCACCAAAAGAACGAAGTACTGCTTCCATAACCCCACCTGTGTTTCCAAATATTGCACCAGCACCACTTGCACAACCGAAAAAGTCATCAAATTTTTCGTCACGCAAATTTTTTAATTTGAGATTGTTTTTCTTTATGAGTTTTGCAATTTCTCTTGTTGTTATTGCAACATCAACATCTAAACCAACTGAGCTATTAATCCCCTCTTGCTTATGCTCAAGTTTTTTTGCAAGACAAGGAACTATTGACACAATAAACAAATCTGTTGACTTCACTCCAAGCCTTTCAGCATAATAAGTGTTTAAAAGTGAACCAAACATTTGTTGAGGGCTTTTACAAGTAGACAAATTTGGAATAAACTCCTTACAAACTTTTGTACAATAGTTAACCCAGCCCGGACAACAGCTTGTAAACATTGGCAAATTTTCACCGCTTTTTATTCTTTTTTCAAGTTCTTTTGCTTCTTCAATAATTGTAAAATCTGCAGATGTATTCATATCGAAAACAGCATAAAAACCCAATTTTTTTAGTGCAGAAACCATTTTACCTTCTACATTTTCACCCGCAGAAAAACCAAACTCATCACCCAAAGAGACTCTAATAGATGGTGCAGTAAAACAAATTACTTTTAGATTTTTATTACTTAAAGCACTCTCTAAAAGCGATAAATCTTTCTCTTGGTCTTCTTGATTTTTGTTAATAATTAATTGACCACAAATCTCGCAGTATTCATTTATATTTTTACACTCATAAGCAAGAGAAAATCTATCAAACTCTAAAGACTCAAAACTCTCTCCTTTTTCTTGCATTATGTGGGCACAACTTTCACAAATATTATTTCTTGTTTTATCCATTTTCGCCTCCTTATTTTTGTTAATTTTACCCTAAAACAACTATTTAAGTCAAACAATGTTGCAATGATTTATAAGGTGAAATACTACATTTTTCAATTTGTCAACCAAAAAACGCAAAATTTGCAAAATTTATTAAAAAGTTTTATAAAAAATGTTGCTTTTTTTGAAAAGTGATATTAATATAAATATGTATATTATATATATACTATAGAATGAGTTGTATTTAGAGCAAAGAGGTAATCGACATGAAAAGAGAACGCTTTATAACCTTCCTTGAAGACAATGTGCTCTCAATGTTCACAGGTTCTGAAATAATCGGTGAAGAAGAATCTGGTCCAAGAGATGCTTGTGTTGCACACGGTTCAGGTGGAACATTATTAGTTAAATTTAGCAGAAGTGACACTACAAGATTTGTCATCAAGCGTGTTCAACCATTCAAGTCTTTTGAAGTTCAACTAGTACGCTCTATCCTTGAAGAAATGAAAGGTATTTTCAAAGCAAACCTCTCAAACGAATTTATAAAAGGTCTTGAAGCTCAAGTAACTCAAAACGCAATCTGTAAAGCACTGACAAAAAGTGCAAGTGCAACTCTAAACAACATTCTTAACCTTGTATCCTCTTGGGGTATGCGAACATATGAGGGTGGTAAACCTCAGTTCGGCTTTTTAATAACAAGTAAAAAATGCCCAAGAGAATCTAATAACAATATGAAAATCACTCAAATCCTTAAAAAGGATTACAGTGCCCTATTAAGTGACGGAAAGAACACTTGTCTTGTTGTTTCCGCTGATGGATATTTGCTCTCTTACGAATCATTTTCTAAAACTGCAAAAGAAACAATTCTTGCACCTTATGAACATCTTGACATTGCAAACCTTTGTGTTGGTGCAAAAGTTGGCGTTTGCCTTATTGAAGAAGGAGACATTCTTGTATTTAAAGACAAACAGCTTCTTTTCGCAAAAAGAAATGGTTCTTGGGTTTGTTTCAGTCACGAGGAAATTATTGGAAAACTAGCCGAACGCTCTGATGAGGTTGAAGAGGTAAGAAAAGCTATTTACCTTTCAGCTCTTGACACTTCTTTTGCGAGAACCGGTGGCTGTATTGTCCATGTTAACAATAAAGATAGATTTAATATTTTAAAACATATTGACATTGCTGACCTTCTTTTTAAAGATTGTTATGACTACAAACAACAAGAAGCTATCAATCATTCATTCTTTACTAGTCCTGATGAAGCATCAAAAGAAATTCCGCCTTTTGAAACATTTCTTCACGAAGATAAATGTGCAAAATCTGCCGCTCTTATAAAAATTATTAACGGAAGGAAATTCCACGAAGTTAACCGTAAACTTCGTCAAGAATTAATTGGAATTGACGGGGCGACAATAATTGACTATGAGGGCAACATTCTTGCGGTTGGGGCAATTATTAAGATTGAGGCAGGAAGTGTTGGCGGAGGTAGACTTGCAGCCGCAAAAACCCTTTCCAACTATGGTATATCAATGAAAATTTCTGCAGACGGAAGAATTGAGGGTTTCCGTATGGATAGAAACAAATTAAGAGTAAAACCTATTTTTGTTATTGGTTAATAAATAATAAAAGAGTGGATTGTTCCACTCTTTTTTATTGACAATTATTGTTTTTTTGTATTTATTTATCCAACTCTTTTTTACACCAAGAATGCTTATTGCATTTAGGACATTTTAAGTAACGAGTAGTTCCGTAATGCATTGCACAAAGAGCCTGCGAATAACTTGGGACAATTTCACTCCCACATTTTTTACATTTGTATTTACCAACACTCACTTCAAGTTTTAAGGCATAGAAACAAGGCAATAAAAACACTACACACAAAAGAACTATAGCTACAATCTGCCAAACACCTTTTGGTATAAAAAACGCAGTAATTAGCAAACCAGAAAGCAACACCACTAGACTTACGCTTATAATCACCCACATAGAACTCCATATAACTTTGTTCTTCTGCTCAATCTCTTTAGCCATATCTAGTATAAGGGTTTCCTTTTGTCGTGCGTCTTCTTTTTGTATTTTTTCTCCACTTAAAAGTTCATTTATCTCTATTTCAAATATTTCACAAATCTTAGGAAGTAAATCTGTTTCTGGAACACCTTTTCCGTTCTCCCATTTAGAAACCGTTTTTTCGCTTACAAAAAGTTGCTCTGCAAGTTTTGCTTGCGTTAACCCTTTATCTTTCCTTTCTTCCGCTATAAATTTCCCTATTTTTATATAGTCCATTACATTCTCCTTTATATAAGAATATAACACATTTATATGATTTTAAAAACTGTTTTTTACTTAAAAAACTCTACAATTTTTCGTATTGTACATTTTAATATTTAATTTTATAAAGAACTCTTTCTAAGTTTAAAACCATTTATATAAACAATAAATAATTATGTTTGATATTGAAATTGGATAACCCATATGCTATACTATTTGTACTTTAAAAAGCATAAAGGAGTATATTATGTTAGAATTTATTAGTCAATTAGAAGACAAAGATTTCCTAGACCTTTTAGTTTCTATGGGCAAAATGAAATATGACAACTCTCGTCTTTGTGATTATTTTGATGAAAAAGAAAGAAGAATGATTTGGGTTTATGACAACGGCAGGTGTTTTAACGGTAGCGGAAGTGAAGAACTTTGGATTACTGACTTTGAAGCATCAAACGAAGAATGCACACTCATTCACAATGTATTTATGATGCGTAAATTTGGAGAAGATTGGTTTTCAAAAGCAAAGAGACATTTTGAAGAAACTAGCAATCCTAGAGGCCTAGAAATTTTAAACAATGCTAAAACCCAACAAGAAAATGAGTCAAAAGAAAACAAAGAGGCTACTAGTTCTTTAGAAGAAGAGGAATCTAGCAAATAACAATATAAAAAAGAGAGATATTGAAAATCTCTCTTTTTTTATGCAATTTCTATTTTCTTTGGTAAAATAAAATACTTTATCTCAAATATCACATCTTGCAAATAAGAATTGTCTACTTGATAAGCCTTATCTTCTTCTGCCGTCTCAACTTCCGCACCGCTTACTTTTTCACCGTTTGGAGCAAAAGTAAGCCCAACCGCAGATTTATATTGTTCAAGAGTGTAACCATAATTAACAGTTAGAGCTTCACTACCTGAATAATAATTCCAAAACTCCTCCCATCCACTTGATACACTTGAAGCATCTACAACATCTGTATAGATTACTAAACTACTTGAACACTTGATAAATAGTCCTGAACCTATTGATGTTACGCTGCTTGGTATATATGCACTTGTTAATCCTGAACACCCCCAAAAAACTAAAGCCTCTAAACTTGTTACACTATTTGGTATTATTACACTTGTTAATCCACTACAACCATTAAATGCAAGCTCTCCTATACTTGTTACACCATCTGGGATTATTACACTTGTTAATCCACTGCAAGAAAGGAATGCAGAATCTGCAATTCTTGTCACTGTTTTGTCTTCATACTCCCTTGGCATTACAAGATTAAATTCTGTTCCACTATATGTTACTGCACTGTTTTTAGTTATTATATATCCGTCAGCACCATCTGTTGTAAATGTAAATAAACTTGGATCCGCCGTTCTTGTATAAATATTAACACCCTCACTACTTGCAGTTGCTGTTCTTGGAGCAAAAGTTATTTCTTGTCCTGCGGAAGTTAAGTCTATCGTGTCATTTTTTATTGTTTTTGTAAGTTCTTCATCTAAGAAATATCCACAGCAATGTTCATAGTCAAGTGGCATTTCACTTTCATCTATTGTGTAACTATCTCCAAGTTTAGCTATTGTTTTTGAAAGTGTTCCGTCTACATAAATATTAATATTTGTTGGTGACATTTTTACATACTCATTTCCATCTACTAAAGCATTATCACTTATTTCTAATATACCACCGCTTTCAACATAGATAGCTGGTGCATTCTCTGCAAAGTTTCCAGTAATTGTTCCTCCGTTGATATAACACTCTCCACCGCTTGCAACATAGATTGCTCCGCCATATTTTGCATAGTTTCCAGTGATTGTTCCGCCTGTCATTGTGAACACTGCACTATCACTTATATACAAAGCTCCGCCTTTCTCTGCAAAGTGTCCGCTTATCTCTCCACCGCTCATATTATAGGTTGAGCCTGCAGAAAGATAGATTGCTCCGCCCTTTTCTACACATTCACCATTCATAATGTTTTCAACAATTTCTGTTTGAGATAACGCACTTGCTGTAATTTTAGTATCAAAATTAAAGGCAAAAGAAAATCCTAGACATATTATGCCCAGACTAAATACAAAACTTATCAGTATTTTAATTTTCTTCATAATTTCACCTCTTTATTTTGCAACAAAAAAGGCACAAAAACTCTAAGCTCTTAGCTTAAAATTTTTATGCTTCTAAACATTATTTTGTCCCTCTTGCTTCTTTTTCTGTCAAGTATTTATACCTCATTTTTTAACATTTTGTAATATTAGTATACCCAAATTTTTTAATTTTGTAAAACAAAATTGCCCACATTTTTAATTAACCATAAAAAAAGCATATCAAACGATATGCTTTTTATTTTAATTTTTACCGCAACAGTTTTTGTATTTCTTTCCGCTTCCGCAAGGGCAAGGGTCATTTCTTCCAATTGGCTTATTTTTATTGACAACTGTGCCTTGAGGTCTATCTGCTTTTGGAGCTGGTTTAACTAGTTGTTGTGGTCTTGGCCCAATCTCGATTCTTACACCCATTAAAGCGTTTGCAACATCTCTTCTCATTGCACTAATCATATCATCAAACATATCAAAACCTTCAGTTTGATAAATAATGATAGGATTTTTGTTTGCATAAGCACGAAGACCTACACCTTGACGAAGAGTTTCCATATTATCAATATGGTCAATCCATTTTCTGTCCATTATATTAAGAAGAATGTGTCTTTCTACATCACCAAAGTTAATACCTTTGTCTTTGTTTTCTTCAATTTTTGCCTCATACTTTTCAACAGCCATTGTATAAATTTCTTCAGCAAGTTCTCTTGAAGAGTACTTAGTTAAAGTTTCTTCAGTAATGAAGTTTGTATCAGGCTCAATCATTCTCTTTTCAAGTTCTGCATTGAATGCCTCAATGTCAACATCTTCAACTTCTTTGTCGTTGTCATACTCATAAACAGTATCTTCAACAACTTCTCTAATCATTTCCAAAATCTTGCTGTGAACATCTGCACCGTCTAAGATTCTGTTTCTTTCTTTATAAACCTCTTCTCTTTGACGATTGAGAACATTGTCATATTCAACAACTTGTTTTCTTATAGAGAAGTTTCTTCCCTCAACCCTCTTTTGAGCCGTTTCAACACTTCTTGAGAAGAATTTCCAGTTAATAGAAGTATCCTCTTCAAGTTTTAGCACTTCCGCCATCTTTTTAAGTCTTTCACTACCAAAGATTCTTGAAAGGTCATCATCTGCAGAAATATAGAATACAGAATAACCAGGGTCTCCTTGACGGCCGGCTCTACCACGAAGCTGGTTATCAATACGCCTAGACTCGTGTCTTTCTGTACCAATAATTTTTAAACCACCAAGTTCAATTACTTGTTCTTTTTCGGCTTTTACTTCCTTTTCATAATCTTTAAGAAGTTCTTGATAAACATTTCTTGCTTCTTGTTCCTCTGGTGTATTTACTGCAAAGTATGAAGCAGCAAGCTCTATCATATCTTCTTCATAACCTTTCTTCTTCATTTGTTGCTTAGCTTTAAACTCTGCATTACCACCAAGCATAATATCTGTACCACGACCAGCCATATTTGTTGCAATTGTAACAGAACCAAGTCTACCAGCTTGAGCAACAATCTCGGCTTCTCTTTCGTGGTTTTTAGCATTAAGAACATTATGCGGAATTGCCATATGTCTTAATCTTTTAGAAATTTCTTCTGATTTTTCTACTGTAATAGTACCAACAAGCACTGGTTGTTTTTTCTCGTAACAAGTTTTAATCTCTTCACAAATAGCATTGATTTTTGCCTCGTGTGAGAAGTAGAAAATATCATTTGCGTCTTCTCTTTGAACAGGAGTATTTGTAGGTATGATTACAACATCAAGACCATAAATATCTTTAAACTCTCCCTCTTCTGTTTTAGCAGTACCTGTCATACCACTAATCTTGTTATACATTTTGAAGAAGTTTTGAAGTGTAACAGTTGCAAGAGTTTTGTTTTCTGCGTTAATCTTTACACCTTCTTTTGCTTCAATTGCTTGGTGAAGACCATCACTGTATCTTCTTCCAATCATAATACGACCAGTAAACTCATCAACAATTAAAACTTCGCCATCTTTAACAATATAGTCATTATCTTTCTTCATCATAAATCTAGCACGAATGGCGTTGTTTACATTATGGTTGATATGAATGTTTTGAACATCACTTAAATTTTCAATCTTATAATATCTTTCAGCCTTTTCAATACCTTCTTCTGTTAAGTGGATAGTCTTTTTCTTTTCATCAATGCTAACATCTTCATCTTTTAAAGATTTTGCAAACTTTGCAGCAGTTACATACTCTTCACTACTCTCACCGGTTGGACCAGAAAGAATAAGAGGTGTTCTTGCTTCATCAATTAAAATACTATCAACCTCATCAATAATAGCAAATTCGAGGCCACGCATCATCATATCTTTTCTACTCATAGACATATTGTCTCTTAAGTAGTCAAAACCAAACTCACTATTTGTTCCATAAGTGATATCTGCTTCATATGCTTGTCTCTTTTCTTGAGGCGATTGGTTGGCGTAAACAACTCCAACTTTAAGACCTAAAAATCTATGAATTTTACCCATCCACTCAGCGTCACGCTTTGCCAAGTATTCATTGACTGTTACGATATGTACAGGCTTTCCTGAAAGTGCATTAAGATAGGCTGGCAAAGTAGATACCAAAGTCTTACCTTCACCAGTTTTCATTTCTGCAATACGACCTTGATGCAAAACAATACCACCAAGAAGTTGAACATGGAAATGTTTCATTTTTAAAACTCTTGCACCAGCTTCTCTTACAACGGCAAAAGCGTCAGGCAAAATATCATCAAGAGTTTCGCCATTTGCAAGTCTGTCTTTTAAAATGCCTGTTTGAGCTTTAAGCTCATCATCTGTCATTTTGCTATATTTTTCATCAAGCGCTTCAATTTTTGAAGTTATCTTTTCAAGCTTTTTTATGCTTTTTTTATTATCAAATTCTGCTAAATACTTAAATAGTCCCATTTCTAATCTCCTATCTAATAATATATAATAAATCCGTTCAAATGTAAAGGATAATACAAAATATCCCCAGTCTTATTCTATAAAAAATGACGAAAAATACAATATTATTTTATATCATCAATCAACATATCAATACCACCAGCCACTGTTTTTGCTAAAGTTAACACCTGAACATTCCTTGCACCTGCTTTCATAAGCACTTTTGCACACTCGTTAGCTGTTGAACCAGTTGTCATAACATCATCAATTATTAACAATTCTCTGTCTTTTACCTTATTTTTGTCAATAACTTTAAAACTTCCCTTTATATTCTCACTTCTCTCTTTTGCATTAAGAGTTGCCTGCTTAACATTGTCTTTTGTTCTTTCCAAAACCTCAAGTAGTTCAAGACCTGTAAGTTTACAAAACTCTTTAGCAAGTTCAAACGATTGGTTATATCCCCTTTCTTTTTGCCTCTTTTCTGGCATTGGTACAAAAACTACTGAATCTGCTATCAAATCGCTTGTCGAAAAGTAATCTCTCAATAATTTTGTCAATGGATAAACATAAGACCTTAACCCGTTATACTTAAATCTAAAAATTATTGGAGCTGTCAACTCTGTATAAGCAAAGACTGACCTTGCATAATCAAACTCAAAATCTCTATCTTTGCATTTTATACAATAATCATAATCACCCTTTATTATTTCTCCGCAACGAAGACAATAGTTATCCTTTGTAAAAGGAATAACATCCATACAGTCTTTACAAAGTTTATATTCATTATCTCCATCACATTCTTTACCACAACAAATACAAGCCCTTGAACCAAACAAGAACTCTTCAACCTTTCTTATCTTTTCTTTTGTTGTTTCTTTCATAATTTATATTATACACTACTTTTAATTATCAATAAAGTGTTTTAAAAAATTATAAAAAGTAAATAATGGCTTATTTTTGATTGACATTACTGACTTTTTTTCTCATAATATGATTAATAAACCCTATAGGAGATACTTATGAGTAAAAACAAAATTGTTGCAGTTGTTGGAATGTGCGGAAGTGGAAAAACAGTTGCAGTAAACGAGTTTGAAAAAAGAGGCTGGACAAAAATTTATTTTGGTGAAGCAACTTTTATTAAAATGAAAGAACTTGGTCTTGAAATCAACGAAGAGAATGAAAGAAAAGTTCGTGAACAACTTAGAGCTAGCGGAGATAAAGGTATTTACGCTAAAATTTTCTTACCAGAAATTGAAAAAGCATTCAAAAAAGGTAATGTTGTAATTGAAAGCCTATATTCTTGGAGTGAATATAAAATTGTAAAAGAAAAATTTGGTGATGCTTTTGAAGTTCTATGCATTGCAACAGATGCTCCTTTAAGAAGAGCTAGACTTGAGCAAAGAGTATTTAGACCAATGGATAAAGCATCTTCTATATCTCGTGATTATGCAGAAATTGAAAATATAGAAAAAGGTAGTCCAATTGGCATTGCAGACCACTATATCCTTAATAATACAACCATTTCAACATTTAGAAAACATGTTATAAAATACATTAACAGTTTATAAACATAAAAATAAAAACCACCCCATTTTTTTGAGGTGGTTTTTTTATTCTTCTCCTAACTCTTCATCTTTATTTGCTTTAGGCATAAACTCATTTGGAAGAAGGCTTATTTTTTCAAAATCAGGCAAATCTTCTCTTAGCTTTTGATAAAATCTTTTCTCTCTTTCTGTGCTTGGATTTTGTATTTTTAGTTCGGCTATTTGGTGAACCTGAAATATTAACATATTTGCAAAATCGTAATTATTCTCATAATATTCTTTGTTATGAATTTCCCAGTTAGAAATCTTTTTACAATCTTCAAAAAACTGCTCCGCAGTTCTTCTGTTGTCTAGTTTTGCACCAAATATTTTATAATACAACTTTTTATCTAAAATTATTTTCCATGTTGTGTCATAAACTTTATTTTCTGTGCATACGAAAAACAGGTGAACACATTGAAAAAATTAATTTTGTTAATAAAATCAAAGCACTTTTAAGTAAATACAAAAATATCGTAAATTTTCAATACAAATATGATAAAAGTATGCTATAATCATTATATAGGAGAAATACTTATGTCAAATATCAAAGTTTTTGAAGATAAGAAAATAAGAACCGAATGGAATGAAAATCTTGTTTTGATTTCTTAGTTTCGCATTAGGACTTGCAGCTGTCTTGCTTGCATTAGTGATTTGTATGCCATTAAGTGCAATTGCATATCCTTTTGCTTTAATGAAAATTTATAACAACCCAGAACTAACAGAAGATATTTAATAATTAGGAGATTTATATGAAAAGAATGAAAATATTAAAAGTTTTAGCATTGATTGTATTTGTTTTGCCATTTGCTTTTATATTATCGGCTTGTGGTGACAATGATAACCTAAAAACATTTGAGAACATAACTTTTGCAAATCAAACAATTGATTATGATGGACAGGAACACGAAATTGTTTTGGATGGCGATTTGCCACAAGGTGTAAATGTTGTTTATGAAAACAATAAAGGAACAAATGCTGGCGTTTATAATGCAAAAGCAACTTTAACACTTGAAGGATATAAAACACTTGTATTAACTGCAAAACTAACAATAAATAAATTAAATTATGATATGTCCAGTGCTCACTGGGATTATGAAAATGAGTTTACATATAATGGTAATGAACAAACTGTAGAAATTGTTGGTTTGCCACAAGGTGTAACAGCACAATATTCAAACAATGCAAAAATAAATGCAGGCGACTATATAGCAACTGCTCAACTTATTTATGACGCTCAAAACTACAATACAATTTCAATGCCTAATTTGAATTGGGCAATAAACAAGGCTGATATAACTGGAATAACTTTTGAAAGTAGAAATTATGAATATGATACTCAAAAACATTCATTAGAATATGCAGGAAATATACCAGCAAATTCAACTGTTAAAGTTACATACAATGATGTTGAAGTTGATGGAGTATCAGAAGTTGGAACATATACTGTCAAGTTGGTTATTACAAATGCAAATTATAACACTTATGAAGATACCGCCACATTAAAAATAACTTCAACAGAAGAATTGTTATATTCTGTTGTATTTAATAATAAATTGTATTTCCAAAACAATTTAGACAATAACATACTATATGTTTATGATGGAACAAATGTCACAAAAGTTAATAACGATAAAGCTGAATATTTTACCATAAATGGAAATCAAGTTTATTACTATAGTTCAAGTTTATTCTCAAAAGTTATCAAGAGTTTTAATGGAACTACAGCAAGTGTATTGTTAGATGTTAATGGTGAATACTTGGCTTGTGATGGAACATATCTTTACTATGCTATAAATAATTTAGTTTTACACACAGACCAAAATGGTATTTACAAAATTAAACTTGATGGCAGTGAAGATGCAATTCGTCTAGTTCAAGATAAAGCAGAATATTTGGCATATTATGATAACAATATTTATTATTCAAATGTCAGCGATGGTGGAAAACTTTATTCTATATCAGTAAACGCCAACAATCAAGAAACAGGTACTTTGTTATATGATGAAAAAGTAAGTGATATTTTAATTGATAATGGAATTATTTATTTTAACTCAATAAAAACTGAATTGGGATTACCTGTTGCAAGTGCAATTAGGAAATATGTTATTTCGAGTGGCGATTGCATAAAACTTACAACTGATAATGGAAAATATTTAACTAAAATTGGAAATTATATTTACTATATCAATAAAGATAAAATAACAAGTGAGTTATTTGGTGATGGAATATATAGAATTAGTATATTAATAGATAGTGATAACAGTTTGCCAGGACACAAAATTATTTCAGCAGAAGATAATGGTTTCTCATCATTGTCATCAAGTGGCAATTACTTATATTATTATAAGTTAAATGATAAACACATTTATTCTTATAACTTAAATACCAACACTGAAACTGATATTATGGCAAATTTTGTATTACCAGAAGAAACAATAACTCCAACAGGTTATGCTAAACTTGCTGAATATAACGGCGAAATTTACTATACTAACCCACTTGATAATGGTTGTTTGTATAAATATAATTTGACAACAAAAGCAAGATATAAAGTTTTGGCAGATAGTGTGTCAAATGTTTATTTCCATAATGGTTATATGTATTACAGCACATATATTTCAGTAAACTACGCTTTATGGAGAATGGACTTACAAACAAATGAGACAACAAAGATTTCAAAATCTCGTTGTGATAATTTGATATTTGATAATGATAAAATTTATTACATTAAAGTTGGTTCAGCATATAACAATGATATTATGAGAATGGATTTAGATGGCAGTAATATTGAAACGATTTACAATGATAAAAACTTGTGGGTAGCAAGCTTTGAAAAAGCTGATAATTTCCTATACTTTACTATAAATCCTTCATTGGGTAACAAATATGCTTATAGATATGATTTATCAACAAGTCAAGTTGAAAACTTAAATTTGAGAGCTAAAGTTATAACACAAAATAATAATATTTTGTATTATGGAAATATTGATGATAATAAACTTTATGCTTATAATTTATCAACAAACAATTCTCAAGAGCTTGCTCAAAATGTCGATATAAACAGTATGGTTTACTGTAATGGCTATTTATATTATTCTTCAACAAAATCATCAACAAAAGGTTTCTATAAGTTAAACATATCAACAGGCACTTCAATAAAGTTAAGTGAAAACTGTGCAGATGGATTGATTGCAGTGAATAATAAAATATACTTTATTCAAACAGCAATTTCATATACAAATGATTATCCTAGCCAATCAAATGGAAATGGAAAATTATATTGTTATGACGGCAATAA
>JAFVWN010000007.1 GCA_017501645.1 Clostridia bacterium | reverse complement strand
GCCAATGATAGTACCACCAGTAATATTACAAATTCCACCAGCCTCAACATAGATTGCTCCGCCATAAAGTGCAGTACAACCAGTGATTGTTCCACCAGTCATTGTAAAGGTTGAACCGTTGGTTACATACACAGCTCCACCGTATTGGTTGGTTTTCCCAGTAATTGAACCACCAGTCATTGTGTATGAAGCCCCACCACTTATATATAACGCTCCGCCTTTAAGAGATTTGTCTGCAGTGCTTGCACCAGTGTCTTCAGCACTTATGCCGTTCATTGTTTGCTCTATTTGTGTTTCAGGATAATCTGCCAAAGTAAAAGGTATGCCTGCTATAATTAGGCATATTATTGGTAACAATATAAATAATACAAGTTTTAGTCTTTTACCCACTATGGAACACCCCTTATAGAGAATGAAAAAATTAAGAATGAAAAAATGATGAATTACGGATATTTCTTTTTTGTTTTGTCTTCAGCAGGAACTAAACAAAAGGGTTGAAGAACAATGATGAATCACAAAACGAAGTTTTGTCTTCCGTAGGAACTAACCCGCAAGGGTTGAAATGCAATGATGAATCACAAAACAGAGTTTTGTCTTCCGTAGGAACTAACCCGCAAGGGTTGAAATGAAATGATGAATGAAGAATGAAAAAATGATGAATTGCGGATAATTTTTTTTATTTTGTCCACCTATTCATTCCTCACCTTAGTTTGGATTTCTTTCTATATTAGTATAACTAATATTTTTTATTTCTCCAAACGATTTTAGGGGTTACTTCAAATTTTTTAAAAATAATTTTACTTAATCATTTACTTCCCCTGCAGAAATAGATTGTGTTTTTAACACCAACAAAAAAAGCAAAGCTTTTTATTGCTTTGCTCTATTCTTTTTCTATTTCTTTAAATTGATGTATTGCCCTAACTAGATTATGCCCAATACTCAGTTCTGCTGAACAAGGGTTTTTATAATCTACAACATCAACAACCCTTTTTTCATCAATCATCATTTCTGCAATATCCACCACATAAGTTAATGGGAAACTGCCATTTTTCTTGTTGTTATAAATAATTCTTCTCGCCACATTGTGCTATTCCTTTTCTAAAAAATTCTCAAGAGCTTTTGAAACTCTTTTTCCAAGTAATTTATGCCCCTTGGCTGTAAGATGCTCACCATCTTCACCAACCTCAATGTCAAAACCAGAAACAAAAGTATATCCATTTTTAATAGCAAGAGACTTGTATTCTCCGTCAAGCAAGTATGTTTTTTCTTCTCCGCCAACATAATATTTATCTGTTACTTTATTGCCCATAACAAGCCTAGATGGACTAATAATCATTATTTCAGCACCTGTCAAGGCTTTTGCCTTTTCTGTCAAGATTTCAAGATTTTGAGCGATATCGTTCGCAGATAGATTGTACAATGTTTTACAGTCATTTGTTCCAAGCTGAAAAATCACAAGGTCAACATCTTGAGCCCCTGCAAAATGTACATCAAAAGTAGATAGCGCATTTCTGCCCTTAAGCCACGGATTATCGCAAGCAATAGCTCTTCCACAAAGCCCATTAACCTTAACATTATGCTCTTTCATAAGCTCAGCCCACCAAACCTGTGAATTTAGGTACTGAAAAATAGGAGCATCTTTTCGATACCCATCAACATTAGGCATATATCCCCAAGTATTGCTATCACCAAATATAAAAATATTCATAATTCACCTCTTTCAAAAGTCATTATAACATAACATTTTCAAAATTAAAACACCTTAAAAAAAATAAATAATATGTTTTATAAATGGCCTAAATATTTATTTAAAATTACGATAAAAAAACCAAACTTTATAGTGTTTGGTTTCACGCCTAGGATTTCGTCAAATCCCGCCGATTTGTAGGTAATTCTAATCTCAAAAACTAGACTCTGGCGTAGCTTTTCCTGTTTCCGCAAAATCTGTCCCGTTTTTGCGAAGTTCCTTTATTGGTATGAATCCCTCTTACAAAAAGAAAAAACCAAACTTTAAAATGTTTGGTTTTTTGGTGGCTCACCCGGGATTCGAACCCGGGACCCCTTGATTAAAAGTCAAGTGCTCTACCGACTGAGCTAGTGAACCTCAATTAACATATTGTCGCTTTTCTTTGTAACAAGCCTATTTATAATAGCACTATTTTGCGCTTATGTCAATAAAAAATTTTATTTTTTTTGATAAATTATTTATTTTAATTTTTTTTAGCCAATTTTAGTTTCTTATCGTTTGTGCGATAACATATTCTAGATTTAATATTCTTCTCTACTCAGTTTATAAAAGTTTTTCAAGATAAAAATTGAATTATTTTTTAATAAAACACTTGACGATTATAATTAAATATGGTAACATATTAGAGTGTCTTGCGGATGTGGTGAAATGGCAGACACGCTAGACTTAGGATCTAGTGCTGAGAGGCGTGGGGGTTCAAGTCCCTTCATCCGCACCAAATTATGTGCTTGTAGCTCAGCTGGATAGAGCATCGCCCTTCTAAGGCGAGGGTCAGGGGTTCGAATCCCTTCAAGCACACCAAAAAAGCCTACACTGGCTATTATGGTGGGTATAGCTCAGTTGGTTAGAGCGCCAGGTTGTGGCCCTGGAGGTCATGGGTTCGAATCCCATTACTCACCCCACTAACTTTTAACTTAATAAACATTGGGGTGTCGCCAAGCGGTAAGGCATCAGACTTTGACTCTGACATTCGTAGGTTCAAATCCTGCCACCCCAGCCATTATTATACTGATTGATTGCTTTTGCAAGATTTTCAATAAAAAATGAAGAGAAAAGTTCTTAAATGGAAGCATTAGTACCCGTTGGGGTGTCGCCAAGCGGTAAGGCATGGGACTCTGACTCCCACATTCGAGGGTTCGAATCCTTCCACCCCAGCCATAATATTTTGAACTAGCAAAATTCAGTGAAAAAATGAAGAGTGAAGAATAAAAGTTAAAGATTTATAATCATATTCCCTAATCCTTCATTCATCATTCATAATTCTTCATTTTAAATGGTTTTAACCACAACCTATAAAACAAAAGATTTCGCAAGAAAGATTTTGTTTTAAAAGGAAAAACCGCTTGCAAAGTCGTGCTTTTGCGATTAGCAAAACCGACAAAAAGGCGAGTTTTGACGCGCGGGTGTAGCTCAATGGTAGAGTTCCAGCCTTCCAAGCTGGCCGCGTGGGTCCGATTCCCATCACCCGCTCCATAAAAAAAAAGTCCGTTCCAACTTTGGAGCGGATTTTTTTTATTTGTAATCAACTTTTTTTATATAAAATAATTGACAACAGATTATATGCTTCCTTATAATGAAAAAAAAGGAGTTAATACTTATGAATAAATTTAAAACATTTTTTAATAAATTCGCTAAAATTCCAGCCATTATACTTGCATCTGCAATATTTTTAGCTTTTATGATTACTCTAATTGTAACTTGCACAAAAGACTTTTCTTATGGTGAATACACTCATAAAGAAACAAAAGCTGGTGTAACTCGAACATTTGAACTTGATTTAGATGATGAACACGAAGGAGAAGTAACAACAATAACAGTTTCTTCTACAGATTACAATGTTGATGAAACTGAATTTACTTATGTTGTAAATGAAGGAAAACTTTTCCTTAAAATGAGAGGCGAAACAGAATTTGAATATATAGGAGAAATCACACCTTTCAAACTTTCTATCGTTTCTGGAAACATTACAGCAAAAAACAATGGAGCTATTGCTCTTTTGGTTGTATCTATTGTTATGATGTCTTTATCTGGACTCTCAGCAATTGCAAGTGGTATCTACACTCACCTCTCTAAGAAAAAAGAAACCAACACACCAGCCACACCAGAGGCTTAACAACTAAATATTAAAAATAGTTGCAACAAAACTTTAAAAACACAAAAAAGCGAGGCTTAACCTCGCTTTTATTATTTATTACCAGGCTCATCCTCTTCTGGGCGAGTTATCCCTACCTTTTTCTCGTCTAGGGTTTCACCAATAGAGTCTTGTAGCTTTGAGGCAAGTGCTTTAGGTGCAATTTTTATTTTTTTATCAAAATCTGATACATATTTACAAATTATATGTTATACTTACTTTAAACAATAAAAAAAGGAGTTTTATTAGTGTTTAAAACAAAAGATTTTCTAGGTAATAGAACCGCCATAGAGATACAATATTGTAAACTGCCAACTAATACATCAATAAAAAAGAAAGTAAGCGTTTCAAAAATAAAATCTCAATTAGAAGATTCTCTATATGTAATTTGGGAAAATGCTAGTTCTTTTTTGGATATATATTCTGATATTTTTACAAATGGTATTTACAATAATTTATCCACAGGAAATATTGATCCATTCGGAATAAATTATTATTCTAACGAAGAAGTAAAAAACATAATTAAAAGATTAAATGAATTAAAACCCAAATGTTATTTAGTTCTTTTAAAATGGTTAGAATCCAATACTTTTAATGGTATCTATATTCTTGGTATATAATAAAAGTTTTATATTAAAATAATTAAAAAGCACTTTATAAAAAGTGCTTTTTATAAAAAATAAAACTAGTTTCAAAAGTTGATAACCTCAACCTCGCTTTTATTATTTATTACCAGGCTCATCCTCTTCTGGGCGAGTTATCCCTACCTTTTTCTCGTCTAGGGTTTCACCAATAGAGTCTTGTAGTTTTGAGGCAAGTGCTGTAAGTGCTGTGTTTGTCTTTTTCATATCAACATCATCAAAATCTGTAGACCTATCACCATTTATTTCTATTGTATCACCAAGCGTTGGAATTGGATGATTTGATACTCCAGACATAAAGTTTACCGCACTTGACATTTGTGAAATAGGATTTTCATATCTGCAATGTCTTGTTCTTAAAAGGTCATCATATAGTTCAAAAATAAGCTGGTCTTTTCTTGAATAACCGTTATACTTGCCAAGTATTGTTCTTGCGGTAGTAATAAAAGGCGAAATATCGCAAGTAATTTCTTGTCTTGCAATTGCTAAAAACGGCATACCTAAAGTGTATTTTAAAATAGGATTGTCTTTATCTTTAGTTTCTATAGCCATTTCCAAATCTTGCAAATACTTAGCCAAGTCATTAATATTAATAGCAAAAGACTTGCCGTTGCCAAACATTTGCCTGCAAACGCTTTTTCTATAGTAATGGAAGTGAGGACAAGGAGCTTCATCTTTAAAATATTTTAAGTAAAGAGCAAGCTCATCACCTGAAATATTTGTCCTTTCATAAAAGTTTGTATGGTCAGGGTCTTTCGCACCATTAGTCTTTTTTGTGGTCATATGAGAAGCGTCAAAACGGTTACAATACACACTATCTTCGTAACTGTAACCAGCAGAGCCGTAAGTTGCACCCCTTCTATCAAAAACCCTAAGATTATCAACAGGCGGAACTGCTGAAGTAGACATACATACCTCTGCGTTTGCGCCGTTAGTTTTTTTTGTTGCAATTTGAACAAATACTGATTGAGTTTCAAGACCTAAAGACATATTCATAGACTTTCTTACTTGTGGGTCATTCACCTTGCCTAAATCAAACTTTTGGTCTTCACAGAAGAAAACATCATAATCTTCAACTCTTATATCTGCAATTTCTCTAACATAATAGTCATCTTGAGCCTTTACAAACACTCCAGCACCCGAAAAAATACAGTCAGCAACACGCTTTGTTAAAGAATCAATTTCTTTTTGTGATGGCATTGTTAACACACCCACACCAGGATTAATAGAAAGAAATCTTGAGTTAAGAGCAATAGCATTTGTGTAAACTTCGACAAGATACTTTCTTAAATCGCTAACAAAAAGACTTTCAGTAATTTGACCAGAAATATATCTTTCACATAAGATTTCAAACTTATTTTTCATATTCCGCCTCCCCATATATAAATATTATACCACAAATCTCTCCAAAATGGAAGCCCCAAAACAAAACCTTTAGGTTTTGAAATGAAGAGTAAAAAATGAAAAGTGAAGAATTAATGAAGACGCCCCGATTGGATACAAAACCGAGCGTTTACCAACTCACTCTTTATTACTACATCAAGAAACAAACAATAATAAACAAAGCCCCCTTAACGCCTAGACACTATAATAAACCTTGTTTATGTCTTTTGAACCAATAATTCCCAACCCGCTACCACACTGTCTCAAACCAGCTTTTGCGGTGCAGAATTTAATGATTACTTCCTAAAATACATTATAAAGAAAAGACAGCAACCGCTGTCTTTTTATTATGCAACTTTATCATTCTCTTTTAGAAGGGCAATTGTCTCTTTTTTGTCTTGTATTATTGCTTCTTGGTTATAATCACTTGCTACGCTTAGTTCTTTTTCTATAACATCATAAGCATTTATACCACTTGTTTCATTTCTATCATCTTTTGCACCGGGGACAAAAGTCAACCCCACTGCAGATTTATACTGCTCAAGTGAGTAACCATAATTGACAGTTATCGCTCCACTACTTGAATAATAATTCCAATATTGTCCCCAACCACTTGGCTTGCTGGAAGCGTCTGCAACATCTGTATATATAACCAAACTGCTTGAGCAATTACTAAACGGAGCATACATAGAATATGAACTATTTATTGATGTTACAGTACTTGGAAGATATACACTCGACAAGCCTCTACAATACGCGAAGGCACTTTGCCCTATACTTATTAAACTATTTGGGATTATTAAACTTCCTGTAAATCCATTACACCAAGTAAAAGCATTGTTTTCTATGCTTGTTACACTATTTGGAATTATTAAACTTCCTGTAAATCCACTGCAAGAATTAAATGCATAATATCCTATACTTGTTACATTATCCGGAATTATTAAACTTCCTGTTAATCCACTGCATTCATAGAATGCATAAGTTCCTATACTTGTTACTTCTTGTAATATTGTTAAATCTGTGTAATTGCAACCCGCTATTAATCTTCCTGTTGATATTTCAACTAGTGCATTTTTAGAATCACTAAAATATGTGTTGTTTGCAGAAACAACAATTTCTGTCATATTTGCAGACACTTCTCCAAACGCACCTCCCCCTATACTTATTACATTGTCTGGAATTGTTAAACTTCCTGTAAATCCACTGCAATAAGCAAACGCAGAATTCCCTATACTTATTACACTATCTCCTATTGTTAAACTTCCTGTAAATCCACTGCAATCATAGAATGCATAAATTCCTATACTTGTTACGCTATTAGGTATAATTAAACTTCCTGTAAATCCACTGCAATCATAGAATGCTCTTTCTCCTATACTTATTACACTATTCCCGATTGTTAAACTTCCTGTAAATCCACTGCAAGAATAGAATGCATAATTTCCCATACTTGTTACACTATTCCCTATTGTTAAACTTCCTTT
>JAFVWN010000006.1 GCA_017501645.1 Clostridia bacterium | reverse complement strand
TAATCCCAATGATTGTTCAAAAAACCAATGTGTCTTCTTCTGCAGGAACACTCGCAGGAGCAACTACCGCCTGTGGAACTTATAGTAAAAGCAGCAATTATTTTGTAAGACCTTACAATGCACAGGACAATACCTCCAGTACTACTGCAACTGATAAGACATTTGAATTCTTTAAAGCAATCGCATACTGGAAAGCACCATTCAGCAAGGCACAAGGTGAAATGTTCGTTGAAACAAGTAAAGACAATGATATTCAATACTTGCAGATACAAACAAGGCCCGATGTAAGAAGCACAAGAGGAGTAGAAGCACATAACAAAATAGGAACTGTTGAAACCAGTGATGAAAACATTTACAGCATCTTCAACGATGTCTGCATGAAACTCAAGGACAAACAACATCCATTAATCAACATTGAAGTTGATGTTGCCAATCTCAGAGGTCATGAGTACAATAACTATGACTTACATGACCTTGTATATGTGAAGATTCCTGACAGCCAAGAACTCTTGACTGCAAGAGTCACCAAAACCACAAAAGAAGCTCATGACATTGCAAAAAACAAAATAGAAATCAGTAACTACACAGTAAACACAATAAAAAGTTTACAAAGTGAAACTGTAATCAATGCAAGCAATATGAGTTATCCCTACCCAACAAAACCAACATTAAGTATCCGTTTAGAGAATGTTGATTTCATCGGTGACCCAACAGATCCAAACTATGACCCTTGGGCAACACAATTTCCTGCAAACAAACTTATTACTATAAGCATATTTGATTCAAGCAATAACCTCAAAAAAGTATACACTAAAAAAACAGATGCATACGGTTACTGCTACATAACATTGAACTTGACTCCAGGAGATTATGAAATTGATATCCAATATGGAGGAGATGAAGAGTTCATGGATTGCAACTCAACAATAGACGTTAATTGTTATGGTACACTTGAAACTGTTGAAACACCAAAACGTGACAGTTCCACATCCTCATCATCCTCATCATCAAAAACTAAAACTAAAACTGTGAAAACCTATTGGACCAAATGCGGAGTAAGCCCTGATAAGAAACAAGTTGTAGCAATCGCACAGCCTTCAGCAGGAAGCAGCGATGCTAAAAAATATGGTGTAAACTACCATACCATTTACAAGACAGTTTTCAAAAACAAATGCCCACATTGTGGAAAAGCAGCATTACGCTATGATGATGGAAAGAAAAACGGATGTATCACAAACCATGGCCACCATGGAAACAAGAAAGAAGTTCCTGAAGGAGAAATCACATGTCACAACTGCGATGCCGACTACGATGGAGTAACAGGTCTTGAAAAAAACATTGGTCACAGTACAAGATTAACAATGATTAAAAAACCAGTCAAAAGCAGTAAAACTGAAAAATCAAAGTTAATCAAAGGAAAACTTGTTTATGGTACAAAGAAAATCAAAGTCAAAGAAAAAAAGAATCGAGACAGTAAAACAAGAACTAATGTATCAGCAGGTATCAATGCAACAGTAAAGAAAAAAGCAATTAAAATTGTTGAAAACAGTACTGGTGTAGCGGCTGCTAAAAAAATCGCCAAGTTTATGGGCGAGTATATTGTGTATGAAAAAAACAAATCCAAAATAAAGAATTTCACACGTTCTCCAAAAGGTGTGCTTTCTGCAGGAATGGGTAATTGTTGCAGCCAAACAAGATTAATGTTACAGTTAATGGATGCTGCAGGATGTAGGGAATCACTAACATTACAATATGTCAGGGTATGCTGCAATCATACAAGTTATCCTGGAACAGGTCATGTGTTTGCAAAAATCACAAACCGCAAAACTGGAAAATATGTGTATGTAGATCCATGCTGCAAGAACCCATGGGGTCATCATATTACAGGATGGGGTAGTCCTCCTGGAACAACATATTCTTACTCTGCAAACAGTACACCATGGTGATTTAATTGAAGAAAGAAGTTGATGTGCATGAAGGTTGTCCGAATAGAGGACATTGCAGTAAAGATGAAAGCAAGTGTTGTTACTTGCTTTCAAACCGTCAATGCTATCTAGACACAAAAGATAGTGAGGTATTTTTATGAATTTAGATAATCAAAGGTTACGTGAAATCCAACAATTAAAAAAAGGATATGGATTAAAAGTGTTATCTGCAGAATCCTTAGAGGAAGCGGAGCATTTTTATTCAAAGATTGATGAATTAACTGCTGAAGAAACTGAAATATTAAAACGATGTGACGTGATAATATGAAATTCAAAAGTATTGTTGCATTGGCAACAGATGTACAAGAATATGTTGAAAAGCATAAAAAATTACCTGATAAAGCAGGAGGAATCAGTAAAGGAAAATATGCATATATATTATGCAAAAGTGTTTTAAATCCTGCAAAAGAAATAGCAGAACTTAATTATAATTATGCTCCTAACCCAAATGGTGACAGTATAAATAAAACATTAACAAGAAAAGAGTTTCAAGCTATAGCAAGTGATGTAAATAAGTTTATTTCTGTAAATAAGAGATTACCGAATTATGATTCCTATCAAAACAAGCACATCAATATTGACCTGGTCACATATTGTTTTAGTAAAATCATTGTTTTTTATGCTAAAAATAATCGTTTGCCTAATACTTGTGAGTTCAAGTCAAGTGTCTTCAAGTATAATTCATCTTCAAGCAATACCAATCACACTACAAAAGGTGGGTTTGTATGTAAAAAACTTGTAAACATTGCTAAAAAGAGCATTAATAATTACAAAGATGTTTACAATGCAATGATGAAATTCACTTATAACTACTACACAGATGATGTAAAACCACAATCAAAAACATTATCAGATAAAACTGGAAACTGTGTAGACCTAAATCAAATCGCTTATTATGCATTAAAAGAACTAGGATACACCGTTCAAATAGTACGTGGAACCATCAAATGCGATAAAACCTACGGTCATGTATGGTGTAGAATTAAAATTAATGGCAAATGGGTTAACTTTGATGCAAGTGCAGCTGCAAAAGGTAAGTCATTAGGCACTATGATTTGCGGTACAATAACAAGCATAACAAATATCAATCCTTCATGGGCGGTGAGTGACGATGGCAGGACCTAACCTTACTACAGGGCAATCTAAAAAAGAGAAAGAATTCTTAATTAAAATTCAAAAGAAAAATGCTGAGAGGGAAAGACTCCCTCGTGGCGTTTATGCAGAAAAATCAATATAATTACTTTTATTTTCTTTTTCAATGACATAGGTCTAACATCATCTTCAGAAGTAGCAGCGAATGTGAAAATGATAGATGTAAAACTAATAAAAAAAAATTTGTTTACAAAATTAATTTTCCTAGTTTACTAAAAAAATTTATTATTCAATCTTTGTTAGATCTATTGAGAAAATATAAGGTAATTCACTTTGAAGGCCAACTGTACCTATGTATGGTTGGCCTTTATTTTTTTTTTAAATTTTTTTATAGTAATACATTCAATAGTTATTAGTATGAATGTTGAAAGTTTAATGAATATACTTGAAAGAACTCCTGGTGACTATGAGGTTTTTGTGAAATATGCTGACTTTGAAATTTCATTGAAGGACATTGTTGAAGTGGATATTTCCAAGAAAAAATTGCTTCTAAAATAGTTCGTTTTGATAGTTACGAACATTTATTTTTTCTTATTTTTCATAAAATTTTATTAGATATGAAACACTAACTAATAATGAGAATAAGGTATAGATAATACGGTTATTAATATTGTATTAATATTTTTATTATCTATAACTTACCAAATGCTCTCACTAAAAACGTATATTTAAGGGATTTGATATGTTATGATTATGAACATACTAGAAGAAATACATTTAGCCAAAAACCATAGCCAAAGCACCAGGCATGTATACCAAGTAGCAGCTGAAAAATACTGCACATATTTCGAGATGACCTTACAGGAATTACTACAGGAAGCAGAAACTGAAGAAGACAATCACGTTAAATGGAAACATCGCCGATTAAAACAACGATTAATTGAATACCGCCACTATTTAATTGAACATTACCCAAAAAATACAGTAGATACATACTTCAGAGTATTATTAAGCATTTACTATTATTTTGAAATTGAAATAGGACCCTTACCTGGGGTCGACAAGAAAAGTTACAAAAAACACGCACCAATCACATTCAAAGACTTACCAGACAAAGATGTAATCAGAGCATCACTAGAGATAGCAACACCAGTAATGAAAGCTATAATATTATTCATGTCATCTTCAGGTTGTGCAAGGACAGAAACATTAAACATCACAATACAAGACTATATAGACAGTATGAAAGAATACATTGAAACCGACAACCTCTCAGAAATAATAGATGTGACCAATAATATTAAAGATGTTGTACCAACATTCCAAATACTAAGGGTAAAAACCAATAAATATTATACAACATATTGCAGTCCAGAAGCAGTACATAGTATCAACAGTTATTTACTTAGCAGGAGTGATCCATTAACTCCTGAGAGTAAATTGTTCAAAGCACATCCAATGTACTTACTACACAAATTCAAAGAAATCAATAATGAGTTAGGGCTTGGGAAAATTGGCAAATATCATCGGTTCCGGTCACATATGCTCCGTAAATTCCACGCTTCCTCATTATATAATGATGGAATGAGTATTGATAAAGTTAATGACCTTCAAGGGAAAAGTAAGACAATAACAGACCAATCCTATTTTATGGTGAATCCTGATGACTTGAAAATGGAATATATTGAGCATTTACCATGTTTATTAATGGGTAAAGATGTCGAAAAACTTAATATTAAATCACCTGAATATTATAAGTTAGAGCAAGAGAATATTGAATTAAAGAAAAACCAAGCTGAATTAACTGATTTGAAAAACAGAATTGAAGCTTTGGAAAGTGATAGGCCATCATGGAATGAATTTATAAAAGGAGAATAAAACAATGGAATCAATTAACCCAAAAGTTAAGAAAAAAGTAAAAGAAATAGTAGGAGATTCAACAGGAAGAGAAGCAGCATTAAAAATAGCTGAATACTATAACAAAAAAAGCAGTTACAGAGCATATGGGGCATATCCAAGATGTGGAAAATCAATTATCAGCGAACTTAGGCAAAAAAATTTAAATTGCAGTGATATTGCACCTTACCAAAAAGAAATAGACATCTTAACACAAATGGGATTTACACCAAAACAGATCATAAAAATATTATTGGGGTATATGAAATGACTAATAAAAAAATATAAGATTTTGAAAGTAATCTAATAATCGAAAAACTAACACTAAAAAATATGGATATACCGAAATTTAATATGCAAGATATGATAAAAAAGTTAAATCAGGAAATATATGATAGTGCATTTAACCAATTGGTGGATGAAATATCTAAAGATTACCCTGATATGCCAATTGATATTGTTGAGGCTTTTGTTAAATGTCATTTTTCCTTTGAAATGGATAGTGAATATGATGTCGAGACAATGTCTTATAAAGTGAAGGTTACTCCACTATGGAAAGCTGCTGAGTTAATAGATACTGAATCTGAAGAGTTTAAATTATTAACTGAATATGCATTAAGCACATTATAAGGGAAGTGAAATAATGAAATGCAATTTAGAATGTCCATTCGCAAAATATAATGGGCGAAATCATGATGGAACACAAGACATAATTTGTACCCGCCGAAATTGGTTTAGGGATAGTTCAGATGACTGTATAGAAGGTTATACTGAAAAACAAATGGAATTATTAAAAAGAAAGTATCCTTCACACCCTAAAGAGAGATATAGGGTATTCATAGAAGGAGAAACTGGAGATAATGTTATTGTTGACATGGATGAAATCCCTACTGATAGTAATGTAGTTTCATTAACTCTTGAAGATACTTGTCAACGGTTGAATGAACAAGATCAAGAAATCGAAGAATTAACAAATTTTAAAAATAAAGTATTCTCTATTCTTGATGAAGAAATCCAATATAAAAAAGGTTTACAAGAGTTATCTGAAGAACAAGAAATGGATATGTCTTTAGAGAAGTTTACTTTTGAACATGCAATGTTACTGACTATAAAAAGAAAATTAGAAGAGATAGAATAGTTGAAAAAGTGTTACTTAAGTAACACTTCTAAACTTCAACCGGTTCAAGGTTATTCAACTGATTAAACTCCTGCATAAACAAGGAAGTATCAGCAATTTCCTCAACATCCATATTATCAACAGTCCAAAAATTAACAAAATACTTTTCACCGTCAATCTCAACAACTTCAAAACTGCCAGCATCTTCATTAAAATCATCAATATACATATAAGTATTATTTCCAGTATCTGTTACAGTGTATTGTTCTTCAGTAATGTTTTGATAATATTCTTCTTTGAAACTGTCATCCCATTTTTGAATCATCATGTTTTGGCCGCTGCCTTGACCTGGTGAATCACCTTCTTCATGGTAACTTCCACCACCTAATGCTTTCCATCCGTCAGGAACTTTTAAGTTGTTTATGTCTGTTGCACTAACCATTCCGATAAATAGGAATAGGATTGTTAGTGCGGTTATTATTTTCCATATTTTCATATTTTCACCTACTATTTTGATAATAGTATGTGTGTATTGTGTAATTTATACATTTTACTATTTTTTACTATTTTTTGTTAAACACTAAAAATTAAAACACCGATGTTTTATTTTTTTGACTGTACAATTAACTATTGAATAAAGAAAAATCCTGAACGATTAAGCATATTATCAAAAAGAAAAGGTTTATATATTCAAAAAACAAATGTATAATTACCGATAGAAAAACCAGAACCCCAACCATCCCTCACAGGGAGATCATCATGAAAAATCTATTGTAAAAATAAAACATTATATAATTGAAAAAACAGACAATTAAATGTAGTATTTTGTGGTAAAGTATGCTCAAACGGTGCTGGCACACCATCGCATACTAAACCACTAGTTACTAAAAAAACAAGCAAACCGCGAGGATTGAGTGATTAATAGTAACAATAATAGTTATGTGTTGAAATGCTATATAAATTTATTTAATATAGTTCCAGATGAAATGGAGAGTTCTCGACAGTTTAACTGTCATAGCTATGCTAATAATTTATATACAAATTAAACACAATCATAAAAAAATTTAAAAAAATTTTTACTTATTTTCATTCACATATTGCTTGATGAAGTCAGTTAATAAATCTGTAATAGTTGTATCATTCTTGATGCAGGCTATTTTGAGTTCATCCCGTAAATCCTTATCAATGTTGAAATTCAATAAAACTGTTGTCATTTGACTTTGATCTCCTTTGTTTTTTTTGGTAACTTTAATATTATATTTGTATGTATTCCTTTATATACTTATATAAAGATATGTAGATACCTTTATATATTATGAAGGCCAACATTAAATCAAGAAGCAATTCCCATGTGCTGGCACACATGAGAACTTGACTTCTAAAAAGAAATTAAAACCGCGAGGTAATTGAAATGAATGAAAACATATGTAAAATTGAAGCAAAAGGCTTCCAAGACCTCTGCAACCACATCAGAGACCTTGAAGAAAAAAATAAACTTTTAGAAAAAGAAAACCAACAACTCAAAGCCGACAACAGAATCATAGGCGATGAGTTAACTTATTTTAAAGAATACAGCGTAGACCTTGAAGACAAAGTTAATCGTCAAGACAGAATGATTGAAGGGATCAAACTCAACAACAGTAAATTAACCCTTGAAAGAAATGACCTTCTCAAACAAGTATCTGACTTGAAAAGAAAATACGATGACTTCTACGAAAAAGAGTACCTAGTTC
>JAFVWN010000005.1 GCA_017501645.1 Clostridia bacterium | reverse complement strand
CTGTGCTCAAGCGTTTCCGAACTCTAGAACTTAATTATGATGATGTAAAGTCAATGAGTGAAGAAGAAATTTCTTCTTTATTATTCCCTGAAAGGGCGAAAGCAGGGGAAGGGTATCTAATTCCCGATTTTAAGTGGGAAGAGTTTCAAATGTGTAAACATCAATCTTCTATAAGATTGTGTTGGCGTAGGTATTGCAAACGTGCCGCAAAGCAAAACTTGATGGCATACAGTTGGAAATGCTTTATAACTTTATATAATGCTTATCGAAGACCGAAGATTGTGGTTGAAGACCCAAACGACAAGATTCGCAACAAACTAAAAGATTTTAACTTTCTATTATCGTGTTGTCCGCGTGGAAGTATAAACTATCAAGTAATCCAACGTAAAAAGGAAGAGTGGCTCAAATCCTTAAAACTCGAAGAAAATAAAATCTTGGATAGCGACGAAGAGTAAAAATATACCCGTTTGGGTATAATGCGTGTAAAACACTCAACAATAGTCCCGAATGGGTATAATAAATTTAAAAAGTCGGTAAAAATGTAATAATTTACCGACTTCTTTTATATTTAAGTTGAATTGCGAGTGAAAAAACGCTGAAAACTTTGTTATTTTTAATTCGTGACAAAAATTTTTAGAAAACCACGTAAAAATGTTTGACATTGCCTTTTTGATGTGTTATATTATACTCGTGACAAACGAAAGGAGGCTTAATATGTTTCTTGGAGACGTTTTAGAAGTGAGAAGTGGTCTTGTGGTTTCAAGAAAAAAGGCAAAAGACGAAAATTCTGCTAAATATAAATATAAGCAACTTAACTTACGTAGCGTGAGTAAAGAAGGTTATATTATAGAAGACGAGTTAGAAGTTTTGTCAACCGATGAAATAATCAGCTCTGACTATATGACGGTAGTGGGTGATGTTGTTGTTAGATTAACAGACCCATACACAGCCATTTATATAGATGATGCGTACGCTGGATTGGTTGTTTCTTCGAACTTTGCTATTATTAAGGAGTCTAAAGATTACAACTCAAAATTTTTAGCCTTTTATCTTAATGGTGATACAGCGAAGAAAAAATTGTATTCTAATATGCAAGGTTCGATTATAAAAAGTATTAACCTTGCGGCGATAGAGCAATTAGAACTTCCACTTATTCCAAAATCTACGCAAGAAGTTTACGGTAATTTATTTTCAGCAATTGTGGATAAGCTTCAAACGATAGAAAAGATAAGAGAATTAGAAATCAAACTTCAAAAACAACTTGTTGAACAAGTCTCTAAAATGTAATTTGTCATAAATTAGCAAAGGGGTTTGACTAAGTTGATAAGGAGGTGGTTGTATGCCAAGAAAAGAGTACCATGTTGTACCGCACGAAAATGGCTGGGCTGTAAAAAAGAACAATGCATCCAAATCGAGTGCATGTACTAGCACTAAATCGGATGCAGTAAGTAAGGCAAAAGAACTCAGTAAAAATAGTGGCTCGGAAATGGTTGTTCACGGTAAAAATGGAAAAATACAATATTCCAACAGCTATGGCAACGACCCGTGTCCACCTAAAGACAAGAAATAAAAAAAGATTAGCTGGCACTAATCTTTAAAAAGTTTATACAGCAAATCCCTTTGTTAATTTGCTACTTTTGTAATTAAATTATAACTTATAGCAACAAGAAAGTCAACTAAAAAGAGGTGTACAATGTATAGTAGTACAATGTTAGAAAAAAATATTTCTCAAAAAGCCGCAATTGAATTGTTTGAAAAACTGGGGTATACTTATATATCTCCAGAAGATTGTGCTTTGCAAAGGAAGGGGAATTATAATTGTATTTTACAAGATATTCTAAAGGCTCAGCTTAAGAAAATCAACAGTTATGAATATAATGGCAAAATTTATCCGTTTTCTAATTTTAATATCGACAAGGCTGTGGCTGATTTAGATGCACCTATTCAAGAGGGGCTTGTTGTTGCGAGTGAAAAAGTCTACAATATGCTTGTAATGGGTAGAAGTTATGAAGAGCAAGTAGAGGATAGAAGATTATCGTTTGACTTGAAATATGTAGATTGGAATCCCGAAACTTACTTAGAAAATAACGTTTTTCACGTTACACAAGAATTTTCAGTTGATAGTCATACTGGCGAAAATAATGCGCGAGTAGATATCGTTTTGTTTGTAAACGGTATTCCTTTTGCTGCAATCGAATGTAAGTCAGGTGTTGTGTCTGTTGACCAAGCAGTAGACCAAAGTATAAGAAATCAAACGGATTCTTATATTCCTCAATTATTTAAATATACAGCACTTGTTGTTGCAAGTAATAAGAATGAAGTTAAATATGGAACGACTAGAACAAAGAAAAGATTTTTCTCGGTTTGGAACTATCAGAATGACGAAAAAGATTTTATCGAAAATAAAGTAGCAAGCTTAAATCTTGAAAGAGTACCAACATACCAAGACCATATTTTTACGGCAATGATGGCACCAGATAGATTGTTGGATATCGCAAGATATTTTGTTTTGTTTGATGCAAACGTTAAAAAGGTTTGCAGATATCAACAATTTTATGCCGTGAGAAATATTGTTGACACCGTAACAAAGTTTGATAAAGACGGTAATCGTCAAAGTGGCATTATTTGGCACACTCAAGGTAGTGGCAAGTCTCTTACAATGGTAATGATTGCAAATTATATTCTTACCAATATAAATCCCGGACGTAGTCGAGTAATTATTGTAACTGATAGAAAAGAGTTAGATAAACAAATTGCAAGAACCTTTAGCAATACTAAGATTAAACCTAGCCGTGCTATAAGCGGAAGAAACCTTGTTGATATTATAAACGAAGGTAAGGCTGACGTTATAACGACGATTATTAACAAGTTTAATACAGCAGAAAAAGTAAAAACAAAAGTAGAAGAAAAAGATATATTTATTTTGGTTGACGAATCTCATAGAAGTAACTATGGCGAATTGGCGACAAAGATGAGAAGAGTTTTCCCTAATGCTTGTTATATAGGTTTTACGGGAACTCCTCTTATGAAAAACGAGAAAACTGTTATAAAATTTGGCGGCAATTACATTCATAAATATACTATTAAAGACGGTGTTGATGATAAAGCTATCGTTCCTTTGATTTATGAAGGTAGATTTGTAGAGCAAACGGTAGACTCAACAAATATTGATTTGTGGTTTAAGAGAACTTGTAAGAAATTAACTGAAAAACAACAAGATGAATTAAGCCGTAAATGGAGTTCTATTCAAAAGCTTAACAGTACAAATGCAAGAATTGAAAGAATCGCATTAGATATCGATGAACACTTTACCAATAACATAAAAGCAACAGGCTTCAAGGCTATACTTGCAACGAATTCTAAATTAGATGCAGTAAGATATTACAATGTTTTCAAACATATTAGCGATTTAGAAGTTGCAGTATGTATTTCTTCTCCAGACACAAGAGAATGGGGCGAGGACGACGATGAAAGCAATCTTCCAGAAGTTTTGAAGTTCTGGAAAGAAATGATGTCTGACTACAACAATAATCCAGACGATTATGAAGACAGTGTAAAGAATAAGTTTTGTGATGGCGATATAGATATTTTAATCGTTTGTTCAAAACTTCTTACTGGATTTGACGCTCCGATATGCCAAGTTCTTTATATTGATAAGCAATTAAAAGAACACGGTTTGTTGCAAGCAATTGCAAGAACAAACCGACTTTATGACGGTAAAGATTACGGTTTAATTGTAGACTATAGAGGACTTCTACCTAATCTTAACTATGCTATGGGTGTTTATTCTGGCGAAGGTGGATTAGACGCATTTGATACTAAAGATTTATCAGGCTTGATAACAGACGTGTTGAGCGCTGTGGCTGAAGTAAGACAAGCTTATTCTAATCTTGAAAGTAACTTTACAAGTATAGTTAATAAACTTGACGTGGAAGAGTATGAAACTTTCCTTGAAAAAGATGAAGTTACAAGACAAAAATTCTATAACGACTTATGCGAGTTTGGTAAAAAGTTATCGTTAATACTTAGTAGTGAAAATGCTTATTCAGCAATAGCAGACAATAACCCTCAAGAGATAACCACATACAAAGATAAATTTGTCTTCTACTCAAAACTTAGAGTAATGGTTAAGAAGAGATGTGCTGAAACTATTGACAATAAAGATTACGAAAATGAAATGCGTAACTTGTTGGACAAGCATATGTCGGTTGTTGGGTTAAGGGTTCTTACAAAGCCTATCGATATTATGGATAAAGGTGAGCTTGAAAAAGAGATAGAAGAGCTTGGAAGTAAGGCATCTAAAGCAGATGCTATTAGACACAATCTAAGCAAAAATATTTCTATCAATAGAGATAGCAATCCTGCTTATTATGATAGTTTCTCAAAGAGAATAGAAGACGTTTTAAAACAATACAAAGATAGAGTAATAAGTGACGCAGAATATTTGCAAGCAATGAAGGATATACTTGCTGACTTTAGAGCAAATAAGAGTGGTGTTACTTATCCAGAAGCAGTTAAACAAAATGTTCACGCTCAAGCGTTTTATGGCGTAATACTTCCGATAATCAATGAAGTTGCGGATTTTGATATCAACTTAATAGGCGAAGTCGCTTTGGATATAGCCGATATTATTGAAAGATGCACGAAAGTTGACTGGGAAAATAACGTAAACATTCATAACGAAATAGCTCAAGAAATTGACGATTTATTCTGGAGCTATGAGAAGAAAGGATTGAAACTTCCTTATGAACAAGTAGAGAAAATCATAGAAAACGTTAAAACTGTTGCAGTAAAGAGGTTTTAATTATGAGATATGAGTTTTCTTATAACGGCAAAGTAATTTCATACGAGATTATACGCAAACCCGTAAAAAACATTAATATAAGAGTTAAACCGAGTGGTGAAGTTTTCGTATCTTGTAATGAAAATGTAGACAACAAAACGATTGAACTATTAATGATTAAAAGAGCGAACTGGCTCATAAATACGATAGAGCAATTTAAGGTTAATCTAATAGAATTTACAGATGCAAATTTAAAACTAGTTGACGGCGAAGAATTCCTTTTATTGGGAAAAGTGTTACGAATAAAAAACGTAGAAGCGGTAGATTTTAAGGTGGATTATGATAACAATTATTTGTATATCTACCGTCCAAACCAAAGAGGAGTAAAAACAAAGTTCAACGAATGGTATTCAAAGTTTATGATGGACAAGTTTACTGAAATGGTAGACCAGTCCTATGTAAGATTCCAAAAATATGGTATAGCAAAACCGACTGTTATCTATAAAAACATGCGAACAAGATGGGGAACATGTAATATAGATAAAAAGGTAATAACACTTAATACTCAACTATTAAAAGTTGACCCATTTTTAACGGAATACGTGATTTGCCATGAACTAACACACTTAAAACATAGAAATCATAATAAAGATTTTTATTCGTTTTTAACATCAATCGTTCCAGATTGGAAACAAAGAGAAAAAATACTAAACAATATATTTATCAATGTAATTGGAGGATAATAAAATGACGACGAAAGAAGATATTCAAAAAGTGTTATGGAATGCTGCTGGTAGTTTTAGAGGTAAAATTGATAGCGGTAAATATAAAGATTACATCTTGTCAATGCTTTTCGTAAAGTACTTGAGTGATGCAATCAAAGAAACGAAAGAAGAACTCGAAAGGAAATATGGTGGGGACCAAGAAAGAATTCAACGTGCTTTGCAAAGAGGTAGATTCTTTGTGCCCGAAGAGGCAACGTTTGACTACTTATACGCAAACAAAAAAGCTCCTGATATTGGTTCTAAAATCAACATTGCGTTAAAAGCTATTGAAAATGCAAATGGTGGTAAATTAAGAAACATATTCGGTCAAATCGACTTTAACTCGCAAGAATTAGGCGACAACAAAGAAAAGGTTGCTCTTCTTAGTAACTTCTTAGAAGATTTCAATTCTATCGATTTAAGACCTGCGCAATTAGAAGGAGTTGACGAAATCGGTAACGCATATATGTATATGCTTGCAGTATTTGCAAGTGATGCAGGTAAGAAAGGCGGGGAGTTTTATACCCCAGAACAAGTTTCAGAAATTCTTGCAAGAATCGTTGAACCTAAAGAAAACGATAGAATTTATGACGGCGCTTGTGGTTCTGGCTCGTTGCTTATTAAAGCGTTTAATCAAGTTCCTAATAAAAAGGCTCAAATCTATGGACAAGAAAGAAACTTCCAGACTTGGGGTTTATGTCGTATGAATATGTTTATTCACGATATAGACGATGCTATCATCTATCAAGGTGATACGATTTCTAACCCTCAAAACGTGGAAGATGGCAAGCTAATGCAGTTCCAATGTATCGTTGCAAATCCTCCGTTCTCGCTTGATAAGTGGGCTAATGGCTATGCTGCTGATAGCAACGATAAAGACTTCAAGATGAGCAAGGAACTTGACCCTTACAAACGTTTTGATTGGGGTGTTCCTCCTAAGAGTAAGGGTGACTATGCGTTTATTCTTCATATGTTACATTGCTTAGACGGAAACAATGGTCGTATGGCTATCATTATGCCTCACGGTGTTCTTTTCCGTGGCGCAAGTGAAGGGGAAATTAGAAAGAAACTTATTGACCTTAATTTGTTAGACGCTGTTATTGGGTTGCCTGCAAACCTTTTCTACGGTACGTCTATTCCTGCATGTATACTTGTGTTTAAGAAAGGTAGAACAAGTAGAGACGTTCTCTTTATTGATGCTTCTAAAGAATTTGAACAAGGTAAGAACCAAAACAAATTAAGACCTGAAGACATTGATAGTATCGTAAATACTTATAAATCAAGAGTTGAAAAAGATAAGTATAGCCACATTGCAACTCTTGACGAAATTAAAGAGAACGATTATAACTTGAATATTCCTCGTTACGTGGACACTTTCGAGGAAGAAGAGCAAATCGATATCCATGCTGTTATGGCAGAAATCAAAGATTTAGAAGCAAAACGTGCCGAACTTGATAAAGAAATAGAGGTATATCTTAAGGAATTAGGATTGTAAGGGGTCTGAGATGAGAGATTGTGGATATGTTAATGAAATAATAAAAAAGTATGATAAAAATGGTCAATTAACACAAAATGAGAGAATTGCGATTTCAAACTTGTCTCAACTTTTGCATAATTGGTTTAACGAAAATTATCACAATGGCGGATATTATCCTCATTTGGAAATAGTGCAGTCTGGGTCAAGAGCAAAAGGAACTGCAATAAAAGGAAAATCAGATGTGGACTTATTTTTGTCTATAACCGACCCAGAAAATGAGAATACCTTAAAAGACTATTACGAATCAGTATTTCAATATTTAAAAAAATATAATTTGCAAGTTAGAAAACAAAATGTTTCAATTGGCGTTAAATATTATGGTTGCGATATTGATGTTGTTCCTGCGAAAAAATTAAACACATATTCGTATGAAAGGTACAACGACCATTATTTATGGTCAAATAAACACCAATGCAGGATGTTAACTAACATACAAAAGCATATAGATTTAGTAAGAAATTCTGGTGTAAGAAAGGAAATAATGTTGTTAAAAATTTGGAGAGAAAACCATCAACTTGATTTCCCATCTATTTACATAGAGCAACTTTGTGTTGAAGAGTTGCAAAGAAATAATACATATAATCTTGCTGATAATTTTATTAATATGCTTGATTATATTAAAAGGAATATCGTTTTTAAAAAAGTAGTTGACCCAAGCAACTGCAATAACATTATATCGGATTCTCTTAAAGAATACGAGAAGAAGGCGATAGAAGCAAAAGCAAAAGAATCTTTACAACAACAATATTGGAAAGACATAATTTGGTGATAAAATGGAAAATAGAATTGATATAAAGAATCTGTTTAAAAGCATGCAAAATCAAATGCTTGCCAGTTTAAGCACACAAGAGTTTATAAAACATCCGGGGACGAAAGGCGATGCAACGGAAAACAATTGGCTTTCATGGATGAGGCGATTTTTGCCTAAGCGATATGCTGTAGATAAGGCTTTTGTTATAGATAGTGATGGTAATTTAAGTGACCAAATTGATATTGTAATATATGATAAGCAATATTCCCCTATTGTTTTTGAGCAGGATGGGGCATTATATGTAACTGCTGAAAGTGTTTATGCCGTTTTTGAGGTGAAGCAAGAACTTAATAAAGAGAATATTGGTTATGCAGGAAATAAAATTGCTAGCGTAAGAAAATTACGAAGAACATCGGTTCCTATTATGTACTCAACAGGGCAAAAGCCAGCTAAACCATTGCATAATATTATAGGTGGATTGTTGACAACAAGAATAAAAGGTAAAAATATAACAGACAAATTTTTGAGTAATTGCTTAAAGGGTATTAATATAGATAATCGTGTAGACTTAATTTGTTGCTTGAAAAAAAGTTCTTATCATATAGAGTATTTGCAAGATAAAATAAATATAAGAAAGAACGAAGAAGACGAGGTTTTAATTTACATATTTTTAACCTTGTTATTATTGTTGCAAAAAATAGGGACTGTACCAGCAATTGATTTGATGCAATATGCCAAGGCTATAGATTCAATATGAGGTGAAATATGGGAGATAACGAACAAAAAATGGACACTAATGTAAATAAAAAGACAAGAGAAATCCCTAATGTTCCCAATTTGAGATTTAGTTCAAGTATATTAGATTGGGAGTTGAAACCGATTACCACTTTAATAGAAGAATGTTCAGAAACAACTTCTAACTTTGAAAAGTACCCATTATATAGTTTTACTATTGAAGATGGCGT